>DASTCU010000231.1:0-112700 GCA_035710825.1 Candidatus Sulfotelmatobacter sp.
TCGTATTTAATCGTTTCAATACTCACCTTTGCCTCGATTGTGGCGCGTGCGGATGTGACTGGTTCAATCACGGGCGTGGTCCGTGATCGTGCACAAGCCGTGGTTACGGGCGCTAAAGTCACTGTCACGAACACACAAACCAACCTCAGCCAGGAAACCACCTCGGGCACTGACGGCTCGTACCACTTCCTCGCCTTACCCGCAGGAAGCTACAAGATTACTGCAACGGCTGCTGGTTTCCGCCCTTATGCCGGGACCGACATCACGATTCAGGTGAACGATCAACTCAAGATCGATATCACGCTGCAAGTCGGCACGGTGAAGGAGGAGATTAGTGTTGCCGCAGACGTTACGCGCGTAGAGACCGAGAGCACGCAGCTTGGGGACGTGATTGATTCACAAAAGATGCTCGCCCTGCCGCTGAATGGCCGCAGCTATCTCGATTTGCTGGGGCTGCAGGCCGGTGTGGCGCCGACGACAGCCGGGACAATCGGTGGCGACCGGCCGGTCTCAGGATATATCTCAAACGCGGGCAACATTTCGGTGAACGGCCAGCGCGAAACGGCCAACGCGTTTCTGGTGAATGGAGGCGACGTAAGCGAAGGCCGCAACCTGGGTGCGGGGCTGGTTCCAAATCTCGATTCCGTCGAAGAATTCCGCCTGATTACCAACAGCTTCGACGCCGAATACGGAAAGTTCAGCGGAGCGGTGATGAACGCCATCACCAAGTCGGGCACGAACGGCTTCCACGGCGATGTTTTCGAGTTCCTCCGCAACGACAAGCTCGATGCCCAAAACTACTTCCTCTCCGGCCAGCCTAAGACGGAGTTGCGGCGGCATCAGTTCGGTTTTACAGCCGGAGGCCCATTCTGGAAAGACAAGTTGTTCTGGTTCACGGATTATCAAGGGACCAGACAGGTGCAGGGCGCGGAGACTGGTCAAGTTGCTGTTCCAACTGCCAACGAACTTCAGGGGAACTTCGGACCGGATACTACGTGCCTTGTTGGTGGGGTACCGGGACCTTGTACATTGAGTGGCGCCGTCCAGGGGACTTCCACGGGCGGGGTATGTCCCGCATGCGGTTGGCCGGACGAGCTATCACAACGGTTGGGTTATACGGTAAGCGCTAACGAGCCATACTGGACGCCTAACTGCACCACCCCGCAGGATGCCCAGAACGGCGTGTGCGTGTTCCCGGGGGGCATAATTCCCCAGACTGCCTGGGCGGCGCCCGCGTCAGGAATCCTCCCATATATCCCGGCTCCCAACAGTGCGGACGGCTTTACATTTTCGGACAATAGTCAAAGGAACACGGTTAAAGACGACAAAATCGGAGAGCGGGTCGACTTTAACAGCCGCAAGACGGGCAACTGGTCCTTCTATTATCACTTTGACGACTCGACCGTGAATAGCGCCCTGCCCAGCGGAGGTGCAAGCGTCCCCGGCTTCCCCGCGATCACGCCCACCCGCGCCCAAGAGTTCGTTATCAGCAACAATAAGACTATCGGAACCACCGCGGTGAATGAGGCGCGGATAACCTTCTTCCGTACGTCCACCCACCTGGACAACCCGAGCGGTGGCAAGGCGTCGCTGGCCTCTCTCGGGTTCCAGACCGGTGTCGGAAGCCTCGGCATCATTCCCGACGCTACGCCCGGATTTGCAGAGTATGTTCCCCAAATATATTTCAACAACTTTGCCCTCGGCACTCCGTCTCTGATTACATTCCAGCCCAACAACACCTACACGGCTTCGGACGGGCTTTCGAAAGTAATCGGCAAGCATACGGTCAAGTTCGGCGCAGAAGCCCGGTATCTGCAAGTCAACGAACGCAATCTGGCCAGCCAGGATGGAGCGTTCATTTTCGATGGCACCGAAACCGGGAACGATTTCGCTGATTACCTGCTTGGGGCGGTTACAGGAGCCGGAGGTGGCTACACCCAGGCAGCCTTGCAACTCCTGGATTCGCGCACGCGCTATGCCGGGGCCTACGTACAAGACTCATGGAAGACAACTCCCAATCTGACGCTCAATTTGGGTCTGCGATGGGAAATGAGTACTCCCTGGTACGACACGCAGGGAAAGATCCAGACCTGGGTTAAGGGACAGCAGTCCACGGTCTTTCCGTTCTCTCCCCAAGGGCTCGTTTATCCGGGCGACGCAGGCATTCCGAAGACGCTGGCCCCGACCCGATACAACAACTTCGGACCAAGAGTCGGTCTCGCTTACTCTCCGAGTTTTAGCGATGGAGTGTTGGGTAAAGTCTTTGGTGGACCTGGGAAAAGCAGCATCCGTGCCTCATACGGCTTGTACTACACGTCTGTTGAGGATTTGAATCTCTTTTATGAAGTGGGAGACGCACCGTTCGGCTTGTACTGGACCAGTCCGGGTGCCGTTGACTTTGCCGAGCCGTTTCGGAATCGCGATGACGGAGGCACCGACGGCGAGGGACAGCGCTTCCCGTTTACCACCCCGATTCCAGGCGCCCCGTCAAACAAGACCCTCTCCTTCTCGGTTTACGAGCCGCTGTCCTATTTCCCAGGATATGACACTCACAACAGGATCCCGTACGCCGAACACTTCAATTTCTCGATCCAGCGCGAGTTAAGCCCCTCCACGGTGTTGACTTTGTCTTACGTGGGCACTGAGGGTCATCGGCTCATCGCGCAGACCGAGGCGAACCCGGGCGACGCCGCGCTGTGTATACAACTCGCCGCCCAAGGCGCTAATTGCGGCCCGAATGCTGAACAAAACACGTTCACTGTCGGCGCCAATACGATTTACGGCACCAGGGACAGTCTGCTTAATCCGAACACCTGTGATAGTTCCACCGGCCTGAATAGTCCCACGGGCCAAACCCTCTGCTTTGGCTTTGGCAACACCTTCACCAAGCTGGTGGCAAATTCCGTTTACCATTCAGGAGAAGTGACCCTCCAGCGTAAAGCCGGCGACGTAACCTTTTTGGCTGCGTATACGATAGCGAAGGCCATCGACGATTCGTCCGCCTTCGGCGAACTGATCAACTTCTCCAACGCCAAGCTTAGCCGGGGCCTGTCGTCGACAGACGTACACCAGAACTTTGTGGTCAGCTATGTCTGGGAAATGCCGTTCTATCGGCTATTCCATGGCATGCCAAGGCTCACGAAAGGATGGCAACTACAGGGGATTACTCGATTCTCCACGGGATTTCCGATCCAGATTGGCGACGGGAATCCATCCGGCCTGTGTACGCAGTTTGACACGGTGACAGACCCCTCGAACCCGACGCCGCTGTGCCAGGGAGATGCCTCTCTTACCGGTAGCCCCTCCACCGACATGCCGAATCTCGTGGGGCCGATTCACATCCACAACCCACGCAAAACGGTTAGCAGGACATATTTTGACCAGAGCGCATTTGTTGCAACAGCCTGCGCTCTGACCTACCCAAATGGGCTCACGAACCCGGGGGTTTTGGCGGGTACTGATTGTGGATCTTTCGGGACAGCGAACCGGCGGTTTTTTCACGGCCCGGGATTCAACAACACCGATTTGGGAATCTCGAAGATAGTTCCCATCAATGAAGCCATGCATTTCGAGATTCGCGGGGAATTCTTCAACATCTTCAACCACGCGCAATTTAACAATCCGGCAGGGGACGTCAGCGACGGCAACTTCGGCAACGTCACGAGTGCCCGCGACCCGCGCATCGGGCAGGTCAGCGCGAAATTTGTCTGGTGATCGAAACGATTCGGGCGGAGCGGAATTCGCTTCGCCCGCAGCTTTCGGCTTCCACGGCAATCAACGAAAGTTGGTCTGGCCCCCAGACGACACATGCTAGGCTGTGACCATGAGGGTCCTGCTGCTTTGGCTGTGCGTATTGGCGGTGCCGTGCTTTGCGCAGACGGCTGAGAAGTACCGTCAGCAGGCCATTGAGGAGTCCCGGCAAAAATCCTGGGACCAGGCAATCGCGAATTATCGGAAGGCTCTGGAACTTGAGCCCAATGATTCCCTCACTCATTACGACTTAGCCCTCACGCTCAAATACAAGGGCGAAGCCCGGCAAGCGATAGACGAGTTCGAAGCGGCGCTGCGCCTAAAACCGAAATGGGGCGATGCGCACTACGGACTGGGTGCCGCCTGGTACGATCTACACGACCTGCCGGCCGCCGCAAAGGAACTGCAAACTGCCATAAGTGTCGCCCCCGCAAACGCCGCGGCACACCGGCTGCTGGCGCGCATTTATCTGGAGCAGAACAATCCTTCGTCCGCCAAGACTGAACTTCAGCGAGCGATCGCATCGAAGCCCTCGGCAGAACTTTACACCGAGTTGGGGCTGACCGAAGGACAGCTTGCCAATCTTTCCGCTGCAGCGGCCGCGTTTCACCGCGCCCTCCAGTTGAATCCGCGGCTTACGACGGCACACATGCTTCTGGGTGTGACGCTGCGCCGTCAAGGCCGTCACGCTGCCGCCTTAGCGGAATTCCGCAAAGCGGTGGATGCCGATCCCAGTGATCCTCGGGCGCAATTCAATCTTGGAAAGGAACTGAAAGCTGGCGGCGACTTGGTAGGAGCCATCGCGGCGTTCCAGCGCGCCATCGAGCTGAAACCTGACTACGAAGACGCGCATTACAACCTCGGCATCGCCTTGCGTGCGCAGGGCCAGACGGAAGCGGGACAAAAGGAATTGAACGAGATCAGTGGCCTACGGCGATTCCGTGCGCGCCTGGCGGAGGCGAAATTGCTTACCCTTCAGGGGGTAAACGCTTTGCAAGACCAAAAACTCGACGACGCTCTTGGTTTTTTTCAAAAGGCCATTGAAAAGGGTCCCGAGCTGCCGACCGGCTACTACTACCTGGGCCTCACGTGGGAGCGCAAGGGGGACGCCGAGCAGGCTCTAACGGCGTTCCAGAAAGCACTGGAACTGAAGCCGGACTACACACAGGCCCACTCGAGCCTCGGCCTGCTGTACTGGCGTCAGGATGAGCACACGCACGCGCTCGAGGAATTCCGGCAGGCAACCATGTGCGATCCCGACCTGGCGGAGGCGCACTATAACTTCGGTTTGGCCCTGGCGCAATCGGGCAAATTGGACGAAGGCATCAGCGAACTGAAAGAAGCTATCAGTCTCAATTCGGAGTACACCGACGCGCGGGTTCAGCTGGGATTGGCGCTCAGTCAGAAAAATGACCCCGCCAGCGCCGCAAATGTATTCCGTGAGCTCGTGCGACGCGATCCGAACTTCGCGGAGGGTCACAACAATCTCGGATTAGTGCTGTTGCAGGCGGGCAACGTTCGCGCGGCGCAGAAGGAGTTTGTCGAAGCGGTGCGTCTTAAGCCGAGGTACGCGGAAGCACACTACAATCTGGCGTTGGCGCTACAACAGGAAGGAAATGAAGCAGAATCGCGCGCAGAATTCAACAAAGCCTACGAGATTGCGCCGGGGTTGAAAGACGCGCCGCACCCATAACAGTTGGTGGTGTTTCGAACTAACGTTTGATCGCGAAGGCACTCGTCATCCAGGAGTATCAGACGGGTTGCGGATCGAGAGCCAGTAGCCCCGCTTCCTCGGCCAGCTACCAAGAGTGAGTTCTTAGATACATCGCGTAAATGCTCGATACTATTAGTCCAGTCCCAACTTTCTTGCGATCTCCTGTTGGTAACGGCTCATTCTCAACTCGGTACCGTCTTGAAGCAGCACTCGATGGTAGCCGTGAAACCAGGTTTGGATTTCTTTGATCCGATGAATATTCACGATGGTCGAGCGATGTATTCGCAGAAAATCAGCGGGGCTGAGCTTCTCCTCAAGTTCGGTAAGAGTCTCGCGGAATTCATGTTCACGATTTCCGACGTGAAGACGTACGTAGTTGCCTTCCGCCTCGATCCAGTCGATGTCTTTCGTCGCGACAAACAGTATGCGTCCGTTCTTGGGGATCGCCAACCGCTCCGGATGTTTCCTTTCCACCGCGAGCCGCTCCAAGCTGGATAGGATCCGGCGCACTTCATCGTGATCGAGCTTGCCGGCTATTCTCTGCTTGGCGCGAGCGAGAGCGCGCTCAAACCGCCCCTTTCCAAAAGGCTTGAGTAGATAGTCAATGGCGTTCGCATCGAATGCGCGTAAGGCGAAGCGGTCATGAGCGGTTACAAAAATCGTGACCGGCATCTCATTGGCCCCCACTGTGCTGACCACCTGAAATCCGTCCATCTCCGGCATCTGGACGTCGAGAAACACAAGATCGGGTTTCCTTTCCCGAATCGCTCTGACAGCGGATTCTCCGTCGCCGCATTCACCCACTACGTCCACTCCGGCGTTCTTTCCAAGGAATCGTTGTATCGTGCGGCGTGCCAGTGGTTCGTCATCAACGACCAGCGCCCGGATGTTCATCGTGGTGATGCCTCGGCAAGAACGGGTGTAGATCGCAAAGGAATGGAGACTTCGGCACACACCCCGGTTGGCTCGAGTTTTTGTAGCCGCAGGTCCTGGCGCTCTCCGTAGAGCTGCTCCAAACGTGCGCGTGTATTTGCGAGACCGACGCCACGTCCCGCTGAGGCAACCGGATTTTCTTCTAGAT
Source organism: Candidatus Sulfotelmatobacter sp. (assembly GCA_035710825.1). Classification (GTDB taxonomy): domain Bacteria; phylum Acidobacteriota; class Terriglobia; order Terriglobales; family Acidobacteriaceae; genus Sulfotelmatobacter. The sequence continues at coordinate 6,546 of DASTCU010000231.1, forward strand.
GACTGTTCAGATTGATCACTTCCAGCCGGAGGAACTCCCCTTTCTGAAACCCTCGGATGGAGACTGTGTCCGTTCCCTTATGTCTGCCGATACCATGCCGAATGGCGTTTTCGATCAGCGGTTGCAAAATCAGCGCAGGAACCATGCAATCCCGTACGTTTTGGTCGATGGAAATCTCAAACCGCAGCCGATCTCCAAAACGGCGTGCTTGAATCCCCATGTAAAGATCGAGCACTTCGACTTCCCGTTCAAGAGTGGTCTCCTGAACATGGGACTCATCGATCGATACCCGCAACAATTCACTGAGTCGCAGAAGGATATCTTCCGCACCATCCGGATCCTCATGGATCAGCGTAGTCGCAGCCTGCAGCGTGTTGAACAGGAAATGCGGATGGATCTGTGCGCGCAGCACCTCCAACTGGGCCGCAGCCAACTGCGCTTCAATCCTCGAGGCTCGCAGTTCGCGCTTTTGAGCTTCATCGCGCATTCGATAGAGCTGTACGGCGCCCAGAAGCATCCAGTAGGTAAGCAGGCTGACCTGCGTATGGCGAGTGAAGTAGTGTCGCAGTGCATCTTGCACCGACAGATTATGGTGGAAGCGCAGTTTACCGAGCATGGCTTCGATTGATATCTCGGCCGCGACCAGCACAAAGCTGCCGGCGAGATGCAGTGGGAGAGTTCGCTTCCATGTCGAAGCTTTAATCGGGTTGCGGTAGGCGAAACGCACTACCACGGGCGTAAGGATTCCCCAGGTGTAGCACGACCACCAAAGGTAATAACGAAATCGATCCGCATCTCCACGAGCCGCGTCATAGATGAACCACTGAATCGCGAAAAGAAATACAATCGCCAACCAACAGACGACGATCCACAGAGCCTTGCGTCGGACCGCAACAAAGGGGTAAAAAGTCATACAGTTTGCGGTTCCCGCCGCATCCAGCCAATCCTAGGACGTTCCTTTAGTTGCTGCAACAGAGCCTGGATCGATCGGCAGTCGGCGAATTCGTTTTCCCGTGGCAGCGAAGATGGCGTTAGCCACAGCGGGTGCAAGAGGAGGAACACCAGTTTCGCCCATCCCGCCAGGATCGCCGTTGCTGGGTGCAATGTGCACCTCGATGTCTGGGGCATCACTCATACGCAAGACCTGATAGCCATCGAAGTTGCTCTGCTCGACCGCTCCATCTTTGATCGTGATTTCACCACTCAGCACCGGAGTAAGCGCGTAGTTGATCGCGCCTTCCGTCATAGCCCGCGCGCCATCGGGGTTTACCGCCGTTCCACAATCCACGGCACTCACCACGCGGCGAACATGCAGGGTGCCGTCTTTTTCGACCGAGACCTCGGCAACATGAGCCATATAACTTCCGAACGAGCAACAGCACGCAATGCCGCGCCCTGTCCTCGGTGGAAGTGGCGTTCCCCATCCCGATCTATCCGCCGCCAGTTGCATCACTGCCCGAAATCTTCGAGTTTCCAGGGGAGGATCGTCAGGCCACATAATCGAGGACAGCCTACGGTCTTCGCGCAACAAGTTCATTCGAAACTCATACGGATCGCGTCCCGCGGCGTGCGCTAACTCGTCAACAAAGCACTCCAGAACAAAGGCATTAAAAGAATGGCCCACGGACCGCCACCAGGCTCGAGGGACGGCGGACTGTACGGGGGCGTAGTCCAAGCGGAAATTCGAGACGGCGTAGGGCAGTACGTCGGCGCCACTCAACTCCTGGGACGCGACGTGCTTCGGATCCTTCAGCTTGTCTGGCGGGTCGAAAACGGCGCGAATGGGTGTAGAGACGACGCGGTGAGACCAGACCGAGATGTTGTTCTGCTCATCTAAGCCGCCCGACAGGCGATGGTATGAATACTGCCGATAAAAATCATGTTGCATGTCGTCTTCGCGTGTCCAAAGTAGTTGCACGGGCCGATTTACCTCTTTAGCGACCTGCCACGCCTCAGCGGCGTAGTCCCATTGATAACGCCGGCCAAATGATCCACCACAGAGTGTCATGTGCACAGTTACTTGCTTGGCGGGAATCCCTGAAAGTTTTGTAATCTCGTCCTGCACCTTGGCGCCAATTTGAGTGGGGGACCAGACTTCGATGCCATCCTCGCGCACGTGTACCGTGGTGTTCATTGGTTCCATGGTGGCATGCGCCTGGAACGGCATTTCGTAATGCGCTTCGATGTTCTTGGCGCTTTGTAGAAGCGCCTTTTCTGTGTTACCCCGGTTCACCGCGACGAAGCTGGGAGGCGCCACGGCTTGATCCTTGAGCTGCTTGCTTAGCCTTTCCGTTGTTTCAGATGCATTTGGTCCTTTGTCCCACGAGATCTTCAAAGCCTTACGGCCCTGCATCGCTGACCACGTTGAGTCAGCGACGACGGCGATGCCGCCAGCGGTATTGATGTTGACACCGATGCCGGGAACGAAACCGAGCGGCTCGATCGGAAAAACGGCGCGTACACCGGGCACGGCGTTGGCTGCGGCTGCGTCAAAGCTTTGTACCGTTCCGCCGAAATGCGGACAGCGCGCGATTACCGCGAACAGCATTGCGGGCACACGCACGTCGATACCGAATACTCCACTGCCATTTACTTTGCTGGGGACATCGACGCGGGGCATGGATTTCCCGATGAATCTGAAGTCCGCAGGCTGTTTCAGAGCGATAGTCTCCGCTTTAGGCACGGGCAACTTCGATGCTGCCTCCACTAGTTCGCCATAGCGAACACGGCGTCCGCTCAGATTGTGCAGCACGGTGCTGTTCTCGGCTCGGCAGTCCTTCTTCTCGACTTTCCACTGCTGGGCCGCCGCCGTGATTAACATTTCACGGGCTTGAGCCCCCACCTTGCGCATGTAGTCCCAGGCCGTCCCCGTCCCACCGCTGCCGCCGGTGGACAGATTCTTGTAAGTCTCAGGGATGACGGGCGCTTGTTCTACATGAATGGTGGACCAGTCAGCTTCGAGTTCATCGGCCAATATGATCGTGTCGACGGTTCGAGGACCCTGGCCCATTTCCGGTATTTCTATCAACACTGTGATTTGGTTGTCGGAACTGATGCGAATCCAGGCATTGGGTCGGAAAACCTGGTCTTCGGAAACATTCTTAGCCAATGCAGCCGCAGGCAAGTAAAAGCCCAGGATCAAGGCTGCGCTGCTTTTCGAGGTTGTCTTCAAGAACTCGCGCCGGTCGATTTCGAATTTGGTCGTCATATCTATCTCCGGACTAGCTACGCTTGAGAAGTTGAGGATCGATGGGCAGACGCCGCACCCGTACTCCCGTGGCGGCAAAGACGGCGTTTGCTACGGCAGGAGGAACCAGCATCGCGCCCAGCTCGCCCACGCCGCTCGGCTCTTCCATGCTGGGCACGATGTGAACTTCAATCTCAGGTGCCTGATTGATTCGCAGGACTTGATAATCGTGGAAATTGCTTTGTTCTACCGCGCCGTCCTTGATGGTGATCTCGCCGCTCAGCACGGGGGTAAGCGCAAAATTGATGGCCCCCTCGGTCATCGCCCGGACACCGTCCGGATTCACAGCGATGCCACAATCAACGACGCTCACGATCCGAAGAACCTGAACCGTGCCATCCTCCTCCACCGAGACTTCGGCGACCTGGGCACTGAAGCTCCCGCCTATGCGACAGGCAATGCCGCGGCCGCGACCCTTGGGCAGAGGCTTACCCCAGCCCGCACTTTCCGCTGCCAACTGTAATACCGCACGGAGTCGCGCCGTTTCAGGAGACTTGTCCACCAGCAAATCCATGCGAAATTGAAATGGGTCGCGACCGCTGGCATGAGCCAGTTCATCGATGAAGGATTCCTTGGCGAACGGTGTATAGGACGATGCCACAGACCGCCACCAGGAACGCGGAACGACGGAATCTGCGGGAGCATAATCCAGGCGAAAGTTTGGGATTGAGTAGGGCGCCACGTCTCCGCCATACCATTCCAGAGCCGCAATAGTGGCTGGGTCTTTCAATGTCTCCGGAGATTCAGGAAACCCCGTATAAAGGTTAGAACTCGCAATGGGAGTAGTGACAACACGGGTGGACCATGCCACGAGCTTGCCCCGGTCGTCGAAGCCCCCGGAGAGGCGCTGGTAATTGTAGGGCCGATAGAAGTCGTGCTGCATGTCGTCTTCTCGCGTCCACAGCAGCTGTACCGGCTTTTTCAATTCCTTTGCAACCTGCCATGCCTCGGCAGCGTAATCCCACTGATAACGCCTGCCGAACGATCCTCCCGAAAGAACCATGTGCACGATAACCTTGTCCAATGGAAAACCAGAAAGCTTAGCAATCTCGCCTTGCACCTCATCCGCAAACTGCGTGGGCGACCATACTTCGATCGCGCTATCTCTGACGTGGACCGTTGTGTTCATGGGTTCCATGGTGGCATGTGCTTGAAACGGAGATTCATAAGAGGCTTCAACTTTCTTGACCGGGTCTGCCAAAATATCCAGGACATCGCCGCGATCGATAGCAATAAAAGTGGGGGGGGCGACCGCCCGCTGCACGACTACCTTGCGCAGGTTCTCCGTGCTTTCGTTTCCTCTCGGTCCCTTGTCCCACTTCGGCGCAAGTGCCTTGCAGCCTTGCATGGCGGCCCAGGTTGAATCTGCCACGACAGCCACACCACCGGCAGTGTTCAAGTGACGTGGGAGGGGTGGAACTGGGAAAACTGCCCGAACGCCTGGAACGATCTTGGCCGCAGCAGCGTCGAAGCTCACCACCTTGCCACCGAAGAAGGGACAGCGCGCGATCACAGCGAAGAGCATGCCGGGAACCCGAACATCGATGCCGAACGCCGCGCTGCCATCCACCTTGCGGGGCACGTCGGTGCGCGCGATCGGCTTACCGATATAGCGGAAATCCTTCGGTTGCTTCAATGTTATTTGATCTGGATTTATCGGCGGGACGGTGGATGCTGCCTCCACTAGTTCACCGTAGCTCAAGCGGCGGTTTGTCGGACCGTGCACTACGGTTCCGTTCTCCGCTCGACAGTCTCTTTTCTTTGCGTTCCATTCCCGGGCGGCAGCCGTAATGAGCATTTCGCGGGCCTGGGCTCCCACCTGGCGCATCGGGGTAAACGTACTTGCCACACCGCCGCTGCCACCGGTACGCAAACCCTGATAGATCGCGGGAATGGTTGGGGCCTGCTCCACATGAATGCTGGACCACTCAACTTCCAATTCCTCCGCGATCATCATCGGCGTATATGTACGCGAGCCCTGTCCAAGCTCTGGTTTTTCTACAAGAACCGTGACCTGATTGTCGGCACTAATTCTCAGCCATGCATTGGGTTTGAAGACCGTTAAGGGTCCGCCTAACGCCGGTTCCTGCATCTGTCTGGGTGTAGGTAAACAGAAGCCGAGAATGAGGGCTCCGACGGTCTGACTACTCGCCTTCAGAAACTCACGCCGACTAACTTGCGCTTGAGGACTCATCAGGCATTCTGTCCCGCGGCGCGCTGAATGGCGCGGCGAATCCTCTGATAGGTGGCGCAGCGGCAGATATTGCCGCTCATGGCCTCGTCGATTTGCTCACGGGTCGGATGCGGAGTCTTGTCCAAGAACGCCGCAGCCTGCATGATTTGTCCCGATTGACAGTAGCCACACTGCGGAACCTGCTCGGCAATCCAGGCACGTTGAACCGGATGGCTGCGATCGGGAGAGAGTCCTTCAATCGTTGTGATCTTTTTCGCCCCGACAGAGCTAACCGGTGTTTGACATGATCGCCGCGCCTCGCCATCCAAGTGCACCGTGCATGCGCCGCAAAGTCCCATGCCACAGCCGTACTTAGTGCCGGTTAGGCCGAGGGTATCGCGCAAAACCCACAGCAGCGGCGTGTCGGGTGCAACATCGATTCGGTATGACTTTTCGTTTACTGTGATCGCTATATTGGTCATAAACCACACACGGAGCTGAAATTTCTCTTACGGTTATCATGACTTGCGGGGGCGCGAGAACACGTTTGGGACGAATCGTAGACTCTACGTGATCAAGCGTACCGATCATCAGTAGATTGCGCTGCGATGTTTCAGCTTGCGCCCCGCGCTGTCCGCCGGAGTGGCGCGCCGCCGTCTAGAACAGTTGCTTCCGACCGAAACTAGATCTATGACATGGGTTCTCGTTGTTTGAGTCGCATCAAGGCTGGCTTCGCTAGGGCATTTGCCTCGGCGCTCTGTCCGTGAGAAGACCAACGAGCTTGTCGAGTACACGAAATCGTCGTAGCGCGGGAAAAGGGCTCTCGCTTGCCGGCAGCAGTATGCACAAATTTGCACACTTTTGCATGTTGTGCAGTGTGTAACGCCGCCAGAATTGCCTGAAATTCCGCCGCTCGGCTCATTTTTCATTTGACGTGGGAAATCAGTTCGGAGATCATTCCGCAAGCTTAATTGCGGTTTCCCCCCGTGACGCAATAAATGGAACTAACGCCAAAGGCTTGGAAAGCTGGAGGCCACTTTCATGCGCAACCAGTGCGTCGCGACTGATGCACGAACGACTGCACTCGCGCTAGGTCGTCGTTGCTCCTTATGCATCATTCAGGTCATTCATTTTCATCACAATTCCAACGGCCAAGACGATTCATGTACTCGATTTTGCGCGAGGGATGCGGAATTTCACGGATCCGTTCTAAATGACCGCCCGTGTTCTGGGCGGGTTGAAAAGGAGATATATGACAGTCAGATCGCAGGTTCGCAAGGACTCCGTTTTAGCGCCGTCTCTGGTAGTCGGCCGTAGCTCCTGGGAGCTCGCGAGGTGGAGGCCGGCAAGAAGTTCAAATTACGACCGCAAGAATCTAACTACCTCGCTGCAATTGCAATTTATATATCTTCTTATTCTGCTGGGACTGCTGTCAACCGTCACGAGATCGGGTTTCGCACAGGCTCCGGATCCACCGCTCAGCTTCGGCAATAATTTTTTCGTCACAGGTGATTACGTCGTTGCCGGCGCGTACAACATGACGACAACCTTTTCCGGCGGCTACGCCGTTGGAACCATCAACGTCCCTGACACAAGAAATAAGGGTATTACGGGGGCAACCTCTGTGCCACCAGGCGCCGAGGTGATAGCCGCCGTGCTTTATTGGCAAACGGTCGAGAAGGTCGGCGTAATTCCCGGGCAGCCGGGATCGGGCGAGAATGGATACTTCAGACCGGTATTTACGGGAGGGCCAAAGGCGCCGGGATATCCCATAACGGGAGTCGACCTTAACGCCACAACCACGGTAGGTTGGAGTTCCGGCGGCTGTACAGGGAGTTCGACCGGAAAGGTTTTGCGCACCTATCGCGCGAATGTCCTTGCCGCTCTGCCACACGATCCCAGCGGCAACATCATAGTCAACGGCACGGTTAACGGGATAACGTACGGCACATTTGAAGTCCGGATGCCCAGCGTGGGCAACAATACGCCGTTAACTTTGGGTGCAAGTTTGGTCATCATCTATCGCGTCCTCAATTCCCCAAACGTTCCGCTCAACGCGATCGTAATTTACGACGGTGACTTCGCTCCAGGCACCGGCATGTTGACGATGACACAAACTGTCCAGGGCTTTTATCAAGCTGCGCCGAACCCGGTATCCAGACTGACCCACATTGTTGGCGGCGGCAAGAGCAACAAGTTCCAAACGGTTTCGTTGAACGGCGTAGGTCTTTCTTCTTTGTACGGAACCGGCCAGCCGGCATTCCCGGGGTTGTACGGAACCTGGGACAATCCGACCTGGACCTTTACGAACTCGAAGACAAATCCAGTACATGCAAACGATTCTTCGGCTACGACCTCGGTCGTGCCGAATCCGAGCAACCAGGGATGTGTGTCGTGGGGCGCGGTGATCGTCAGTACTACGGTCAAGAATACGGACGGCGATGGCCTGCTGGACGTGTGGAAGACAGCGCCCGCAGGGTACGCGAATCCGGGATACTGCGATGCCTCCGTGAACGAGGGCAAGTGTACCCCCGGCGATCCCTCGTGGGTGGATCTTCCCGGAGCAGTCCTGGGGACACCGGCAATTCCGCACAAGGACGTATTCATCCAACTTGACTACATGTGCAGCAACGTCACGGGCGCCGACTCATGCACAACGGGAGATGGAACAAACTACTCTTTCGACCCGCGGCCGTCTGGCGCCATCAACTTGGTGGCCGGCCAGTTTGCTGCTCATAACATTTTTCTTCACATCAACCCCTTGGGCACGAACCAGCCCAACGTGCACGCTATCCAAGAGCAAACGTGCACAGACAATCTAAATACGTCGCCGCCGGAGCTTTGCCCATTTCCCAATCAGCCGGGTGTGGTTGCGTGGAAGAACGGTTTCGATTTCATCAAGAACCAGCTTGTCGATTCCGATAATCCAGCGGACCTGAATGACTGCGCGACCTCACCTCCGGCGGCAGATTGCATAGCGCGCTTCCAGCCGGGCAAGAGACACAGCTGGCACTATGCGCTGTTTGGGCATGCGGCGGGGCAGCCGAAATGGAGCCTTCAGGGCGGCACGCTGACAAACCTGACGCAGTCCACGAACACGGTGACGTTCACGACGTCAACTCCGCTCACCACGCTGCTCGGAACCGATGCTCAAGGGAACACTATCCCAGACCAAAATTGTGCCAGCGGCTTGGGCCGGGTTACGGTCTTTGGTGCCGCCACCAATACAAATCTGAACGGGACTTTCTGTGTCGATGCCATGGTTCTCCCCAACGGTTTTTCGATCACTGTGGGCGGAAAGTCGATGACCGGGAACTTTACGGTCTATACGGACCCGAACCTGGCCGTCGCGCCCGGCTACACTTCCACTGCTTCCGGCATTTCGGATGTCGGTGGGGCAGACTCACTCATTACGCTGGGTCTGTGGGGAAACCCGGCACTACCTACTTCCGACGGGCAGCAGACACCGGTGATCGCGGGCACGTCCATGCATGAACTGGGACATTCACTTGGCCTGACGCACGGTGGTTTTTCCTTTGCGAAAGGAAGCTATCTGCCTACGATCGGGCCGAACTGCAAGCCGAACTACCAGAGCGTCATGAGCTATAGCGCGCAGGTCGACCTTTTGACGCCGCTAAACGGTGGGCCCAATGTGCCGGACTACTCCGAACAGACTCTGAATCTCTTGGATGAGAGTGCTGGCGGCGGTCCTTTGATCGGCGCCCTATTCCTGAACACGAGTTGGTATGTTCCATGGCCGGTCGCCTTCGACGCCAAAGGCAATCCCATTGGTAGTCCTGCCAAGTCGTACTGTGACGGGCGATCTATAACAAATGGTGCACAAATGACCCGTGTCACAAGTTTGGCCAGCTTATTTTCCTTCGTCGGGAGCCAGGATATTAACTTCGATGGTAATAGCAGCGAGAATTTGACTGGCTACAACGATTGGCTAAACACCGATTTTAGGCAGATCGCGGCGACCGGTGTTGGCTCTAGCGTCGAAGGAGGAGGTCAGCAATTCGGCGGCGGCGGCCAACAATTTGGCGGAGGTGGCCAGCAATTTGGCGGCGGCGGCCAACAGTTTGGCGGCGGCGGTCAACAATTCGGCGGCGGCGGACAACAATTCGGTGGCGGCGGCCAACAATTTGGAGGCGGCGGAGCAGAGCTCGACGTCCCAACAGCCAATGCGATTACTCGTCCCCCGCAGAACCTGACGGCGACGGAGGCAGCCTCACAACGCACGATAACCCTGAACTGGATGGCGCCGACTTTCGGCCAGATCAGTGCTTACAATGTTTACCGCTCCTCGGACGGAGGACAGACCTTCAGCCTGATTACCACTATTAACGGAAATCCTCCGGTGACCACATACACCGATAACGTTACCTGTAACCCGTCTGGCTACCAATATTTCGTAACCGCGGTCCTGGCGAACACGAACCCGGCGCAGGAGAGCCAGCCTTCGAATACGGTCAGCAAACCTGATGGCCAAAACCCCTTGACGGGCTGCTACGTGGTATCGGGCTTCCCGTCACCGGCCAGCGCCGTACAGGGGAGCGTTGTCCCGATCATATGGACACTGACGGACGACTTTTACACCACTAACAACCCCGTGACCAGACAGGCTGCAAATACCCTTGTCGCCATCGGTCCCGTCTCCACTAACGGCTGCGCAACAGTGACCCCGGGCCGTATCTCCCTCGTAGTAAACGGAAACCCACAGAACGGCACAGGCACGTTTACCAACAGCGGGAACCAGTTCACCTTCCTGTGGGGTACGGACGCGTTCTGTGCGGGTTCGTATGCCTTCGAGCTCGATTTGGACAGCGGCCAGTCTCAGACCACGCCCGCAATGCAACTCCAAATTGACGTAAACGACACCGACACAAACCCCCACGTCACCACCACGTCTGTTCCCGACGCAACGGTGGGGATCGCTTACAGCAATACACTCACCCAGGACGGCGGCACGCCACCATTTATATGGAGCATGCCCTCCGGTTCACTCCCGCCTGGCATTACATTCAATCCCGCCACTCACAAATTGTCGGGGACACCAACCGTGCCAGCACCCGGCGGAGTCAATTTCACAGCGCAACTCTATAACTTCACCGTGCAAGTCACCGACTCCGCAGGGAACGTTGGGACACAAGCGCTCACGCTGCGTTTGATAACGGCAGTGTCCTTCAACCGGACGGACTACCCCACAGGGAGCAGCCCTAACGGAGTGATTGCCGCGGATTTGAATGGGGATGGAAAGCCGGATCTGGCTATCACGAACAGCGCGGACAATACAGTTTCCATTCTGCTCGGCAGCGGGGACGGAACGTTTACGGCCGCCGCCCCTCTCGCTGCCGGTAACTCTCCTTGGGCGCTGACTGTCGGGGATTTTAATAATGATGGGAAACTCGACTTGGCCGTGGCTAACGCGGGTTTCAATAGCCCCCCCGGCACCGTTTCGATCTTCCTGGGCAACGGAGATGGAACCTTCCAAACCCCCGCCGCCTTTACGGTCGGTACAGTCCCAACCTCCGTAGTCACTGGAGATTTCAACGGAGATGGCAACCTGGACGTGGCGGTCGCTAACCAGAACGACCATTCCGTTTCCATTCTTCTAGGGAACGGCGATGGCACATTCCAGTCCCACGTGGACTACCAAGCGGGTACAACAGACGTCGCTACCGTGGCGACGGGTGATTTCGATGGCGATGGCAAGCTTGACTTGGCGCTCACGAATCCAAGCGGTGACACAGTCTCCATTCTCCTCGGCAACGGTGATGGCACTTTCCGGGCTGCGGCGGCTTATGCTACCGGGAACTCAGGGGATCACCCCATTGCTGTCAGCGCATTCGACTTCAATGGAGACGGTAAACTTGATCTCGCCGTAACCAACCTGAATGCCAGAACTGTCGCCATCTTGCTCGGGAATGGCGACGGCACATTCCAACTCCCGGTGGCTTACCCGACGACTAACGGGCCGTTCATCGGACCTGGCGCGATGATCACGGGCGATTTCAACGCAGATGGCAAGGTTGACTTGGCTATCACCGATCAGCATGACAACACGGTCTCGGTTCTACTCGGTAATGGTAATGGCACATTTCAGAGTCCACTGGAGTTCCCCACTACTGGGACCTTGTTTGACGACCTCAATGCCGGCGTAGCCGCCGGAGACTTCAATGGCGATGGAAGACTGGATTTGGCGGTCACCACTTTCAGCCGCAATACCGTTTCCGTGCTGTTGCACCTCCCGCAGCCGCCTACAAACCTGATGGCCACCAATGTGACGACGACACAGGTGACCTTAGCCTGGACTGCCAGCGCGTCATCGACCGTCACTGGTTATAACGTGTATCGGGCCACCGCATCAGGCGGGCCGTATAAGCTATTGAATTCCACAAACGTTCCTAGTTTCACTGACACGACCGTAGTGCACGGCACGACATACTACTACGTAGTGACTGCCACAGATCCCAGTACCTTGGAGAGCGTGTATTCAAACGAGTTGCCTGCGGTCCCGTAACCATTCACGTCGCCTATGCTTTTGTGTTAGGCGCCTTCGGTGGGAACTGGCGCGGCTGAGATCGGCGTCGCAACGTAACGAATGCCCGGCGAGTGCCGGGCACTCTTACAGTTGCGGCTTTAAAGTGGCAGTAGAAGCGGACCATGCGCCGCTTCTGAACGTAGCCGTTTTGATCGAGTCTTATTGTCCTAAACGCCCGTGAATTTCGGCCAGCAGAGGGTCTTCGCCGGCTTGGCCGCGGATGCCGAGATACGTGCGGTAGGACTCCGCATAGCCGGGACTCTTCAGGTTTTCACGGACGCGCCCCTGATAGTAATAGACAGGCGGAAGATAACTATAGGTAGGCATGTCATCGGTGAACAGTTCCAAGAGTTCACCACGCCGTTTCAGGCATTGGTCAAATTCGGAATCGGCTTCCGCAAAAGCTCCCGCCTCCAGGTACACCAGTCCGAGATCGAAGTGCACAATCCAGATGTCCGCCAGCTTTTTGGCTTCTGTCAACAACTCCAGCGCTTGCTGAGAATGGTGCTCCTGCAAGGCGGCTTCGGCATCAATCAATTTGCCGTAGGCTTGTGGTTCGGCCTGAAGTTTAGCGCCGAGAGCGGCGGCCAACTTTCGCGCTTTTGCGGTATCTCCAGCCTGGATGAAAATTCGCGCTGCGAGGAACGTGATTTTTGCGGATTGGCTCTGAGCGAGGGCCTTCTGGGCCGCAACGATTGCGGCCTGCTTCTCGCCCCGCGAGAGCTCCGTGTACGCCAGAATCGCAAGATTATCGGCAGCTTGGTCCGGTGCCTTTGCGGCTATATCGGCTGCGATCGCTTTATCGAGGATCTGCACCGCCTCTTGGTATTTTCCTTGATATACAGCCAGATTCGCCCGACCGGAGGCGGCCAGGGACGCACCTCTCGCACCCAGCTTCTCAAGTTTCTGATAGGTTTCGCTGGCTTGCGGTAGTTGTTCTTGTCCCAGCTGTGCATAGGCCAGGACGAGATAACCTTCCTCATACAAAGGATTGAGTTTTTGTATCTCACGCCCCTGTTGCGCGCAGGTCTCAAAGTCTCCTGCATAGCATGCGTCCAGCGAAAAATTAACTTGCGCCATTAAATCTTTAGGAGCGAGTTGGACGGCTCGTCGTGCCTCCTCCAGAGCCTTTGGCATGTTGTGCAAACTGGCGTAGCAACCAGCAAGATTATTTTGCCCGATATTGTCAGCCGGGTACTGCTGCAATAGATTGCTGTATTCCTCCACGCACTTTTGCCAGTTCTCGGACCGGATGTAGTACATGCCCCGAATGCGATAGCGTTCGCGTTCCGTCATGCGATCGATATGCTCGAGAGCGAGTTTGGCGGACTTCTGAGCCTCCTGCCGCTGCCCCAGGTTTCCATAAGCGGCAGCCATGCCCGAATATGCGCGTGCGAAGTTTGGATCCAATTCCGCAGCTTTGGAAAACGATTGCAAGGCGTCCTGCATGTTGCCGGCGAACTGCTGCTCCATAGCGATGCCGTACTGATGCACTACTTCAAGGGAAGCCGCGGTGAAGGCTCCTCCGGCGCGCTCCAGTTGGATCGACTCCGGCGTACTGTCACCCAGCGCATGGCGTATCGGTGCCACCAGCTTAGGAATGATGGCGACCACCTGATCTTTGGTCTCCGCCGTCACCTCGGCCTTGGCAAGAATATTGCCCGTGGCCGCATCCATTGCGATTGCGGAAATATTGTAACGATTGTCACGGAGACTGATTTCACCGGCAATCACCGAACTAACACCCTGACTGAGCGCCACCAGCCGGGCAGGTTGTTCGTCGAGCCTCTCAGCGGGAGTCGGGAGTTTTTGCGCGAGTTTGCGGGCCTTGCCCCGGTTAAACGCATTGATAAAACTGGCATCTTCCAAGGCCACATTGAACATCGGCTCCAGCGTGCCATCAAAGACCGGATCGCCGGTGTGGTTGGTGAAGTCTGCCACCAAAACTGTGATCGGTTTGCTTACTACGGAACTGGATTTGGTCAATCTACCGCGCCACATCATGCCGCCAACCACTGCCAGGGCTAGAACGACTACGGTACACAGCAATCCGAACCACGGCCATGATCTTCGGGCCCAGCTTCCAACCGCGGCGAAGGAAATTGCAGCGCCCCTCTTGCCCTGCCACGACTCCAGATCGGCCAGCAATTCCCTCGTGCTCGGGTAACGCTGAGCGACATTTTTGTCCAGACACTTGCTGATGATGGCAGTTATGGAACTGGGGATGGTTTTGTCGGCGATGGGAGCCACGCGCTCCTGCGTACGCCGGATGAGGCTGGCTATCGCGGTGTCCCCTGCGAAGGGCCTTTTCCCCATCAGCAACTCGTAAAAGATAAGACCAAGGGTGTAGATATCGGAGCGCTGATCAAGATTTTGCCCAAGCGCCTGTTCGGGCGACATGTAATCCATCGTCCCGACTAACATGCCTGTCTGAGTCATGCCCTCGCCGTCGACCGTGCGAGCCAGACCAAAATCCATGACGAGAATTCGCCCCGTCTTGTCCCGCATGATGTTTTGCGGCTTCAAATCGCGGTGGATGATGCCGACACTGTGGGCGGCATCCAGCGCGCGACAGACCTGCTGGATGATGTCGACTGCCTCTTCCGGTGAGAGTTTGTTTTTCTTTAGGAGGAGCGCACGGAGGTCCTCACCTTCCACGTACTCCATGGTGATGAACTTGATGCGATCCGCTTCGCCGAGGTCGAAGATGCGAATTACATTGCGGTGGGTGACTTCGCGAGCCAGCAACAATTCCTGCTTAAAACGATCGATGATGCCCTTATTTCGTGCCAACTCGGGGCGAATGACCTTCAACGCAACCAGCCGGTTTAACTCCCGGTCCATCGCCTTGTAAACCGCGCCCATTCCGCCTTCACCGAGTAAAGCGACAATTTCATATCGCTGCCCCAGCAGGGTTCCTGGGGGTAGCGTGGGCTCGTCGGAGTGGGCTGGGAAGGGAACGGGTGAGCGCGGCCTTCCCGCCTCAATCATCGTGACAGCGTCTGAAGGATTTGCCGATGGTTCTGGTGTGGAGTCGACTACAGTCGGAGCATCGGCATCGCCCGTTGAGGAAGAATAGGGCGCCGGCGTCAGGAGAGCAGTCGCTTCGCGATCGACATTGGCAGACTGACCCGGCGGATCCGCACTCTGCTCGGGCTCAGGTGCTCCCTTCGGTAAACTCGCCATTGTAAGGCCTGGGGGGAAAGGAGACTTGCTGCTGGCAGTATACAACGGTTTGCTGCGGGAGGGGAGGGCATATTTAATGGGAAAGTTGTTCAATCAAAAGAACATGCCAGGGTCGCGAACTATGCAAAATGCGGGTGATCCCTGAGACGGATTTAGGAATGCGCATCGCACAGCTGGAGCTCTCGCAACACGAGAGACGAGAGCCTTCGCACGACAGCGCCGACGTCCGTCCCGACGACGTAGAGAGGGGGCCGGCAGAGATCGGACACGCTAAGCCATCTGGCTTGTGTGCAGTGGACAACACGGCAAAACCGGAACCTGGATGGGTTAAGCTGTGTAATCCAGGGAAAGCTATCGAAGTCACCTCGGACCTCCGCGGAGACGTCAGAATCTGTAGTGCCGCAACGCTTCTGCTGCCGCTATCGCTCCGCTCGACGCAGAACCACCGGAATGCTCGAGGGCACCTCCCAGGTGGTATCAATGGATGGATCGGACCCATCCGGCGCTGGCCCTATCGCTGGTCGCCCCGGCTCCTCTTTCGGAGGCGCGGGCGTTTCCCAGGGAAGATTGAGGGAGCGTTGCAATTCAATCCGGTCTCCTTTCAACGTGCCGGTAAAGGTGCTGTACCCAGACTTGAAGGAGACGCGATCGCCATCCACTTTCCCCTCAATGATGGGACTGGGCACATCGTCGCCACCAAAAAAGCCGGCACCGCCCTCTACGGTTCCCGTCAGCTTGTTCCCGTCCTGACGAAGCGTGAACACCGTGTTGACGCCCACGATCATGGAAACGAAGTCGTCCGACGGCGCCCCAGATTTCGGAACAGGTCTCCACAAACCCGTGACACCAGTTCCCGACGGCGCTTCACGCTCCCAGACGGCCACCTGGGGACGGAGTTTCACTGATTTCGTGGTGATGGTCACACTGGCGGGTGCAAGGCCCGGCGAGGTCGCTTCGACCGTGATGTTTCCAGCTTTCTTGGAAGATTGCACCAGAGCCATGCAGAATCCGGAAAATGCTTTTCGCGATGTACCTTTGTCCGATGCGTGATCGGTAGGATCGCCGTTGCCGACGCCGATCAACTCTCCCGCGCCGGACACTCGGAACGTCACCTCATTGTCGGTGATCGGAACGGTTCGTCCCTGCGCGTCCTGCACTTCGACAGCGAACATCGCCACGTCCTCGCCATCGGCGGATATTCCCTCGCGATCCGCGCGCATCACCAACTTGGCTGCGTTGCCGGTCGTGTCGCGGCGGGCTGTCATCACCTGCTTGCCATTTTTCCAGCCGCGGGCCTCGATAGAACCTGGCGCGTACTTCACCACCCAGGCGACGTGCGAGTCCTTCTTAACATCCTTCGCGCCCAGACTCTTTCCGTTTGCGAAAAGCTCCACGCGGTCGAGATTCGAATACGCCCACACCGCGATTTCCTTGCCCTCCGTTCCGGGCCAGTTCCAGTGGGGGAAGAGGTGCAGCACGGGCTTCGCAGTCCACCACGACTGGTAGTAATAGAAGGAGTCCTTGGGAAAGCCGCAGGTGTCGATGATTCCGTATTGCGAGCTGATGTTCGGCCATTGATACGGCGAGGGCTCGCCGCGATAGTCGAAGCCGGTCCATACAAATCCGCCGGAGAGCCACGGCCTTGCATTGCAGAAGCGCCACCAGCCCTCGGCGGACGCGCGCCCCGTTGTAGTGTAGGGATCGTACGAACTCACGAAACCCTTTGTGCGATCGGTGATATAGATGCCGCGCGTGCCCACGGCGCTGACCGTTTCGGTTCCCATCACGGGTTTGTCAGGATGCTTCTTGTGGAACTCCTCAGCCTGAGGGTCCATGTAGTTGTAGCCGGCCACGTCGCCCAGGGCCAAGCCGCCCGTTCCAATGGCCCCCGCGGGAGCGATGGAAACCGGCCGCGAACCGTCGTGTTGGGTCGCGACTTCTTTCATCGCCGTCAGGATGAGCGTGCCTCGGGCAGTGTTCGCCTGGCCTTCTTCGTTTCCCATGGAATACATAAAAACGCTGGGATGATTGCGATCGCGGCGGACAAGATTTTCAAACTGGCTCAGGCCTTCGAGATTCGACGACATCATGCGCGTCTCGTCGAACACCAGCATGCCCAGCCGGTCGCAGGCATCCAGCAATTCTGAAGTGGGCGGATTGTGCGAGGTGCGAAGAGAGTTGCACCCCATCTCCTGCAGCTTGCGGACTCGATAATATTGCACGGCGTCGGGGAGCGCGGCCCCGAGTCCGGCGTGATCCTGATGGTTGCAGGTGCCCTTCAGTTTGACCGGAGTGCCATTCAGCAGGAAGCCCTTCTCGGCATCGAATGCGACGGTTCGGATGCCAAACGGAGTCTCGTAGCGATCCACAATTTGTCCGTCTGCTTGAATCTCAGTGACTAACTTGTAGAGATTTCTTTCTTCGAGCGACCACAACTGGGGACGCTTCACCACAATCTCCTGCCGGTAACTCTGGTCTGCACCTGCGTGAACCGAGCCAGGTGCCGAAGCTTGTTTGCCAACCGGTTGGCCCGAAGCATCGAGAATGGTGGAAACGACGCGCGCATCGCGATCTTTAGTTTCGTGGTTGCTTACTTCCGTCAGTATAGAGAGCGAGGCCTCGCCGGGACGAAGTTGGGCCTTCACGAACGTGCCCCATCGTTTCACGTGCAGCAGACTATTCTTCACCAGCCACACGTGCCGGTAAATTCCCGCGCCTTCGTAGAACCAGCCGTCACTCTGGGTGGCATCGACGCGCACGAGCAGGACGTTGCGCTGGCCGGCATAGGCGAAATCGGAAACATCAAAGCTGAAGGGATCGTAACCGCCACTGTGCTGTCCGACGTAGAAACCATTCAATACCACCATCGCCTCGCGGTACGCACCATCGAACTCGATGGAGATTCGCTTGCCCGCATCTTCGGCAGGAAGTTCAAAGACCCGCCGGTACCAGCCGACGCTCGTGGCTGGATATTTGCGGCCCAGCGGGTAAAAGCCTTTGTTCAACAAGTCCGGGTCGTTCTGGAAGGGCAAGTCAACAGCCCAATCGTGCGGTAAATCGAGGCTCCGCCAGTCGCCGTCGTCGAATGCAATGGCGCCTGCAGGCATAAAGTTTCCAGTCTTCTGGAAGTTGCCCCAGGTCGAACCACCGTATCCGAAATCTTTGCTCGGATCGTCGGCGTGGCCGAAATGAAAGCGCCAACCGAAATCGAGGAGCAGGCGTTCGCGTCCGCCGCCCGGAGTAGGGGACGCGACAGAATTCTGGTTGATAACAGGAGCGGGATCCTGCAGTACTGCATTCATCGCGACGCTGAAGGGGCCGATTCCCTTGGCTGCGGCTACTGCTGCGGGCGCCAGTAGGCTGGCCTTGAGCACATCGCGGCGTGTTGGCATTGCTCCTCCAGGTGAGCCGGTTTGAGAATGAACTCCCCGATGCAGAAGCGTTGTGTTAATCAGAGATCAGAGCGAGCGAAGTATACCGCTCACGCTTTTCGGGCCGCAACAGCGCCTGTTAAGCAAGGAGCAAAGGGAGACCTTCACTCAGTTGCTGCAAGCATGAGACCGGACGCTTGGTCGCGCAAGTATTTGAAATGCTCCACCCTCCCGAGTAAGATTCCGATTCCTTATATCGCAGAACAGGTTTGAGGTGATCACATGAAGACTCTCTTTACGTCGATACTTTTCACAATTCTGGGCGCTTCCCTTATCCAAGAAGCAACTGCGCAATCCAGTTACGATCTGCGCTCGCCCGACGGGCGCCTTGAACTGAGAATCCGAACGGCAGGACAGGTTCGCTACGATCTGGTTCTCAAAGGCAGGGCCGTGCTTGAGAATTCGACGATCTCTCTGGACGTGGAGCATCAGAAGTTAGGCGTGCAGCCGAAAGTGAATGATACCAAGCGGCGCTCCGTCGATCAGGTTGTCGAGCCAGTGGTCCGTCAGAAGTTTGCCAGGATTCGTGATCACTACAACGAACTGCGGCTGATTATGGGTGGCGGATACTCTGTTGTATTCCGAGCGTACAACGAGGGGGTTGCATACCGCTTCGAAACGTCGTTGCCGCAGGCCCAAGTGAAGGTGTACGGGGAAGAATCCGCATTTAACTTTCCTTTGGATTTCGTCGTTTACTATCCACAGGAAGACAGCTTTTTTTCCCACAATGAACGCAAATACCTTCCGCAGAAGTTGAGTGAGATTGCCCCCGAATTCTTAGCGACGTTGCCTGCAGTCATAGATATAGGACAAGGAGCAAAGCTCGCGATCGCCGAATCGGATCTGGAGTCCTATCCCGGCCTCTGGCTGCGAGGCACAGGCGGAAACGGGCTGGCCGTCACGTTTCCGCCTTATCCTTTGAAAGTGAGCTTGTCTGGAGATCGCGATGAGAGGGTGGTTGAAAGTGCCGACTATATCGCGATCACGAAAGGCACGCGCTCTTTTCCCTGGCGTGTGATCGGTATCGCCGAGCGCGATGGCGACCTGCTCACGAACCAGATTGTCTATCTGCTGGAACAGCCTTCGAGAATTCAGGACACGTCGTGGATCAAGCCGGGCAAAGTCGCGTGGGACTGGTGGAATGCCAATAACGTGTACGGCGTCGACTTCAAAGCAGGAATCAATACGCAGACCTACAAGTACTACATCGACTTCGCGGCGAAGTATGGAGTTCCTTACATTATCCTCGACGAAGGCTGGTACAAGCTGGGCAATGTGCTTGACGTGGTTCCGGAAATCAACATGGAGGAACTGACGGCCTACGCCAAGCAGAAGAACGTCGGGATCATTCTGTGGGTCATATGGAAGACGCTGGACGATCAGCTCATTCCTGCGCTCGATCAGTATGAAAAATGGGGCGTGAAGGGAATCAAGGTTGACTTCATGCAAAGGAGCGACCAACTTCTGATCGATTATTTTTACCGGATGACCAACGAATGCGCGAAGCGAAAAATGCTGGTTGACTATCACGGCGACCAGAAGCCCGCCACGATGACGCGCACCTGGCCCAACCTGATCAGCACCGAAGGTGTTCGCGGTATGGAGTGGAGCAAGTGGAGCGCGGACTCAGAGCCGAAGCATAATGTGACTCTGCCCTTCACGCGGATGTTTCTCGGACCCATGGATTACACGCCCGGCGCGATGCGGAATGCCACGAAGAAGACTTTCTGGCCGATTCATAGCCAGCCCATGGCGCTGGGGACGCGCTGTCATCAGTTGGCGATGTATGTAGTTTTCGAAAGTCCACTGCAGATGTTGTCCGATAGTCCGTCGAACTATCTGCGCGAGCCGGAGATCATGGATTTCCTGGGGCCGGTTCCGACTGAGTGGGACGATACGAAAGTTCTCGATGGCCGAATTGCAGAGTACGTCGTGGTCGCCAGGAGAAACGGAAAAGACTGGTACGTGGGAGCGATGACCGATTGGACCGAGCGCGCGCTCGATATTGATCTCTCGTTCCTGCCGGATGGGGACTTCACGATGGAAGCCTACCAGGATGGAGTGAATGCCGATCGCAATGCCAGTGACTACAAGAAGATCACCATGCAGGTGAATCGAACCACTAAATTGAAGCTGTCGCTCGCGAGTGGAGGAGGCTGGGCGGCCAGGATACATCAGTAGAAAAGAATTGTTCAGTAGCACAGTAGGGTTTTTACTTGGCGGCCTTGGTAGAGAGAAAACAAAACTCAAGAACCGAAAATCGAGATGATCAGGCCTCCTGCCGTGATCAATGCGCCTCCCGCAATCACCGGAAGGCTGGGCGTCTGCCCGAACTTCACCCGCGCAATCATCTGCGCGCATAAAAAGAACAATACTACGTAGACCCCCAGCAGTCTCCCGAAGTCCCAGCGAGGCACATTGACCACTAATCCATAGGATGCCAGAGACGCGGCTCCCACCAGAAAAGCCAACGCACGGCTGCCTCCCGAGGAGCGATAGAGCCCGGTCTGAAAGCAGGAGTCCCCATACGCCTCGAGGAAAGCTGCCGTCAAAAGCACGACCAGAGCACCACTTCGATTCGCCACGATTTGGTTTAGAAGATTTCTCATGCGGGATTGTCCAGCATAGTAGCAGGAAGACGAAAAGGCGACTCTGCCTTCTAATTTCTAGAGGCCATTAAAAATTTCGATTGGACCCATGCGCAACGCCAAATTAGCCTGTTCGCTGAGAAATTGGATCGACGACACGGATTCGGGGGAAGCACCGGATGAAGCTGGCAGCGTTTTTTCTTATGGTCGCCGGGTGGGGGATTGTTGTTGCTGCACTCTTCCTGTTGCCCTCTTCAGCCTCGAGAATGGCTTTCGTGCTGGCCGGAATCGCAGTGCAGATACTGGGACTCGTCCTTGCAATCCGCTCTCATCGAATTCTCGATCTAGAAAGAGGCTGAAGCGTTGCCGATTCCTTCTCTTTCCCCAATAGTGGCGACGCTCTGCTTTCTGCTGATTCTCCTGGTGCCTTTTGCCGTAGCGGGTTTGGCCCTCTTGAACTCCGGCTTGGGCCGCTGCCGCAGTGCCGCGCACGTGATGATGGCTTCCCTCTGCGTTTTCGCAGTGACTGCCCTCGTGTATATCGCCATAGGCTTCTCATGGCAGGGGGCAGCCGGCCGGCACGCTCACTTTATTCTCATTGTCGTTGGTGGAAAGGCTTGGAGTTGGATTGCGGCTGAACCTTTCTTCGCAGGCGCGGTGCGGTTTGACCTGTCTGCTGAATCACTGCTGGTATTGCTCCAGATGTTTAGTGTTGGCCTGGCCGCCGTGATTCCTCTGAGCGCCGGATCCGATCGTTGGAGGCTCGGCGCGTCCTGCGCTTCGTCCGCGCTGCTGGCAGGCTTCACCTATCCTCTGTTTGCGCATTGGGAATGGGGCGGCGGGTGGCTCTCACAACTCGGCACAAATTGCGGATTAGGACGAGGCTTCGTCGATGGCGGCGGTGCGAGCACGATTCAGGTAGTCGGCGGACTCACGGCGTTGTCCATCACGTGGATCTTGGGCCCGCGCCACGGAAAGTTTTCGAAGGACGGCATCCCGGCGGCGATTCCTGGACACAACGCCGTGCTGGCTCTCACGGGCTGTTTGCTCGCTTGGGTGGGATGGATCGCATTGAATTCTGCAAGTGCAATCCTGTTCGCCGGCGTCGATGCTGCAAGCGTGGTGCTGATTGTCATCAACACGACGCTTTCCGCTGCCGCCTCGTGCCTCACCGCGGCAGTGGTGACGCGGGTCCGCTTCGGTAGGCCGGATGCATCCCTGACTGCGAACGGATGGATGGCAGGGTTAGTCGCTAGTAGTGCGGCCGCCGCCTTCCTGAAGCCGGCAACAGCAATTTTGCTCGGCGCGGTCGCTGGATTCGTCGTTCTTTATGCCATCGACCTTCTGGAATCACGGCTAGCGATTGATGACCCCGGGGGCGCGGTTTCGGTGCATGCCGTGGGCGGAATTCTGGGTTTGTTGGCAGTTTGCGTTTCGGCTGCTCAATCGAGCGGCCAGTTTCTGGCGCAATTGGCTGGAATTTCTACCCTGCTGGGCTTTGTGTTGCCTCTGACCTACGGGCTCAATTGGCTTCTGAATCGCGTCTATCACCAGCGTGTGAACGAAGAAGGCGAGCGGCAAGGAATGGACCTGCACGAACTGGGCGCGGGGGCGTATCCCGAATTTGTCGTGCACGGCGAGGAATTCACGCAGCGCTGGAACTGAGGACTGGCCTCGTTCGCTTGTTAGGTGTGTTTCGCCACGTACAAGAGCAGCAAAAAAATCACGACAGGAATTAGCGCGAGCATCACATAGAACAGAATCTTTTTCGGCCAAGGAGTGCGGCGCGTTTTCCAGTTATGCATTTCTGCCCGGTCGCTGACTCCGACTTGATCCTGATGCTCCAGGTCCCAGGCAAAATCACGGGCGTTGGGATACCGGTTCTTGGGATCACGTTCCATGGCTCGGTAAATGATCTCCTGCAAT
Organism: Candidatus Sulfotelmatobacter sp.; assembly: GCA_035710825.1. Classification (GTDB taxonomy): domain Bacteria; phylum Acidobacteriota; class Terriglobia; order Terriglobales; family Acidobacteriaceae; genus Sulfotelmatobacter. The sequence goes on from DASTCU010000231.1 coordinate 29,641, forward strand.
TGTGGCGTGATGTTTGGATCAATTTCGCGCGGAGGCACGGGATTATTCAGCAGCCGGTCATTCATGATCAGAAACGCATTGTCACCGGAAAAAGGCACTTTGCCTGTTAACATTTCATACAATATGACGCCGAGGGCGTAGAGATCACTGCGCGCATCGCCACGCTTGCCCTTGACCTGCTCAGGGGAGATATAGTCAGGGGTTCCCATCGTCTGGGAGAGCTTGGCGAACGTGAGCCGGCGGGATTTGCTGCTGGCGGCAATGCCGAAATCGATCAACTTGATCGCGCCCTTTTCGTCCACCATGATGTTCTCAGGTTTTAGATCGCGATGCGCGACGCCCCGGCTGTGGATATATCCCAGCGCATCCAGAATGCGCAGCGTGAGTTGTACGGCACGCTCGGGCGAAAGTTTGTGCTCCTCGTCGATAATTTTGCGGAGCAGGCGTCCGTCTACCCACTCCATCACCATGTAGACCCGGCTGCGACCCTCATCGACGAAGACCTTCATCACGCCGGGATGATCGAGGGTCTTGCCAATCTCCTCCTCACGCTGGAAGCGATCGAATAAGGCTGGATCGCTCTCCACCTCGGGATGAGGAACCTTGATGGCGACTTGGCGGCCGTTTCTCAAATCTGTACCGCGAAAAATGGAAGCCATGCCACTTCTGGCTACAAGGTTGTCAATGCGGTAATGATCAAGCTGATCGCCTGGATGGAGAGAACTCATCGATGGGTTCCGAGCACAGTCTTCATCATATGAGAAACACCATAAAGAGTTCGTAAAAAATGCTCGGAATCACAGCAATCAGCGAAGTTTGTAGGGCCGGCCGCGGTACATTCCCACCCGTTCCACATCGCGCACTGCGATCAATTGCAGGCTCACGTTATCGCTGCCGTCCTGCCGGTTCGCACTGGTGACCAGATTCTTCGCAACTGCATCCAGGTTGCGGCCACGGCTCACCGTGTAAGCGATCTCCTCTGAGCTGACGGCACCGTGCAGGCCGTCGGAGCAGAGCATCAGTACGTCGCCGGGCTGTACTTGGACTTCATTGACATCGACCTTCACGAAAAGCCCACTTCCCAGAGAACGGCTCAAAATGTGACGGGTAGGCAGCGATTCCGCCTCTACTTCCGACAAAATACCCAGATGCAATTGCTCATTCGCGACGGTGTGATCGTTGGTGAGCACGCGAGCCTTGCCATTGCGAATCAAATAACAACGTGAGTCGCCAACATGAGCGATGGTGGCCCGATCGAAGCGCAGCGCGCAAACTACAACCGTAGAAGCCATGCCTGTTCCTGCAGGACCCGCCATTGCTTCGGCGTCGCAGATGCGGGCGTTCGCCGCCTGCACTAAGCGGTTGAGCAAGGCGCCATGGGATTCCATGGCCGGTGCTCTTCGAAAGCCGCCAAGCACTTCCTCGATTGCTGCTCGGGAGGCAACTTCCCCTTGCCGCTGCCCACCAACGCCGTCCGCTAGTGCGAACAACCAGCCATGAGAGCGAACCTGCTCAGGAGAGGAAGGCAACACGCATCCGAGATAGTCCTCGTTTCGGGGGCGGACCGTACCCGGATCCGAGAGTTGTGCGAACTCTACCTCCAGCATAGGAGCACTCAGTGCATCATCTAAATCCCGTCGGACTCTGAAGCACGAACCGACAGAAGACTAAACATGGGTCGGCCCGGCAACCTTGCGGCTGCCAGGCCTTTGACAACATTTATCTCATCGCACCAGCAAAATCAGGCTGCCGGTACGCGGCTTTCGATCAGCGTCGTCCTTCCTGCTGCTTTGCTCGAACGCAGGAAATAGATTCCACCATAAATCGCCCAGACCAGTGCGAACCCCAGCGCCAACAAGGGCTCCATCTTCGTCCCGTAGCCCATGAACGGACCATAGACATAGAACGCCATGCAAGCCAGATTGGCGAGAAGGCCAAACACTGGGATCAGGAGATGACGAACGAACTTGAACTGCGGGTGCTTGTGGAAGCAAACAATGCAAGTCACGCAGCTCAGCATGTAAAGCAGGAAGGTGCCGAAGTTCGAAGCCAAAGTCATGGTCAAGAATGAATTCGGCAGTGCCGCCATTTTATCGTGGGTCAGATACCCAAAGCTCGACCAGAAGCCGTGGGGCAAGGCTTGGATGGCTGAATCTGCCGGAGCGGCGCCGTCGCCGAAGTACATCACCACAGTGATGCACCCGACCACGGCGGAAATAGTCGCCAATGTCCAGATGGCACGATGGGGAGTCAGGTTCCGCGAGTGCAGCATTCCCATCGAGTCAGGCAACTCCTTGTCTTTACCCATGGCGTAGGTAACGCGCGCTCCCGTGTTGATGCAGGAAAGAGTCGTGCCGATCAGTGCCAGGAATACAGTCGAAGCTTCAGCCAGCATGAAGATTCGTCCGCGTCCGGGACCGAACAATGCATCGCCCACGAGGATCATCAGATCTCCGATGGGCGCTGCGGACCCAGCCGCAGTCTGCATGCTATACCCGCTATTTAGCACATAGTTTGCCGCAAAATATTCGAAGAGGTAACAGAAACACCCCTGCACCAGCAGAGACGTAATCACCGCGATAGGGACGTCGCGCCTCGCGTTTTTAGCCTCGCCACCCATCGACGTCACCGACTCAAACCCCACCAGAATCAGGATTGCGATGGTCGCTTGCACAAACATCCAGCCGAAATTGTGCATGCTTACGACGGATTTGCCGTTGGGATGCGAAACAAATGCGCCGCTCGCATCGCGCTCAGGATAGCTGATGTGGAAGGGCACGGATTTTCCCGCGGCATCCAGCTTGGGCTGGGGCACGCCGTTCGAGTCGCGAACCACTATGTCCGCAGCCTGGCCATTCACGGTTTGCGAAGTTGTGGCGAATTCATAGCTGTATGACGCGCTGGTTTGCGAGTCAAACTGATACGCTGTGCTTCCCGGCGGATGGCTCAGGCGGTAATTCAGGGCGACTACCGAGAATAGAAGCAGTGCGCTGATCTGAATTACGTTAATGGCAATATTCACCGAGGTCGAACCGTTGACGCCCCGATGCGCGATATAAGCCACCGCAAACGAAAAGAAGACCGCCACCAGCATCATGAACATCGGCCCGGGATTGCTCGCGCTCATGAAGTTCGGCCAAATCGTTCCCACCAGATAACCCGAGATCACGCCTAGCACGCCGACCATCACTCCGGGATAGATCCAGTAATAAAGATGTGAGCCCCAGCCGACCACGAATTTCGCGAGCCGAGCGTAGGGCCAAGCCTTCTCGTGATTCAGGAACGACTGCTCCGCGAAGTAGTAGGAGCTCCCGGTTCCGGGATACAACTTCGCCATCTCCGCGTAGCAGACCGCCGTCGCCAGACACAGTATCGTGGCAAACAGAATGCCGATCCACATGGCCGGTCCGGTTGCACCTGCCGCCGATTGCCCCGCAAAGGTCAGCCAAAGAAAAGCACCGGGAGCGATGAGCGCCATGGCATTCATCGTCAAACCCGTCAGGCCCAAAGTCTGTTTCATTTCGCTAGTGTTCTCTGCCATCGGTAATCTCCTCTGTATGTCGTGTGCGGAACAAAGTCGTACTACCTCCTCGAAACCTGGTCAAAGACTCCAACAACAGAGCCATTGAGCCCAACATCCCGAGAACGCCGAACAGTGGTTCTCGATCCAAAAGCAACAAACCGGCCAGCAATCCGCCAAACCCGGCTAGCAAAGCGAGGATTTGCACGGCCACGGGCATTCTGTTATTCGCGTATCCTCGCTTCTTGCTGCAGCGAATGAACTTGGTGACGGGGGGCGGCCAGGGTGCTGACACCAGGAGTTTTTTGGTTTTTGGCCCAAGCCGCTGATCCCCCATATCGAAGAACCCAGGTTCGAGTTCCCCCAAAGTCGCGAATTGATTCATCAGCCGCGAGCGCACTTATTTCCCCTCCCGGCTGTCGAACGTAAAAACTAACCCCGCGGTCAGCGTGTTCTGATCCAGCACAGGGTTACTTCCTTTCAGGAACACTGGCTGATTCGAGATATCACGCCGATACTCGAAGCGGCTGATGATGTGGTGCGCCATCAGCTTCTCGAACGTTGTCGTGAATTCGTTGAAGTGAGTTGGAACTAGCGTCCCGGTCGTGAACCCGTCGTGATCGTCGTAGTACTCATACCGAGTGCTGAATGCCGAACTGGAGCTGAAGGCATATTTGACATAGCCGCCGACGCCGGTCCAGAAAACTGGATGCGACAGAGTATTCAGTATCGGGTCCGTGACGAATCGATCGCCGCGCCCGTAGTCGCCATTCACCATCAGTGAAAGCCTGCTGGTGGGCGAGTACGTAATCACCGTGTCGCTCAACTGCCGCAGGTTTTTGTTGGAAAGATTTTGCTCCGGCCCCGCCAGATAGGTCTGGGTGACCCCAAACTTCTTATTCGGATTCCATCCGAAGCTGAAGCCGTAGGTTTTTCCGGTGTTGTTGTCGATGACGTTGTTCCATCCGTTCACGAAGAGTCCCGTGAGGGAGTACTTGTCGTTGAACGTATATTTGGCTCGCATCCCAAAGTGGTAGTACGGGATGGCATAAGTAAACAGCAGGCTGCGCGAGTAATTCCAGTTGTCTTTGGTTTCGATGACCTCTGCCCCGGCCGGCGTGACAAACTTGCCCACGTCCACCTGCAAGCCCTTGCCTACGGGCGCAAGGTATGAGAAGTAGGCCTCCTTGAGGTACTGATCGAATCCCAGGCCACTCTTGGGTTCGGAACCATTCACCGTGTTCATAGCCTGTCCGAAACCGAGCGCCACGTGATAACCAGTCCGGCTGTTGGAGGGATCCGGCGCCTTATCCACAACCAGTTCCACAAGGTTCAGTCCGAACTGGTTCGTGGCTCCGTCAAAGAAGCGCAGTCCATTCGCCTGTCCTGCGGGATTGTTAAAGTTCTGGCCGTAGTACACGTCCACGAATCCGCTGAGCGAGGTTGGCCCCAGCAGTGAAGCCAAGGATGGAGGTGGGACGGCGGGTGCTGGACTCGTGCTGCCGCTGACCAGATTTTGTCCCGGCGCCGGCGTTGTTGATGCTGCCGGCGTTGTCGGTGTCGGCTTGTCCGTACCTTTCAAGGTTGCAACCTCTTGGCGAAGTTCCTTAATTTGCTCTTCCATTTCTTCCATGTGCTTCGCCAATGCATCATTCGCCGGTGGTGCACTGCCTGCGGCGTCTTGCCCTCGACTTGGCGAAACCAGCAACAAACTTGCAAGAACGACCATGGCCCCTGCGTGGGAGCAACTTCTCATTTCCTTGACCTGCTTTCTCCCTGGTGAACACAACGGATACCCGAGCGCATCCGCTGTCAGCACGCTGAACTTAGCCATCTATGCTGCCGCAGTCCAACGCATACTTCTGCTGCAGCGAATCGAATTTTCTTTTGAAAACAAAAATTTATGGAGTTGATAAAAGAAAGTTCATCTGCTTCCTGGTGGACGAGGAAAGAGCACGGAATCAATATTGTCGAAAAAAGCCCGCGAGCGCGGTGCAACGGCGTATTTCGGCGACACGGGGGAAAAGTAGAAAACTACAGAGTAGTCAGAAAGTCACACCATTCAGCGTATCTCTTCACTTCAACCGGCCACTTATTTCTCGAAGTAATCGGCCCGATAGATATTTTTCATAGGCGCGTAGTATTGGGAGTATCTCCAAAACGCAGGATGTGCAGAGTTTCCCGCGACTGATTACACTCTCAGTGCCATGACCATCATCACCCGACGCAGATTCCTTGCCACCGCAGCCCTATCTCTTGCGGCAACCCGTCTTCACGCGCAGCGCGGAGCAGCGGCCCAGGTTACCCTGCAGCTTTCAACCAAGGCGGCGGGACCTCACATGCCTGCCGACTTCACTGGTCTGTCATATGAGGTGCAGCAGTTGGCGGATCCGAGTTTCTTCGCGCCCGACAATACCGGATTGATCCGCCATTTCAAAGCCCTGGCGCCTCAGGGCGTGCTGCGGCTGGGTGGCAATACCAGCGAGTTTGCCTGGTGGAGGGCAACGCCCGGCTCGCCTGAACCTAAGCACCCGCAGACTCGCGTGGTCGAGGGCGAGCCCAAGCCGCAGTATTACGCCGTAACACCCGAGGCGGTGCGGAATCTGGCGGATTTTCTAAAAGCGACCGGCTGGAATTGCGTGTATGGCATTGGCATGGGAACCAATACGCCTGAACGTGCGGCCGAGGAGGCTGCGTTCGCGGCAAAAACTCTCGGCGCGAGCTTGCAGTACTTCCAGATTGGCAACGAGGCGGATCTATTCGGCCGTCACCTGCGCGATCCAAAAACCTGGTCCGCAAAAACCTACCTGCAGGAGTGGCTCGCTCTGGCCAGGGGCGTGAGCTCCCGCGTCCCGGACGCAAAGTTCGGCATGCCGGATGTCGCATCGGATGTGGCGTGGCTGACCGATATTGCAGATTTGTGGACTTCGCTCGAGAGTCCGCCGCACGTCACAACCGTTACGCACCACTATTATTTCGGAGGGCCAGCAACAAATCCCGAGGTCAACATTCCCAACCTGCTGAAGCCAGCTACCATGGCCAAGGTTCAGAAGACCGCGGATACCGCGACCAGCGCGGCTAATAAGATGGGTGCCCGCGTGCGCATGACGGAAGGTAACACTTGCTATCGCGGCGGCAAGCCCGGGGTGTCCGACGTCTTCGCTGCGGCGCTCTGGTCTGCCGACTATGCGCTGTTGCTGGCCAGCAACAATTATTCCGGAATCAATTTGCACGGTGGCACCGGAAAATCCGTCGCAAACTCCGTCGGAGGTTTCCTCCCTGGCGACGTCTTGCTCAAAGAGAAAGGCGAAAGCCCGGATCAGATCGCGACTCATCCTCATCCCTTCTACACTCCGATTGCGACGTTCGGCTCAGACTACGTGCTGGAGCCCGTGGCCTACGGGCTCAAGTTCGCCGGAGAGTTTAACGGAGCCTCTTTCCTCCAAGGTGACTTTACCTCCCAGCTCCAGGCGACCGGAGTTGACGCAAGCGCCTATGCCGCGACATTTCCCAATGGGCATGCTGCCGTCATCATCCTCAACAAAGACGCGGAGCAAAATGTAGAAGTTAACCTCGATTTTGGAAGGGGTAGAACAGGAGCGGTAGAGATTAAGACGCTGCACGCCCCAGCGCTGGATAGCCGCGAAGCTCACATCACGCCGTCTCCAGAACATGGTCATCTCCAGGACGGCAGGTACAGCTTGACGGTTCCCCACGGGACCGGTATCTGCGTGACCATCAGGTGATGATCAAAAACCCCCTGATCCAAGCGGGACTATGGCTCCCAAAGAACAGGCAGCTTCGCTATACTGTTGGCTCATTCTCTGGATCGCAAGCCTCGATTTGGCTGCAACCTCATTCTCCTGACCCGTGGAGGTTATGAAATGCATGATGATACCGATGATCCTCTAGAAAACCAAAAAGGCAGTTCCGATAGTTCCGCTGTTTCCCGGCGCGACTTCCTGAAAATCTCCAGTATCTCCGTGGCGGTCCCGCTTGTGGCCGGACCCAAGATGATCACGGTCGCAGGACAGGAAGTCCCCGTGCATGGTCCGGGCAAAGTTCCCATGGAGTTCTCCATCAACGGGAAGAGCTACAAGGCGGAACTGGAACCGCGTGTCACTCTGCTCGACGCGCTTCGCGACCAGTTCGAACTCACCGGCGCCAAGCGCGTTTGCGATCGCGCCGAGTGCGGAGCATGCACCGTCCTTATCGACAACAAGCCCGTTTATGCCTGCTCTGTGCTTGCCATCGAGGCCCAGCGCAAGCCGATTGCGACCGTCGAATCTTTAATGCAAGAAGGGAAACTGCACCCGGTACAGCAGGCCTTTGTTGAAAATGACGCCTCGCAGTGTGGTTTCTGCACGCCTGGCTTTATTGTCTCCTGTAAAGCATTTCTCGATACCCATCCGCATCCCACAGCCGAGGATATTCGCCGCGGTCTCAGTGGCAATCTTTGCCGCTGCGGCACCTATGACGGCATTCGCAAAGCCATCGCGCAAGTCGCGCAGAAAGGAGCCTGATCTATGCCGGATTATGCATGGCCTGATGCGGAACACCGCTCATTAATCGGCAAGCGCACCACGCGCGTTGATTCTCCCGTGAAGGTTTCCGGACAGGCGAAGTATACCTATGACGTCCATCGTCCGGGCCTGCTCTATGGCAAGGTGCTGCGCTCTCCCTATGCGCACGCCAAGGTCGTGAGCATCGACACCAGCGCGGCGGAAAAGATTCCCGGAGTCAAAGCCGTGCACATCGTGCAGGGCCCGGGGGCAAACATTCACTGGGCCGGAGATGAAATCGTGGCCGTCGCCGCGGTAGACGAACCTACCGCGGAAGATGCCATCCGCGCGATCAAGATCAAATTTCAGCCGCTACCGCATCTGGTGAGCGATGCGGAGCCGCCCAAAGGCAGCGCGCAAGAGCAAGGCCCGCTCAGCATGGACGCTATCGGGGACATGCTCGACAACCAGGTTCCCGCGCGGCAAATGGTCAGCGACATTCAGAAGTATGGGATCACGGAAAAGCCCAGTGAAGACATGTTGAAAGAGATAAAGGAGGATGGCGCGCCTGACGAAGTGCTGGAAGCTCTTCGCACTGCGACCGTTCATCCTGAAGCCGGAAACAAACCGCCATCGAATTATCAAAAAGCAGCGGCGCAGACGGTTGGAGATCCGGATAAGGCATTCTCGGAAGCGGAAGTTGTTTCCGAGGGCCTCTACGGCATTCCCGTCATTACCCATTGCTGCCTGGAAAGTCATGGATCAATCTCGGAGTGGACAGATCAAGATCATCTGTTTACACATCTCTCAACGCAGAACGTTTCCGGCATCCCTGGCCAGATGGCCGAGCCGCTGAAAATTCCCGCTACGAATATTCGCGTGCATCAGGACCATATAGGAGGCGGCTTCGGCAGCAAGTTTTCTCCTGATCGCTGGGGAATCTTCACCGCAGAAATCTCAAAAAAGGCCAACGGCAAGCCGGTCCGCTACATGCTGGAACGTGATGCCGAACTGAAGGTCGCCGGCGCCCGGCCTTCCGCGTATGCCCGCGTAAAGCTGGCGGCGAAGAAAGATGGCACCGTGACCGCCTGGCAGTCCGAATCCTGGGGCACCGGCGGGCCCGGTGGCGGCGGAATGCCTCCCATTCCGTATGTTTTCAGCATTCCCAACCAACGCCAGCAACACACCGCCATCCGCAACAACATCGGTCCTGCGCGCGCATGGCGTGCTCCCAACCATCCGCAAGCGGCCGTGCTCACCATGTGCGCCCTGGATGACCTTGCCGCCAAGCTGAACATGGATCCCGTGGAGTTTTTCGGCAAAAACCTGAATCTCACCAAGGCCCGCGAAAACAATTACCGTGAAGAACTCGGCATCGCCGCCGAACTGATGGGCTGGAAAGAGAGGTGGCATCCGCGGCCACAAACGGTGAACGGGGTCGTGCGCGGCGCCGGCCTGTCATTTCACACCTGGGGAGGCCGCGGGCATGCCAGCGATTGTGACTTGACCATTCATCCCGATGGCTCGGTCGAACTCAAGATGGGCACGCAAGATCTGGGAACCGGTACGCGCACCTGCATCCTCGTAGTGGCGGCGGACACTCTAGGGATCCCGATAGACGCGATTCAACTCTTGATCGGCGATACCACTTACCCTCCTTCTGGAGGATCTGGCGGCTCCACGACGATCGGCGGTGTAAGTTCCTCCACTCGCCGCGCCGCCGTGGATGCGCGCGACGCGCTCTTCGCCAAGGTAGCGCCTTCCCTCAACGCTCAGCCCGACCAGTTGGAATGCAAGAACGGGCAAGTGAGCGTGAAGGGAGATTCCAGCAAATCGCTGAGTTGGAAGGACGCTTGTTCCAAGCTTGGCGCTATGCCGCTTACCGTGCGCGGGAAGAACCCCGACCGCACTAAGCCCCCCGACCTGACCAACAGCGGTGTCGGAGGCGTGCAGATGGCCGAAGTCGAAGTCGATACTGAAACCGGCATCGTCAAGGTCAAGAAAATGGTCGCCGTGCAAGACTGCGGTTTGGTCGTTGACCTCAAGACGGCGGAGAGCCAGTGCTATGGCGCTTTGATCATGGGTATCAGCTACTCGCTGTTCGAAGAGAAAGTAATGGATCCAACCACTGGACGCATGCTGAATGCGGATATGCAGTTCTACCGTTTGGCCGGTTTGAGCGATATTCCGGAACTGGTCGTGCACATGATGACCGGCAAAGGATATGACGAACGCGGCGTGATCGGGTTAGGCGAGCCTCCGGTGATCTCGCCCGGCGCTGCAATCTCCAACGCGGTTGCCAATGCCATCGGCGTGAGAGTGCCGTTCCTTCCACTTACGCCCGACCGGGTCCTCTCCGCTATGGAAAAGAAAGGAGGTGCATAATGCGACCTTTTGAATATGTAAGCCCCAACAGCAGGACCCAAGCCATCAGCTTGCTGGGGGCAACGTGGGGAAACACGGAGGTTCTTGCCGGCGGAACCGATCTGCTGGCGCTGATGAAAGATGATGTCGTCGCACCCAAACGGCTGATCAACATCAAGGAGATTGCGGATCTTCGCGGAGTTTCGTCGAACGCACAGGGATTGCGCATCGGTGCGCTAACAACGCTGGGAGAACTGGCCCACGATGAGAACGTGAAGAAGAGCTATCCCGCGCTGTCGGAGGCGTTATTCGAAGCGGCCAGCCCGCAGATTCGCAATATGGCCACCGTCGGCGGCAATCTTTGCCAGCGCCCGCGCTGCTGGTATTTCCGCAATGGCCTGGGTCTTTTGCCAAAGGACGAGGCCGGAAAAGAGCTTGTCTCCGGCGGAGAAAACCGCTATCACGCGATTCTTGGCAACCAGGGAGCGGCGAAGTTTGTCAGCCCTTCCACCGTCGCTCCCATTCTCATTGCTTACGGCGCGAAGGTTCGGCTGGAAGGTCCGAAGGGAAAACGCGAGCTTCCACTGGAAAAATTCTTTGTCATTCCAAAGACGGATAGCGAACGCGAACACGACTTGCGGCCGAATGAAATCGTGACCGAAATCGTGATTCCGCCTGCTTCGGATGTGAAAGCCGCCCATTACGAAATCCGGCAGAAGGAAGCGTTTGACTGGCCGCTCGCCGTGACCGCCGTCGCCCTCAAAATGCAGGGCTCGAACGTGCAATCGGCGCGGATTGTTTTGGGTTACGTCGCGCCAGTGCCGTGGCCTTCGCCAGAAGCGGAGCAGGCCTTAGTGGGCAAGCCGGTAGATAAAGATACTGCCCAGAAAGCTGCTGACGCCGCCCTGAGCAAAGCCAGCCCGCTCAGCCACAACGCCTACAAAGTGAAGCTTGCGAAGGTAGCTGTAACCCGCGCCCTTTTGAAAGCCGCCTCGGGAGGTGCCGCATGATCAAGCAAATGATCAAGGAATCGGAACGCTTCAATACCAATCCGAACCTGTGCTCCGCGCTGCGCTGGAAAGGGCAATTCATTTTGGCCGAGCCCGATCCTACAGTGCCCGCCTGCAATGACGGCCTTTTCTGGTGTTTACACACGCAGACCTGCATCGGCCCCGACGGCGAACTGGCGGAGCCCGGTAATTGCTGTTCGAAAGGCCGCAGTTGTCATGGCAAGGGAAAATGTGGGTAGCCCAACGGCCTGGTTTTGCGAGTCTTTTCGTCTGGGGTGTGCATCTGAAATGATATAGGTGAGGGGTTCATTATGCGATTTGCGAAGTTGATGACGATTGCTTGTCTCGTGGGTTTCTTTTCCAGTTTCATGGTTGCGCAGGAAATACGCGGCGATTACCTGGAGACGCGGAGCGCCGATGTATATACCGGTCAATGTTTCGCCAACGGCGAGGTTAACCTGGTCGGAAATGAAGCCATTCTTGCATGGCACGTTCAAACCGGAGCATGGGACGGCGTCCCGCTTCAGGGATTGACCGTCGCTGCGGCCGTCCGGGCCAATGGGACGTTAGGTGATCCCTACGAGAGCCCGTACCCGGCGAAGGCTGTACTTCTGGTGGACGATCAGGCTTCTCCGCAGCAACGAGCAGCCTTGGTGCGGTTTGCCAAGCACATGGGCGGAGAACTGCTGAATAACGTGGTGCAGGTGATTCCGACGCAGATGGAACTCGCGGTAAGTGCGGAGCACCATGGGGTCGCCATGCTACGCGCCGGTCGGTTCGCCACCATCAAGACTCGCGGCATCGACGGTAAAGATCACCTTTGTGGAAATGAGGTGACCTTCTATCCACCATTGACGGAAACCGCACACTCCATGCCCGCAGTCGCCTTGACGGATTCTTATTCGGGTCCCGGTTTGGATGTGTCGTGGGACCTTCACGGCAAGCGCAGCGCATTCGTAGGCACGTTCGCTAACAGCAGCAGGCAGCAAATTGCGAAAGACTAAAGCTCTACCGGTCACGATCGGATTGGCCCTGTTGCTCTCGCTGCTGGCTGCTGCCCAAAGCGGCAAAGTAGAGAGCACAGGTCCACTGACCGACAACGCGGTTCTGGAAAAGGTCCGTGAGAGCCTTAACGACAAGGGATATCGGCTAACGCTCGATGATCCCAAACCTGCCTGTGAGCTTTGGCTTCGGAAGAGCATTCCGGCAGCAGCAAAGAAAGGCCCAGAGGCCGCCGCTTACCCACAACTTGCTGAATCGACGCTGGTCGGGGTAGTACATTTCTTCCAGGCCGCAGCCGATTTCCGCGGACATCAGGTTCCCGCGGGCTTTTATACACTCCGTTACGCGCTCATTCCCGACGATGGCAACCACCTCGGAGTGTCCCCTAATCCGGATTTTCTGTTGCTCATTCCCGCTCAGTCCGATTCTGACCCGAGCGCCGCTTTCAAGTTTCAGGAGTTGGTTACCATGAGCGCAAGAACTGGGGGAACGAAACATCCCAGCCCACTCAGTTTGCCTCCCGCCGACAAGCCCTCAACCGGAACTGTTGCCCGGGACGATCAAGACCACTGGATCTTTTCGGCCTCACTGAAACTCGCTTCGGGCGAGGAAATCCCGTTTGCCCTCATCGTAAAAGGCATTGCCCAACAATAAAGGAACGCTCCGCGAGCGGATCTGGCCTCCTTTTTCAACTCCGCTGAACAAGCCTGGCTACAGGGGCGAGAGTTCGTCTTCGTCCTGCTGCTTCTTGTCGCGCACAAACTTATCCTCCAGGAATCGCTGGGCCAGCTCTCGACCGCCGATCCCAAATGCGATTGCCAGACCCAGCATCAGGGCTCCGAAGGCAATTCCGAAGGCTACCAGCATCGTCTGCTCTGCCAGGCCTAGCTCTTCGAAGAAGATGGATAACACGAAAACAATAATGATGCTGCGGACAGCCATACTCAATACTCGAGGCGACGGCACATTGGCGTTTACCGCCGCAAGCAGGGCTGCGCGGGAAAAAAAGCTGGCTGCCAGCAGTCCAAGAAACAAGATCAATACCGCTATGAACAGCCGTGGCAGGAAAAAGAAAAATCTCGCGATTTGATCCTGCAAGCCCAGGATTCCCAGCACGCTTACTCCCAGCAGAATGAAGCCCAGCCACGTCACCCAGAAGACAAACCGGCTCAACATCTCCGTCGCCGAGGGGAGCGCCGCCTTGTTGAGCAATTGAGAGGCGCCGGCGTTCTCTGAAAGCCGGTCGAACCTGATCAGCCTCAAGATGCTGCGCAGAATCACCTTCGCAATGTAGGCGATCAGCCACCCGGCCAGTACCAGGATCAGCATTACGATGAGACGCGGAAGGTAGTGGGCGAAACCTCGGGCAAGGTCGTGCACCGCCTGCGTTAGTTCGCCGATAATCATTTCCCGCATAGTTGCCTCACTCTCTCGATTTCCACATCTCCAGCAGATATGGTTTCAATCGCTCAAACTCAAGGCACAAGCCTTCGATATTGTTTGCGACATCGTTCGCAGATGCATTGCGATTCTCCACGATGAACGTGAAGACTCTTCCGCGAAAAAGGGGTGCGAGAGCCTGGATAATGTGATCCCTGTTAATGACCGACTTCTGATAGGCCGCCGCAAACTCGTAAACCGTCCTGACCCATAGTTCTGCAGGGTAACGAAACTCGTCTTCTCCCAGGACCGCGATCCGGTGCAACTCGGCCACCGTTGCCGGGGAAAGGATCGCTTGAAACACCGACTCCAGTTCTGCCACCCCAGTCGCGAACATTTGGTGCAGACGCTTCCGATTTACCCGCAAAGGATCGAGCACGATCTCCTGCTCGCTGCCAATGGTAGGAACCTCATGGGAGCCGACGATTTTGCTCCATTTGGAAAAGTCTGAATCTAATGCGGAGAACAGCACGCCTACCGTTTGCCGCAATGCCGGTACCAGGTCAGCAGCGCGCCGCTCGACGTGATCCTTTTCTCCAAGAAAGCACTGGCAAATCCGGCATTCGCCAGTGATGGCAGCCAGGGTGAAGCACAGTTCCGCACCGCTCGCAGCTGTCCCGTCCTTCCAACCATTCGCGTGAAGGAATTGGCTTCCGAGTCGGCCCGAAAATCCGAATTCAGACATGTATGACTCACGGATTCTCACCCCGTAAAGGGCTCGCACCATCGGGTACAGCAAGTTCGTCATTAATAGCCCATCAAACTTGTGCCGGCGGTACGTCGGCGACACCAGATCGAAGCCATCTCGATAAACCGGGCGCAAGAGATTTGAAATCCATTCGGGCGCAATCGTCTCAGACTCGGGGGACACGACGATACATGCTTTGGCGCGGAGCAGTTCGGCGGCAGCCAGAATGGTCCGCAGCGCTACTCCGCTCTGCGGAGCGCTGCCATATTTCGTGCTGATTGCGTGCAGTGTGCGGAGTGCGTACACGCCCGAGGCTGGGCGCACGTCATCGATCGAGATGCCGGTAACCAGTTCCGGAGTGCCGTCACGCGATCCGCCGTCCGCGTTGATGATGACGGCTCGCTCACGCGGAAAGGCGCCGAGGATGCCGCTGCGAACATTGTGCACGATCGTGCCAATCGTTTTCGCATTGTTGTGGGTGGGCAAGCCCACAAGAATATCCACCTCGCCAACGTTGATGAGTTGGCGAAAAAAATCATCGGTAAGAAAGCTCTCGTCTTCCACTATTTAGCTCTGCGAATCAGCGCATGACGCTTTGAGGCCGCATGTTTCCACTATCAGCATTTGCCTAAACTCGTCGCAGCCGGAACCAGTAAAACTGATAAGGCCCCAGCGTAAGCAGGTAAGGCAGGTCGCCGACACGAGGAAACAGGTTGTCGCCGAACATCTCGATCAGGATATTTCCCTTGTAGCGCCGCAAATCCAGTTCAACGGCTTGCGCAGTTCCCGAAAGATTATTGACTACCAGGATGGTTTCACGGTCCAGCTTCCGCAAATAGGCCAGTATTCTGTGATTGGCTGGATACAGAAACTCGATCGTCCCCCTGCCGAACACTTTCGTCGATTTCCGGACCGCTATGATGCGTTGCATCCAATGTAGCAGTGAGTGTTCACTTTCGCTTTGAGACACGACGTTCACCGCGGGATAACCATACACAGGATCGTGAATCAGTGGAGCATACAAGCGTTCTTTTTCTGCATTCGAAAAACCAGCGTTCCACCCTCCAGTCCACTGCATCGGAGTCCTGACTCCATTGCGGTCACCTAACGTGATGTCATCGCCCATCCCAATTTCGTCGCCGTAGTAGATAATCGGAGTGCCCGGAAACGACATCAGCATCCCATTCATCAGCTCGATGCGTCTGCGGTCATTCTTCAAGAGCGGAGCAAGCCGCCTCCGAATACCGAGGTTCAGCCGCATTATCTTGCTTTCCGCGTACATGTCATACATGTAATCGCGTTCCATATCGGTCACCATTTCCAGCGTCAATTCGTCATGGTTGCGCAGAAATAGCGACCACTGGCACGACGGCGGTATTTCCGGAGTCTGTTGCAGAATTTCAGTAATGGGTTTGCGATCTTCCAGCTTCAGGCCCATAAACATCCGGGGCATCAGCGGAAAATGAAACGCCATATGGAATTCGTCTCCTTCCGCAAAATACGGACGAAGATCCGCCGGCCACTGGTTGGCTTCCGCCAGAAGCATTCTCTCGCTAAAGTTTTCATCCAGCTTGCGCCGCAACTCCTTCAGGATGGTGTGGGTCTCCGGCAAGTTCTCACAATTTGTGCCTTCCCGCTCGACCAGGTAGGGCACGGCGTCGAGCCGGAACGCATCCACGCCCATGTCGAGCCAAAACTTCATGACGTTCCACATGTGTTCCCGAACGGCAGGATTGTCGTAGTTGAGATCTGGCTGGTGACTGAAGAAGCGATGCCAATAGAATGATTTCGAGACCGGGTCCCACGCCCAATTAGATTTCTCGCTATCGAGAAAGATGATTCGGGCGTCTTTATATCGAGTGTCGGTGTCGCTCCAAACGTACCAGTCGCGCCGTGGATTGCCCTGTGAACTGCGTGCTTCGTGAAACCACGGATGCTGATCCGATGTGTGGTTCAACACCATCTCGATGATGACGCGGATTCCTCGTTTGTGCGCCGAGGCAAGGACCTTGCGGAAATCCTCCAGCGTTCCGTAGCTGGGATGGACTGAGTTGTAGTCCGCGATGTCGTAGCCGTCATCGCGCAAGGGGGAAGGGAAGAACGGCATCAGCCATATTGCAGTGATCCCTAGTTCTTGCAGGTAATCGAGCTTCTGTTCCAGCCCTTGGAAATCCCCAATGCCATCCCCGTTGCTGTCGTGGAATGTGCGGACGTGGACCTGATAGATGATCGCGTCCTTATACCAAAGCGCATTCTTATCTGGTTGCAACCACTCTCTCCTGGTTTCCCTTTGCCGAACCGGGCAATACGCCAGTTTATATGAAGTGAAAACCGTCGAGTTCTAGGTCTTGGGTTTTGCGATGTGGGGTGTGATCTTTGGCGCCACGCTTCGTGCGAGTTGCGGAAGACATCTCACTTCACGACAATTGCATATCGACAAATGGCCTCGAGATCCAGGAGGTGAGGCGCATGTAGGGTTTCGTTGCGCGAATAAATTCGCTTTTCGATGCTCTGTCCCGCTGCTGTCTGAAGAAGCCAGTCAATCGCAGCAGACGCGTCCAGAACGATCATTGCGCGTCGCGCTCTTCTCGCACCAGGTAAGCGGTATCAATCTGTGCCGAAAACGGTCCCCTTTTGTGCAGCCGCTCCCGCAATTCTGCGAGCGTGGGCTTCTCCGCAATTTCCTTGATCTCAACCAACAGGTAGTCCGAAAGCGACATTCCTGCCGACCCAGCACGGGCCTTAAGGCTCCGATGTAGGCCGTCGGGCAACATTACGCAGTTGAATCATCCTAGACATGCTGGAAGCGTACTTTTATGTTAGTCGCATGTCCACTCCCTGCCAAGTTGGAACTGCGCCCCCCAAACAACTCAGCTCTAGCGGATACTTCAGTGTACGAAGAACCCGGTAACCGCCACTAGAATTCCTATCGTGCCCAGCCCGGCTCCTAGGGCCCAGTACAGTTTGCGCCTGGACAGCATTGTGATCGACGTAATGACCAATCCCACTTCCAGGAAGACTTCGGCTAGATCGAATCGGTCGGCTCGATTCCTCTCCGTCGCCACCTCGGCTTCCAGGCCTCGCGCTTCGGTTTCGAGGTCCTTCTGATCGTCTTTGTAGCGCGACGCTTCCTGCGAGTATTTGTCTCGCAGCTTTGCCAGCACCGCCGGATCACTGGCAGGCTGCACGGCCGTCATGTCGGTAAAAAGTTCATCGGTGTGCCGGCGAATGTTCTTTGCCTGATAAAACGCCCACTGATCGGACGCCTTGGCCTGCAGCACGACTTCTTCGGTGTGCGCGCGATGGCCCAGAAGCGACGCCACCGCTACCAACACCGCCAGCACGGCCATGGTCACCGAGACGGGCGCCAGCGTCGGATCTTCCTTTGCGTGTTCGGCATGCTCTTTCAGTTCGGTCAGTTCGTCGGTACTCATGCTTACTCCCCCATTACTTTCACAATGACGCGCTTGTCGCGCTGTCCGTCGAATTCCGCATAGAAGATTCTCTGCCACGTCCCTAGGTCAAGTTTCCCCGCCGTGATGGGCACAATCACTTCATGATGGATGAGCAGCGCCTTGAGATGCGAATCGCCATTGTCCTCGCCGGTCTCGTGATGCTTGTAATTCTTGCGAAAGGGCGCCAGATGCTCCAGCCACTGGTCGATGTCTTCGATCAGCCCGCTTTCGTTGTCGTTCACATAAATGCCGGCGGTGATGTGCATCGCCGAAACCAGCACCATGCCCTCGCGCACGCCGCTCTTGCTCACAATCTGCTCGACCTGCGGCGTGATGTGAACGTACGCCCGATGTGTTTTGGTATGGAACTTTAGGTATTCTGTCGTAACTTTCATCTCCGGATTCCTGCCATTGGGTCAGCGCAGCGCGGCCGCGATTTTTCCACTCTCAATCAGTTCGGCGATACGCGCCAGGTCGAGATACATCACGCGATCCTTCTCAATCGTGGGGCACACGGCTCGAATCGCTGCGTGTGCGCTCTGCCCGCGCCTTGAAGTTTTGAGCGGGGCCAGAAAATCAAGCGCCTGGGCCACGGCCATCGCTTCGATCGCCAGTACGTTGCGCGCATTCTCCACGACCCGCTTCAGTTTAATGGCGGCCGTCATCCCCATCGAAACGTAGTCTTCTTTATTACCCGAAGTCGTGATCGAATCCACCGAAGCCGGATGCGCCAGCACTTTGTTCTCGCTGACCAGCGCCGCCGCGGTGACCTGCGGCATCATGAATCCGGAATTCAGGCCCGCGCCCGGCGCCAGGAAGGGCGGCAAACCCTCGCTAAGTGCGGGATTCACCAGCCTCTCAATGCGGCGCTCGCTGATTCCGGCCAAAGCGCTCAGCGCAATCGCCAAAAAGTCCAGAGCAAACGCCAGCGGTTCGCCGTGGAAATTTCCACCAGAGATCACGTCGCCTTCGGCGTTCTTGGGATCAGTGATGAAGACAAGAGGATTGTCGACCGCAGAATTGGCCTCTGTCTCAAAGATGCTGCGGCAGTGTTCCAGAGTGTCGCGCACCGCGCCGTGCACCTGAGGAATGCAGCGCAACGAATACGCATCCTGCACTCGCCCGCAATTTCGGTGCGACTCACGGATCTGGCTGCCCTCGAGCATGCGGCGTAGATTCGCTGCAGTCTGAACCTGCCCGCGGTGCGGCCGAGCTTTGTGTATGCGCTCGTCAAATGCCGCATCCGTTCCTTTGAGCGCATCGCAGCACAACCCGCCCAGCACATCGGCTGAATCCACCAGGTTCTCGGCGGACAGCAGCGCCAATGTACCTACCGCAAGCATCGCCTGAGTTCCATTGATCAGCGAGATCGTTTCTTTCGACTCTAAAACGATGGGCCTGACTTCCGCACGCTGCAGCGCCGGTAAGCTCGGAATGCGGCCACCCTTCTCGTCGAAGCATTCTCCTTCGCCAATCAATGCCAAAGCCAGATGCGCCAGTGGAGCGAGATCGCCGCTTGCGCCTACACTTCCCTGGGACGGTACAAACGGTGTCACTCCGCGATTGAGCATCTCGCATAACGTGTCGATCACGATGGCGCGGACCCCGGAATGACCCTTCGCCAGCGAATTGGCGCGCAGCAGCATCATCGCGCGAGTCTCGGCGATGGCCAGCGGAGTCCCGACTCCCACCGCGTGCGAGCGCACGAGGTTCACCTGGAGCTCCCGGATCTGATCGCCGGCGATGCGCACGTCGCTCAGTTTGCCCACGCCGGTGGTAATGGCATAAGCCACCTTGTTGCCGGCGACGATTTCGTCCACCACCGCGCGGGCCCGGTTGACGGCCTCGCGCGCATCGGGCGCAAGCAGCACCGCACGCCGTTCCGCGCCGACTTCCCGGACAGCTTCCAGGGTCAAATCATTTCCGTTGATATGGAGTGCGTTCAAGAGAGTCCCTGAGGATTACTTTCCTACCGCCGCGCGAAATGCGCTCAAATATTTCTCCGGCAACACCGCAATCTTCATCGCCGAATCCGTCACAATGTGGGTTGTTTCTCCCTCGGCCAGCAGTACCCCAGTGTCGGCTCGGGTGAGTTCGTAACTGAAGATGATGACTGAGTCACGCACCGTCTTCAGCCTGGTCCGCACGATAACTTCTTCGTCGTAAAACACCGGCGCACGGTAACGGCACGTGACTTCGGCCACCGCGATGAAGCGTCCATCCGTGCGCTCCATGTCACGGTAGGAAAATCCCATCTGCCGCATCAATTCCACCCGCCCCACCTCGAACCAGATCAGGTGGTTCGAGTGATAGACCACTCCCATCTGATCGGTTTCGGCATAGCGGACGCGCAGCCTCGTCTCATTCACCGCATGATGATTGTTGGAATTCATTTGCCCGTCCACACCGGCTTCCGTTTCTCAAGAAACGATGAGATCCCCTCACGGAAGTCAGCCGTGCTGCGGATCCCCGCATTAGCGCGTATGGCCGCATCAATCTGGAGGTCGAGTTCGGCGCGACCATGATCGGTGAGCAGTTGCTTGGTCAGTCGCAATGAAGCAGCGCTGTTTTCCATCAGAAGCGCGGCCAATTCACGGGCTCGCGCCAGCAGATTCTCCGCCGGCACAATCTCACTGACTAATCCCATTCGCGCTGCTTCTTCCGCCCCGAAAATTCTGCCGGTCAGCAGCAGATCCCGCGCCTGCTTCTCGCCCACCTGCCGCAATAAGAAGGTTGACACAATCGCGGGCACGAACCCGATGCGCACTTCGGTGTATCCAAACTTCGCTTCCGGCACGGCGAGTGTGAAGTCACACAGCAAAGCCAGGCCGGTTCCTCCAGCAATCGCCGCTCCGTTGACTGCCGCGATCGTTATTTTGGGAAACTCATACAGCGACCGGAATAGCCGGACCATGGTTTCCGAATCTTTCAGATTCTCTTCTGGCGATTTGCCCAGCAAAGCCTTCAGATTGTCGAGGTCTAACCCGGAACAGAAAGCCTTTCCCGCGCCGGTCAGAGTGAGCACGATCGTGTCTGACTTCGCGACCTCGTCGAATGCGCGCAGCAAGTCATCAATCAGTTCGAAGCTGATCGCGTTGCGCTTTTCGGGGCGGTTCAGCGTGATGGTCGCCACGCCGCCATCGTAAGCAAGTTGGATTGTGCGATAGGTCATTTCGAAAAATCGGGCCGATAGAATTCGCCCGGTATCAAGACACAAACAATCTTAGTGAATCCGTGGTGATCCGTGCGAATCCGTGGCGACTCAGTCCGCGGCGTGCGATTCCGAATACTTGGCCGCCATCCCCCCGGTCGCCTTCAGAAGATTATCGAGTGGCTTCAATGTTGGCAACTCCGCCCCGCGCTGCCGAAGAGTCTCCAGAACTGTCTCTGTCGGAATGTTACCCACCAGAGCGTCCTGCGCAAAGGGACATCCACCTAATCCTCCCAGTACTGAGTCAAACCGACGGCAACCCGCATTATAGGCCGCAAGAATCTTGGCCGCGGCTTGGTCAGGCCGGCTGTGAAGATGCACTCCAATCTCCAGGTAATCGTACTTGGCCATGATCGCGCTCAGCAGTTCGCCGATCTCCGCGGGGCTCGCTATTCCGACCGTGTCGGCCAGCGAGATCATTCGCAAATTTTCCACTTCCATCAGCGAGATGGCCTCGATCACTTCTTCCGGATTCCACAAATCGCCATAGGGATTCCCGAACGCCATCGAGATATAAACCACCACATCGAGTCCGGCATCGTCAGCCTTCTTCTGAATCTTTTCCAGTTCCTCGAGCGCCTCCTCGGCAGATTGGTTCTGATTCTTGCGCAGGAAAGTCTCCGAAACCGAATACGGAAATCCCAGCGTCGATACTGCCTGGGTCTCAATCGCCCGCTGTGCGCCTTTTTCGTTGACGACGATCCCAATAATCTCCACGTCATCAGGCGGATCGAGTTCTTTCAGTACCGCCTCCGAATCCGCCATCTGCGGAACGGCCTTAGGCGACACGAACGACACCGCATCAACGTGCTTGAACCCGGCGCTGATCAAGGCCTTCAGATAATTGACCTTCAAATCCGAAGGGATCATCCCCTTCAGCCCCTGCCAGGCATCCCGCGGACATTCGATCAGTTTTACAAGATCGGCCATAAAAGAAATCGTAGCCACGGATCGACGCGGATTCACGCGGATCAAGCAAAGAAGTTTTCCAATCCGTGTGAATCCGTGTAAATCCGTGGCGACAGAAGTTGACTTATGTCTGCAGCACTCCCACCTTGAACTCGGGCACGTCGGGATTCAAGGCTGCGGCCTCCAGCGCTTGCGTGATCGCATCCCGCGTCTCGATGGGATCGATGATCTTATCAATCCACAGCCGCGCCGCTCCATACCGCGGATCCGTCTGCTCATCGTAAGTGCGTTTCACAGACTCGTAGAGTTCTTTCTTCTCTTCATCACTCAGCTTTTTGCCGCCACGCTCCAGCTGTTTCACTTTGATCTCAACCAGCGTGCCTGCCGCGGACTCGCCGCTCATGACCGCATAGCGCGCGGTCGGCCAGGCAAACACGAACCGCGGATCGTAAGCCTTCCCGCACATGGCATAGTGTCCGGCGCCGAACGACCCGCCCACGATGACAGTAATCTTCGGCACAACCGAATTCGAAACCGCATTCACCATTTTCGCGCCCGCTTTAATGATGCCGCTCCACTCCGCATCGCGTCCCACCATGAATCCGTTCACGTCGTGAAAAAAGACCAGCGGAATCAGATTCTGGTTGCAATCCATGATGAAGCGGGCAGCCTTCTCGGCCGACTCGGTATAGATCACTCCACCGAACTCAACCCGTTTATGGCCTTCGTGATCGGTCTGGTGCGCATGTAATTTCTGGTTGGCCACAATGCCCACGGCGAATCCGCCTATGCGCCCATATCCGCAGATCAGCGTCTTGCCATACTCCGGCTTATATTCGTCGAAGCGGCTGCCATCAAGAACCCGCGCCAGCACTTCCTTCATGTCGTACGGTCGCCCCGGGGACGGATCATAGATCCCGTAGATTTCCTCCTCCGCCAGTTCCGGCTCAACCGGTTTCTTGCGATCCCACGGAGACAGCCGCCGGTATCCCCACTTCTCGACAATCGAGCGAATCCGCGCAATGCAGGCCTCGTCATTGGGTTCGCGGAAATCCACCGTGCCGCTGATCGCCGAATGCATTGCCGCCCCGCCGAGTTCTTCTGCCGAGACTTTTTGTCCGATGGCTGCCTGCACCAGCGCCGGACCCGCCAAAAATAAGCCGCTGCCATCGGTCATCAACACGTGATCGCACATCACCGGTAGATATCCGCCGCCCGCCACACACATCCCCATGATGGCGGCAATCTGCGGGATACCCATCGCCGACATTACTGCGTTGTTGCGAAACACGCGTCCGAAATCGTCGGTATCGGGAAAAACGTCTTCCTGCAGCGGCAGAAACACTCCCGCCGAATCGACCAGGTAGATAGTTGGAATGCGATTCTCAATGGCGATGTTTTGCGCACGGATCACTTTCTTCGACGTCATCGGGAAAAATGCGCCCGCCTTGACGGTGGCATCGTTGGCAATGATCATCACCATGCGGGTATGCATGCGTGCCATTCCCGTGATCACGCCCGCGGCCGGAGCTCCGCCCCATTCTTCATACATGCCGTGAGCCGCATACTGACCCAGTTCGAAGAACGTTCCCGGATCGGCCAGCAAACCGATGCGCTCCCGCGCAGTTAGCCGCCCATGCGCATGCTGCCTTTCAGCTGCTTTGGCCCCGCCGCCCTCGCAAATCTTTTCTCCTTCGTTGCGCACCTGCGACATCAAGTCGGCCAAAAAACGCATATTGGCTTCATAGCGCGCCGACGTAGGATCGACCTTCGTGGTCAGCACCGTACCCGACGCGGACCCGTTCATTGTGAGAGATTCGTTTCGCTCGGCCATGAATCGAAGTAGTGGACTGATTACGGTATACCAGCGGGCCAGAACCGCGCAATCGAGCGTTGTCCTCAGATTGCAGGTGCAGGCTGGGCGATCCTGCGCAGCGCTTCCCCCACTGGATCGTCGCAAATTGCGTCAATCAGCCCGATCTGAAGCGCGCGCTCAGCCCGAATCTTTTCGGCGGCCACAAACATCTCCAGCGCTCGCGCTTTGCCGATCAGGCGCGGCAGCCGCTGCGTGCCTCCCCACCCGGTCATCAGCCCTAAAGCTGCTCCGCGGTGCCCAAACACCGCGTGCGGCGATGCAATCCGATGGTGGCAGGCCAGCGCTAAATCCAGGCCTCCGCCCATGCAATATCCCGAAATCGCTGCGTAGACGGGGGCAGGGAATCCGGCAATCGCCGCCATCAACCCCTGTCCCAGCTTAGAAAATTCGTAAGCGGCCAGGCCATCGAGCGCCGCAATCTCTTTCAACTCGGCGCCCGCCGAAAAGAATCTTTCGTTCCCCGCGATCACGAGAGGCTGCCCTTGGCGCGCCAGTTGAGCGATCGCTTCCGTTAGCGAGAGAACGCACTCGCGTGTCAGGCGATTGGTCCCGTCCTCCGACTGCAGCCGTAGAATTCGCACTCCAACCTGCTCATCAAATCGAAAACCAGAACGGGATATCGGTGATGACGATTCCAAACCGGTCGCTCAAGAGCCGAAAGCCGAAAGCCAAAAGCCAAAAGCCGATGCTAAGACCGTTCGATCCACTCCGCCAGCCGGCAGCCATCTTCTTCCAGCAGAAAAGTTCCCACACCAAAACACTCTCCCACAATCCGTTGCGACTCGGGATCGCGCGCGGCCCGAGGGATCCATTGCTCTCCTACGCGATATTGCGAGGCCGTGAACCATTTCTGCGGCAGCACTTCCACCAACCCAGCCTGCAGATAAAAAACAAAAAGCGCGAAAGCCGGATCATCGTTCGACATTGCCTTGTAACTGGTGGGAACAATGAGTTCGTCTACCGCTCCGAGTTCTTTCGGCACATTAATCTTGTGTGTGCCCGGCGCCAGGGTAAGCGGAATCTCGAAATCCGCAATCGGAGGCGTCGCTGCATAGATGCGATCAGAGGATGGCTTGAACCAGCCCGCAACCTCCGCCAGATCAAACGCCTTCAACTGATCGGGATCGAAGCACGTCAGCCGAATGTTGCGTCCCTCAGGACACCAGACGCCCAGAAAGTGCGGCGGCACGGGAAATGGGCGACAGTACGTATTGAACGCGAGCCGAGCTTTGTCTGGCTCCTGTTCAAGCCCCAGCGTGACCAGGTGCGCGATAGGCCCATCGGTCCCGTGATGCGTCCATGCAAAACGTTGTTTGAAGAACGAATGGAAAACGGGGAAAGTCTTCCAGTACCAGGGTGTAGGTCCAATGCAGCTTGAAAGGATCTTCTTAGCGCGCGCCCCGTCAATCTCCGCCATTTACCCGGCCGCCGGCACGCCCGGCCCTTTCACGTGCGCGCGGATAAATTGCACGATCTCGTCCATCGCCGTGCCCGGCTGGAAAATCGCCGCCACACCGGCTTTCTTGAGCGCATCAATGTCTTGATCCGGAATGATCCCGCCCACCAGCACGATCACATCATCCATCTTGTTCTGCCGGAGCAGACCCATGACGCGCGGCACGATGGCGTTGTGCGCACCAGAAAGAATGGAAAGCCCGATGACCTGAACATCTTCCTGGAGAGCCGCCGTCACGATCATCTCCGGCGTCTGCCGCAGCCCGGTATAGATGACTTCCATGCCCGCATCCCGCAGCGCCCGGGCGATCACTTTGGCGCCCCGATCGTGCCCGTCCAACCCCGGCTTCGCCACCAGCACGCGAATCTTCATTTCAGCCATCACACACCATTTAACCACAGAGGCCACAGAGGTTCACAGAGCTCGGTGTTCCTCGCGGTTAAACAGTCTTAATGTCGAGACTCCGCCACATGTACCAGCAGGCCACGCTGCGGTACGGTTCCCATGCCCGCGCGATCTTCTCCATATCTTTCGGCTTCGGCAGTTTGCGTTTTTTATAGTGCTTCTTGACCGCCATCTGCACGCCGTAATCCCCGGTCGGCAGCACATTCGGGCGCCGCAGGGAAAACATCAGGAACATGTGCGCCGTCCACACCCCAATGCCTTTGACCTGCGTCAGGTGCTGGATGACCTCTTCGTCGGATAACTCAGGAAGTCGCGAGAAGTCCAGTTGTCCCGCAGCCGTCTTCGCTGCCAGATCTTTCAAATACGCGGACTTTTGTTTTGATAATCCCACGCTGCGGAGTTGTTCGTCCGTCAACTTCAGAATGCCCTCAGGCGTGAGCGGTTCGCCTGCCAGCGCCGCGAACCGCTTGAAGATCGTTACCGCCGCCTTCCCATTCAGTTGCTGGTAGACGATCGCCTCAGCCAGGCTGTGAAACTCCGCCGGGCCATATTCGATGCGGCATGGGCCCACGCGCTCGATGATGGCGCGTAGCACCGGATCACATTTTTTGAGATGGTTCACCGCTTTTCGCATAACTCATAGATGTACCACAACCGGGCACCGCTAGGCGAACAAAATACGAATAACAGCGCAATGCCGTTTCGTTCTTGGTTGAGAGATTTGCGTCAGCTGCGCCGGCCCGAAACGATCAGAAAAAGCAGACACATGAGCATGGCAAAATCCGCACGCGCGTCGCTGACCATATACCAGAATCCCTGGCCCGGCCGCGATAACTCGGGAATTCTAGTGGTCGCAATCGCGGTGGAAATGATCACGAGCAGGGGAATCGCAGCGAGCCTGGTAAAGATTCCGGCTAGAACGAATAATGCGCAAACGATTTCAAATATGCCCACAACGTGCGCGCTAAACGCCGGATATGGGAAGCCGATTCGCGTAAACCGCTCCACGCCCATGCGAGGATCGATATATTTCAGAATGCCCTGGGTGAGAAAAATCAGTCCAACCGCAAGCCGGATAAAAATCGTGCCTCGCGCTCCAAACAGTCTTTCTCCGATGTTCATCTCAAGCCCCAGTGCAGAAATTACGCTGCCTTGTGTTCGCCCTGGCGAAAATTGTCGATTAGATGTTCCGAGGTGCGCAAGGAAAATGCCAGAATGCTGATCGTTGTGGTTTTGTCGGTGCAGTTCAGGAACACACTGGCGTCGCACACATACAAGTTCGGCACGTCATGGGTCTGTCCAAATCGATTCGTCACAAATTTCTTCGGATCGTTTCCCATGCGGCAAGTGCCCGTTTCATGCAGGCTCCAGCCCGGAATCTCCGGAGCGTCGCCCGAACCCTCGAGCACTCCACCCGCCGCGCGCAGCACCTCGGCGCATACTTCCTTCGAGTGTTCCCACATTTTCAGCACATTCTCATCCCACTGGAAATGCATGCGGGCCACGGGAATGCCGTACGGGTCCTTCACCTCCGGATCGAGGTCCACATAATTCGTATCCAACCGCAGTGTCGGCGCCTGAATGCCAAAGCTTACCGGAGCGGGATACCGCCGCTTGACTTCGCGCTTAAACGACGATCCAAAGCCATCGAGATGATTCGCAAACCACGGAAACTCAGTGCACCCGCCATCAGGATAGACCGAGTACCCGCGAATGAATTTTTCCTCGTGCGGGTCCTTCAGATTTTGCCAGCGCGGCATCCACGCAATCGTGCTGTCGGCGACGTGGTCGGGAAAGCTGGGTTGTCCCACCAGTTGCGGTAAATACCCCCGCGCCGACTCGCCGTAAAGATGATCGCAAAGATTGCGCCCCAGTTGTTCGCTGGAATTTGCAACTCCATTAGGCCAGTGCCGCGATTTCGAGTTCAGCATGATGCGCGCCGATTCTACGCAAGACGCCGCCACCACCACGGCGCGCCCGTAGACTTCCACCTCCTGCCTGGTCTTGCGATCGATATAGGCCACGCCGTTTGCCAGCCCGTTCTCATCTACCAGAACGTTCTTGGCCAGAGCGTCGGTGCGCAGTTCCAGATTCTTCGTGGCTTCCGCCTTGGGCAGCAGGAAATACGGAGTCGAGAAAAACGCCCCCACATCGCACCCGGTCGTGCACTCGCCGCAGTAATGGCACGCGGGATGTCCTTCATGCGGTTGCGTAAGCTGTGCGCAACGGTCCGGCAGATACGGCACGCCCACTTTCTTGCATCCTGCCTCCAGAATGAAATCCAGGCAGCGAAAATTGAAAGGAGGCAAATACGTGCCGTCGGGATTACTGGGCCGGTTCTGCACCGTGCTGGCGACGCCGATCATTTTTTCGACCCGCGTATAAAAAGGATCGATCTCCTCATACCTCAGCGGCCAGTCTACGTCGTATCCATCAAGCGAGGCCGCGCGGAAATCAATGTCGCCAAAACGCGCCGAACTGCGTCCCCAGAAATTCGTCTTCCCGCCAACGGCATTGCAGCGTGGCCACATCCATTTACTGCCCGGCGCAACCGTGAACGGAATTTCGTGGTCCCACGCGGCTTTGGTGTACTCGTTGTCCATGTAGCCGAACGATTCGCCCCGCCGCTTTGGATCGTCCAGGCCACGGAACTTCATCTCCCACGGCATGCGGTGAAAACGAAAATCTTTTTCCGGATCGAGCCGCCGCCCGGCATTGAGCGCGCACACCTTCAGCCCCGCCTCGCACAGCGTCTTAATCGCCATGCCCCCGCCGGCCCCGGTTCCAATCACGATAACGTCGTAAATGTTCTTAGCCATGACCAGATCCAAATGTTCCTCAGCGCACCGATTAGCGCGAAATTGAGTAATTGGGTAATTTTGTAATTGGGTAATTTAAAACTTGCATTTGCAATTTTCCAATTACCAAATTTCTCAATTACTCAATTTCCGTAGCCCCCGTGGGCAGCCGCGAGATGCCGATGCTCCCGATCGTCCTTATGCGGACACTCCGGCGATTCGCCATAAAATTTCAACGCAGGATTGTCCAATTCCTTAAACCCGATCTGGCTCGTGTAGAACCCCGTGACGGTATACTCGCGCATCAGCTTAAAGAACTTTCGTCCGTCTTCCTCGCCCGCCCTGGCCTTATCTTTGAATCCGAGCGGCTGCAACAGCGAATTGTGCTGCTCCGCTGTTAACTCGACAAAGCGCTTGCCCAAGGTTCGTTCCGCATGCGCATTCATCCAAGCGAGCCCCATGCGGAACGGATACTGCGCCTCCGGATCACTCGCCACCATGAAATCAATGAACTCCGCCACGCCCGCGTCTTTCGCGCCGGGAGTCTCGTCGCTTGGAATGATGAGGTCGGCCAACCGCTCAACGCTGGCATACTCCGCGGGCGTGAAAAACTGCGGAGTGTAGGTTGCCGGCTTGATCTGCAGCGCCGCGTTTCCGACATGCCCGCAGGCAAATCCCCACTTGCTGAATCCCGGAAACCGCGCCGCCGCCGCCGCCCTCCCCAGAATGCGCAAAACTTCCCGCCGCTGAATTCCTTGTCCCGCCATATTCTTGTTCCCGCCTACGACAGAAACTTGATCGTCTCTTCCACCATCTCCGCGGTCGGCTTGTACGGATCTCCCGGCGAATCGTACTCGATCGAGCAATATCCCTTGTACCCGTGCTTCTTCAAAATGCCGAACGTCTTCGGCATATCCACGTGCGTAGCTTTCCCCTTCTCATCCGGTTCGCCATCCTTGACGTGGCAGATTCCGTAGGCGTACGCGAACATCGCCTCCATCGCGCGATCCTGAAAATCCTGATCGTCGTGGGCCGCCAATGAGTTTCCGAAATCGGGCAGTGCCCGCAACCACGGGCTGTTCACCTTCTCAATGATCTGCACGATGAAAAAGGGGTCTTCACTGACCGGATTATCGTTCTCCAGATGCACCACTACGTTTTTCTTCGCCGCATATTCCGCCACGCGCGCCAGCGTATCGGCCGCGCGCCCGACGTCCGGCTTCGAATCCTTGCCGCCGTCAATATGGATACGGATGCTTGGCGAACCCAAAGCCGCGCCTACATCCAGCCAATGCTTGCTGCCGGCGACGGATTTCTCGCGCTCCCCCGCGTCCATCGAATACTGGCTATGCCCAGCGTCCACCGCGATATCTACGATTGCGGAATGAGCTTTCTCCACTGCCGTTCGAAATTCGTCCAGATATTTTGGATCGGTGGAAGGGAAGATCGGGCTCCACGGCTCGATCTTGTGCACGTTGAATTTTTCGGCCACGTGCGCCGCAAAATCCTTCAACTGCATCTGCTGCGATAGCGGAACCTTGCTGGGGCTCTTTCCGTCCCACCCCTTCCATCCCACAATGAATTCGCGAAATGGATACGCCGCCACCGATACTCGTTCCCGCGGGTCGGTAGGGAACTGCACCGAAGGTCCGGAGCTCGCCGCTTGTGCCAGACTTGGCAGAAGCCATGCTCCCGCCGCTGCACCCGCACATTGCCCGACAAATTGTCTACGTGTAGTCGCGCTCATGCGCGAAAGTGTAACAGAGATGGCAGAGTCGTCGCAGGCGCTTCGGACCGGTGGAGTGCTCAAGACTAACGAAAGCTGCTCAGCTTCGAGGACAGGTGACGCGCCTCCATCGTCTCGGGTGAAGCCATGCGCGAAGTAGCTTCTACTTAGCCAGAGTCCGGCACAGCAAGCTTGTGTCGTCGGAGATGATTCCATCCACCCCGCAGTCGGCTAAGCGCCGCATGTCTGCGCGAGCGTTGATTGTCCACACCAGGATTTTCTTCCCCGCGCCTTTAAGCTGGGCGATCAGCGCCGAGTTCGCCAGCGTACGCTGAGGCATGACGTACTCAATCGCAAGCTGATTCCAGCGCCGCAATTCAGCGCGCTTCTCGCAGATCAGTCCCAGGGGAATAGTCGAGTCTTCTGCACGCATCGCCTGCAGTGCCTCCGGCAAAAAAGAAGAAACCACAAACCCCCGGCGCGGCTGGTATTTGTGTAACAGAGCGGCCGTGATCTTTTCCAATCCCAAAACTTTCAGCTCGATGTCGAGGAACGCGCTGTCTTGGTAACGCGCGAGAACCTGTTCGAATTGCGCCAGACCCGGTAAGTCCTCAGTCGCCGCCCGCGCAATCTCAGTTTCTTTGATTCGCGGGTCATGACAGATCACCGCGTCGCCGTCCGCCGTCAGCCGCACGTCAAACTCAAACCCGTCGCAACCGTCGGCGAGAGCCTGGTCAAAGGAGGCAATGGTGTTTTCTGGAATCGACTTCTGAGCCCGCGCCCCGCGGTGGCCGAGGAGCAAGGGGCGATGCATGCTGGCGTCTGCCATGCCCAATCAATCGAGATCGAAGTCGCGGATCGGCTTGCCGGTGTCCGGAGTTTCTTTCGCCTTTTTCACCGCCTCCTGGAACTTCTTTTCCAGCAGGTCGGACGCGTGCTTCTGGGCTTCCACAGACTGCTGAAAAATGGATTCCCGGCGGCTGTCCTGCTCGCGCATGGCCTTAGCTGCCGCCTCCATATCGCTGAACATCTTCGGCTTCACGGCAGCGGTATGCGCGATCACGGAGCGCGTCTCCAAGTCGATTTTGAGAACCGCGCTGCAGCAGGGGCAAGTCACTTCGAAATTAGGCTGATTCTTCGCCATTTGAGCGAATCATACCGCAAAACAGGGGTCAGGGGTCAGGGGTCAGGGATTAGGGATCAGCAGTCAGGGACCAGCCCACTGGTCTGAAAGCTGAAGGCAAAGTCGAACCGAAAAGTCCGAGATCAGACTGATCCCTGATCCCTACCCCCTGATCCCTAGGTCTACCCCTGCTTTACCGCTTGAGTTGAATGGGAAAGATGTGCATCAGGCTCAGCATTTCCCATCCCAGCAGAAACACCGAGATCACCACGACGCCGACGGCCATCACTTCGCCGAAGGTGAGTCCGCGCCGCGCAGGTTCCATGCGGCGCGCCGTCAGGCTCAGTATGTTGAGGGTCGCAAAACCGAACACCACTGCCCACAGAATGTTGTACAGATCCTGCCGCGAGCCGCGATAGAAGATTGCGGTGGCGATCCCAAAGACCAGCGTGGCCGATGCACGCGCCACAGCAACCAGCGCCAACACCGCCCGAGTGGAGCGGCTAATGCCCGAGATCAGTAGCACGGCTAGCCCCCATGTGCCGAATGGCCCCGCTAATCAACCCTTCAGGCCCGGCTGAGAATTGGAATATTACATGTTTTTTGCCCTGGATTCACGACAGAAAAATTGGGCACGGCTTCCGCAGGACCCTCAATCGCCTCCATCTTGGATAATATGAATAAATGGGGAAGTGCCGCTTCATTTTCTTCGACGTGGGGAACACGCTGCTGTTTCCGAACCGCGCCCGCGTGTTGGCTCCGTTGCCTGCCGAAAAGCATCCCACTCTCCCGGGCTGGCAGGCACTGGAGCGCCGCACCAAGCAGGAATTCGATCAGGGCCTGATGAGCGGCAGAGTCGATCACGGCTTCTGGTGGACCTTTCATACGTATCTGCTGCAACAGTGCGGCTCGATGGACGATGGCGTGCGCAATGCCTTGATCGAGAACACGCAAAATTCCGCGAACTGGGACCAGATCCTGCCCGGCACGCGCGACGCGCTGGAGCGCCTTCGCAGGCAATACGCCATTGCGGTGATTTCCAATGCCGACGGCAGAATTGACGCCGTGCTCCGCCGTTGCAGCATTTGCGACTGCTTTGCCAGCATCACCGACTCCGGCAATGTCGGGCACGAGAAGCCGCATCCGGCAATCTTTGCCGCAGCCCTGCGCGAGATGAAGGCCGATCCGGCAGAGAGCCTGTATGTCGGCGACGTCTATTCCGTCGACTACGTCGGCGCGCGCAACGCGGGAATGCAGGCCGTGCTGTTCGATGTGGCAGGTGCGTATCGCGAACGCGAGTTTCCCAGAGTCGAATCGTTGCACGAACTCGAAACCTGGCTGGACTCGTAAGAATCCGGTCACTGGGGATCAAGACTGGGGGCAAATATGTTCGATTCCACACGTTTTTTTCTTTTTCTGACTGCGGCGGTGTTGCTGGCCGTGGCTCCCGGGCCCGGCATGTTGTACGTTCTGGCCCGCTGCCTGGCTGGAGGCAAGCGCGAGGGTGTGCTCTCTGCGTTGGGCACGTTTCTCGGCGGGATGGTGCATGTCTTCGCCGCCGCGCTGGGCGTGTCGATCATCCTCGCGAAATCGGCGGTCGCATTTGCGACCGTGAAATATGTGGGCGCGGCTTATCTGGGCTTTCTCGGCGTCCGCATGATTTTGGACGCGCGCAAGCAGACCGCGGAGCCGATCCCGCAGAACATCAAGCCCGCCCGCAATCCGCTCTGGCAGGGCGTGGCCACGGAAGTTCTGAATCCCAAGACGGCGCTGTTTTTTCTCTCTTTCATTCCGCAATTCGTGAATCGCGGCAGCGGACACGTGTTCGTGCAGTTCGTCATGCTGGGGACGATCTCGGTCGTGATGAACACCACCGCCGACCTGATCGTGATCGCGCTGGCCGGCCCGCTGGGAGAAAAGATTCGCTCATCGGCGACCTTCAGGCGGCGCCAGCGAACCGTGACAGGAGCGATCATGATTGGTCTGGGGACCTATCTGGCGACCAGCGAGAGCAAGTAGCGGCAAAGAAAAGTAACAGTGCAGAACTTCGAATTCAGAAGCAACCAGTGCGCCTTACCAGTGCGCTTCCGGTTCTTACTTCTCACTTCTGCCTTCGTACTTCTGACTTACAGTTCAAGAATCTGGTGGTCGTGACAATCGGAGTGGATGGTCTCGTAAAGCTGCTTCAGCAGTTCTGCCCCATACCGAGCCAGAAAATAGATCCCGCCAATGGCGCGCTCCTGCAGGCCTTTGTCCGGATACAATGCCTGGCTGAGGTGGTCGGAATGCCGGGTCACCAACTCACCTTTTAGAGCCGCAGCCCGAGCGGCCTGCGAATGCAGCTTTTCCAGTTGGTGTTGCATCTTCGACCGCGCGGTCTCGGCCGCATCCACCAGAGTGCGGTCCAGTTTTTCCAGCTTCTCTTTTACCGTGGAAAAGTTAGCATCAAACGATTTCCTGGCTGCCTCAAACGAGGCCTGCAGATCGGAGGGCAAATTCCGCGCCGCAATTTGTTGCCGCAATACCTCGGGGCCGCCGAAGACATCGGTCATCGCGATGCCGTGCCGTTCCAGCAAACGCTGGATCTTTGGTTCCACGATCGTAGCCGAGAAGCGCGGCATGATCGGAGTCACGCGTCCCAACAGCGCCTCGTAGACAGCACCCGCCTGCCCGAAATATGCGGTCTCGGCGGCGCCTCCGGTGTAGACGAGCGTGGGCAAAAGATAATCTTCGACAATCGGCCGCAGCAGCACGTTGGCGCTGAATTGCTCGGGATGAGCGCTGATCTGCGACAGCAGTTCGGCTTGCGACAGCTTCTCTCCCAGCGCCTCCCCATCGATCACAAATTGGGTGGCCCCGTTGCCGTGGCGGTGAATTGGCACGCGCGCGCCCTGCCGCGTGGTGAACAACAGCACTGACGACTCAGTTACTTTCACTTGCTGGTGATAACCCGCGGCCTCAAGCTCTGCTCCGCGCCTTAACAGGGCCGCATCGAGCTCCTCGGAGCGCTCGATCGCGGCACGATATATAGGCTCTGCCACGCGCGCCAAATCGGCATCTGACGCGTCCAGCAGGATCACGCCCCAATCCGCAAAAATACGGGTATAGAGTCGCGCGAATGCCGTGCCCATGGTCTCTCCCGGCCGGTACGAGTCACGCAGGAACTGTGCCGCCTCAGAGTCGCCCAACAATCCCGCCGCCTGCTCCACCAGCGGAGTGATCTCGTCCCCAAAACGCACGGCGCCCACCGGCGCCCCGGGAACATCGTGACTGGGAGTAGTCAGAGTTTGGAGCGTGCCGTCAGGTCCGGGAAGGGAAACGTGATTGACTTCGGCCAGATCGTGATCGTACGTGGCCAGCCAGAAAATCGGGACCGCATCTACTCCCGCGGCGCTCGCTTCTTCCGCCAGCTTCACCGCGGTCAGCGCCTTGTAGATGGCGAACATCGGGCCGCCGAAAAGCCCGACCTGCTGCCCGGTGACCGTCACCGCCGCTCCCTTGCGCAGGCGCTCAAGATTCGCCAGAGTTTTCGCGGAGGCGCCCCAGGATTTATTCTGGCGCTCGAGGATTGCGGTCACGCGCTCACGGCGCGACGGATCGTAGGAAATCTTAGATGCTTCTTCTTTCATCCATTCGCCGAATAGCGGCGATCGTGGATAGAAGGGCTGAATCTTGGGGGAATACGACAGGAAGTCGGCGAAAAGGCGCGTGGTGTGCGGGATTTGCGAGAACGGTAGACAGTGCGCCTTCACGGACAGAACTCCTGGTAATCGCAGTCGGACGATTGTCGCACAGACCTTTGTTGGACGTGTGAAATCATCGAGAGTCAACCAACGCGGAACACAGCAATCCCGCGCCGTAGTTGAGATGCGTGAAATGGCCGCAAGATGCAAGATAATGAATGGATTCCAGGCGAGTATTAAGATCGGGCAGTAAAAACAAGCAGAGGACGGACAACGGTATGAGCACAGTCTCAGTCCAGTCGGACACGCACTCGCCGCTGACGCTCGAAGGCTCCGTGGTGCGGCTGGAGGCGATCCGGCACGAACATGCGGCTCTGTTCTGGGATATTGCGAAAGACGATCTCGAAGATATTTTTCGCTGGATTCCGTACTCGATGAGGACCCGGGAGGATTTCGGCAAACTCGTCGACAAAGTCTTCGAGGAGCAGGAACGCGGCGAATCTGTTGCCTTTGCCACAGTCGAGCGTAGTTCGGGACGGACTATCGGCAGCACACGTTTTATGAACATCGACCGCACCAACCGGCGCGTTGAGATTGGGTCGACCTGGATCGCGACACAGTGGCAGCGTACCGCGGTCAACACTGAAGCGAAGTACCTGATGCTCCGGCATGCATTTGAACAGTGGAAGTGCATTCGGGTGGAACTCAAGACCGACGCGCTGAATCAGAAGTCGCGAAATGCGATCCTGCGAATCGGGGCGAAGGAAGAAGGAATGCTGCGCCGGCATCTGATCACGTGGACTGGGCGGGTACGCGACACGGTGTATTTCAGCATCCTCGATAACGAATGGCTGGAGGTCAAGCGCAGGCTGGAACGGTACTTGGAGCAAGCGAGTCGTTGAATATAATCGCGACGTTGCAACAGCATCCGCGCTCGTTCCCCGGGGAGCATCTCCGCTGATTGTGATTGCGCCCGCCTGCAATTCTGGCGTATAGTTCGTGCCATTCAAAGCTACTCGAAAGCTTGTTCCAAGCGCTAGGAGATTTCAAATGAAAAGGCTGATCTGGTGTTGTTATGCGTTGTTGCTGATGATATCACTGGCAGCGGTTACCTCGGCCAAATCGGACACGGCCAAGGCGACATGGATAAAGGGATGGGTTAGTGACTCGAAATGCGGCGCCAAAGGAGCCGGTCTAGGCCATGAAGCATGTGGCGACAAGTGCCTTCAGGCTGGTGAGCACATGGTTTTTGTCGAGGACGCTAAACACAAAGTTCTTAACGTCGACAATCCGGACGCGCTCAAGGGTCACATGGGACACCGTGTGGCGGTCCAGGGTGCCGTAGACGAAGCGGCTGGCACCATTCACGTGGACAAAGTAAATATGATCACCCAGGGAACGAAGAAGGCTCCTGCTTCCATGGATGAGATGCACAAGTAGTATTTCGTATGTCCCACCTGACCCTGAGAGTGATCTTGGGGTCAACGGCATCAGAGTACTTGGCCGTGCAGGGCAGATCCATGCCTACGGCAAGCTATTGTTATCAACAGTTTACGCTAGCGCTCAGAGATTCCATCCGCGCTCTGCCTGGCACTTTGGAACCGTCGGGTTGCCCGCGATCATCTAACAAATTGACTTCCTCTCGGCTGAACCCTAGATTGGAAGTGGATCTTTGAACGGCCACACCCACAAAGTTGGGGGCGTCACGGCTTCGACGGAGATGCTTGCGGCCAAGAGGCATGCCGGGGTGCACACACCCGTAATCGCGTGCAAAATGATAATTGCCAATCAACAGATGGCATACGCAGCCTAACTAGTTTAGGCAGCCGTCCCAGGAGGCTTTGCTCGCGGGACTCCAAAGGACGTCACACAGCGAGCTGCTCTTTCCGTCTACGTCTGGGGCGGAGGGTTAAGACCACAGGCTAGCGGGACGCGTTTCTTGTCCGTTCTGAGCGCGGTCCGCGAACGTCTTGGGGTAATGCCCAAGGCATGAACGTGACTACGCATGTAGTCTCTTGACCAGTAACATTTTCGGACGCGGGTTCGACTCCCGCCGCCTCCACCATTTTAAACCTTTTTGTTTTCAATCTAATTTGGACCGCTCTGCCGCCGTGTACCTCAGCTGAACCCCGTTTTGAGCGAGCGCAATCAATTCTGCGTCCCAAGTGCGCCGCACATCTTGCTCGAGTTGCTCCGGCCGCGAGCGGACGCAGGCTTCGGCGCCCCAACTGCCTTCCCGCGCGCGATTCTCACATTCCCGTCACATCACGTTTGAGGCTTCGGCGTCCCCTACCACTGTACGCCAGGGTAAAGGCTGGGAATCCTCTGGCCCCGGTACGCATACTGTCCGGTCACCACCATACTCCAGACCGTCTGCGGCGTAGTGGTCTGCGTCACCTCGTAGATATCCGCAGCTATTCCAGGGCCTCCAGCGGTTTCGCAGAACTCCACATTTCCGTTTTTCAATACTTCTGCATTTCCCCCAAACAAGGAATACGTCGGCGCCGTATCGTGAAACGCAAATGTCGCTGTCTTCGCCGTCTCATCCACGCCGAGAATGGGCACTGTGCTGTAACATGCCGGCTGTCCGCTCACACCGCAAGTGCCTCCCGCGACTACTGTGACACCGCGATCGTCACCGTTGTCAAAAAGCGTCAGGGAAAACGATCCGGTGGTGTTACTGCTGACAAACGATGGTCCATGCTGGGCGAAGAACCAGTCCTCCGCGTTGTCGTCGGGCGTTCGATCTGCATTCATTAAAGCGAAATCGCCCTGGTATCCCAGCTTCCACAGGATGTCTCCTGCGCCCTTCCCATCGGCATAGTCAATCTTGACCAGCCAGTTCTGGTGGCGGATAGAGATGATAAGGTTGCCATCGTCCGGAGAATAAAGCACGGCGTTTGTATGGGTCCAGTCGGGAAACTCATAAGGCTGGCGGTTGATATCGAGGTGATCGAATTCGTTCCATATCCAAACCGGCTTGCGATTCTGGTCCAGATCAATAATCACGTCTCCCTTGACCGTGGTTCCGTTAATGACTTGGTTTTGTGCAGCGATTACGATCAGGTGCCCGTTGGCGAGGGAAACAAAATCGTGATGTGTGCCGAGCACGGTAAGGTTGCATCCAATCTTGCTACTGGCACAGGAAGCCGCCAGAGCGTTGTTCAGATCCGTATAACTCATCTGCCAAATGACCGTTCCGCTCAGGTCCACTTCCTGCATGACAGAGTCGGTACCGGTCGATGTAGCGAAATTGATGAGAAAGTGGCCGTTCGACAGAAGCTTAATCGGTTGAGGGAGCAGGCCTACGAGCCCCGAGTTGTAAATCCACAACACGTTGCCATCCAAGTCAGTAATCGCCACCTCCCCGTTTACCAGGTCTAACAGCTCAACGCCGCTTTGTGGGGTTCCGTTCGTCGTCGTTGCGACCACAGGCAACTGGCCCGCGGGCGACCCGGCGTTAAAGGTCTGGTCCGCATCGAGAAACTGGGAACCATCTGCGAACTGCACAACTCCTCTCAGGTGATACGGCATGTTTGCCTTCATTCCGGCTACGAAGAGGCTGACTGCGCCACCTCCCTGCGGAACCGGTTGTGTCCAGGTGCTAAATCCGTAGGTTGTGTCGAGCCCAAATTGCACCGAAACATTTCCTGCAGCAACGGGTGAAATGGTGTAGAGAGCGACTTGCCCATTCGACGAAGGCGCCAGGGTCCCAGGTGGGACCACGTTCACCGTCGCGGTTGCGGTTCTCGTCGGATCTTGCTTGCTTTTGGCGGTTACCGTAGCGGTCGTCCCTTGCGGAGAGGGCGCCGTGTAGTTTCCGTTGGCATCGATAGTTCCGGCCGACGCAGTCCAGGTCACCC
The DNA here is from genome assembly GCA_035710825.1 of Candidatus Sulfotelmatobacter sp. Classification (GTDB taxonomy): domain Bacteria; phylum Acidobacteriota; class Terriglobia; order Terriglobales; family Acidobacteriaceae; genus Sulfotelmatobacter. Next base: position 68,672 of record DASTCU010000231.1, read on the forward strand.
CAGTGGAATCGTTAGTTGTTACACTGAATTGTGTGCTTTGCCCGGTTCCTATCGCCGCCGCCTGTGGGCTGATCGATACCGTGATTGGTGCCGGGGGCGTCATGCTGGACGAACCTCCGCTACATCCCCCAGCCGACATCACCATGACACACGATAATAACAATCCAAGATAAGGGCACAGTTCTTTTTTCATCGAGCGATTCCGAGGTATTTAAGATTTTGTGAGATGCAGGTTGTAATTTCTAACACGATTGGAACAGAAAGTCACGACTGGGACCAAGCCGCTCGCACGTAATTTCTGAGACACTTCCTGCGCCGACAAAGGTACGCCCGTGTACCCGGCGTGTCCTCATTTGGGCGATTCTGGCGATTTTAGCCAATCTGGCGTCTCGTGAAATCAGCAACTTACGTCTTATCATTCCGCCGGGACCACTGACCCTGAGGACCCGTGCGAAAAAAGACCGGACTCGGGCGAGTCCGGCTGGTTATCAATATCTGGTTGTCAATATTATGTTGTCAGGCGGTCGTGAGGGTCGAATGGTCGGAGTTCCGCCGCTAACCCATGACCGCTTGTCGAACTTTCTGACTGAATTCACATTACGCGTTGACGGTTTCAATAGCTGTTCACTTTTATACAGTTTCCGAAAATGAGGACCACCACGATCATCATTCGTGGTCCTGTGAAATGCGCATTGCGCAATACGCGAGGCTGGGCCCCTGAACCGCCTTGCAAGTGCGCTAGCGATTGTCGGCTACCACAATCTGGCGATTGAGCATGGCGGCGGCCTCAGCCAGCGTCACGTCATCTGGCACGGTTTGGAAGTCGCTGTGTTTTTCGGTCTCTTGCACGCCGATTGTCTTGAAAAGGAGGGCTTTCCCTTTCATGTCCACATTCAGGGTGGTCAATTCCCAGTGACCTGGTCCAACTTCGGTTTGCCTGACTTCAAACTTGCCCCCTTTGTCTAGGTGTCCTAGCAGGCTGACACCGAACTTCACATCCTGCATAAGATGGCCATTGAGCGCAGCCAACCGCTCTTGTTTGGTATCGACCGTCATCTCACCTTCCATGCTATGGAAAACCAAGGCTTCCAGCGAGGGCGGCTGGAAGTTTGGGTTGGGTTTGAAGGCTAGTGTTACAAGGTCCCCGTGACGGCCGGCGTAGCTGAACACAAATACGTCAGGCAGCATCCTGAACAAGCGTGCCCCTTGCTCTGTTTTCTTATTGCTCGCCTGCTGTAATTTTCGTTGCTCATCTGGGCGGCTGACCAACCTTTGCATGCGTTGGTCTTCCTTCCGCTGCTGTTTGGCGTCAAGTGGGCGGCCATCAATGGAGAGGAGTCGACTCAGAGATCCATTGTTTGTCTCGAGGATTTCCAGGGTCCTTCTGCTCCCGGGCTCCTGCTTTTCGAGCCGGTACATCCAGCGGCCGTGCTGTTCATCCTGGACCTTCAATTCGTTGGTGACTACCTTCCGTGCCAGATCGGCGGCCGACATGGCGAGCCTCAAGGATTCCGATTGGGCGAGCGCGTTCGATCCGAGCAGAATGATCGTCACTATGACGGCGGCAAGGCTGTTTACAGCCAAGGGCGACGCCACTGTGCGGCACGCTTTCAACCAGGTGTGCATCTCTTCATTCCTCCCCTGAGCAGGCTGCCAAGGCTCCAAAATTTGTTGGCGAGCCTTGCAGGGTTCCCACAATCTCCATCATGAAGCGAAGACACCCAAAAAGCTGATCAAAATCGCCCACTCTCCCTCGACTGTTCGCCCGGCAAGGTGGGCCTTGAGCAGGCATATTCGGAGGCTCCTTCGGTGGTATGATGTAGCTGGGGTGGTTACCACCTTCTCCTCTTTCAGGTTCCCTGAACTAAGTCAGCCCATCTGAAGTTTCCTCTCCTTAGGCTTTTCAGAAAGCTGTGTCCCTCATGCCTTCAAGTGCGATTCTGCAGGAAGCTCAGCAACTCCACGACGTAAGTAACCGGCTGGATTTACTGTCAGAAGAACATCCCGTCGTCTCGGAAGCACTCATCACCATCGCGGGAAGCGTGCGGAACACCGCAACGCTGCTGGAGGTGCTGGTCGCGACGAAAATGGGGTAGTACTCCGGACCCGATCCATCGAGTGCATGATTAGCTCGTTGCTGTTGTGCAACTGAGACGAGGATTTTGGAGCGGGCTAATCGTGGAGGACGACATTCAGAAGTGAACTATGAACCTGCAATCCGCTTGCGCCCCGGTAGTCAACAAACCCTAGCTTCCTGAACCTGTTCATAAAGAAACTGACCCGCGACCGGGTTGTCCCTATCATGTCGGCGAGCGTCTCCTGACTAATCTTTGGAACCACGGTGGAGGGTACGCCTTCCTTGCCGAAATGGGCCAGCAGGAGCAGAATCCGAGCCAGCCTCTTCTCGCTGGAGTTGAAGAGTTGATCAACCAGGTCCGCTTCGTAGCGGATGTTGCGCGCCAGCAGATACGCGACAAACATATCTGAGAACTCGTGTTCCCGGTGAAGCGCCCGCATCATGTCCTTCTTGTCGATGCGCAGAAGTTCGCAGTCTGTTATGGCGGTTGCCGATCCCATACGGAGCGTCTGGCCCGCAAGCGAGCCCTCCCCGAAAAACTCTCCCTCACCCAATATGCCGAGGATGGCTTCCTTGCCAACCTTGGATACGACACTGAGTTGAATCCTACCTTTCTGAATGTAGAAGACAGAGTCAGCTGGGGCGCCTTGTGAAAAAGCGGCGCCTTTTTTCCGCAGATTAACCACTATCCTGCCGACGCCGGCTTTTGCGAAAAAGGTCTCGGCGTCAAAGCCCGGGCTTAACTTCCTTATCCCCACCGAAGATATTCTGGATTTTCGCTTCGGGGGCGAGGACTTCAATGTCGCTCTCATGAAGCTGTCCTCCGATCGCCCCATCAGCGATTCGTGGCCTGGGACTGTGGGGAAGATACACTTCCACAGGTTCCATAAAGTGTACTGCGAATGAAATGGGCGGACAAGAGTGGGCAGGTCCTATCAGGGCAGAACTCCAGCTTGAAAAGACAATTTTTTGTCGAGCCGAGCGGCCCGGCTCACTCTTCATTGGGCGCAGAAAGTAAGAAGTGTCCGGTGCACTCGTAACAGTTTGCTTTTGGTGTCGTAATAGATGAAGCCCGAATCCTTGAACTTCTTCATGAAAAAGCAAATGCGCGACCGCGTGGTTCCCACCATTTCTGCCAGAGTCTCATGGCTGGTCCTCGCCAGCACAGTCTCGGACGATTCCTGCTCATCGAAATGAGCCAGCAGCAAAAGGGTGCGCGCAAGGCGCTTCTCGCTGCGATTGCAATGCTGGTCGACGATATCTTGCTGGTATCGAATGCATCTCGTCAGCACGTATGCCAAAAACAGATTTGCCACCTTCACCTGCTGTGTCAGTGCGAGCATCATGGCGTTCTTTTCGATGCGCAGGAGGCTGCAGTCGGTTATTGCACTGGCCGATGCCGTGTGGGAAAGCTGGCTGGCTATGGCATCCATGCCCACAAAATCCCCATCGCTCAATATGTCGAGGGTGGCTTCTTTTCCTGCCTTGGACTTAACGGAGAGCTTTACCTTGCCACTGTGAATAGCAAACAAAGCATCTGCCTCGTCACCCTGAGCGTAGATCGTCTGGCCCCCATGGACAGACATCATCTCCCGGCCAGCGCCTCGGGTAGAGAGAAAGGTTTGCGGATTGGAAACTGGTCTGTGCTTGGGCATGGCAGTCTAGTCCCCGACACCAGGAAATTGGTTCCATTCGAACACGGGAATAATGAAAAGAATGTTCAATATCGCTCACAGTGCTCTCAGATGACCGCAAAACGCATAAAATTGAAAACCGTGGCCTTGGCGAGGAAGTGGCCGGTATCTTCCTTCTCCAGAAAAGGTTCCTCTTACGAATGCCTAGCTCCGCTCATCCCAAGTCTTATTTAGCTTTCGATTTTGGAGCGGAAAGCGGGCGCGCCGTTTTGGCACATCTGCAGTCGGGAATGCTCACCACGGAAGAAGTTCATCGCTTTCCCAACGAGCCGGTCGAATACGGGGGCTCGCTTCACTGGGATGTAGCGCGACTCTGGTTCGAAGTGCGTAAGGCTCTGGCCTGCGTGGAGCACCGCGAGCTGGCCGGAATCGGCGTAGACGCCTGGGGCGTGGACTATGCTTTACTCGGAGAACGCGGTGAGCTCCTGCAGAATCCGTATCACTACCGCGATCGCCGCACCCACGGCGCAATGGATGAGGTATTTCGGAGGGTGCCAAAGGAGGAGATCTACCGGGCAACGGGCATTCAATTCATGCCCATCAACACGCTCTACCAGCTGTTCGCCGCGCAGCGCGACACGCCCGGCATTTTGGCGGCAGCGAAACAACTGGTGACGATTCCCGATCTCTTCAATTATTGGCTGACCGGCAACGCGGTGTGCGAATTCACCAATGCAACTACCACCCAGCTCGTCGATCCTGTGCGCCGCGGTTGGGCCACGGATCTAATGCAGAAGCTGGGTCTGCGCCCCGATTTGCCTGCGCCCATCGTCGAGCCGGGCACGCTCATAGGAACCTTGCTGCCCGGCATCGCGCAGAATTCAGCGTTGGCCACAACCTCTGTAATCGCTCCCGCCTGCCACGACACGGGCTCTGCGGTTGCTGCCATTACCGCCCGCGATGGCACGGCCTTCCTCAGTTCGGGGACTTGGTCGCTGATTGGGACGGAACTCCACGCGCCGGTCCTGACTCCGGAAGCGCTCAAGCTGAACTTCACCAATGAAGGGGGAGTGCAGGGAACGACTCGTCTGCTGAAGAACGTCATGGGACTGTGGATGCTCCAAGGCTGCAGGAACTGCTGGAGCGCGCGAGGTCAATCTTCTGATTATCGTGAACTGGTCGAGTTAGCGGGCCGCGAGCCGGCGTTCGCACACCTCGTCGATCCAGATGATGAATCTTTCCTGCGCGCAGCCGACATGCCTGCCGCCATCGATCATTTCTGCAAGAAGACGCACCAGCCCGTCCCCACAACACCGGGAACCTATGTGCGCTGCGTGCTCGAGAGTCTGGCACTGAAGTACCGGCTCGTGCTGCGGAGTCTGGAGCAGCTTTGCGGAAAACGCATCGAGCAGATCCGCGTGATCGGCGGAGGCTCGAAGAACCGGCTGCTAAATCAATTCACGGCGGACGCAACCGGCCGAAGGGTGCTCGTCGGCCCGGCGGAGGCAACCGCTCTGGGGAACATCGCAATTCAGATCCTCGCAACCGGTGAAGCGTCGTCGCTTCAGGAAGTCCGCGCCCTGATCGATCGATCTTTCCCCACCGAGGTCTTTGAGCCGGTGGAGACCAACAAGTGGGAGCAGCACACGGAACGCTTCGAACATTATTGCGAGATGATCTATGCCTGAAATCAAGGAAACCACGCGCTTGAAAGATTTGTGGAACGAAGAGCACGCCCGCGAGTTGGAGGGAAATCAATTAGCGCTGTTGCGATATCGCTCGAATCTTTTGGGTGCGGATCTCCGCATTACCAACTTCGGTGGCGGAAACACGAGTTCGAAGATTGAACTCCCCGATCCTTTCAGCGGGAAGCCGGTCCGCGTGCTTGCCGTCAAAGGCAGCGGCGGGGATATCGGCTCGATTACCGAGTCGGGATTCGCTCTGCTTTATCTCGATCGCCTCGAGCACCTGAAGGAACTGTTCCGCGGCGAGGCATACGAAGACGAGATGGTTCGTTATTACCCGCTCTCCGCATTCGGCGAGAATCGCGTTGCGGCCTCGATTGACACTCCCTTGCATGCGTTGCTGCCGTTCCTGCACGTCGATCATCTCCATCCTGACTGGGCAATTGCGCTGGCGGCCAGCGCCAATGGCAAACGCAAGCTGGAAGAATTCAATAAAGAATTTGGCCGCAAGATCGTCTGGGTGCCTTGGCAACGTCCGGGGTTTGAGCTGGCCCTGCTGATCGAACAAGCGGTGAAAGATAATCCCGGCGCCGAAGGACTGATCCTCGGTGGCCACGGTCTCTTCACCTGGGGTATGACACAACGCGAATGCTACCTCAACAGCATCCAGACCATCGACCAGATGGGGGAATTCATTCTCCGGCATCAAGCGAAGAAGACCTCGATGTTTGGCGGCGTCGAACATCCCCCTCTTCAGAAACGCAAGGCGATCGCTATACAGATTCTTCCTACCCTGCGGGGTGCGGTCTCATCGAACCGGCGAGTCGTGGCCCATTATGCCGACGACGATGACGCATTGACTTTCGCGGGATCGAAGTGGGCAAAGCAACTCAGTTCTCTTGGCACCAGTTGTCCCGACCATTTCCTGCGGACTCGAGTCTGCCCGTGGTTCATCGATTGGGATTCCAGGAACGAAGACGTTGATGTTCTCAAAAGCCGCATTCGCAACGAAGTTGTCGGCTATCGCACGGCGTACAAGAAGTATTACGAAGACTGGGCTACCAGTGACTCCCCTAAACTTCGCGATTCCAATCCTTCGGTTGTTGTCGTGCCCGGGATGGGGTTATTCGGCTTCGGCAAGAACAAGAAGGAAGCGCGGATTACGACCGAGTTTTTCATCAATGCCATCCACGTGATGGCAGGGGCAAACGCGTTGGAGGACGGTGCGGTTTCTCATCCGCTTCCTCAGGCACGCACCGCGGAGCAATCCCAGCAATTCACCGAGTTTCATAACTACGTTGCGCTACCAAGATCGGAAGCGTTCCGGATCGAGTACTGGGCGCTGGAGGAGGCAAAGCTGCAGCGGATGCCGGCCGAAGCGGAATTCAGCCGCAAGATCGCGCTCGTGATCGGCGGAGCCAGCGGGATCGGCCGCGAAGTAGCGCTGCTGCTGGCGCGTAGGGGAGCGCACGTTGTTGTGGCAGATTTTGATCGGGCGGGTGCCGGCAAAGTGGCGAACGAGGCCGGAGAGGCTTCCTCTGCCGAATTTGTCGCGGCAACTGGCGTTGACCTCACCTCGTCCGAATCGCTGGCCGATGCGGTCAAATTCACGATTTCGAAATTCGGCGGAATCGACATCGTCGTCAATACCGCCGCCATCTATCCCGTGCCCGGAGCGGATGGGGAACTCTCCGAGGCGCAGTGGGCTAAGACGTTTCAGGTGAATGTCACCGGCAACTATCTGCTGGCGCGGCAAGCCGAATGGGTATTCAACGATCAAACCCTGCCCGCCACCATGGTGCTGACCAGCTCTGCGAATGCGGTTGTTCCGAAAAAAGGCAGCGAAGCCTACGACACGAGCAAGGCGGCGCTGAATCACCTGATTCGCGAGTTGGCAATTAAGCTCAGCCCTCACGTGCGGGTGAATGGAATTGCCCCGGCCACAGTGGTCGCAGGCTCAACCATGTTTCCCCGCGACCGCGTCATGCAATCGCTGAAGAAATACGGTATCGAATTCTCCGACACACAGACAACCGAAGATCTTCGGGCCAAGCTGGCCGACTTCTATGCGCAACGCACGCTGACCAAACGTCCCATCCTGCCGCAAGATTGCGCCAATGCCATCGTCTGGCTGGCCGGCGAGCAGAGCGGCAAGACCACCGGACATGTGATCCCGGTGGATGGCGGATTACCCGAAGCGTACCTGCGCTAAACCGTCGATGGTACACTCCTTGGAATTCAGCAGGTCAAATGACTACCAGCGACACTTCACGGAGACAGTTTCTTGTTCACGCCAGCCTGGGACTGAGTTGCGGATGGCTTAGTTTGCACTGGCCCGCTATTCAGGCGGCGCAAGCCTATGCCCGCAGCGCAGCGCAGTCGAGCCCCGCGGCTGACTTCCAATTCTTCTCTCGCGAGGCGGGCGTCGAGATTGAAGCCGTCGCCGCACAAATCATTCCCAGCGATGATGCACCGGGCGCCCGCGAGGCGCACGTCATCTATTTCATTGACCGCGCCCTGGTCACATTCGACAAAGAGAAGCAAGCTGCCTATACAGGGGGCTTGAAGCAACTTCAGCTTAAAACCGGCCAGATGTTTTCTGGCGTAAGTCAATTCTCGTCGCTCAGTTCGGCGCAGCAGACTGAACTTCTCACCGCCATCGAGAAGACCGAGTTTTTCGAACTCGTCCGTCTGCACACCATCATGGGATACCTTTCGCGCCCCGACTATGGCGGCAACCACGATCAGGCCGGATGGAAGCTGATTGGATTCGAAGAGCAGATGACCTTCGAACCTCCATTCGGTTACTACGACTCTGAAGAAAATAAGCGCGGGTGAGTACCAGGCAATGAAGAAATTCGAAGACAAAACTGCCGTGGACTTTGTCATCGTGGGAGCCGGTGGCGCTGGCGGCGTCGTAGCCAAAGAACTCTCCACCGCGGGATTTGAAGTTGTGGTTTTGGAACAGGGCCCGTACTTCCATGAATCCGACTTCTCGCATGATGAATTGCACTTTAAAGATATTTTCGATCCTCCCGCGATTGGGCGCGAAGTGATCACCAACGACCACTCACTGCAGCCCAACACCTTCCGCAAAACGGCAGATCAAAAAGCCAAGGTGACGGCGTTCGCACAATATGGACGCTGCGTTGGCGGCGGCACGGTTCAGTTCACCGGAAATTACTGGCGCTTTCACGAGATAGACTTTCATGAGGCCAGCCGGTGGGGAACGATCGAAGGCGCAGGATTGGCAGACTGGCCGATCACCTACGCCGATCTCGAACCCTACTACACAAAGGCCGAGTGGGAGTTAGGCATCTCCGGCGCCGCAGGAGCGAACCCTTTTGATCCTCCGCGCTCGAAGCCTTACCCAGTGCCGCCACTACCAGTGAAGTCTTCGGGCGTCCTGCTGGAACGCGGCGCACGCAAGCTGGGCTGGCACCCTTATCCCGCTCCGATGGCGATCTTGTCGCAACCATACCAGGGCCGCTCGGCCTGCCAGCATTGCGGTTTTTGTGAATCCTTTGGATGCGAGTGGGGAGCAAAATCAAGCACGCTCGCCTCGGTTATTCCGCTCGCGGAGAAAACCGGGCACTGTGAAATCCGTCCGAACTCGTATGTGCGCAAAATCTCAACCAGTAAGAATGGCGTGGTAGACGGAGTGCTCTACTTTGATGCGGACAAGAAGGAACACTTCCAGAAGGCGAAGGCGGTCGTGCTCTGCGCCAATGGAGCGGAAACGCCACGTTTGCTCCTGATGTCTAAATCCAACCAGTTTCCGCAAGGGCTGGCCAATTCCAGCGGATTAGTGGGCAAATTTTTCATGTTGGATCTAGGTAGCTTCGCGATGGGAACATTCGAGCACGAACTGAATGACTTCAAGAGTGTGCGTGTGACCCGTGTCGTGCAGGATTTCTACGAATCCGATCCGAAGCGTGGTTTCTATGGGGGCGGCGGAATCGACGCGCGTTTCGAGTTCTATCCGATTGGATTTGCCCTGAACGGATTAGCTCCTGATGTGCCTCGATGGGGCGCCGGATTCAAGAAGGCGCTGAAAGAGAATTTCAATCGCACCATCACGATCATGAGTCACACAACCTGTCTGCCCCGTGAATCCAATAGCATCAGCCTTGATCCCGAGATCACCGATGCCTGGGGACTGCCGGCAGCACGATTCACTTACAAGAGCCATCCTGACGATTTCAAGATCATGAATTTTTTCCGCGAACGGTCTCTGGAATTACTGGACGCCGCCGGCGCCCTCACGAAATGGTCATGGCCGCTAGAGGATGCTGGATTTGCCGCACACCTGATGGGCACCTGCCGCATGGGCAACGATCCGGGGAAGTCGGTGGTGGACAAGTACCACCGCGCGCACGATGTGCCGAACCTGTTCATCGTGGACGGCAGCAGCTTTGTTACCAGCGGCCGAAACCAGCCCACCTGCACCATTCAGGCGTTAGCCTATCGGGCAGCCGACCACATCGTCCGCACGGCAAAGAATGGGACGTATAGATTCTCGGCTTAGGCTATTGTGCACTCGCCGCGCTGGCCTTTCCTGGTGTCATCGCGGCTTTTGCCTCTTTGATGCCTGCCTGGATGACGCCGTCCCAATCGAGGTGCGGAATCGGGGATTTGCCCGCAGCTTCGTAGAGTGCCAGCGCATCTTGAGGGCGATTCAGGCGCTTCAGGCAGAGTCTGGCCGCATTCAGTTGTGCGGTCAGGGCCTGACGCTCGCCCGCATAGGCCTGCATGAGTTGCTGATATTCGGCGAAGGCGCGATCAAACTCCTGCAGTTCCTCGGCGCCTTTGCCAAGTTCCAGCCAGGTCGCAGCCGGCATTTTGCCGCCGCCTGAATCGAGGAACTCGGCATAATCCTGGAAGGCCGCTTCCACTTCGTGCGCCTTCAGACGCAGGGCGCAGGTCTGGACCGTGGCTTCGAGATAGCTCTTTGTGTCGGCTTGCCGGGTGTGAATCTGCCGCAACATCGACCAGGCATCCAGCGAATTGGGCTTCATCGCGACATATTCCTTCAGCAGCGCGACCGCGTCCGTCAGTTGGCCATGCTCCATCATGCTGGTGGCTTGCTCGATTTCCGGATCGGCGGTCCAGGCCACCTTTTCTTCAATCGCCTTGTTGGCTTTTTGCTCCAGGCCGCTATGCTGGATTGCCAGCGCGGCAAGAGCTCCGAAAATGAATCCGCCTACGTGCGCCCAGTGCGCGACTCCGCCGGATGTTCCCGACAAAGAGCCGTAAAAAATTTCAACGAACAGCCACAGGGGCAGCAGCCAGTACGCTGCCGCTTTGAACCGGCGCAGCCGAAACATGAACAGCCATGCCATCTCGATCTTCATTTTGGGGAAGCGCACCAGGAATGCACCCATGAGCGCGGCCACCGCCCCCGATGCGCCCAGCGTCGGCGTGATGCTGCCGGGATTGGTCCACGCATAGAACTGTAGCGCGGCAACTCCGGCGACCAAATAGAAAACCGAGTACAGCCAGCGGCCCCAAACATCCTCCAGCACGAATCCTGCCAGCCACAGGAACCACATGTTGCCGATCAGGTGCAGCCAGCCGCCATGCAGAAAGTTTGCGGTCAGATAGCTGATCGGAGTGGGATGCGCCGGGACGAACGCGTACTGCTCCGAAATGGATACCGACGAGAGTTGTACGTATTCTGTATTGAGCGAATCTGCCTGGTCCTGCAGTTTCGCCGGATCGTCCTCCAGTTTGATCTTGGCGTCGTAGGCATTGATGACGTCGCGATACGGATTCTGCACCTGCTTCCACTCGTCAGGATGGCTCTGTTTGAATCCGTCGACCAGACGTTGCGACTCGGGCGCAAACTTCAATTCTGGATGCACGGCGGCCAGAATCAGGATGTGGCTCTTCACCTCGCCCAGTTGCGGTGTCTCGTTGTCGAGCGCCGTCATGGTGAAAAGGAAAACGATTGTGTTGATGGCGATCAACGACAGCGTGACCACAGGCCAGCGACGCGCTGTCATGTTCTCGTGCTTGATGGGAATCAACATCGTACTGCGCCCCTGTAATCGAAGAATGCTGCACGGGTCTGCGCCAGTTTAAGTTTGAGAGAAGGGTGTTCCTAGATGACTCTCCGGTTGGCAGGAATCTTTAGTAACCAAAGCAGTGCGGCTGGCCCCTTTTCCACCACAGACGCACTGAGGCACAGAGAAAAGGAAAGCACTCTCTTTGCCTTTCCGTGACTCCTGGCGGATGGATTCGGGCTGGGACGTCGACCGCAGATTCATGCTGAGTATTGATGCCTGGTCCAGGGGGCTCGCGGCGAAAGAGGCGCCGTCGAAAGCGACTTCGGACTTCTTGCTGCTCCGCTCTTCCACAGGACGCCGGCGCCGAACAGGGCAATCGCCAGCACGATCCCCGCGATGATCAGCAGCACATTGATGACTGTCTCGCGCTTCATTGGGGCTCCCGGGCATAGACCTGCTCAGTTCTCCCCGACTTCGCTTAGGGCTCCGGCTAAGCAGGCCTGTCCCGCACTTGCCATTTTCAGTTCACGCCTATTCGAGTTGCTGACACTGTTCCAGTGACTTCCAGCAACAGGTTTCCGTTGGTGTCGTACTGCTTGAAGTCGAAGCTGCCTGAGTAGGAGTTGCCGTGGTCGCCGAGCACAATAACATCGTCCACCGTGAACCCCCCGACGAGATTCCCAGCCGGGTCGAATCCCCAGCCCACGTGATGGAGGTGAATTTCCGAACCGACTTTCTTCCATGTTCCTACGCAGACATTTCCCGTGATCGGGTTGACATTCGCGGTTTCTATTTCCGTACCGTCGCTATGCCATACGTCATAAGACTCCTGGAACGGTTGGTTGTCCGATGTTGTGTAGGTTACGTCCCACAGTCCGACAATCGTGCCGTGGGCGGCGGCAGGCGATGCAGCTAGTTTTGCGATTAGTCCACTACGAACAGCGGAGCTGGTGCCTCCTGCCCGATCGAAGCAGGATGCGTTGGCCGCGGTCGTGAGGGACATCATGGCGAGAACCGCCGAAGCAATCAAAACCGCATGGCGCATTCTCTTCGTTGTCTGGTTTTTGCGGGTAGTCATTCGTTTTCTCCTGGGTGCTTTTGGAATTGCCGACGAACGCAGCGCAAACTATCCGGAACCCCAGGCGCGGTCAACCAACGGCTTTCTGACGCGTTAAGTTATGTGCAGGCAGCAACTTGCAACCTGCTCTGGCGCGGCATGTCAGGCGATGCTAGACTTCCTGCGCCTCTTTTCGGATGCCCGCGCCCGCATCCAGCACGGACCGAGTGCAGTTCGGTGTTTTCGAGCTCGACCTGCAGCGCGCAGAGCTGCGTAAGAATGGCGTTAAGGTCAAACTGCAGGAGCAGCCCCTCAAAGTCCTTCATGTCCTTCTAGAGAATCCCGGGCAGATCGTTTCGCGAGAGGATCTGCGCCGGAAAGTCTGGCCGGCGAACACTTTTGTGGAGTTTGACCAGGGCCTTTACAGCGCCATGGCGCGCCTGCGCGATGCGCTGGGGGATTCGTCCGACAGTCCCCGGTTCATTGAGACGGTCGCGCGGCGAGGGTATCGATTCATCGCGCCGGTGACGAATGCCCCCTCTCTGCCCGACGTGCAAATCCGTGAAGAAGCGGTTCAGGCTCCGCGAAGGCGAGGCAGGCTCGATTTCCGCAGGTTGATCACAAGCATGTTGGCTGGCCTGGTTGGCGGAGCGTTGCTGCTGATAATTGTCTTTGCCTTCGATATTGGGGGGGCAAAGGATTGGATGCGCAGAAACACCGCGCAAAGCGTTCAGGTGGAGCGGATCACAGATTTCGTCGGTGTAAAAGAATCTCCAGCGATTTCACCGGACCGCAAGACAGTGGCTTTCGTCGCCCCCGTCGACGGCCGCAAGCAAATCTGGATTCGATTGCTAGCCGGAGGCTCGCCCCTGCAACTCACCCATGACGACTCCGATCACGAGAATCCCCGTTGGACGCCTGATTCCAGCTCGCTGATCTACTTCACGCCCAACCCTTCGCCCGCCGAGCCAGGTACGATTTGGGAACTCTCCGCGTTGGGTGGCGTGGCTCGAAAGGTCACGTCCGCAATGTCAGGGGCAGATATCAGCCACGACGGGCGGCGTATCGCGATCTTCCAATTGCATGGTACGGATCTCGCGCTCGTTACTGTTTCCCTCGATGGAACGATGCTGCGCGAACTAAGACGCTTTCCGAAGCTTTATGGATACGACTTGCCACGCTGGTCACCGGACGATCGCTGGATTGCATACGTACGGGGCTGGAGCTACATGTTCGATTTTGCCATTCAGGTCATCCCCGGCGAAGGAGGCGAGCCTCGAGATGTCGCTCGTGGTGAGTTGTTGCGCGGATTTTCCTGGCTGCCCGATAGCCTTCGCCTGGTGTACTCTTCCTCCTCGGGAAGTACGATTCTCTATCCGCCCATTTTCAATCTCAGAATGATTAGTCGCACGGGCGACGGCGACCGGCAACTGACGTTCGGCGAGGTTTCCTATGTGGAACCGGACGTAGTAGCGGGGAAGCTATCCGCCAGCCGGGTACGCATCCAGTCCGATATCTGGAGCTTCCCAGTGTCTGGTTCTCCGCAGCAAAACACCAAAGACGCTATGAGAATCACTCGCCAGACGGGTCAGGCGCAGACGCCCTCGGTCAGTCCCGACGGCAAGGAATTTGTCTACCTCTCCGACAGCGGAGGCCACGGCAATCTCTGGGTTGCGGCCTCCGATGGCTCGAGAACTCGCCAAATCACCTTCGAGCACGATCCTTCCGTCGTGATCGGACTTCCCATCTGGTCTCCCGCAGGCGACCGCATTGTATTCATCCTCACTCGACAGGGCAGGACCGGGGAATGGATCGTGAATCCCGATGGCAGCCGTCTGCGGCAGTTAGTACCGCTGGGCTCAGGAGCCAGTTGGTCTCCTGATGGAAAGTGGGTGTATTACGGGAAAGAGCATTGTATCGAGAAAGTCCCTGCGGATGGCGGTCCTGCCGAGCGGGTTCGCTGTGGGCATGACCCTGGGACTGAGTCCCTCTCCGCCGACGGCTCCACTCTCTACTATTTCGACGCGTCGGAAAACGCGATCAGCGGGGTCGAGATCTGGAAGGCAACGCCGGAGAACGGTCCCTCCAAATTGCTTGGCCGCATACCTGCCTCGCGGCTTCCATTTGATGGCTGGTTATGGCAGCAGGTCCTATCGCCGGATGACAACTGGCTGGCCGCTCCACTCGTGGACAGTGGCACAACTAACCTTTGGGTCCAGCCTGCGAATGGCGGTCCCATGCGACAAATCACAGATTTTGGGGAGCGATCGGTGCTGATCGTGCGCCGGATTTCCTGGTCCCCGGACGGCAAGTACATTTACGCCGCCGTAGCTGATACCGACGCCGATATAGTCTTGCTGGACGGCCTGTTGCAGTGATGAACAACTTCCACAGACGGTCAGCACCTGGCTGCTCAGACGCCGCACCAGTTGGGCGGGTGCGTGCGAAAAGCCTCACGAAACTCGAGACACAAAATTGATGCACGAGATTGGAGGCCATCGCTCCGAAGTGTCAAGTGCGCGCGGGGCCCGAGAATCGACGGTATTGCTCCCGGACGAGCTACCCGGAAGTAATTCTTAAGGGCGCGTGATGGCGGGGACTCCCGCGACAAACGGGGAGGACGCCGGTGCCGCTATTAGTCGGCGGCGGCTTCCAAGGCTGAGATCTTGCTCGAGGGGCGCTGCAGGAATGCGGTCCGCTCCATTTCAAAGGCTTCCAGATTCGCCCCGAGGTCTTGTTCGTTCCAGCCCATGACCGCACCGATGCGCAGCGCGGCTTCCCGGCTGCAGGATTCAGACCAGCAGGCTCCGAGCGCTACCGGCACGCGGCGTAGCAAGGCATCCGCCAGTGTCGCGGCGTACTCTTTGCGATAAGCCTCGACTACTTCGGCGACAATGTGCGAGGTGTGGGGGCAGATCGGTGCCCGCAACTCCACGCTGACCAGTGCCATGCGCGCGATGTCCATGGCGCGCGCGCCGTGCCACTCCATCAAGCCGCGCGCCGTCTCTTCGCTCACCGATCCGGCATGCGAGATCTCAATGACTTCCTGCGTGATCATGGGATCGAGAGCGCTTCCCGGGCCCACCGCAATGCCTTTCGGCTCTCGCACCGGGATGCCGATCTTGCGCGCGCATTCGCGGGCCAACGACGCCGCGGTGGTCAGCTTGCCGCCGATCACAGAAATCAGTCGCGCCGCGCCGTCATCGGCGTGGTCGTGCAAGAAGTGCCGCCGCGACACCGCCGACGGCTTCCCGCCCGTATTCGGCAACGGGCGAACGCCGGCGAACGCATATTTGATGTCATGGGCCGAGAGCTTTGCCTTCGGAAAAAGATGGGCGGCGGTGCGCAGCAGGTATTCGATTTCCTGCGTGGAAGCCGCGGTTTTTCCTGGATCGCCGCTGTCGGCAACTTCCGTCGTCCCCACTAGCACTTGCTCGTTCCACGGCACGATGAACACAGGGCGCCCATCCGCCGCTTCGGTATAAAGCGCGGCATTGGGAGCTCCGGAAAACCGCGGCAGAACGATGTGCGATCCACGCAGCCCGCCGATCATCGCCTTGCCCGTGCGCACCGTCGAGCGCTGGCAGATGCGGTCCGCCCAGGGGCCGGTACAATTCACGATCCATGCCGCGTCCACGCGCTGGTCTTTTCCAGTAAGGCGGTCGCGAAACAAAACGCCGCGCGCGCGCCCCTGGGCCACGTCGACGGCAAGCACCTCACAGTGATTGCGAACTACAGCGCCGCCGTCGGCCGCTTCCGTCATCCATTCGGCTACCAGGCGCTCGGGAAACTCGCATTGCGCATCTTCGTAGCTGAGAATGTTCCATGCATGGCCGGAGTCGAGCGCGCGCTGCACGCGAGCTACTTCCATCTCACCGGGGGGTGTAGATTTTTTTCCGGCAAGACGCTGGTAAAGCCACAATCCGGCCCGCACTTTCATCGCGCTGCGCTGGCTTTTGTCGTCCAGAAGAAAAAGGAAGTGCAGAGGATGCACCAGGTGCGACCGTTCCCGCAGAAGCCGTTCGCGCTCCCGCACCGACTCTCGCACCAGCCCGATTTCTCCATGCTCCAGATATCTCAGGCCGCCGTGAATGATGCGGGTGGACCGGCTCGTCACCCCCGAAGCGAAGTCATTCTGCTCTACCAGCAGCGTGCGCTTGCCGGCGCGGGCACACTCGCGGGCCACGGCGACTCCGTTGATGCCGCCACCAATCACCACCACGTGGAAGTGTTGACCTTCCAACGATGGCCGAGGCTTAAGCGCTAAGCTCATGAAATCAAGTTAGATGTTGCATCCAAGGCGGACTCCGGGCTCACTGGGAGGCTCGACTGCATGCCCATTTTCCCGATTCTCCGCCTTCATGAGAAAGAGATAAAGGTCACGATAGTCCACGTGAAAATGAGCCACTTGCGGCCTCTGCCTGTACCGAGAATGATACCGAAAGTAACCAAAAGTCAGTGGCCAGTGGTCAGTGATTAGTGGCCAGTGATCAGCATGCCACGGGGATACTCGCCTAATCACTGACCCCTACCCCTGACCCCTGCCTCACGCCACCTTGCGCACGGAATGCGGCTGTCCCTCGGCAAACAGGCGAAGCATCTCGCGATTGAAGGCCGGGATGTCGTCGGGTTTGCGACTGGTCACAAGCTTGCCGTCGGCGACCACTTCTTTATCAACCCAGTTCGCGCCGGCATTCCTCAAGTCAGTCTTGAGCGATGGCCACGAAGTCATAGTTCGGCCGCGAATCCCATTCGCTTCGATCAGAGTCCAGGGGCCGTGGCAGATGGCGGCAATTGGTTTCCCCGCGTCCACAAAATGCTTGACGAACGCCACAGCTGAAGGGTCCATGCGAAGGTGGTCGGGATTCATTACGCCACCGGGCAGCAACAGGGCGTTAAAATCCTCTGCCTTCGCCGATTTGAGCGGCACCTCCACTGGAACTTCATTGCCCCATTCTGTGTGATTCCATCCCTTTACCTTTCCTTCCTTGGGAGCAATGACTTCGGTGGTAGCGCCCGCATCGTCGAGCGCCCTTCTGGGTTCCAGCAACTCAGCCTGTTCGAATCCGTCGGTTACAAGAATCGCGACACGCCTGCCTTGAAGAGTATTGTTTGCCATAATTTTCCTCCTTGTATGAATGTGAAACTTGATACGGTTTCGGGTTAGCGGAAATGAGCGGAGAAGAGCTTGAGCAGCGGTTAGGATGCGGCGCCCTCTCAAGCGGTTGGCGCTGGAGTCATCGCCAAAACTCCGCAATCTTCAAGAGCGAACAAAACGCGAAGATAGTAGAATGAAACCATGGCGCGCAGGCCCGACCTCGGCAAGCGGGAGCAGTTCTGGTCGCGTGAGGATTTGAAAGAGATCATGCACAATCTCTCCCTGCTGAGCGAGCACGGCGTGCGTGAATTCTATGACCGCGCCTACCGCGAGTGCCGCATCATCAACAGCCATACTTTCCCTCCCGCGCGCGCCGTTCAGGAGCTCGTGCAGGCCTGGAAGCAGCTGCGCAAGTGGCGCAAGCCATAATGACTGCGCGCATTGCCTCTTCCATCCGCCCTCATTTACATTGGTTGCCGAATGCCCACTACCGGAGAACGGTTCGAACGAGCAGTTGCCATCATGGAACGGCTGCGCGCCCCCGGCGGCTGCCCGTGGGATCGCGAGCAGACTTTCGATTCCATCAAGCCTTACACCCTGGAAGAGACCTACGAGGTCCTCGAGGCCATCGATAACCGGGACTGGCCCGAACTGGCCGGCGAACTGGGGGACTTGCTTTTGCAAGTGCTCTTTTATGCCGAGATGGCGAACGAGCAATCGTCATTTTCGATTGACGATGTGCTCGACCGGCTTTCCACCAAGCTGATCAACCGGCATCCGCACGTGTTTGGCGATGTGAAGGCCGACACTTCCGCCGAGGTCAAGCGCAATTGGGAAGCGCTGAAAGTGGAAGAAAAGAAAAAGCAGCAGGGAAGCGCCGCTTCGAAGAAGACGGAACCTCATTCCATTCTCGCCGGAGTTTCGTCGGCCATGCCGTCATTGCTGGAAGGCTACAAGCTCAGTTCGCGCGCGGCGCAGGCCGGGTTTGACTGGCCCAATATCGAGGGCCTGTTCGACAAACTGCACGAGGAAACCGGCGAACTGCGCGAACATCTCAAAGAATTTCCCGAGCCCGGGCCGCGTCCGCAGGGCCGAGGCATGGCAGGATCGGGGCGAACCGTCGTGCCCGAAGCCCTGCAAGAAAAGCTTGAAGAAGAAGTGGGCGATCTGTTCTTCGTGCTGGTGAACATTGCCCGCTATCTTTCCCTCGATCCTGAATCTGCTCTGCGCAAAACCAATCGCAAGTTCAAGCGACGCTTTCAGTGGATGGAAGATCGCCTGCATGAGAGCGGCCGCTCCGCCGACCAGGCGTCCATGGAAGAACTGGAATCGCTGTGGCAGCAGGCCAAAGCCCACGAAGGCCCAAGGCGCACGGAGAAGTCAGCGTGAATCCGGGCTCGGTCGAACTGAGGCGCTGTCACGGGATCGAAGAATTTCGGGCGTGCGTCGCCCTGCAGAAAGAAGTGTGGAATTTTACCGACGCCGAACTGGTCCCGCTGCGCATGTTCGTGGTCGCCGACAAAGTCGGCGGCCAGGTGATGGGCGCGTTCGACGGCGATGTGATGGTGGGCTTTGCGCTTTCAGTTCCCGGTGTGCGCTCCGGGCACAGCTACCTGCACTCCCACATGCTGGCGGTGCGGAAAGATCATCGCAACGGCGGGCTGGGACGCCGGTTGAAGCTGATGCAGCGCGAAGACGCGCTGGCCCGCGGCATCGAGCTGATCGAGTGGACGTTTGATCCCCTGGAAATCAAGAATGCCTATCTGAACATTGAAAAGCTGGGCGCCATCGCTCGCCGCTACAACATCAACCAGTACGGGATTACGTCGTCGCCGCTGCAGGGAGGATTGCCCAGTGATCGCCTGATCGCCGAATGGTGGTTGAAGTCGAAGCGGGTGGAAACCCTGCTGGCGACCGGAACGAATCCTCCGGTCAAAACTCAGGCGTCGATTGAAGTTCCCGCGGAAATTTACGAGTGGAAGGCTGCTGCAGAAACCCGCGGCAAGGCGCGCGAGGTACAGGAGCGCAATCGCGAACAGTTTCTGCGCATGTTCGCCCGCGGCCTGGGCGTTCTGGGCTACGAGGGCGACGCCAAGGGAAACGGGAAGTTTTTGTTAGGACACTGGGAAGAGAAGTGGTCGTACGCTTCGGAAGCGTAATTTCCACCACGGAGCCACAGAGTCATGGAAAAGAGTTCTTCTAATCTGCTTCCTCCGTGTCTCAGCGCCTTCGTGGTGAGCTGAAACTCTCATGAAAATCGAAGCCATCACGCTGCGCGAGATTCACATGCCGCTCGTCCATTTTTTTGAGACGAGCTTTGGCCGTACCTACAGCCGACGCATTCTTCTGGTGACGGTCCACAGCGAGGGTGTCGATGGTTGGGGCGAGAGCGTGGTGGGCGAAGATCCCTTTTACAGCAGCGAGTGGATTGAGAGCGCTTGGCCCACGCTTATGCACTATTTGATTCCGTCGCTGCTGGGAAAGCGCGTTGAATCGGGGCGCGACTGTCCGCCGCTGTACGCTAAAGTGCGCGCCCATCGTATGGCCAAGGCCGCTCTGGAAAATGCCGTCTGGGATGCGGAAGCCGCGCAGAAGAAGCAGCCCCTGTGGAAGTTGCTGGGCGGAGTGCGGCGGGAGATTCCTTGCGGCGTTTCCATCGGAATTCAAGATTCGGTAGAGCAGTTGCTCGAGAAAATTCAGACGGAGTTGGCCGCCGGGTATCGCCGCATCAAGGTCAAGGTCAAGCCCGGTTGGGATGTGAATGTGCTGGAACGCATCCGTTCGCGCTGGGCCGACATCACCTTGAGTTGCGATGCCAACTCGGCGTATACGCTCGATCAGGTCGAACATCTGCGAAATTTCGATCAGTTCAATCTGCTGATGATCGAGCAGCCGCTGTGGAATGACGAAATCTATTACCATGCGCGCTTGCAGAAGGAACTGCGCACCGCGATTTGCCTGGATGAATCAATCGTGAATGCGCGCAGTACGGCCTTTGCGGCCGACATCGGCGCCTGCCGCATCGTGAATATCAAGGTGGGCCGCGTGGGCGGTTTCAGCGAAGCCATCAAGGTTCACGATGTCTGCCAGTCTCACAAAATTCCTGTGTGGTGCGGCGGCATGCTGGAGACAGGTATTGGCCGCGGCCACAACATCGCGCTTTCCACGCTCCCAAACTTCAGCCTGCCCGGCGATGTCTCCGCTTCCAAGCGCTATTGGAAGGAAGACATTGTGGAGCCGGAAATCGAAGTATCGCCCCAGGGCATGATCCCGATTGGCGACACGCCGGGAACCGGCTATCGCGTGAAACCGGACCTCATTGAAAAGCTGACAGTGCGGAAAGAAACCCTGCGTGCCTGATGCTGCGCGCCTGGTTACGCCTCAGGGACGAGTCTGCCGGATCGCAGAAGCATCGAGCGGACGAATGGCTTGTGCCAGTTTCACCGTTTGCGTCTGCAATAGTTCCACAGCTTTGGCGAAAGGAAGATCGTCGGGCAGGCGCTGAAAGCCTTCAAAAGTTTCATCCGAGATAAGATTTAAGCTCTTCAGCAAAAGAATCTTTCCTGTCAGCTTCAACGTCATTTGCGTGACCACCCAGTTGCCGTCGCCGGCGTCGGCCTGCTGCACGCGGAAGCTGCCGCCTTTATCGAGCCGTCCGAAGATGCCCCATCCGAAGTTCACTTCCCTGAAGAGCGTTCCGTCAATGCGCGCGATGCGCCGGGCAGCAGTGTCGATCAGAATGTATCCTTCCATCCCCTGCAAGACCTGCTCCACGCTCGACGGAGGCGCGTACGAGGGATTCGGCTTGAAGTTCAAGCGGATCAATTGCGCCCCAGCCTTGCCCAAACCCGACGCGGCGTTCTCCGTTCCTCCGTACTGGTAACAAAAGGCATCAGGCAGGGCCTTCATGATGCGCATGGTGTGTTCCATTTCCTGCTTTTCGCGTTCCTGCTTGCGCCGCAGTTGGTCGGGATGTCTCGCCAACTGCGCCAGTTTGTCAGCTTCGGCGCGCTCCTCGTCGGCGGTGAGTGGTTGATCGGTGTGACCCACGATCATGGTCGCCATGGCTTCATTGGCTTCCGCGTAAATTCTGTTTTGCACATCTTTCTGCGTGGTGCGTCGCGAATGGAACATGAATTTGACTGCCGCGTTCTGCCCCGCCGCAATTTCGTTGGTTACCACTGATCGCATCAGCTCGGCGGGCTCCGCAGGTTTCGCGTTTTGCGCCGGAAGCACGGCTGACGAAGCCATCAATGCCACAAATGTACACAGGTGTGCAATTCTTGCCGGTGCGCGTTGTGACTCCGCCGAGTTCATGGAGATTAGTGTCGCAATTCAACCGCCAAGTTGCTGGAAAGCGGCAACTCAGCGATTTACAGTAGGAGGCCCTACAGCGATTGTGAGAAGGAAAAGTTTTGCACAACCTAGCGGGGAGATTTCCTGCTATCCGTAGACTCAGGCGACGGCGCATTGCGCGCCGATTTCTCGCATTCCGCCTTCAGCAGGTCCACGCCTCCGGCGAACGAAAGGTTCGACGGCACTCGCCGGAAATCGCTGATCGACTCGTCATAGATCATGCTCAGGCTTTTGAAGACGAGAATCTTGCCCGTCATGCGCAGGCTCATGGTGGTGATTTCCCAGGCGCCGTCACCGACATCGGCCTGCTGCACACGGAAGTGTCCGCCTTTGTCGAGGTGACCGAGGATTCCCCAGCCGAAGCTAACGTCGCGTAACAGGTTACCGTCGATACGGGCGAGGCGCCGGGCGTTGGCGTCGATCAGCAGGTATCCTTCCATGCCTTCCAGCACCTGCTCAACGCGCGTGGGCGGCGAGTATGACGGATTGGGCGTGAACTTCAAGCGGACCAGCGGATCGCCCATTTTGCCCAGGCCTGCTTCGGCATTCTCGGCGCCCGCATATTCGTAGCGGAAGGCATCGGGCAAAGCTTTCACGATGCGCAGGCTTCGGTCCGCGTCTTCTTTTTCGCGCGCCCGCTTCTTGTGCAGCTGCTCGGGATTGTTCATCAACCATGCGAGACGATCTTTTTCGGCCTGCTCCTGCTGCGGCGAAAGCGGTTCGCCGTTTATCGCGATGAGCATTCCGGCCATCGCGTCGTTGGTCTCCACATAGAGATGGGTCTGCGAACCCTTCGGAGTCTGCCGCAGTGAGCGAAACATGTGCTTGACGTCGGTGGCATTGGCAGCCGCAACTTCCCGGGCGACGGTTTCGCGCACCAGGTCACCCGCTGAGATTTGGGGCGAGTTCGTCTCTTGCCCCCAAGACCGTGGCGCGGCCAATAGCAGGATGCTGCCCAGCAATAAAACGATCCGTCTTGGTGTCGCGGAGAACATGCCTGCTTTAGTCTAGCAATCTCAGACGCAAGATTCAGCCCTCCAACAGCACAGAAGTCACCAGATAGCCCCGCTCTCGCTTGCCGCTAGTTCGCGGAGTTGGGTATAGTCGAAGGGAGCGACTTGGCGGTCGGGCACCAGCCTGCCTTCCCAGAATCCCGGTACTCCAGAATCCGCTTCCCTG
Source organism: Candidatus Sulfotelmatobacter sp. (assembly GCA_035710825.1). Classification (GTDB taxonomy): domain Bacteria; phylum Acidobacteriota; class Terriglobia; order Terriglobales; family Acidobacteriaceae; genus Sulfotelmatobacter. The sequence continues at coordinate 91,766 of DASTCU010000231.1, forward strand.
AAAAGGAGAACATCATGAGTGCTCCGATGTCGGCAGACTTGGCGCAGATCGGCAAATCGGTGGTCATTAAGGGTGAGTTGTCAGGCAGCGAAGACCTTTACGTCGATGGTCAGGTCGAAGGCACGATCGCCCTCAAGAACCACAGTTTGACGGTCGGTCCCCATGGCCAGGTCAAAGCTTCGGTGGAAGCCAAGGGAGTCGTGGTGCAAGGGAAACTCGAGGGCAACGTGCTGGCCAGCGATCGCGTCGAACTACGCAAATCGGCCGTGGTGACCGGCGACATTTCCACCCAGCGCATCTCCATTGAGGAAGGGGCCTACCTCAAGGGCAAGATCGATATCCAGGGCAAGAGCGAGAAGGTTGCTGCAAAGTAACTTCTGCCCGCCCCGGCGGGGGATTAAAGTAACACTTTAGGGGTAGAAGTCTCAGTCCCAGAGCACCAGGTGCCGCGGGAGAGGCAGGGCGAGTATCAGTGGCATCAGTCAGTCATAACTTCATGAAGCTTTTTCGCGGCTCATCAGGTCGAACGCAAGCGGACATACCAGCCGCTCAGAAATTAACCCGCCGCTCCAGTGGCTTGGGCGAACTCGCCCGGCTTTGGAACAGCGAGACCCCGCTCTGCATTCTCGACTTGGGCTCAACCTCCCCGTCCAACATCCGTTTCTTCACGGAACGCAGTCACAAGATTTATAGCGAAGATCTACTCGTCGCCTCCACCGACCCCGGCCTCATCACCAAAGATGAGGAGGGGAAAGCGGTTTTAGACAGCCGGAAGTTCCTGGCTGAAAACCTGGTGTATCCCGCCGCGCATTTTGACGTCGTGCTGTGCTGGAACCTGCCCGATTATCTGGATGAAAGCTTGGTGCGTCCGGTCATGGGCCGCCTCTGGTCCGTGCTCAAGCCCGGAGGCATGCTGCTGGCGTTCTTTCACACCAAAGACGCTGGTCCGGATTCGCCCTGCTACCGCTTTCACATCGTCGAGAAAGACGTTCTAGAGATGCAGCCTATTGTGCTACGGCGCGAGACTCGCCGCGGGCCCACGGGAGCGGTTCACACCGCAGTCAGCGACGGATTCCGCCTGCAGCGCGTCTTCAATAACCGCCACATCGAGACCCTGTTCCGCGACTTCGCCTCCATCAAATTCTTCCTGGCCAGAGATAATGTGCGGGAAGTGCTGGTCGTGCGGTGATTTCAGATTGTAGATTGCAGATTGCAGATTTCGCTGCGCCACGCCTCTGCAATCTGCAATCTCAAATCTCCAATCAGCAAGTAGTTCGCTGCTGTTCCTCCCACACCCAATTCCCAAAATCCTTCCGCAACTTGGTTTTCAGCAGCTTTCCCGTGGATGTGTGGGGAAGTTCGTCGACGAATACATAGGCCTCGGGCACCTGCCATCGGGCAAAACGCTTTTCCAGAAAAGCGCGTAATTCGTCTTGGCTCACCCGCATTCCATCTTTCACCACGATCACTGCCAACGGACGCTCCTGCCACTTCGGATGCGGAACGGCAATGACGGCTGCCTCTTTCACTGCTTCATGGCCAACAATCGCATTTTCCAGATCAATCGAACTGATCCACTCGCCGCCGGACTTAATCATGTCCTTCACCCGGTCGGTGATCTTGATGTAGCCTTCCGCATCGATAGTGACAACGTCCCCGGTGCGAAACCAGCCATCCGCGGTCCATTTATCGCCTTGGTCCAGGTGGTAGTAGCTTGACGCCACCCAAGGCCCACGCACTTCAAGTTCGCCGGTAGTCTGCCCGTCCCAGGGGATTTCTCCCTCGGGACCTGCACCCCGTATCTCGATAAAAGGGGAAGGAACTCCCTGCTTGGCGCGCAGGTTGTAAAGCTCGTCTTCGGACCAATCTTTCATGTGAGGCGTGGGAACGCAAACCGTCGCCAAAGGAGCCGTTTCCGTCATGCCCCACGGCTGAATCACCCGCACGCCATACTTGTCGAAGCGGCGGAACATAGATTCAGGCACTGCCGAACCGGCGGAGACCAGGCGCATTCCCGGAGCCAGCTTCCACCGTCCGGGGTTGGTGTCCAGAGCGTGTAGCACGGGGAGCCATAGTGTCGGTACGCCGCCGGTCAGCGTCACTTGTTCATTCTGGAGAAGGTCGAGCAGTGCTTCGGGCTGGAGGTTCCGTCCGGGCAGTACTTGCTTACATCCATTCATCGTCGCGGCATAGGGAACTCCCCAGGCATTGGCATGAAACATGGACATCGCGTAAAGAACCGTGTCGTGACAACTGAAAGACAATTGGTCGGGCAAAGATATGGTGAGAGTGTGCAGCGCCAGCGCCCGGTGCGAGTAGAGGACTCCTTTGGGGCTGCCGGTTGTGCCCGACGTGTAGCACATGGTGGCGGCGTCCTCTTCGCTCTTGGCGGGAATGGCCGGCTCGCCGTTGGCCTGCAAAAGGAATTCTTCATACGGTTCGCATCCCTCGGGCAACGGGCGACCGCAACCGTGCTCGGTGACAAACACGCGCTCGAAATGCACCCGAGGCCGGATTTTTTCAAACAACTCCAGCAGCACGTCGTCCACAATCAGGAAGCGGTCTTCCGCATGATTAACGATGTAGACGAGTTCGTCAGGATGCAGCCGCAGGTTCAGCGTGTGCAAGATCGCTCCGGCCGCGGGAACGCCGAAGTAAGCTTCCAGATGCTCATGCTCGTTCCACATCAGCGTGCCGACGCGGTCTCCCGAGCGGATGCCTGCCTGCAGCAGCGCGGCCGAGAGCTGCCGCGAACGCCGGTAGAGATCGCGGTACGTGCAGCGATGCACCGAACCGTCGGGCTGGGCGGAAACGATTTCAACATTGGGGAAAAGTTTGTATGCCCGGTCTAACATGCTGTCGAGCAGCAGGGGGCTGGACATCATGGTGGATTTCATAAATTCTCCCTCTGCAGCGGGCAGGCTTGGCATGCTGCAGCGCTGGTCTAAGCGCCAGCAACCGGACTCACGAGAATCGGCGAGCGATTATAGCCCCAAAAAACGGACACCCGGGTCATTTCTTGAGCTTTTGAGAATGCGTCCTCCAGGCATTGACGCCATCATCCTGAAAGCGGTCAAATCATGAAGTCCTTATCCAGCAGTGGAGGACTCGGAATGATGTTTCTTCGGGCAGCCGGCCGAATGGCGCGGCGATCCGCCATCTTTGCTATCTGCCGCCGAGCAAGCTGGTCCAAAACGCTTCTTCTGGCGCTGGTGCTCGGTATCGCTGGACAATTCCTTGGGCAGGCCCTGCAGGCTGACGAGCAACCCAGCACGGTTCACGGCACTGTGGTCAACTCTGTTACTCACGCGCCGATCGCTCGCGCCCTCGTCTACTCTCTCGACAATCACTTTGCCATGCTGACAGACGGCAGTGGGCATTTTGAATTTGCCCTGCCGAAAACCAGCAACCAAACGGAGACGAGTGGCGGCCAAACGGTCTACTTCTCTACGGGCCAGGCTCATTCGTTCCAGTTCCGCGGTGATCGCATTTGGCTGAGGGCGCGCAAACCGGGATTTTTGGACGCTACTCCCGGCAGGCCTCAGGTTGCCGATCCGGCTGGGGGTGAGGTCACGATCTCGCTCGTTCCCGAGGCTCTTATTAAAGGGCGAATCACTCTCTCCACCGGTGACGCCGCGTCCGCCATCGCGGTGCAGCTCTACTCCAGGCAGGTGGTGGATGGCTTGCCCCGGTGGATGCCAGGCGTCGCCGTGGCGGCAAACTCGGCGGGCGAGTTCCGATTCGCCGAATTGCAGGCAGGAACCTACAAGGTGGTTACCCATGAATTCATGGACAACGACCCGACCACCAGGCTGCCGGGCGCTGCGCTCTATGGGTTTCCTCCTGTCTATTATCCTGGCGCGCCCGATCTGACGGCAGCAGCGACTGTAAAGCTCACGGCAGGGCAGACCTTCGAGGCGAACATGGCCCTGATTGCTCAGCCGTACTACGGCGTGAAAATTCCAGTCACGAATGGGAACGCTTTTAGCGGAGTGAACGTCTCCGTCGAAGGACAGCGACGGCCGGGATATTCGTTGGGTTACAACGAGACTGAACAACGGATCGAAGGGCTGCTACCGAATGGGAATTACATAGTAGAAGCTGCGGTGTATGGGATGACCTCGGCTATGGGAAAGGTGAATCTTCGGGTGACTGGTGGTTCGGTGGAGGGGCCTCCCGTGACCCTTGTTCCAAACAGTTCGATCACATTTGACGTGAAGGAAGAATTCAATGAGGCGCCCTCGAATCAATTCGGTCCACAGAGTGACAGGCGGCACACTCCGTCCGGGCCCCGAGTCTCTCTGCAACCCAGCCTCGACAATGCAGATGATTTCGAACAGCTGAGAGGCGGCTCGATTCGCCCGCCAACTGGACCGGACGATGATTCGCTGGTTATGGAAAATCTCTTTCCCGGACGTTACTGGCTGCGCCTGAGCACGCCTCACGGCTACGTGGCATCAGCAACCCTGGGAACAACCGATTTGCTGCACGATCCAGTCGCAATCGGATCGGGATCGAATACTCGGGCCGAAGTCATATTGCGCGACGACGGCGCAGAAGTCGACGGTACGGTTACAACCATGGCCGCTCAGCCAGCCACGGTCCCCGGGGATATATCGCTGCCGGGCGCTTGGGTCTGTTTCATTCCATTGCCCAATAGTTCCGGACAGTTTCAACAGACTGGAGTTTCCGGCGATGGAAAGTTTACGTCTCCCATGCTGGCGCCGGGAAGTTACCGCGTTCTGGCCTTCGCAAGCATGCAAGAGAATCTTCCTTATCGTGATCCGGAGGCGATGAAGGCATACGAGACTAAAGGACCGGTGATCAATCTCACCGCGGGCCAGAAGGTCACAGTCCAGGTGCCAATCATTGGCGCCACCGAGTAGGAGAGAGAACGATAATGGCGAGTTCAATGCCAATGCCGATGCGAGTGCTGCTTATCGGTCTGCTGGCGGCGACTGGGCTGTCGTTGGGGCAACAGGCAAATCCTCCCCAGGCAGAAGGTTCCGGCGCCGGTTATCGAATCGCGGGAATCGTGCAGAGCAGAACCGACGCACGCCCTCTCGTTCGTGCGCGCGTGCAAATTAGAGACGTGAGGAAACCGCAGAAGTTCCAATTTGTGATTACTGGAGAAGACGGAAAGTTCGTCTTCGGTCATTTGCCTGCCGGAAAGTATTCGCTCACCGGGGCTAAGCGCGGATTTATCACTGCCTCCTACGATCAGCACGAGCAGTTCTCGACTGCGATTGTCACGGGCGCGGGCGTGGATACCGAGAATCTTGCCCTGAAGCTTGCGCCCAGCGCGGTGATCACGGGTAGGGTGCTGGACGAGGCCGGAGAACCGGTTCGACATGCAGAGGTCACTCTATATTCCGATAATCATCAGGAAGGGGTGGATCAGATCCTTCCCGCTCGCAATGCCATGACTGATGATCTGGGAGCGTACGAGATGGCCTCGCTGATGCCAGGCACCTATTTTTTGTCAGTCAGGGCTACGCCCTGGTATGCGATCCCTTCACCTTCCCAGGCATCTCCTTCTGAGCCAGATGCGAGCGGCAATTCCCCAATTACGATCGATCGATCTTTGGACGTTGCTTATCCAGTAACTTACTACTCCGACGCGACGGAAGCAGATAGCGCCGCGCCGATTCCGCTCACGGGCGGTGAGCGCCTGCAGATTGATTTTCACCTGAATCCAGTTCCGGCGCTGCACTTGCTGTTGCGTCTGCGTGGCGACGTCCAGCATGGATATTCCTTTCCGCAGTTTGAACAACCCACATTTGACGGCGCCACTTTCATTCAACCCACAGGCACTGGCACGGTTTCGCCAGGTGTTATGGAGGTCAGCGGCATTCCCGCGGGACGCTACAACATCCGCCTTCAGGGACAAAGCGCGAGCGCACAGATGAACGGCGTCGATCTGACCAAGGATGGGGAGGAGATCGACTCATTCGCCGCGGAACCCATGGGGAGTGTTAAGGTGTTGGTGCAAATACCGGGTGACGCTTCCATTCCTAGCAAGTTCATGGTTGGATTACGGTCCAAAGGCCGAAGGTTCGCGGCGGTTCGCCCTGTTGATGAGAAGGGACAAGCCGAACTCGATCAAGTTCCACCCGGGAGTTATGCGATATTCGTATGGGGCGCGCGCAAGCCCTACTCCATCGCGCGGGTGTCCGCGGATGGCGCCCAAGTCGTGGGCCACACCGTGACTGTAACGGCAGGCACTGCGGCTTCGGTCACCCTTACTCTCGTGCCCGGCAACGTGGAAGTGCAAGGAATTGTGAAGCGAGATGGGAAGGCTTTTTCCGGGGCCATGGTGGTGCTGGTGCCGAAGAATCCGGAAGGAAACCTCGATCTTTTTCGCCGCGATCAGAGCGATCTGGACGGCACCTTTAGCCTGCCCGACGTCGTTCCAGGAGCGTATACCGTTCTCGCCATCGAAAACGGATGGGATTTGGATTGGTCGGAACCCGGCGTCATTGCTGCTTATGCCAAGCACGGACGATTGATTCAAGTCAGCGATTCCAATGGTAAGTCTTTGAATCTGGCAGAGGCGATAGAACTGCAACCGAAATAGAACGCCTCTCGACCTACCTCCATCGCAAGCAATGGATTGAGTTATCCCTGGTCCTTCCACACAATTATCCCCATGCGGAACAGGTAATGGCATGAGAGTTCAATTTTCTGGGCGGGCACGGCGGAGGAAAGAATCTGCCGCATTTCTTTCGGAGTATAGGCCCTCTTTACCGATGCCACGCCGTCTATGCGTGACACGCGACAGCGCATCAGAAGAAAACCGGGATACAGCAGCGCGAGATGCAGCGGGTGACGGATTAGATCGTTGATGAGCAGGGCACGACGGCTTACGCGAAGGGCTTCGCTAGCGAAAGCTGTCAGTTGCGGCGGCTCGAGGTGATGCGCAAACAGGCTGCAACTGACCAGATCGAAGCTGCCGTCGCGGAAGGGAAGAGCCATCGCGTCGGCAACCAGCCCTCGATGTCCGCGCTGCAAGTGGGATGGGACGCGGTCAAGATCGGTGATGTCGAGCGAGATTCCTTTACCGGTCAATTGCCGGCCCACCTCTCGCGGCACTTCGCCGAAGCCTGAGGCGACTTCTAAAACGGAGAAATGCTTCTGGCCCGTTACTGATGCTGCGCGTTCGATCAGGCAGCGAGTCGTGGAGACGCCGCCAAACCACCGGTTCATGCGGCAGAGATCGCGCAGTGAAGTCTGTACCTCAAGTGGAGGACAGAGATCGGAATCGAGAACTTCCTCTGTGTTGACTCGTTGCATGACGAGATCGTCAAGAGAGTTTAGACGACTTGCCTGTGAAATTTGTCAACTCGGAGCCTCGGGCTCCACTGACTGAGTTGCACACAGGGATTTCTCTGCGGTCTCCGCGAATTCCTCGGCGACCTCCGCGGTGAAAGCTTTTTACCGCCGAGCACGCAGAGACAGCCCGCGGAGACCGCAAAGAACTCCTCAAACTTCGGCCAGCTCTTCTTCCAGCAGTTGCTTGTTGTACAGGTCGCTGTAGTAGCCGTTGCGGGCCAGCAACTCGTCGTGGGTGCCAAGTTCAACAATGCGCCCTCCGTGCAGCACGGCAATGCGGTCGGCGTTGCGGACTGTGGAAACACGGTGCGAAATAAAAATAGTCGTGCGGCCCTGCAATACGTCCCGCAGGTGGTTGAGGATCTTGTCTTCGGTGTGGGTATCGACGCTGGAAAGTGCGTCGTCGAGAATCAGAATCCGCGGATTGCGGATGAGCGCCCGGGCAATCGCGGTACGCTGCTTCTGTCCCCCCGAGAGCGTGATTCCGCGCTCGCCCACCATAGTGTCGTAGGCTTCGGGGAAGCTTTCGATGTCGGCGGCGATATTGGCCGCCGCGGCCGAGATGCGAATGTCCGTGTCGCTGGCCGTTTCCACCCCGAGCGCGATGTTCTCGCGAATGCGTTCACTGAACAGGAACGTTTCCTGCGGCACGAAGCCGATGTTTTGCCGTAACGAGGCCAGCGTAAATTCTCGCACGGGCCGGCCGTCGATCAGTACCGTGCCCGGCTCGGCGTCATGGATGCGGGGGATCAGGTTGACCAGAGTTGTCTTGCCCGATCCGGTGGGGCCCACAATTGCCAGGCTGCTGCCCGCCGGAATACGCAGGTTGATGTCGTGCAGAACCGGCTTGCCCTCATAGCTGAAGTTGAGGCCGCGGAACTCGATATCGCCGGTTATTTCCCGCGCCTGCGCGCCGGCATCGTCTTTGATCTCCGGCTGTTCCTGCATGATTTCGTTCAGGCGCCCCAGCGAAGCGGTGCCGCGTTGAAACAGATTGATCACATAGCCGAGCGCGATGATCGGCCAGGTGAGTTGCGCCATGTAGGCACTGAAGGAAACGTACTGCCCGAAGTTTATATGTCCGGCGAGGACTTCACGTCCGCCCAGCCATAGCACCAATACGGCGGCGCAACCGAGGGTAAATTCCAGCGTCGGCCAAAGCATGCCCATCAGCCGAACCAGTCCCAGACTGCGGCGGATGTATTCCTGGTTCTCGCCCTCGAAGGCTTTGATCTCGGCTTCTTCCTGCACGTAGGCGCGAATCAGGCGTGCGCCCGAAAAGTTTTCCTGCGCCCGTGCCGAGATCTCCGAAAACATCGCCTGGATCTTCTCGAAGCGGTCGTGAATCTGACGCCCGAAATATTGAATGACGACGCTGGCGATCGGCAGGGGCAAAAACGTGTACAGGGTCAGCTTGGGGCTGATCGAGAGCATGAAAGCCAGCGCCCCCGCCGTCACCACCAACGTGTTGGCCGTATACATGATGGCCGGGCCAAGCAGGTTCCGCACCGCGCTCAAATCGTTGGTAGCGCGCGCCATAATGTCGCCCGTGCGATGCCGCTGGTAATAGGAATAGCTCAGCACTTCGAGCCGGGCGAACAGATCATTGCGCAGATCGAACTCAATATCGCGCGAGATGCCGATGACAATCCAGCGCGTGAGGAATTGAAAAATGCCCTTGGTCAACGCGATGGCGAGCAGCATTCCGGCATAGAGCAACAGCTTGTGATGGGTCACGCCCTGTTTCAACGCCTCTGCGGCACTGCCCAGGACTTTCGGAAACAAAATCCAGATGCCGTTGGTGAGGAACACGCACGCTGTGCCGAGGATATATCCCCAGCGGTAACGCTTCATGTAGGGCAGCAACGGGCGCAGGCTCTTGGGAAACATGCAGATTCAGTAGATGAAATTTTAGCAGCTGGAGGTGCAGGATTCCGGCGCGATCCCGTCAAAAAGCAAGCCCCATCGCGCCTCCGCCGGATGGCCAAGGGGTCAGCGACTAGTCCTGAGACTCTGCCCCTGGCGGCTTGAACGGATCAGCAGCATCCAGCAGAAGTAAAGCTGCCGATAGCGCCAACAATGGTCCGGCAGTGCTGAACAGGGCCCGGCCCACCGTTCCGGGGGCGCCGCTGTAGTATCCATCCAGCACGAACACCAGGACCGACGTGGCCGCGGTGGGAATCAGCCAGGATCGGGGAAACTTTTTCAACCGTGGTATTCCCGCCGGCAGCAGCCACACGAATACGTACCAGAAGTTGCGATCCCACAGCGATGACGCAAACTGGCTCAGGTAATGATCGTTGCCCCGGAGCCCCGCGGCAAAATGAATTGGATTTTCAAGCCCGCCGTTCACTTTCCAGTGAAGCACTGTAAGCACCGCAAGGCTCACGCTCCAACTGGCAACCATCCAGGCGGCGCTCCGCCCCGGCGACTGCAATCCTCTGCGAGTTACGAGCCACCACGTCGCAGTGAAAACGATGCTGAAAGGGATAAAGGATTCCTTGGTGAGTGCTCCCAGCGCGGCGATGAGCGGCAGCCACCACAGGCGCAATTCCGCCACGCTCCAGAGCAACGCGAGCAGAAAGAAGCCTTCTCCGGCATCCACCAGCCCAACCAACCTCAAATTCGGAACCGCAAAATTGACCAGGTAGAGCAACGTTGCGACGAGCGAGACCGGGTAGCTGCCCAGCTGGCGAGTGCCCAGCACAACCATCAGCAGCGCAGTCGCGGCCACGAATAGAGAGTCGGACGAGAGCAGTCCAACCATGACCGGGTCCCAGGTGTGCACCCGCCCATTCGCGACCTTGTAGAACACCCTCGCGGCCCACGGCACCAGAACGCGAAACCGCATATGTTCGTGGCCGGGAACTGGCGTTCCGGTCACCATGGCGGCATAACTTTTTACGTCGACAAGCCCGGGAACCGCGCGCGGATCGTAGCGGTTGAGGATCGGATAGCCGAGTCCAAAAGCAATCAGGAAAAACAGGCCAAACAATGCCGCGAATCGAAAGAAGCTGACGTGACCGACTCCAGACCCGCGGCTGCCGGCGACACGATACAAGGAATGAACGGGAGCAGGATCCACATGCGCAAAGCTAGGCGGGCAGGTTTACCCTGTCAAGTTTTAGCCTGTCAACAACACAGGCCACCTTGCCCGTGTTTTCAGAAGCCGTTTACGGCTTATACAGTTCGGCATCGGCGATAGGGGTAAGAGCCCCTCGGCTTTTGTCAAAAGTCTCGCCGCCGGCGAACAGAACCTGCCCATTCGACAGGACGGTCACGGTTTCACCCACGCGCGGCACTTTCATATTTGGGGTGCTTGCCCACGTCAGGGTCGAAGGGTCGAGGAGTGTTGCGATTCCGTTGGTCTCGGCCTTGGGATAGGGCTGTCCCGGCGCTTCGGTGATGCCGCCCGCGACCAGGACTTTCCCTGTGCTGAGCAGCGCTCCGCCACCCTCACAACCTTGATGGATCGTGGTGCACGGCGGCGGGGCAAAGTTGGTCCACTGGTCGGTGGCGGGGTGATAAATGCTGCTGCCTTGAATGCCGCCCGCTGCGAAAACGTCCCCAGTCGGGAGCAGTACCACAGGTGCGCTCGCCCCGATGGGATCCTTGGCGGTGGTGCTCCAGGTACCGGTTAAGGGTTTGTAAAGCTCAAGCAGGTTGAAGGCCTCGCCATTCTGAAGCAAGACGCCCCAACTGGTGTCATTGCCGATGGGCATGCTGCCAGTCGCGCTCCAGGTTCCTGTAACGGGGTTATACAACTCAGCGCTAGTCAGGAAACCGTCGCCGCCCGCCGCGAGTACCTGCCCATTGGCCAGCAACAGCATAAGAAAACTGGCGCGGCCGGTGGTCATACTGCCGGTTGCGGTCCAGGTTCCCGTCGCCGGGTTATAGAGTTCGGCAGTGGTCAGAAAGCCCGGATTCGAGTTGTAACCTCCGGCCACCAGCACCTGTCCATTTTGCAGCAGTACGGCACCGTGGCCCACACGTTGAACACTCATGTTGGCTGTAAGGGTCCACCTACCCGTGGCAGGATTGTAGAGTTCAGCGTTGTTTAGAAAACCCTGGGTGAAGTTGTCGCCGCCGGTTACGAGGACCTGCCCGTTGGGGAGCAGCGTGGCGGTATGGTTTTCGCGCGCGAAGTTCATGCTTCCTGTCTTGTTGAAACTGGCGGCCGTGGCCGGAGTAGCTGTGCTTGCGATTAGTGCAGCGCAAAATAAACCTGGCAACAAAAACGTGTAAAAGTTTTTCGAATTGTTCCGGCAAATCATCTCCATCTCCTCCATGGCAGAAGCGAGGTATTGCCCCACTACTAGTGCTCTAGAAACGATGGTTAGTAGTGCTCTAGAAACGATGGTTAGCTTGGAGCGGTTGGAGAATGTCAAAGGGGTGTAACATTCTTGTCATTCTTGTCTCTAGCCGATGCTGCTCCAGGGGTCAGCGGACGTTATTTTGCACGCGAGAACCCTTGCCAGGAAAGGCTTAACCATCCATGAGCCACAAACGACTGCGTGTCTTCCTGAAATCCACGCTGCTGTTCGTGATAGCAACCGCTTTGTCGGCCGCGTTTGCGCAAACCAGCGCAACTCGCCCTGATTCGATTGTGGTTTTTGCGCCGCATCCCGATGACGAGGTCATTGGCTGTGCCAGCGTCATCATGCAGGCCCTGGCGCGCGGAGCACGAGTAAAAGTTGTTGCCATCACCAGCGGGGATGGCTTTCCCGAGGCGGCAGCCGGCGTCGCCCTCAAGCCGGTGGATCGTGTCGGTCCCGATGATTTTCTCGCCCTTTCGCGCCTCCGCCAGGCGCAAAGCCGCACTGCGCTTGGAATTCTGGGTGGGAAAGCCGACGACCTCATCGTGCTTGGCTATCCCGACGGCGATCTAGGCAACTTGTACGACAGCACCGATGACAAGGTAATCCGCCAGCAGTTCACCAGGAAAAACGAGACCTATGCTTCGATTCAGAAGGATTACCACACCTCCGTGCACGGCCATCCGGCTGCTTACCAACGCAGCTCCCTGCTCGGCGACCTGGTGGAACTGCTGACTACCCTGCAACCCACTGAAATCTACGTGACCGACGGAACCGATGGCCACATCGACCATCGCGCGGCATTCTGGTTTGTCCGCGACGCAGCCAAGCAGGCGGAATATAAAGGCGCGTTCTATACCTATCTCGTCCACGGGCTGCCGGCGTGGCCTTTTCCCACTGGGGTGACACCGAACCTGCCCTTTGAATCGCGGAAAATTGACGGCGAAGTGGTTCCGCGCGGTTTGCCTTGGCCACCGCCGAGACGCGTCCCGCTTACGCCCGAGCAGGCGCAGCGAAAACTGAAATCGATTCAGGCCCACAACATCCCCGTTGTCGGAATGCCCGAGCACCAGAGCGAGATGGAATCGTTCGTGAAGTCGGAAGAGGTGTTTTGGACTCCGTTAGCCAGTTCCCGGTAAGGCAGATATGGGTTCCCGAAATCTGGGACGCAACATCAGGTGGGCGGCGCACCGCGGCTTGTGCCGCCGCCCAGGCGGCACATTCGCCGGCGATAACGTCGATCAGTTGCAGTTCGGTGCGGTTGCCGGATAGATTCCGCCGGGACCGTCACTCTTAGGGTAGATCGTCGCCCACCAAACCACGGCATCTGTGTTGCCGCTGTTAGTAACGCTGTGCACCAAACCGGGGGACTCGACGAAGGCATCCCCCGACGTCACCGTCTCCGAAGCACACTGGTCAGGCCCAGTGAGGTGCTGCTCGGTGAGAGTGCCGCGCGCGAGAATGACATAGCTCACGCCCTTGTGGTAGTGCCACGAAACGCTTTCTCCAGGTTGCATATGGAAACCCTGGATCTGGACCGAGCCAGGCACGGGATAGCCAGGGCCATAGGCGCCAAAGTCATAGCTGGCAACGGTTCCTACTTTGAACAGGACATTCGAAATTGCTAGTGCTGTACCGGTCAGGATTGTCACGAGACCTAGCGCCACACCTATCGAGATTTTCCCTTTTCGCGACATAGTCGACTCCTTTTGCTGAGAATTTGCCAACGAAACGGTGCTTGGACCCGCGAGCGTATCTGTCTTTACTGATTCGCTGCGGAGCTGACTCTACTGCGGTGAGGCGATTGGTGTAACGAAGGAAAGCCAAAAAAAACCAAAAAACCTGCGTCAATGCTGGGGACTAGGAAGGTCATGGTCCATGCCAGCGGAGTGATCCACCAGAAATTGGCGCAGGAGTTCGTCCAGGATCGCGGGATTCTTGGAAAACGGCGGGTGAGTGCCCAGCTTCTTCTCCGCTGCTTTCAATCTTAACTACCTGGAATGGGCGAAAGAGCTGCGCGCAAAAACCGAGGGAACTTCTCCGGTCCGCTTGCTGCTTTAATCGTCTTTCGCTTCAGCGAGCAGATGTTTTCGCGGCTGGATCGGAGGGCACTTTGCTTGAGTTGAGATGAGCTTTCGAGGGGAGCAGGTCGCGTCCGAAGGCGGCCACGCCTACGGCCGCCACGACCAGGCTCCAGAAGGCGAAGAAGACCGATCCTGCTTCGAACAACAAGGAATCGCTCATCATGAGAACTGCTCCATCGCGCGCTGCTTCGCGCTTTCCCCACGAGCCCGTAGCGGCCCGACTCATCGCCGGGCCCTTTTCACAATCGCGCTGACAACGGGCAGCGAGCTTCTCGAACTACTCACTGGGCGGGGCCGGAGTGGCAGGCGCCTGCCGATTCATGCGCTCCTGCCGGCGTGACTCGTGCCGGGCTTCCATTTCTTTCAACTGCGACTGCTGCTCTGGCGTCAGCAGAGCATACAGCTGGTTGTGAACGCGCGTCTCAGCCACGGTCAGCTGGGCCTGAATCTGCGCTTTCTCCGCCGCTAACGCCTGCACCTTGGCTTCGTCGAACTGCCCTTCCACATACTGGCGAAGCTGCTGATCGATCTGGTGCTGTTGCTGGAACAGCGGCTTCATCGCGGGATGCTCTTTCTCCATGATGGCTTTCATCTGAGTCTTCTGCTCATCGGTCAGATTGAGCTTCTTACCGAAGAATCCCATCCCGTGCTCGTGCATGCCGTAGGCATGATCGTGCATTGGTGGGGCCGGCGTAGCGTCCGCGGTCTGCGACTTCGCCAACGCTGAGCCCATCAGAACGGCCATAGCCGCAATCAACAAACGGGAACGAAACGATTTCATAGTTACTCCTCATGTCCCAGCATGGCCGGGATTTTGCGTACACTGATAGAAACACGGCTGGCAGCGAAAAAGCGGTAAAAAATCGTCCGAAGCGAGTAAAGTTTTGTAACCAAAGGACTACGTCCCGTTGACCGCTGTCATAACAGTGACAATTCTTTACTAGGGACCGCCCTTCCGCTGATGCAGAATTGATGCAGCATGGATCGAATACTGGTGATTGATGACGACGTCGAGCTCTGCCACCTGGTCGGCGAATATTTGCGCGCGGAGGGCTTCACTACGGAATGCGTGCACGACGGCGAGAGCGGGCTCAAGAAAGCCACTGTCGGCGAGTACGTGCTAGCGGTGTTGGATGTTATGTTGCCGGGCATCAACGGATTTGAAGTGTTGCGCCGAATTCGCGCCACGTCGCGATTGCCGGTGCTGTTGCTGACCGCGCGCGGCGAGGACGTGGATAGAATTGTGGGACTGGAAATCGGCGCCGACGATTATCTTCCCAAGCCATTTAATCCTCGGGAACTGGTGGCTCGCATCCGCGCGGTCCTGCGCCGGACGCACGGTGAAGGCAGCGGATCACCGCAGGCGCCCGATGTGGTGACCGTCGGTGATGTGGAGTTGGATCCCGCCACGCGGACCGTGCGCCTGGAAGGCAAGCCAGTCGAGCTAACTTCGGTCGAATTCAATTTGCTCGAAGTACTGTTGCGCGAAGCCGGGCGGGTGGTGCCGCGCGAGCGCCTGGTGAATGCCGTGCTCAGTCGCAAGTTTTCGCCCTTTGACCGCAGCATTGACATGCACGTCAGCAAGGTCCGTAAAAAACTGGGCGACACCGATAACGATGAGCACATCAAAACGGTGCGCGGTGTAGGCTATATTTTTGCTCGTCCGCGGGAGAAGTCGAAGATCAGCTAACGCATCATGAAAAGTCTCTTCTTACGAATTTTCTTGTCGTTCTGGATGGCGCAGGCGCTGTTTGTCGTGGCCGCGATCCTGGTGACGGTAGCCTTTCGTCCCCGCAATTCCACCTTCGAAGCTCTGCGCGCGACCGCAATGAACGAGGCTGTCAACGCCTACGAGGAGGGCGGGCAGCAGCAGCTTCGCAAATATTTCGACAATCTTGACGCCACCCAGCACGTGCGCGGTTTTCTGTTCAACGAACAGGGAATCGAACTATCCGGCCGGCAGGTGCCGGAGTGGGCGATGCGTGTGGCGGCAGGAGGCTCGCGCTCGCCGCACGATGGATTTCTTTTTCCAGCGCCGCCCGTGCAGCGCGATTCGCGGGCCTCTTCCGATGGCGCCCACCGCTACACGCTGGTTTTGGGAACTCCGCCCGGTCCTCGCGTTTTCATCGGCCCGCGCGGTGTGCCCAGTACTGGCTTGATCATCGGCGTCATCACCTCCGGCCTGGTGTGCTATCTGCTCTCCTGGTATTTGACGAAACCGATCGTGCGCCTGCGCACGGCAACGCGGCAGTTGGCTGCCGGCGACCTGAGCGCGCGAACCGGCGCTCGCGCCGGCGCCGGGCGCGACGAGGTGGCCGGACTGATGCGCGACTTCGACGCCATGGCGGAACGGATCGAGACCCTGTTGAATGCGCAGTCTCGCTTGCTGAATGACATCTCGCACGAGTTGCGCTCGCCTCTGGCCCGCCTGAATGTGGCGCTCGGCCTGGCCCGCCAACGGGCGGGTGGCGAGAGCACCGAGATGCTCGACCGCATCGAAATGGAGGCCAGCCGCCTCAACGAGTTGATAGGCAGAATTCTCACCTTGGCGCGCCTGGAAGACGGAGAACAACTGGTCCCGCAAACTCCGGTGCCTTTGGCCGAACTGGTCGAGAGCGTGGTCGAAGACGCGGAGTTCGAAGCGCAGGCTCGGCACTGTCACGTACATGCCTCTATCGCTTCCGGCGATTGGGAGGTGCGGGGCAATCCCTCTCTGCTGCACAGCGCCATCGAAAACGTGGTGCGCAATGCGATCCGTTACACCCAGGAAGGCACATCGGTCGAGGTCGACTTGCGCGCCGACAACGGCTCCGCTAATTGCGAAGCCGTGCTCCGGGTGAGCGATTCCGGACCGGGAGTCCCTTCCGACGCATTGGCCAAGCTGTTTCAGCCCTTTTACCGATTGGACGAAGCGCGCGGACGGATGACCGGCGGCGTCGGCCTGGGCTTGGCGATCACCGAGCGCGCGGTGCGCTTTCATGGCGGAAAAGTTTCGGCGTCCAATCGCGAATCCGGCGGACTGGTGGTTGAGATCCGCTTGCCCTTGCTCCCGGCTGCTCCTCAGCCCCAGAGACAGATTGAGCCGGTTTCGGCGGAAGCATAGAGGCGGCTTCCGGCTTCCGCTTTCCGGCTTCCGGAAAATCGTGACCTCAAGCCAGACTTATAGAAGCGCAGAGCCGAAAGCCGAGAGCCGGAAGCCGAGAGCCGGAAGCCGAGAGCCGGAAGCCGGAACTCCCCGCCTTCCCGTATACTGGAGAGCGGCGAACCCGCGGGCAACTCCTGACAGTTCTCGTGGTTCCAATCAGTGTTTGCGGCAGATTGCTCTTCCCGCGTTTTCCTGATACACCAATGGGTTGAGATTTCCCGCATTGTTAAGATCGCAACCACCCGGACGGCGGGGCGCCGAGGGTGTGTGTTCGCGCCAACCTCACGCAAACAGGGAGATGAACGAAAGAATGTCGAAACGATTGGGGCTGCTCGGGGTGGGAGTTCTGGTTTCCATCGGACTGCTGGTAGCGTGCGGGAGCAATTACAACTCCTCCTCCGATGGCCTGTTTTTGGTGGGCAGTCAGGGATCGGGAGTCATCGAAACTTTCAGCTTTAACTTGAACAGCGGCCACGTGTCGCCCATCGCGAATTCGCCTAACGACACCGCGGCCAAGACCTGCATCCTGAAAGGCTTGCCCTCCTCCCTGGTAATGGACCCCAAGGGAGCCTACGCGTACACCATCATCAACGCGAATTCGGCGTGTGACACCGGCACAACTAAGAGCACGACCGGCATACAGGTATCTAAAGTCAGTTCCGACGGGTCTGTGACTGCGGGAAGCCTAGTCGGGCTGAACGCAGCAGGTCCGTCACAAGTTCCCGTAGTCCCGAACACGCTAGCGATGGACTCGGCGGGAAAATTTCTTTTCGTAGCCAATCACCAGACGAGCGACAGTTCGGGGGTTGCGGTCTCGGGTTCCATTTCCGTATTCACCATTGGAAGCGACGGCAATTTAACCGAGGTGGCCGGATCGCCCTTCATTCCAGCTTCGACTAACAGCACGCTTCCCGACATCGTTAGCGTGGCGGTGACTCCGACCGTGCTGCCGGCGAACGGCATCAGCGGAATACAGAACGCCGTGTGCTCGTCTCCCGGCAACACTGCCCCCACCTCGGAATTTTTGTATGCCGTGGACACGGCAGGGGATCAGCTCTTCGAATTCCAGGTAGACACTTCCTCGGGGGTGCTAACCGCGATGACGGGGCCGAACCTGCTGCCGCCGTTTGCTACCGGCGTGGTGCCCGTTGGGGTAGCGGTGGATCCTTGCGACCGCTTCGTATACGTCAGCAACAGCCAATCGAACAGTGTGAGCGCATACACGATTTGCAATGCGGTTCAGCCGGCAGCAGGGTGCCCGGTTGCAGACGGCAGCCTGCTACCGGTCTCCAAGTCACCTTTTGCTCTGACGGGAAACGCGAATGGAGCCGGGCCGCTGGTGGTCGATCCTTTCGGCAATTCTGTGTACGTACTGGGCACCCTATCGAACACCATTTCGCTGCTCAGAATCAGCGCGGTGAGCGGGAGCTTAACGGTGAGTGTCACTCCGATTGCGACTGGGGCCAGTCCAAGATCGATTGCGATTCGCAGCGATGACACTTGGCTCTTTGTGACCAACTACGGAGCGGCCACGGTATCGCAGTACTCCATTACGCCCGCTACCGGAGTTCTCGATGCGAAGCCCGCGGTTACGACCGACAACAATCCGTGGGGCGTGGCAGTGAAGTGAAGCAGTGATCAGTGATCAGTGGTCAGTCCTGCGGCTGCGGACCCGATCACTGCCCACTGATCACTGACCCTACGTCGGCACCTTCAAAATCAAGTACCCCCCGACCAGCACGAAAATCAGGTCCGGGGACCAGGCCGCGAGAGCGGGCGGGAGCTGGCTGAGGTTGCCCATGGCCTCAAACAGCCGCGAGATCACGATATAGAACACGGCAATTCCCACCGCCACGGCGACGCCCGTGATTGCTCCTCGTTTCCCGGGGGCCAACGAAAAAGGAATCGCCAGGAACGCCATGATCAGCGTGGTCAGCGGGTACGAGAGCTTCTCATGCAGCTCGACCCGCAGGCGCACGACGTCAAATCCGCTCTGCTGCAAATCGCGAATATAGCTGTGCAGTTCCTCGTAGTTCATCTCCGTGTCCTGCTTCACTTCCTTCTTGAAATACGAGGGTGTTTCGGAAAGGTCTGCGAAGGTCGCGACTTCAAACGGACGATAGTTTGAGATCGCTGAGATATTCAGGATGCGCTCCCATCCGCGTTCGTATTCCCAGCGATTCAAATTGTCCGACCAGCGCGCGCGTTCGGCATGGATGCGCCGGGTCACGGTGAAGTCCGCTTTATCAAGCTGAAATACGGTGACGTTGCCGAACTGATCGCGGTCAGGATCGAAGAACTGGTAGTAGTAAATCTCGCTGTTCTGGCCAAATATCCATTTCCTGTCGGGACGCAGGTAAGTTTGCGCGGGCTTGCCTTTGATCTGGTTGTGCAGCGCCTCCTGCCGCTTGTTGGTATGCGGAAAATAAAACTGGTCGGCAAAAAATAATCCGGCCGCGAGTATCGCGGCTGCCACGATCACCGGAGTCACCACCCGGTAAATGCTCGTCCCGGTCGCCTTGATCGCGGTGATTTCATTCGACCGCTGCATCAGGCCAAAAGTCACCAGCACCGCCAGCAGCATCACCAGAGGCGCGATCTTGTACAGCAGGTAGGGCGTGACATTCAGCAGGTACTCAGCTACCACCGTGGTCGGAATCTTATTGCGCAGGATGTCTCCCACCAGTTCGAACAGGGTGAAGACCAGCACCAGCACCAGAAAGGTGGAAAGAATCATGCCGAGATACAGAAAGAAGTCGCGCAAAACGTAATCGTCGAGCAGGGTGGGGAAGTTGGCGTTGAAGACGCGGCGCCGCGTCGAGGCACGCTCGAAGGCGTTTTCCCGGCGAGCGCGGGCCAAACCGGGGCGGCCGGCCTCCTGCTGCTTGCGCCAGGCGCGGAACGAAGCCAGCTCAAACGGCCGCTTCTCGGCGCGAAACAGCAGAAACAGTCCTAAAGCGAGAAACGCCAGATCTGCCAGCCACGCGCCGAACCACGGCGACACTTTCCCTTGGCGGGCCAGCGACACGCCGATCAGCGACACCACGTAATAGGTGAAGACCAGCACGATCGTGAGCACGAATCCGCCGGACTTGCCGCTCTTCTTCGAAGACAGGCCAAGCGGGATTCCGACCAGAGCCAGCACCAGGCACGCCGTGGGCAGCGCGAAGCGGCGATGAAATTCGATCAGGTACCAGCGCGCGGATACCGGATCGGAGCGGCTGGCCTTTTGCAGCAGCGCGCCCGTACCCATCAGGCTGGCGGGCAGAGACTCGTCTCCCTTGTTTTCCGTCGACGGCAGTTGAATGGGAATGTCGGTTTCCTGGAAAGTAATGATCTGGTAGTGGTCCGCGTTGTTGGGATCGGTTTCGTGCTCCGAGCCATCGATTAAGTGCAGGTGCAGGCGGTCGGGGCCTTCGCTGACGACTACGCCTTCTTTCGCCAGCGTGATTTTTGGGGTCGCGGCGTCGCTCAGATCGGCCATGAAAACCCCTTTCCACACGGCCGCTCCCTGCGCGCTCTTCACGTCCTGCACGTAGAGCACGATCTTGGGGAATCCCTCGTAAAACACGCGCGGACGAATTTCAAAGGAGACTTGCGATCCTTTGAGGCGGTCTTCGAGATGCCCCAGGGCGGCTTGCGAGCGGGGTGCGACATAGACTCCGTTGAACAGCGCCAGCGCCCACGCCGACAGCACAAAGATCGAGAGCACGCGCAGAAAACTCCACACCCCCATGCCGCTGGCGCGCATGGCGGTGATCTCGCTGTCGGCGGCCAGGCGGCTCAGCCCGATCAGGATTCCCACCAGCACGCTCATGGGCAGGGTATAGGTCAGCGCGAGGGGAACGGTGAACGAGAAGATTTCAGCGACGCTGGGCAGGGGAGCGCTGGCCCGAACTACCAGTTCGAGAATGTGTCCCAGGTCGCGCGTGAACAGGACAAAGGTGAAGATGGCCGCGCCGATCAGGGCGTGAGCCGTGACTTCCCGCAGGATGTAACGGGTCAGAATCCGCATGAGAAGACGCGCTTAAGCCGAGGATAGCATTGCCAGGTTTTCA
>DASTCU010000232.1:0-2022 GCA_035710825.1 Candidatus Sulfotelmatobacter sp.
AAAGCCAAAGTCGAGAGCGGAGTGCAAGTATGCGAACGCTGGATCATCGCAGCGCTGCGCCACCGGAAGTTCGTTAACCTGGGGGAACTCAACCAGGCGATCCGCGAGTTGCTGGTGCGACTGAATGACCGACCTTTCCGCAAGCGGGACGGATCGCGCTCCAGTCTGTTTCACAGCCTGGAGAAACCGGCTCTGACCCCGTTACCGGCCGAGCGCTTCGATATGAGTCAGTGGACACGGGCCACCGTCAACATCGATTACCACATTGCCTTTGATGGGAACTTTTACAGCGTGCCTTATACCCTGGTGCAGCAGCTCGTGGAAGTCCGCTCCACTCCAACCACGGTGGAAATCTTTCATAAAGGAAACCGGATTGCTTCCCACCTGCGCGATCGCCGACAAGGTCAGGCCATCACTCAGAACGAGCACCGTCCCAAAAGTCATCAGGCCCATCTGCAATGGACGCCATCGCGGATGGCGAACTGGGCACGCAGCATCGGTCCCAACACCGCCCAGTTGTTCGAACGAATCCTGAACACCAAGCCACACCCGGAGATGGGCTACCGCTCTTGTCTGGGCATCATTCGCCTGGCCAAGCAGTACTCTCGGCAACGCGTGGAAGCCGCGGCGGAGCGGGCACTGCTTGCCAAGGCGTGCCGCTATCAGAGCGTAAAGTCCATCTTGAAGAACTCGCTCGACACGGTTCCCTTACCTTCACCCCAACCCGGCTCTCCACCTCTAAGTCACGACAATGTCCGCGGTGCCGAGTACTTCGACCAAGGAGGGCCAACTT
Organism: Candidatus Sulfotelmatobacter sp.; assembly: GCA_035710825.1. Classification (GTDB taxonomy): domain Bacteria; phylum Acidobacteriota; class Terriglobia; order Terriglobales; family Acidobacteriaceae; genus Sulfotelmatobacter. The sequence goes on from DASTCU010000232.1 coordinate 794, forward strand.
CATGCTGAACCAACCTCTGATGGAAAAACTGCTGGCCATGCGCTGGCAAGGCATGGTCGAAGGGTTAAAGGCGCAAGAACAAGATCGAGCGATTCACGAACTGAGTTTCCTGGAACGACTCTCTCTGCTGGTCGATCAACAATGGAACTGGCGCGAGAACCAGGCGCTGGAGCGAAGACTGAAAGCGGCCAAGCTCCGAGCACCGGCCTGCGTGGAGGACATCGATTACCGGGCAGCGCGTGGACTGGACAAATCCGTGGTACGCGCTCTAGCCAAAGACTCCGCCTGGGTCGGCAATCACGAGAACATTTTCGTGATCGGACCTTGCGGCGTAGGCAAGAGCTTTCTCGCTTCCGCTCTGGCACAGAAAGCTTGTCGCGACGGCCACTCGGCTCTCTATCTTCGCGCCGCTGCCTTAATGCGGGATCTCGCCTTGGCCCGAGCCGATGGCAGCTTGCGCCACCTCTTGGCTCGACTCAGTCGCATCGAGGTTCTGGTTATCGATGACTGGGCTATGGTGCCGTTGAACGATAACGAGCGCCGCGAGGTCTGGGAAATCTGCGAAGATCGCTACCAAACTCGCTCGACCGTTCTCACTTCCCAACTGCCGGTCTCGCGCTGGCATGAACAGATCGGAGATCCCACCATCGCTGACGGCATCCTCGATCGTTTAGTCCACAATGCCTATCGCATCGAGATGCGCGGAGAGTCCATGCGAAAAAACCGCAACCCACCCAGAGATCCAAGCCCGGAATGATCGCCATCTTCTACATCGAGGAAGCAGGGGCAAAGGGGCTGCTGCCCCTTTCCCCTGCACCCCAAATCCCCGCCGACCCCAGCCTCCGCTTCGCTTCGGAAAATCTTGCTTGACCATTCCGAACACTTACTCCACAATTTTCCTGCCAGCGTCGCTTCGCTCCGACTGCTGTTCACCTTCACTCCGGAATACTGTTCGCCTTCCCTCCGGAATCATGTTCGCCTTCACCGGAATACCCAGTCTTTATCGCTCGCCCCGAAGAGTAAGGTCCACCTTCGCCCTGTGGAATTACGCGATGTGGAGACAGGACATACCAATACAAGTCAACCCAATAAGCCTCGTCACGGTGAAAGGTGCGTCCAAGCGCATGCGGCAACCGCGGGTCCTCACGGTTGAGCAATTCCGCTTGCTTGTGTCGCACCTTCGTGAGCCGTGCAACACACTGGCACTCATGTGCGTGTGCTTTGGCCTA
>DASTCU010000233.1:0-26787 GCA_035710825.1 Candidatus Sulfotelmatobacter sp.
GAGCGCGAGACGCGCTCGCGACAGCCGGCGGGGCGCCGGCGCTGCGCTTCTTAGTACTGCCGTTTCGGGTAATGCGAATTCTTCTGGCTGTTCTTGAACATCTTGTCCTGCGCCTTCTTCTGCTTCTTCATGTATTTCTTCCGGGCCTTCTCCTGCTTCTTCTCGGCTTTTCGCGAAGCCCGGTCCTGGGAATAAACCGAGCGATTAGTTTGCGCCCGCGCCGAAACGCAGAAGGTTAGGGAAGAGATCGCCAGGCAAAAAACGGCGCCAAGTCTTTTCATAAGGTCTCGCTGAAGTGGACTATAGGCCGATTGTACCGTGAAGTTTCCGGCGCTTGCAGCAATCGTTGGTAACTTCGAGAGCCCCCGCCTTCCTGGTTGTGAATCAAGTTCGGCGTGGGGACGTGTGTTGCTCTGATTTAACGCTCTCCGCCCGCATATAATCCCGCCCATGGCATCCTCAAATTTATCTGGATCGCTGGCTAATACCTCTATCGGGCGCGGTCAATCTTTCTGGGCACGCGAGGCTCCCGCGCTGAAGCAGGGCATCAAGACCGGTCTGGCCGGAGCCATCGCCTATGCCATTTATGCCGGATGGAACCTCCCTCAGGGGTACTGGGCGGTGTTCGCCGCGCTGGTCGTCACCCAGGCGAACCTTGGCGCATCGTGGAAGGCAGCCTTGTATCGCACCATCGGATCAACTTGCGGCGCCATAGCTGCGGCACTGCTTGTACCCTGGCTCGGCAAAGGACCGGTGGGCGTGGGAATCGTGTTGTTGCTCTTAGGAAGCCTCTTTGGATATTTGACAGCATTGCATACCGCCTTTACGGCTGCTGGATTCACCGCCGCACTGATCCTGGTCTTTGGCGGAATGGGAGAGCCGTGGCACATGGCGTGGCTGCGCGTGCTTTACACGATCCTGGGAGCGGTGATCGCGTTTCTGGTGGGCGCGCTGCTCTGGCCGGTGCACGCTCGTGAAGTCTTACGGCAGAAAATTGCCAACATCCTTGCGGGAGCGGGCGCTTTGTATCGTGCCGTCACCGCTGCTGCGCTGCAGGGCGTGGACAACGAAGCGCAAGTGCGAGTACTCGACCGCCGTCTTCACGATTTGCGCCGCGGCATTACCCAGCAGATGGACGAAGCCCGCAGCGAGTTGGCCTTCCACCGTTTCAATGAAAGCGCGTATCAACGGCTGATTGAATTGGCAGACCAGATCCGGCGGCGCCTGACCGCCATGGCTGAGGACCGGTCGCTCTACATTCATGCGCAGGCATCGCCGGGACTGGTGCCATCGATCGCGGCATTAGCCCAGAAGACCACCGAGCACTTTGTGGCCCTTGCCCAAGCTGTGCTGCAGCCTAAGATGGAACTCAATTCTGCGGAGCTGGAGGCCGCCGTCAAAGCAATGGAGACCGAACTGGCAGGACTTCGCGAACAGCGAGCCACCGCCCCCTTTGCTCTCGACCGCATGCTGCCTTTTTGGGCGCTGGTGTTTAATTTGAGGGAAGTGGCGGAGGACTTGAAGGAACTCGAGTCAGCCCTGCCGGCACTTGCCTGAGCAGTTGGCCCGCAGCGTAATCAGAAACGGTTTGCCCGTATTCTTCAATTTTTCTTCGAGGCGAGCTGTGCAGTCGCAACTGCCACAGGCCCAGGATTCCGTGCCATTCTCGTCGCGGCATTTGCGGCGGTCGTGCGCATCCTGTACGCGGGTTAAATCGAAGTATTGTTCCCAGTAGGGACGTTCTTCCTGCAGCGGTGTCGGACAATAACAGATCTCGACCCAGCGGACCGTCTGGTCGTCACACAAGCGCGCGTCCCGCATATTGCGGAGATATTCGCCTTCCGCGACCGAGCCCTGACCCAACGTATGTTGCTCGATCGCCTTTAGCAGATCGGCTTCCCGCCCGGGCTTTACGCTTGCTCGTACCAGGTAACGCATATTTACTCCTACATAAAAAACGCGGCGCCGGGCCCATTCGTCCGGCGGTTCGATTCGCGGGGCGAACGAATGCGTCCGCTCCTGCCCGACCTATTTCAGGCCCGCCTCGGCGAGCATGCCCTGAAACTGGCTGCGGGTGCGCATGTCGATGGATTGCGCAACCAACCTGCCTTGGCGATCGTAGACGAAGCTCTTGGGAATTCCTTCGACCTGGAAGAGTTCGTTCACCTTCCGTCCCGGATCGAGCAGTACGGGGTACGTGATATTCCGTTCTTTAATGAACGGCGCGATCTTCGCCGTGACCTCGTCGGAAATCGAAAGTACGACAAATCCTTGATCTTTGTACTTGTCGTAGAGCGCCTGCAGGTCGGGCATTTCCTTGCGGCAGGGCGGACACCAGGTCGCCCAGAAATTCACCAGCACGACCTCGCCGCGGAGATCCGCAAGATGCCAGGCCTTGCCCTGCAGATCAGTGAGGGTGAAGTCGGCTTTCTGGCGCGCCGCGTCGGCCGCTTCGAGCTTTGACATGGCCTGCGCATACTGCGGAGCGGTTGATTCCGCCTTCATGTGCTCGTAGCGCGCCAGCGAAGCGAGTTCGGTATACAGAAAATCGGGTTCACCGGGTTTTCCGGCAGGAGGCTGTTCGCGCAACGCGTCCGCGAGGGTTGTTGTCACTTCCTGCAGTGTGTCGCGGCCGAAATCGCCTTCCGTCGAGAGTTCGGCGAGGGCTCCGGCCAGGCGCAACTTGTTCGGTACTGCCGGCAGTTGCCGAATCCGCAGGGCGAGTTCTTTTGTGGTTTGAACGCGGGTAGTGTCATCGAGCTTGCGCAGTCCCTTGATCTGCTCGGCGATGGGCTTTTCCCGTTCGCTCCAGATAACTTTTTCCTGCGCGGCAAGAGAGGTACTTAGCACAAGAACGATCAACGAGGCGGTAACGCTGGCAACGCCACGGCAGGAGCGCGCAGAAAACGAGGACACCATAGGAATCATTATGCGTCCTTTTCTATTCCGTGTGGGGATAGACAATCTTAAACGGCTGAGCACTTGCAGAGGAGACACTGGATATTAAGAAGCTGGGTGACGCCTCGGAACTTCGACCAGCAGCTTCAGATGAACATCTCATCCTGGGGCACGGGGCGGCGCTCTTCGCGGCTGCCGCTGTTGCGGCGATGTTTCCCGAAAAAGAATCCCAAGCCCACCGAAAGTCCCTGCATGAGACCGGAAAACTGGCGCACCGGAGAAACCACGGTTCTCTGCACCATGTCGGAAGTCTGCTCCACGCGGTCCAAGGTGCGGCTGAGCAGTTCATCGGCGCGGATCACTTGCAAGCGCGCGCGGTCCACTACATCGTTCACAGTGGCATCTACGCGCTCCACTTCGGAGCGAACAAGTGTCGTCGCACTCTCCAGATTGTCGACGATCACGTCCAGCTTGGGCCGCATCTCGGTGAGCAACTGGTGGCCCTGCTCGAAGGCGGGTAACAGCTTGGACTTCACTTCGCCCGCGAGCGCTTCCATGCGTTCACTACTCTTGCGCATCGCGACGTACATGGCCAGCAGGACGCCAGCCTGCAACAGGACGGCAAACCCGGTCAGGGCGATGAACACCGTCAGTTTGTCCATAGTGAGTCGTTCCTTGCGGCGCTTTCCCGGAGCAGGCTCGCGGGAACGCCGGCGCGGACTTACAAATTCTTGCCAGTTCCGGTCTCGGCCGTGGCTTCGTGATAAGCCTGCCGTCCTGCCTCATAAGCAGCGCGGAACTGCTCTTTCTGCTGGTTAACGACTTCACGCCCGCGGCCAGCCCATTCTTCGGCCTGTTCACGCGCCTCGCGCGCGCGGTTGCGAACGTATTCCCGGCCTTCCTCGGCGCGTGCCCGCAGCACTTCGCGCGTTTCACTGCCCGAGCGCGGCGCATACAATACGCCAGCCAGCGCTCCCACTCCGAGACCTGCCAAGAACCATACAAAGCTGCTGCCGTCACGGTCTGCCATAGAAACCTCCTGAATAATAGCGTTCGACTACCGATGTTACATCCTCCAACAGGCAAATACAATTACAGGGGACGCTGTAAAAGGCCGCCGGAGACTGCGTAAGCCTCAAAGGGGAAAAGGATTCCGTAACGGGCAGCGGCGGCATCTTGCCTTCGCAGTGCAGGGCAGCCGGACGCCCCCGCGACAGTTGGCGAGGACGCCGACGCTACTTTCGGACTTACTTTTGCTGAATGGGCGGGATTGCGGGTGTCTTCGGAGCGGGCTGCGTCTTGGTGGGCTGCGACTTGATGCCCTGCAGCACCGAACCCGGTCCGCTGTGCTTGCTGGAGTAGACCGATAGCGTGATGGACGTAATCATGAACGCCACCGCCGACCACGTCGTAGCTCTGGAGAGCGCGCTGGCAGCGCCGCGAGGGCCAAACGCCGTCTGGCTGCCTTGCCCGCCAAACGCGGCCGAGAGATCGCCGCTGGTACCGCTCTGCAGCAGCACCACGATGATGATGAAGAAACAAACCAGGATGTGAACCGCAACGATCAACCCGTAGATCATAAAGTTTACTTTTTCCTGCCTGACGGCACGTTTCGAGTGGCTGGAAGACCGATCTTCAGTAAGAAGATCTATGGTGCGGAAGGGGGGATTTGAACCCCCACGCCTTTCGGCGCCACCCCCTCAAGATGGTGTGTCTGCCAGTTCCACCACTTCCGCACAGGGACAAAATCTCACTGCCCAGCAGCAGTTCATTATAGCAAAGCGAAATCCCTTTTCTCGCGACGGCTGCAACAAGGCACACCCCTCGATCGCAGCATTTGACCTGTGCCGCGAAGGTTAGTAGGCTGTCGCCCTATGCCTGCCGGAAATGATTTGATGGCAAGCCCCTCTGCCGTATCCGAGCTTCCGCGCAAGCTCGGCTTGCTCGACTCGCTCTCAATCGTAATTGGGGTGGTGATCGGGGCAGGCATCTTTCTGGTGCCGAACTTGGTCGCGCGCGAGCTGAAATCTTCTCCGGCGATTCTGTCGGTTTGGGTATTTGCGGGGATTATTTCCTTCTTCGGCGCGCTGGCCTGCGCCGAGTTGGGAACTATGTTTCCCGCGACTGGCGGGCAGTACGTATTTCTTCGTGAATCCTGGGGACCGCTGGTGGGATTCCTTTGCGGCTGGTCGATGTTTGTGGTCGCGCGAACCGCGCAGGTCGCGTGGCTGGCAGTGACGCTAGCGTTGTACGTTTCGTATTTTGTGCCGCTTTCGGGATTCTCGTCGAAAGTGCTTGGACTCAGCGCGATTGCCGTGTTTACCGCGGTCAATTATTGGGGCGTCAAGGCCGGGGCGCTGGTGCAGAAGGTCTTTACGTTGGCAAAGGTGGCGGGGCTTTTGCTCATAATTGGGAGCGCGTTCCTGTGGAGCGGCAAGGTTGCGGCCACTTCTCACTTGGCGGTCGGCGGATTTTCCCTCAGCGGTTTTGGAGTGGCCTTGATCGCGTGCGTGCTGGCTTGCGACGGCTGGGTGCAACTCAGTTTCGTTGCTGGGGAAATTCGCAATCCGAAACGGAATATCTTATGGGCGCTGGCAATCGGCTCTGCGGTGTGCACCGCCATTTACCTGCTAGCCAATGTGGCTTACTTGCGCGTGCTCTCCATCCCGGAAATTGCTGCCAGCGATCACGTCGCCGCAACTGTTGCAGCACGCGTGATGGGTATCGGCGGAGGCAAGTTGGTCTCGTTGATTATCCTGATGTCGATCATTGGAACGCTGAACGGCTGCTTTCTTACCAGTCCGCGGGTGTACTTCGCACAAGCCAGCGATGGACTTTTCTTTCATCGCTTCGCCACGATACATCCACGCCATCAAACTCCCAGCTTTGCGATCGTAGCCCAGGGACTGTGGGCGGCGGTGTTGCTGGTGACAGGCTCGTTCGAATCGCTCCTCGATTACGCCATGTTCGCACTTTGGCTCTCCTACGGCGCGATGGTGGCGGGGGTGATTGTGTTACGTGTGAAGCGGCCCGAACTGCCGCGCCCGTATCGCATGTGGGGATATCCCGTGACAGCGGTGCTATTCCTGGCGATCACCGGCTGGTTTCTGGGGAACATGATCATCACGCGCCCGGTTCCGTCCTTGGCGGGACTGGCCTTCATCGCGGCGGGAATTCCTGTTTACTTCTTCTGGGCTCGCAGCCTGCACGCCAGAGCTCAGCATGCGATCACGGAGAAGGCAGCAACATCTTCCTTGACAGAGCCCTGAGCGCACTCTATCGTAATCAGTTCCAGCATTCGTGCCGGAACAACTCCGTATCTCATGCAGAGTGGCTGAGGGTAACGGGCCCGCAGAAGCCACGACAACCGGATCAGGAAACAGCCTGATCGTCTGGTGCCAATTCCCGCCCGGTTTGCGGGGGACATGAGATTTCGGTGAGCCATTTGCCTCATCCCCTCAATCCCGGATGAGGCATTCGTGTTTTCAGGGCGCGCAGGGCCCAGCGCAGCCAAAGCTGGAGAACCACTATGCACTCTCGCATTTACTTTGATCATTCCGCTACCACCCCGCTCGATCCTCGCGTGCTCGATGCGATGGCGCCGTTCCTGGGCGGGGCATTCGGCAATCCTTCCAGCCTGCATCACGAAGGACGCGTAGCCCGCGAGGCGGTCGAGACGGCTCGGACGCAGGTGGCCGCGCTGATCGGGGCTGAAGCGGACGAAATCATCTTCACTGCCAGCGGCACCGAGGCCGACAATCTTGCCCTGATCGGCGCCGTGCGCGCCACCGGTAATCCCGGACACGTGGTTACCAGTTCCATCGAGCATGCCGCAATCCTTGAGACCTGCCGCTACCTCGCCGCCTCGGGCACCAAGATTACGCACCTGCCAGTCGACGGCGACGGGCTGGTCGGTCCTGACAGCCTTCTGCGCTCTCTGCAGTCCAAAGTCACGATAGTTTCCATCATGGCCGCAAACAACGTGGTGGGAACTCTGGAGCCGATCGAGGAACTTGCGCATCTGACCAAGCTCCACGGTGTGTTATTTCATACCGACGCGGTTCAGGCCGCAGGAAAGCTTCCGCTCGATGTGAATCGCTTGCACGTCGATCTGCTCTCCCTGTCGGCACACAAGCTGCATGGGCCAAAAGGCGTCGGCGCGCTCTACGTTCGCAAAGGTGTGCCGTTATCTCCCATTGTCTTTGGAGGCGGTCAGGAGGGCGGCCTTCGCTCGGCCACCGAGAACGTCGCCGGAATTGTGGGTTTTGGAGCTGCCGCCGCAATTGCGAAGTCAGAGTTGGCCGAGGAGGCAACACGCCTCGCAGGATTCCGAGATCAAATCTTGCGCGAAGCCATCCGGCGCTTCCCGAACTCCCGCCTATTCGGACATCCAACTCAGCGCCTGCCCGGACACCTGAGCCTGGGATTCCGCGGACAGGAGCGAGAAGTCGGCAAGCTGCTCGCCGCACTCGATGCCGCGGGCGTGGCCGTCTCGGCAGGCAGCGCCTGCAGCGCGCATCATGCGGGCGAACCTTCGTATGTAGCGCTGGCCATGGGTTATGACGCGGAGAGAGCTCGCGGCTTGCTTCGCGTCAGTCTTGGCCGCTTCAATACACAGCAGGAGGTAGATGCTTTTGTCGAGATCCTCATCCGCGCAGTTTCGGCTGTGAGGCAGTCGCACGAGTCCACGGTGCACGAAGCATCGGCACAAGTGGAACTCGCGCACGCATAAAAAATAGGGCCGGCGACTCGAGAACCGGCCCTTCGCGATTGTCCCCCCGATTGGTGAGAAGTTAATCCCCAGACGGCAACAGCATCTCATCGGGACCCAGATCGATTTGTACCGGCGGCGTGTGCGGGCAATTGCCGAGAATCGGCTGGCATGCCGCATCCGCCCCTTTTTCGGGCCGAATCTGGTTTTCCTTTTCCGCGAACTGGTCCGCCTCGGTTGAGCCCGCCAACGCCGTCGTGGACGACAAGCCACTGCTGATCACCTGCTGCACGCGATCGAAGTATCCCGTGCCCACAAAGCGCTGGTGCTTCACGGCTTCATATCCGTACTCCGTCTCGCGGCTGAATTCTTTCTGCTGCAAGCGGGAGTAGGCGGTCATCCCCGAGAGTTTGTAGCCGCGCGCCAGTTCGAACATGCTGAGATTTAGCGCGTGGAACCCGGCCAGGGTCACGAATTGGAACTTGTATCCCATGCGCCCCAGATCGGTCTGGAAGCGCGCGATTGTGGCCTCGTCAATGTTCTTGCGCCAGTTGAAGCTGGGCGAGCAGTTGTAGGCCAGCATCTTGTCGGGATACTGGGCATGAATCGCCTCCGCAAACTGCCGCGCTTCACTCAGATCCGGATGCGAAGTCTCGCACCAGATCAGGTCTGCAAATGGAGCGTAAGCAAGACCGCGGGCAATCGCCGACTCGATTCCACCGCGAATGCGGAAGAATCCTTCCGAGGTCCGTTCGCCGGTACAGAAGGCGCGGTCGCGCTCGTCGATATCGCTGGTGAGCAGGTTGGCGCTGTCGGCGTCGGTGCGTGCCATGATTAGCGTGGGAACGCCCATCACATCGGCCGCAAGCCGTGCCGCAACTAACTTCTGAATCGCCTCAGGAGTCGGAACCAGAACCTTGCCCCCCAAGTGTCCACACTTCTTCGCCGACGAAAGTTGATCTTCGTAATGAACGCAGGCCGCCCCAGCCTCGATCATTCCTTTCATCAGCTCAAATGCGTTGAGCGTGCCGCCGAATCCTGCTTCGGCGTCGGCTACCAGCGGCGCAAACCACGTCTGCCCCGGGGCAACTTTGCCCTCGACGTGATGCACCTGGTCCGCCCGTTGCAGAGCGTTGTTAATGCGGCGGCACAGATTCGGAACGCTATCGGAGGGATACAAGCTCTGGTCGGGATACATCGTCCCCGCGTTGTTGGCGTCGGCCGCAACCTGCCAGCCGCTGACGTAGACAGCCTTCAATCCGGCCTGCACCTGCTGTACTGCCTGGTTGCCACTCATCGCACCGAGCGCGTGGATGTAAGGCTCCGTCTTCAGAAGTTCCCACAGCCGCTCCGATCCCATGCGCGCCAGCGTGTGCTCGATGTGAATCGAGCCCCGCAGCCTCAACACGTCTTCGGCAATGTAGGGCCGCTCCACGCCACTCCAGCGCGGATTCGTCTTCCAGTCTTGCGTGATGGCCGCCGCTGCCAGAGCGTATTGCGAGATGCGTTCCTGCTCGCTCAACGGGTGTTCCGGGTGTAAGTTGTGAGTTGACGTTTGCTTGTTTCCGTTTCCGTTGGCCGACATGTACTTTCTCCTGACTATTTTTCTAGGGTGAGTAGGAACTAAACCGGGTTAAATTCTCCGTTGACGATCATGGCTTCGCTGATCTCTCGCGCGCGCCGGAAGCGATCTGCATCTTCGGGTCCGCTGTTAACGGGAAGTTCTTTGAGCAAGCGCTCGAGTTCTTCGTCGAACAACTGCGTGATGAACTCGGGCGTATGCTTCACGGGATTTCCCTGCGAGTCTTCCACACGCACCAGGTCGCGATGCATCACGCGTTGCGCGATCATCAGACGGTAAATGCGATCAGTCGCCAGGTCTTCCATGTAGCCATCAAGCAGGCTGGCGCCATTGCCGCTGAGCACGCCATGACGATAACGAATGACCGTGCGGACCGCCGCGCGCGTGCCGTCGACCGTTCGTCTTCCGACTCCAGTCGGTACCGGGCGCAAATTGGGATACCGGCTTACGTTCTTCGGGCGCGAATGAAGCTGATTCGGGTAAGGAAACTGCGCGACTGCAATTGCATTCTGATCGGGATGTCCCGTCCACGCGCCGTCCATCAGGCAGTCGGCTTCGTTCTTCTTGTCTTTTTCCAGAATCGCAAGCGCGCGCGTATTCAGTTCCGCATCTTCGCGGCTGGGATAAAGAGCCGTCATGCCGCCGATGGCCAGAATTCCGCGGTGATGGCAAATCTCCGGCATCAGCTCGCGCAGGTTCTGAAAAAACGCAACGTTATGTGGAATGGTGTTGCGATCGGGCAGTACCCAGTCGGGATCGTCGAGATTGAAGTGAATCAGGCTAGCCATGTAGTCCCAGCGGCCGAGGTTGAGCCCGATGATGTGCTCGCGCAGGTTATAAGTGAATTCTTCCATCTGAAAAGCCAGCGGGTGCGATTCCACCAGCGCCATGCACTTGATGTAGTTGTGCGGCAGCCCGCGCCACTTGGCCAATGCCTGGAACAGATCGCGCCACCAGAGCGCTTCCTGCGCCGACTCCGATTTCGGAATGTAGATGCACAACGGATGCTTCAGCTTCCCAGGATCGATCCCGTAAAACACGCGCGCGACATCGATCAGCGATGCCGAAACCAGTTCGCCCGGAATGAGGCCTGCCTGATTCAAATGCAGGCCGCGGGGACGCGTGAAAATCACCGCGTTGCTCGGCCGAATGGGCACGGTGCGGTCGCGCTTCTTGTCGTAGTACGAGAGCTCTCCGTGGAGGCAGGCCAGAATGTTGGCCACTCCCGTTTGATGATGAGACCAATCATTAACGCACGAATCTTCGAGATCGAGCATGACGCCCGGTGCCCCTGAGTTCAGCATCTTCACGCAGAGCTCGGCATCGTCGGCAGGTCCGGTCATCTGGTTGCGCTGATCCTGGCACCACTCCGGCAGCGTGATCCGCCAGCCATTGCGCACCGTGTCGGAAGGGAAGCTGTGATTGGGCTTGTCTCCTTCCAGAGACCGCTGCAGCACTTCGAGGCGCTTCGCCGCCAGTTCCTGCTGGCGCGGAGTGAACGCTCGGTGCAGCGGCAGGAAGAATTCCATGAATCCCGCAGGCAGGTCGCGGGACGGATCGAGCTCAGCGGGCGCACGGTTGATGGGATTGATCAGATTTCCGGTTTCCGGGGTGCTTACTGCCGTGGACATAGGTTCCTCAAGCTCCTGTCGCGATTCCTCTGTGTTCAACATAGTGAACACTAATTCGTAATGCTGTCCGATCCTAGGAGAGGGTCCAAAGCCGGTCAAGAGCGTTGTTCAATATACCGAACATACATTCATTTTGTTGGCGGCTTAGGGGTTTGTTACCATAACGATTCGGTATGTCCGAAAACCCCGAATCTCCTTCCGTTGCGGTAGAAAGAGCGCTGGCCATGCTGGAAGCGGTTGCCCAGGAACCGGAAGGCCTCAGCAACGCCGAGATCAGCCGCAAGTTGAAGATCCCAAAGAGTTCCGCCAGCTATATCCTGCGCACGCTGGTGCAACAGAATTATCTGAATCGGGATGCGGTAAGCGGCAAGTACCGGGTCGGCTTGAAGATCTTGAGCCTGAGCCGCGGCGCGCTCAGCGGAATTGATGTCCGCGAGGTGGCGCTCCCCATCATGCGTCACCTGGTCGAAAAAACCAACCTTACTTGCCATCTCGCGATCCTGGATGGTCCCGAAGCGGTGTACATCGAGAAGGTCGAACCGACCGGGTTCATCCGCATGGACACCTGGGTTGGCCGTCGCATGCGCGTTCATGCCACGAGCGTAGGGAAGTCGCTGGTGGCGCACATTCCGCAGCAGCAACTCGAAAAGATTCTTGCCGACCGCGCCATGGAACGGCGGACGCCGAAAACAATCTGCACCCTGCCGCGTCTTTTGAAAGAACTGGAGAAGGTGCGCACGCAAGGCTATGCCGTGGACGACGAAGAAAATAATTTGGGCGCACGTTGCGTCGGCGCTCCCATCTTTAATCAGCAGGGCCGGATCGAAGCCAGTCTGGGGCTGAGCGGGACCATTCACCAGGTGAACGAGCAAACCATGCCGCGCATTCTGGAGCACCTGAAAGACGCGGCCCGCCACATCTCCATGCAATTGGGATATCGCGCCCCACATCGACGCGCCACCAGCGGATAGCGACTCCTTCTTCTCCCAAGATTCCCATGAGCGAGACCGATTCCACCGGACTGATCATTCGTTATTACAGCGAGGCCGACGAAGCGTCGCGGCTGAGTGGCGGATGGTTTCAGCTGGAGCAGGAGCGCACGCGGGAACTGATTCTGCGCCATCTGCCGCCAACCCCCGCCATTATCATCGACGCGGGCGGAGGCGCCGGAGTTTACGCATTCTGGCTGGCCTCCCGCGGATATCAAGTCCACCTGATCGATCCCGTGACCAAACACGTGGAGCAGGCGCGTGCGGCGGCGGCGCAGCAACCCGAGCATCCGCTCGCCTCAGCCGAAGTGGGTGATGCGCGGCATTTGCCGCACGCCGACGGCTCGGCCGATGCCGTGCTGCTCCTGGGACCGCTTTATCATCTGGTCGAGAAAGAAGACCGGCTTGCCTGCCTCCGTGAGGCGCACCGCGTGTTGCGTCCCGGAGGTCTGCTATGGGGAGCAGGCATCAGTCATTTCGCATCTTTACTGGATTCCCTCACGCATGGGTTCTTCGACGATCCGGAGTTCACGCCGATTCTGGAGCGGGATTTAGAAAATGGGCAGCATCGCAATCCGACGTCGAATTCGCTGTACTTCACCGACGCCTATTTTCATCGGCCGGGAGAACTGTCGCGGGAATTACTGGCGGCGGGATTTCGCGTCCTGGAGGTACTGGCGATAGAGGGTCCCGGCTGGCTGGCTCGCGATTTCGATCGCCTGTGGAATGATCCGCAACAACGCGAGCGCCTGCTGGCTGCGGTGCGCAAGGTGGAGCGCGAACCTTCCGTGATTGGCGCGAGCGCGCACGTCATGGCCATCGGCCGAAAATAGAGACAGAGACTTCACCCTTGGTCTTGCAAGCGGCCAAATTGCCGTCATGCAATGGCAGCGACCGGCCGGCGGTAAGTGAATTCGTCCACGGTCGGGTTCACCAGCCTTTGCATGTCGTTCCAGTTCATGCGAACCAGTTCGCGATGCGTTCCCGCGCTGAAGGTAATCTCCTCCTGCTCAGCAAGACTGGCATCGGCATAAACAGCCATGTCGTAGAGGTTGCCGAACGGCGGCATCGCGCCGGTTTCGCAATCGGGGAAGGCGTTCTTGAACTCGTCTTCCGATGCGACTTCCACCGTCTCTGCGCCCGTGAGCATTCTCAGCAGCTCGAGGTTCACATGGGATGAGGCTGGGATGACCGCCATCGCCAGGATGCCATCGATCTTGACGATCACGGTCTTCGCCAACTTCTTGCCCGACACATGGGCTAGAGCAGCCACGCCTTGCGCGGTGTAGGCGAGGGAGTGAGAGATGACCAGATACTTGACGTTGTGAGAATCAAGAAATTCGCGAAGCTTGGACAGCGGCATAGGACCTCCTCGGTGGGGTGGATGTAGGTTGAGGGGCCTGACGCGTAGTTTGTGATCCTGCAGAAAGTCTACGTCCAGTGCACGCAGGAATTCTGTGCGCCGGATCACTGGAATGTGACGTCATCCCGAGCGGAGCCGTTTTTCAGGCGAAGAGAGGATCTGCCCCCGCAAAGTAACCACTGTTAGAGGAAACACCGAAAGACCAGAAGCTCAGTACTTCACAATCTTGGCAAATGACTTCGGATCGAGCGAAGCTCCGCCGACCAGCGCGCCATCAATCTCCTCCTGTGCCATGAGTGCCGAAGCGTTCTCGGGCTTCACCGAACCGCCATAGAGAATCCGCAGCTTCGTAGCGAAGTCCTCGCCAAAAATTTCCGTAGCCTCGCGGCGAATGACCGCGTGCGCTTCGGCCGCCAGTTCAGGCGTAGCGGTCTTGCCCGTGCCGATGGCCCAGACCGGCTCGTAGGCGACCACCAGCTTGGCAGCTTTCTTGGCAGAGATCGCGTGGAAAGCGCGGACACACTGGCGCCGGAGCACATCGTCGGTCATGCCGGCCTCGCGCTCCTCGAGCACCTCGCCCACGCAGCAGATCGGACTCAGCCCGGCCTCGAGCGCAGTTTTCAGGCGCAGGTTCACCGTGTCGTCGGTCTCGCCGAAATATTGCCGGCGCTCCGAGTGCCCAATGATCACGTGCGTCACTCCCCAAGCCAGCAATTGGGGCGCAGAGGTCTCGCCGGTAAACGCGCCTTCTTCTTTCCAGTGAACATTCTGGGCGCCAATGGCCGCGTTCGACCCCTTAGCCGCCTCGAGCGCCGCCGGCAGGTCGAGAAATGGCGGGCACACCACGATTTCGTCGCGCGCGTGTCCGGAAACCAGCGGCAGGAATTCGCGGAAGAAGTCGCGAGCCTGGTCAGGCGTCTTGTACATCTTCCAATTGGCGGCCATTACTTTTGTTCTCATCATTCAGCCTTTCGTTAAATTCGCCCAGTCCTGCATTGCTGGTGAACCGGGAGTTCCTGCAATAAACTTAAAGCCTCGGTGTCAGCAAACTATGTCCAGCAGCCGCTCAGAACGCTCGTCCGCGGACCCATATAATCTGGACCGCTTTGTGCAGGCCCAGGATGGCGCCTTCGACCGAGCTCTTCGGGAACTGCGATCCGGGGTCAAGATGGGGCACTGGATGTGGTTCATCTTTCCTCAGATCAAAGGACTGGGGCGAAGCCCAATCTCGATCGAATTCGCAATCTCCTCGCCGGACGAAGCCCGCGCTTACCTGCAGCACTCGGTTCTTGGCCCGCGACTAAAGGAATGTACGCAGCTGGTTCTGCTGGTCGAAGGTCGCTCCGTCGAAGAAATCTTTGGATCCCCTGATGACATGAAGTTCCGGTCTTCAATGACGCTTTTCGCCCAGGTTTCACCGGATGACGACATTTTTCTGAGAGCGCTGCAAAAGTACTTCGGAGGAGTGCCGGATCGGCTGACACTCGACCGGCTTTAGCCCCGCTCACTTCTTCTCGGTGAGCACCTCGACTCCCGGCAGCTTTTTTCCTTCCAGAAATTCAAGCGACGCCCCGCCTCCAGTCGAGATATGCGTCATCTTGTCGGCGACGTTGGCGGCATGCACTGCCGCCACTGAATCGCCTCCGCCCACAATCGAAATTGCACCGGCATTCTCCGCCACAGCTTGAGCGATCTTGAACGTTCCTCGCGAGAAGCCCGGCACTTCGAACACGCCCATAGGCCCGTTCCACACGATGGTGCGCGCGCCGGAGATTTCCTCCGAGAACAACTCAATCGTCTTCGGACCAATATCCAAAGCCATCTTGTCGGCGGGAATCGGCTGGCCTTCGCCAATCTGCTGGACCACCGCGTTGGCTTCGGGCTTGATGGCAACCACGTGGTCGATGGGCAACAGCAACTTCACATTGCGCTTCTTCGCCTCGGCCAGCAGTTGCTTGGCGAGGTCGACCTTGTCCGCTTCGAGCAGCGACTTGCCGATTTCCTGCCCCTGCGCTTTGAGGAACGTGTAGGCCATGCCTCCGCCGATGATCAGCGCGTTCACTTTGTTCAGCAGGTTCTTGATCACGCCGATCTTGTCGCCGACTTTGGCGCCGCCAAGGATGGCGACAAACGGCTCCTCGGGATGCTCCAGCGCCTTCCCCAGATACTTTAGTTCTTTCTCCATCAACAAGCCCGCGGCGCACTGCTTCATGAATTTCGTGATGCCTGCAGTGGAAGCGTGCGCCCGGTGCGCCGATCCGAAAGCATCATTCACGTAATACTCGGCGAGTTTGGAAAGCTGCTTCGCGAATTTCTCGTCATTGGCTTCCTCTTCGGAATGGAAGCGAAGGTTCTCGAGCAGCAACGTTTGCCCCTTCTCCAGTTGGGTGGCGACCTCTTCGGCCTCCGGTCCAACGCATTCGGGGCAGAAGCCGACGTTTTCTCCACGCGCCAGTTCTTTATCGAGCAGCATACGCAGGCGCTCGGCTACCGGCTTCAGGCTCATCTTGGGATTCGGCTTGCCTTTGGGGCGGCCCAGGTGCGAAGCCAGGATCAGGCGCGCCCCGTGGCGTAGCGCGTATTCGATACTGGGCAGCGTTTCACGGATGCGAGTGTCGTCCATCACGCGGCCGTCATCGAGCGGCACGTTGAAGTCAACGCGCATGAACACGCGATTGCCGTTCAGTGGAAGATCACGAATGGAAAGCTTGGACATGGCAGGAGTCCTCTAACGATGGAATGTGGCGCGGGCGCCTTCGCCCGCGAGGCTCGATTCGTGCGGGTCCCTCTTCCTAACGCCGCACTTTTTGCGGCGTTAGGATGGGCTCCGCAATATCTTTACAGGCCCTTGCCGGCGATGTAGTTGATCAGGTCGCGCACGCGGCAGGAGTATCCCCACTCGTTGTCGTACCAGGAGATCACCTTCACGCAGTTGCCGCCGACCACCAGGGTGCAAGGCGCATCCACGATCGAAGAGCGGCTGTCGCCCTTGAAATCTGACGATACCAGTTCGTGCTCTTCGTAGCCGAGATATCCCTTCAGCGGTCCTGATTCAGATGCTTTTTTCAAGGCCGCATTTACTTCTTCCTTGGTCGTTTTCTTTTCAACCCACACCACCAGATCGACCACCGAGACATTCGGCGTCGGTACGCGCATGGAGAATCCGTCCAGTTTGCCCGAAAGTTCGGGGATCACCAGTTTCAACGCCTTGGCAGCGCCAGTCGTAGTCGGAATCATCGAAAGGGCAGCGGCCCGCGCGCGCCGCAAGTCTTTATGCGGGAAATCCAGAATCACCTGGTCGTTGGTGTAGGAGTGAATGGTTGTCATGGTGCCGCTGACGATCTTGAATTCGTCATGGAGCACCTTGGCTACCGGCGCCAGGCAATTCGTGGTGCACGAAGCGTTCGAAATAATGTTGTGCTTCTTGGCATCGTACTTCTCGTGGTTGACACCCAGCACCACGGTGACGTCCTCATTCTTCGCCGGAGCCGAGATGATGACTTTCTTTACCGGCCCGCGCAAATGCTTCTTGGCATCGTTGGCATCGGTGAAGCGCCCGGTCGATTCGATCACGACTTGCGCGCCCACCGACTCCCAGGGCAGCGCCGCCGGGTCTTTTTCCTTGAACACCTTAATCGTCTTGCCATCGACCGTAATGCTGTCGGCGCCCGCAGAAACCTGGTTCGGCAGATTGCCGAGCACTGAGTCATACTTCAGCAGGTGGGCCAGAGTTTTCGGCTCGGTGAGGTCGTTCACCGCGACGAATTCAAGATTTGGGTCTTTCAGCGAAGCCCGCAGCACGTTGCGGCCGATTCGTCCGAAGCCATTGATACCAACTTTGAGTGCCATGTTTCCTCCGTAGAAATTTATGAAGGCGTCAAACAGATTTCGTTTACGGTTGAGTGGTAAACCAATGATGTTAGCAGGGAAGTGGAATGGACGTAAACGTTGCCGGGATTACTTTCGGGCAAGGTTGCCTGCGAGAGGATCATCTCCAAATTCTCCGTGTCTCTGTGCCTCCGTGGTGAATTGACATTCCTTCCATCTGTGTGACCACGATCACAATCTCCCGCGACCCTTGTCACTGCCCCAATTCCTGTGCCGCCGTTTAATGAAAGCGTGGAGACAAAGGTGCTGAGCGGCACTGCTTCTCGTAACAATTTCCCAATCAATCGAGGGTAACCATGGTGAATGACGACGTTGTCAAATGTCCGCTGTGCGGCGGATTTACCCACATTGAACATCCGGCACTGCTGGAGGCTCTGAAGAACCCGCGCTTGCGCGAACAGATCGAAGGCTACGTCACTGAGCTCTTGAAATCGCCGGTCGAAGAGTTGAGTTCGGTAGGCGCCACCCAGGCCAGACGCGACTTCCAGAAAGAAGTGCATACCTGGAATCCGTGCGTGCCCATGTGGCGGCGAAGCCCGAAGGAATAGGTTTCAAAGTTTCAAGAGTTTCAAGGTTTCAAAGTTCTTCTGGCTCCAAGCCGGTCTCTGAGACCTTGAAACGTTGAAACCTTGAAACCTGCAGTCAGAAAGGATTTGCAAATGAAGGCAAAGAGGATTCTGATTCTAGGTGCGGCAGGCAGAGACTTCCACAACTTTAACGTCGTCTTTCGCGGAAACGCAGACTACAACGTCGTCGGCTTTACGGCCGCGCAGATTCCCGGTATCGCCGGGCGCCGTTATCCCACCGAGCTCGCCGGATCGCTCTATCCTGCCGGCATTCCTATTTTCGACGAGAAGGATCTGGAACGTCTGATCGACGAACATGACATCGACGCGGCGGTGTTTTCCTACAGCGACGTGTCCTATCCGAACTTGATGCACATCGCATCTCGCGTCGTCGCGACCGGCGCCGATTTCTGGCTGCTCAGCTCCCGGCGCACAGAGCTTAAGTCCTCGGTGCCGGTGATTTCGGTTTGCGCTGTGCGCACCGGATGCGGCAAGAGTCCGATTGGCCGCTTCGTCACCTCCGAACTGCGGCGCGAAGGATGGAAGCCCGTGGTGGTGCGCCACCCGATGCCCTATGGCGACTTGGCAGCGCAGGCGGCGCAGCGCTTCGTTGTAATGTCCGATCTCGACAAACACCAGTGCACCATCGAAGAGCGTGAAGAATACGAGCCGCATCTGCGGGAAGGTACCGTAGTATTTGCCGGAGTGGACTATGGCCGCATTCTGCGTCAGGCGGAAAAAGAAGGCGACATTATCCTCTGGGATGGCGGCAACAATGACACTCCCTTCTATGCGTCCGATTTAGAGATCGTAGTTGCCGATCCGCACCGGCCCGGACACGAGCTGGCTTACTACCCCGGCGAAGTGAATCTTCGCCGTGCCAATGTCGTCGTCATCAATAAAGTCGATACGGCCGCCGCACAAGACGTTGAAACCGTGCGCAAAAACATCCAAGCCTGCAATCCGAAAGCTGCGATCGTGCAGACCGCTTGCCGGGTCGCCGTCTCCGAGCCCGAGCTGGTTAAGGGCCGCAAGGTGCTCGTAGTCGAAGATGGTCCCACACTCACTCATGGCGAAATGCCATATGGCGCTGGCGTTGTAGCCGCCCGCCAGTGTGGCGCGGCTGAATTGGTGGACCCGCGGCCTTACGCCGTGGGCTCGATCCGTTCTACGTTTGAACGCTACGGACATTTGACCAGTCTCTTGCCGGCCATGGGCTACAGCGCCATCCAGCGGCACGAACTGGAAGAGACCATCAATCGCGTTCCTTGCGACCTGGTGTTGGTGGCCACTCCCATCGATCTGGGCCACCTGGTCAAGCTGAACAAGCCGAGCCTGCGTGTGACCTACGAGGTCGAGGATCTGAGCCATCCCGGCTTGGCCGAGATTCTGCTGCAGTTCACGCGGGAACGGGCCGGAGTCGAGGTCTAGGTGCGACCCACACAATTGCGGGCGAAACACAAGCGTGGCGGAAGAGACGCAACCCGGCGCCAATCGAGTACGGAGGAAATCATGTTGATCAGCAAGCAACAAGCCCTGGATTATCACCATGGGGCACGTCCCGGAAAAATTGAAGTCACGCCCACCAAGCCCTGCCGTACGCAGCGCGATCTCAGCTTGGCCTATACCCCGGGCGTGGCCGAGCCCTGCCTTGAAATTGAGAAGAATCCGCAGGATGCCTTCAAATACACCGGCCGCGGCAATCTGGTGGCGGTGCTGAGCAACGGTACCGCAGTATTGGGGCTGGGCGATATCGGTGCGCTTGCCGGCAAGCCCGTGATGGAAGGCAAAGCGGTGCTGTTCAAGCGATTTGCCGATGTCGACGTGTTCGACATCGAAGTCAACAGCCACGATCCCGAAGAGATCATCAAGCTGTGCCAGTTGCTCGAGCCGACCTTCGGTGGAATCAATCTCGAAGATATCAAGGCGCCCGATTGCTTCCACATCGAAGAGACTCTGCGCAAGACGATGAAGATCCCCGTCTTTCATGACGATCAGCATGGGACCGCCATCATTTCCGGTGCGGCTCTGCTGAATGGACTGGAGGTTGTCGGCAAAGACATCCGCAAAGTACGCGTGGTCTTCAATGGGGCCGGGGCGGCGGGCATCGCTTGCGCTGAACACTACGTCCGGCTGGGCGTGAAGCGCGAGAACATCATTCTCTGCGACACCAAAGGCGTGGTCTATCGCGGCCGCAAGGAAGGGATGAACAAGTACAAAGAGCGCTTCGCCCAGGAGACCAACCTGCGCACCCTGGCGGAAGCGCTGGTCGGCGCGGATGTGTTCGCCGGACTCTCGGTAAAAGGCGCGGTGACGCCCGAGATGATCTGCACCATGGCTCCCGACCCGATCGTGTTTGCCATGGCCAATCCCGATCCCGAAATCTCCTACGAAGACGCCAAGGCCTGCCGCAAAGACGTCGTCGTTGCCACTGGGCGTTCCGATTATCCCAACCAGGTAAACAACGTGCTCGGCTTCCCCTTCATCTTCCGTGGGGCGCTCGACGTACGCGCGACGGCCATCAATGAAGAGATGAAGCTGGCGGCCACGCGTGCGCTTGCCGATCTGGCCAAGGAAGACGTTCCTGATTCCGTGTGCCGCGCTTACGGCGTGCAACGGCTGCAATTCGGTCGGGAGTATCTCATCCCCAAGCCGTTCGACCCGCGCGTGCTGATGTGGGAAGCATCGGCCGTGGCGGAAGCCGCAATGCGCTCTGGGGTCGCCCAGGGACCGGTCGATCTCGATACTTATCGGGAGCAACTGGAACGCAGGTTGGGCAAGGCTTATGAAGTGTCACGCACCATGATCCATAAAGCCCAGGCGAATCCCAAACAGGTCGTCTTCCCGGAAGGCGATCATGCAAAAATTCTGCGCGCCTGCCACACCCTGGTCGAGGAAGCGATTGCCAAACCCATCCTGCTCGGGGATGTCGGTAAGATTCAGACTCGGGCGCACGACCTGGGAGTAAACCTCGAAGGCATGCAGATCGTGGACCCGTTTACTTCTGAACATCACGAAGTCTACGTACATGAGCTCTTCCGGCTGCGCCAGCGGCGCGGGATTACATTGCAGGAAGCAGAAACGCTGATCAACAATCGCAACGTGTTTGGCTCAATGATGGTGCACATGGGCGATGCCGACGCCCTGGTCTCCGGCGTGACCCAGCATTTCTCTGACACAATTCGTCCGGCCCTGCAGATCGTTCGCATGCGCGAAGGACTGCACCGTGTGTCGGGCTGCTATGCGATCATCACTCGCAAAGGCGAGGTTTTCTTCTTGGCCGATACCAGCGTCAACATCGAGCCCACCGCAGAAGATTTGGTGGAAATCGCCCTCTGCACCGCTCACATGGCGCGCCGATTCGATCTGACGCCACGGGTGGCCATGCTGTCGTTCTCCAGCTTCGGCGCCGTGGATCACCCCATTTGCACCAAAGTCCGGAAAGCGGTGGAGTTGATCAAGTATGCCGACCCCACCCTGATCATCGACGGCGAGATCAGCGCCGATGAGGCGTTGTCACCGGAGGCCATTGAGGAGCATTACCCGTTCAGTTCGTTAAAGGGCGGTGCCAACGTGCTGATCTTCCCCGACCTGGCCTCTGCCAATATCGCGTGCAAGCTGGCAGCAAAAGTGGGTGGCAGCGAGTTGATTGGCCCGATTCTGATGGGCATGAGCCGCCCGGTCCATGTCTTGCAGCGTACTGCCGCCGTCGACGAAATAGTCAATGTGGCGGCGATCGCCGTGGTCGACGCGCAGGAAAACGACACCTATGCGCACCCACATATGCACGTCTCGGTCGAGCCAGAACTGGTCGGAGAAGATTAAGCTAGAGGTAGCACAGGTAGCGCCGGCGTCCCGCCGGCTGTAGCGGAGGCGTCTCGCCTCCGCCGCTGGCAGCGCCTGAATGCAGATGTTTTGCATCTAAGTGGCAACAGCAGGAGGATTGAATGTCGACGCTCTGGAAGTCCCGGTATGCCCAGCGCACCTTGGGTATCAAGAGTTCCGCCATCCGCGAGCTACTGAAAGTCACGCAGCGGCCCGAGATCATTTCCTTTGGCGGAGGCCTGCCGGCGCCCGACGTATTTCCGGTGAAGCGTTTCGAAGAAGCCTGTCATAAAGTGCTCAGCGAACATGGCGCTCTGGCCCTCCAATATGGCACGACGGAAGGCTACCAGCCACTGCGCGAGATGATCGCCCGCAACCTTGCCCGCTATGGCATCGTGGCCAGCGCCGACAATGTCCTGATTACGTCGGGCTCGCAGCAGGCTCTCGATCTGATTGGCAAGCTGCTCATCAACCGTGGCGACCGCATCCTGGTCGAGGCCCCCACCTATCTCGGTGCGCTGCAGGCGTTCAACGTCTACGGCGCGCAGTACGTTGCGGTTCCCGTGGACGACGATGGTCTGCTCACTGAGCAACTCGATTCCAGCCTGCGCGCCGGGCCGAAATTCATGTACGTGCTGCCCAATTTCCAGAATCCTTCAGGAGTGACCCTGTCGGAAGGCCGCCGTCATCAATTGATTCTTCTGGCCGATAAATACGGCATTCCCATCATCGAAGACGATCCCTATGGCCAACTTCGTTATGAAGGGGAGCACATCGCGCCGCTGGTAGTGCTCGATCGCGAAAATCTCCGCCGCGACAACGGCTTCACTCTGGGCAACGTAATTTACCTGAGCACATTCTCGAAGACGCTGGCGCCCGGAATTCGCTTGGCGTGGATCGTCGCGCCCGAAGACGTCATAGTGAAGCTGGTGCAACTCAAGCAGGCCGCGGACCTGCACACGTCCACCTTCAATCAACACGTGGCCTACGAAGTCGCACGTGACGGCTTCCTCGACCAGCATGTGAAGCTGATTCGCCAAGTCTACCGCGAGCGCCGCGATGCCATGCTCCAGGCGCTGCGTGAATATTTCCCTCAGGAAGTGACCTGGACTCACCCCAAGGGCGGCCTGTTCCTCTGGGTCACCATGCCTCAGGGCACGGACTCGGAGACGTTGCTTCGAGCCGCTCTTGCAGAAAACGTGGCATTCGTGGCCGGAGACAGTTTCTACCCCAACAACGGCCACGAAGGCAGCCGCCACATGCGCTTGAATTTTTCGCACTCGCAACCGGAGCAGATCCGTGAAGGCATCCGCCGTCTCTCCGTCGCGGTAAAGATGCAGCTGCGTACCAATCATGTGAAAGCGTAGCGCCGGGGCGTGCCTTGCGCGCAGTTCCGGGATTCCGTCAGAAGTTGGGTGTCGTCGTTCTGCACGACTTGTGATCCACCAGTTCCGGTGTGATCGTAGTCACATTTTCCGGTGACGAGAGGCACCGCCCTTCCACGCTCTTCCCCACAGACTGGAATCAAGCAAACCGGGGAGGTGGCCATGACGGTCTCCGTTTTCACCATCATCGTCGTCGTTCTTGTCTTGGCTGCAGGACTTTTTATTGCTCGCTCCGTTCCCGGAGTCCGCGCCTATTTGACATTTCGCGGCCAGCGCCTGATCACTTGCCCGGAGACCCAGAAAGCCGCGGCGGTCCAGGTTGCTGCCGGGGAAGCTGGCGTCGGCGCGTTCTTCTCCGAGCCCACTATGCGTCTGCGCGAATGCTCGCGCTGGCCTGAGCGCCAGAACTGCGGGCAGGATTGCCTGCAACAAATTGAGGCGGATCCCGAAAACTGTCTGGTGTGGAACATCGTTTCGAAGTGGTATGAAGGGAAGCGCTGCGTGTTCTGCCACAAGCCGATTGGTCCGCTCCACCACGTGGATCACGCCCCGGCCCTGCTGGGTCCGGACTTCAGAACCACGGAATGGAAGTATGTCCGGCCGGAAGAACTTCCAGCGATTTTCGACACGCACCAACCGGTCTGCTGGAACTGCCACGTCACAGAAAGCTTTCGCCGTCTGCATCCCGAGCTGGTGACGGACCGTCCGCTGGAGCCCAAGCGGACAATGTAGTTTGCAGGGAAATTCTTAACTCCGTCATCTCTCCAGAATGAGAGCGCTAACGGTTCGACGGAACTTCCGGCGGCGTCTTATGCATCTCAAAGAGCCTGTGGTGAATATCGGGCCAGAATTCGTCGAATATTCCGCCAATGGTGCCGTATCCAAGTGCGATGGAAGCGCGGCTTAGCGTGAGCACAGCGCCCCGATCATTCTCATACACCGGTACCGCGGGCGTGGTCGCAGTCGCCGGAATGGTTCGAATCAGCGACCGTCCAGGGTAGTACACGTTGGAAATTGCGCCACTGGTGAAAGCCCCCAGTACGTTTGAAAGATTGAAGAAGCGGCCGCCTTTATCGGTGTGACAGACGAATTCCTGCTTGACGCTATACGCCAAGCGCGCTCCAAACCCACCTTCGCCAAGCCGGAAATACCGGGGATCCTCCTTGAGCAGGACCGGATAAAAATAATTACTCCAGAAGCCCGACGATACCTCGTCGGCCAACGATGCACCGAATCGTTTGCCATAGCCCTGCGCGCCCTGTCCGTAAGCGGGGAATTCATCTTGAGCCTGGCTTAGACCCGCCTGCAATCCGACCACAACGATCGATACGGGATCAAACGCCGACCTGGCGAACAAGTGAAATTTATCGCCCGAGGTTAGTGGGGGAGCATTCTGGCGGCTGGTCACTCCAAATTGCGGCAGCACGCCTAAAATGCGTTGCGATTGCTCCTGCCGCTCAATCTTCCTCTCCTCTTCCGACTTGATTGCCGAATTCGAGTTCTGCGGAATAGGAGCTTCCGGCCGCGGAGTTGGAGGCGGCGCGCTTGGTTCCTGCTTAACAGAAGAATTGTCCTGCGCTGTGGAAAACACGCAAAGAGTACTCGTCAGGAAAATTGCCATCAGCAGGCAGGCCGCGGGTTTGCTCGACAACTCAATCTCCTTTGTTGCTCTGCGCGCAGCCAAGCGCCGTCAGACGCTTTCGTGTTTACCGCCATCAATGATTGGGAGGGTCTTCCGTGCTCCCCACCGGCTTGGACTTGTGAGACATCGCGCGGTGGATATCCGGCCAGAATTCCTTCACGACAATCGTTACGGTGTCGAGGGTGAGTTGGGTTCCGAGTACGCTGGCCGTGTTCCTCAAGGTCCGATCGGAAGGAATGAACAGATGCGGGTTGCTGGGCGTGCTGAGGTAAGTGCTTCGAGGGTGGTAACTGTAGGTGGAGATCGCCGCCGCTGTGGAAGCGCCAAAAATCTCAGAGAAGTTGAACTGCTGGTGGCCGGAGTCGCCGCGAGTAACAAAAATCCGGCTCACTGCATAGAACGCGCGCCGGGAAAACCCGCCTTTGTCCGACTGGTAGAAGCGCGGATCCTGGCGAAGGATGGAAGGGAAGACCGCACCCGTCATAAAGTTCTCGACCATGCTGTCTCCCGCGGTGGTGCCGTAGCGCTTTGCGTAGCTCGCCCACCCTTGCCCGTAAGCCGGCTCACTGTTGTCCGCCTGGCTGATCGCGGCCAGCACACCCCACCACGGATACTCGACGTAATCGAATGTGCTTAAGGCGACGACCTTGAACTTGTCCCTGGCGGTCATGGGCGGCAATTTGGCTTGCCCTTGCAGTGTCAGGAAATTTGGCAATGCGTAGAAAAGCCGGTCATTGGAAGTGCCGGCGACTTTGCCGCCCCCAATCTCCTGGATGCTCTTCGCCTTGTCCTTTTCATCCTTATCACTGGAACTTTGCTGCGGAGAGGCTGTCTGCTTCTCTTTGGCGGTGTCCTGTGGCTGAGTCTGTGCGGAGGAATCGGAAGTTCCCGGCGGCGTAGTCTCCTGAGCAGCCGAGAATATGGAGAGGACGCTCGCAAGCGCGAGGCAAGCTGTAAGCCTTACAGAGTGAATGAACAGAAATCCCCCATCAAAGCCTAGACGTAACCCCTTCGATGCAACTGCGGTGGATGCTGGCTCGATTTTACCAAGAGCTCTGCGTACATCATCGGTTACGACGGTGTTTTTTACATTCATTTACATGTGGGGAACTGCACGATGCAGGCGCGTGCGCTGAGGTCGAGGGTTCCCGCTTCGGAATATGTCACCGTTCGCCGGCGGTTACGCAAGCCAAGGCAGTGCCGGGCAAGTTACTATAGAAAAGGCGTGCAGAATTCTCGCTCGCACTCATACCCATACGAGGCAAGCATGGCAGAACCAAGTTACGAAGAACTCAAAGCGAAATTGGCGCAACTGGAGAAGGAAGTTGAAGTCAAGAAGCGCAGCGGAGACCTCATCTTCAAAGTTGGAGAAAAAGGCGGCGTCAGCGTTTACGGCCTGGGCCGTTTTCCTGTCACCCTCTACTACGAGCAATGGAACCGCCTTCTCAACGCCGCGAATGACATCAAGCAATTCATGGAAGACAACAAATCGAAGTTAAAGCTGAAGGAACAAGGCTAAGCGGCGAGGGTACCCCATCCTTGTCGCGTTGTATGCGACGGGGTGGGGATTTTGACTTCAGCAATTACCTGTTCATTTGTGGAGCCTGATCTTCAGGATCGATTCCCACCACCGCGCCACCACTCGATTCTGAAAATCGAGGTGTTACCATAGCCCACCGCTCACCGCGGGAATCATTGATTTCCAGAGGTCGCGATGCAGTGGACACAGGTGTACGATCCATTCGGTCACTGGTGGCTCTCCACCATCGTAGCCGCGCTCCCCATCATCGTGCTTTTAGGGATGCTTGCCGGCCTCAAAGTGAAGCCGCACTGGTGCGCCATAGCTGGCGCCCTGACTGCCGTCGTCGTCGCCATCGGCTTTTTCAAAATGCCCGCTCAACTTGCCGCCATGAGCTTCGTCTATGGCGTCGCCTTCGGCCTTCTCAAAATTGCCTGGATTGTCCTCGCTGCCGTCTACCTCTACGACATCTCGGTGGAAACCGGCCAATTCGAGATTATGAAGGAATCGGTGGCCGGCATCACCGCCGACCGCCGCCTGCAAGTCCTGCTGGTCGCATTTTGTTTTGGAGCCTTCATCGAAGGCGCCGCGGGATTCGGCGCCCCCGTCGCCATCGCCGGAGCCTTCATGATCGGACTCGGCTTCAAACCCTTTCACGCGGCTGCCCTGAATTTAATCGCCAACACCGCCCCGGTCGCCTGGGGAGCCATCGGCATTCCCGTTCACACTCTGGCCGCCGTCACCGCTCTTCCAGAGTCTGATCTCAATGCCATGATCGGACGCATCCT
>DASTCU010000234.1:0-1117 GCA_035710825.1 Candidatus Sulfotelmatobacter sp.
CGAAACGCCTACAGCCGGGCCTGAATTTTGCCGGCTAAAGTGCGGAAATCGGTCACACCCTGCAGCTCGTAGTCGGGCAGTTCGACATGGAAATGATTCTCCAGCTTGGTGAGGAGATCGAGCGTCTGCAGGCTGTCGATGCCGAGCGCTTTGAAGAAATCTTCGTCGGGCGAGAGCTTCTCACGGGGCACTTTGAAGTGGGCGGCGGCGAGTGTGAGGATCTCGTCCAGGGTATTTTCAGCAGTTTCCATAAGCAGTCATTCTAATTCAGTTTCGATCAGGGCAAATAGGGTTGAGCGGCGGTGCTCTCGACGAACTTCTTCAGTCCGGCTTGTACCGTTGGGCGCGAAAACAGGTCGCAGAAAATATCGATCTCGCGCCGCAGTTCCTCGTAGGGAACCGGCTTGATGAACTGCTTGGCGGTGGCAGCAGTGTGCCGGTCGAACTTTCCAATCTGCGTCGCGGTGGCGCGGGCAGCGCGCAAAGCTTCTCCTTCGGAGACAACCTGGCTGACCAGTCCGATCTGCTGCGCCTTTGTGGAATTGAAACTGCGGCCGGTCAAAAGCAGATCGCGAATGGCGGCGTTGCCCACATCGCGCTTCAGGCGCGGGATTCCGCCGAAGCCGGGAATCAGTCCCAGCCTGAGTTCGGGGAAAGCGAAGCGCGCTGTTTTGTCGGCGATGATCAGATCGCAGGTCAAGGCAAGTTCAAGTCCTCCGCCGAAGGTCACGCCATGGACAGCGGCAATGGTGGTCAGCGGGGAGGCGTCGATCCGGTTCAAGACGCCGTGAATGCGCTGGAGAAAATCCCGTACCTGCCGGACGGCGTCGTCTGTGTCCATCGCTTGCGAGCGCTCGTACAACTCGCGAAGATCAGCGCCGGCACAGAACCCGGATTTCAACTCGCTGTGGATGATGAGGGCGTGGGCGGTGTTTTCCAATTGCCTGAGCGCCAAGGCGAACTGCTCCAAGTCTCCCAGCGAGAGCGATCCCAGTTCGTTGCAAGGCGTGCGGTAGAGGGCCAGTTCGATGATTCCGCTTTTCACCTGCCACGACAGCGTCTGACCTTTGAATTGTTCCACGCTCGACGCGACCCCTTTCGCAGCCACAACCATACG
>DASTCU010000235.1:0-1516 GCA_035710825.1 Candidatus Sulfotelmatobacter sp.
TCGAGAGAAGTTCGCTGATCTCACGACTAACAGCATCCATCTTGCTGCGTGCTTCGGGCTAATTCCTCCCCGGCGGTAATGAGATCAGACCCGCGCCGAACTTTTCGCACGACAGCTATGGGCGCGTGCTCGTATTCTCTAATATTTCGACCTTCCTTCGATCGATCTGCTATACCATGCACACTAGTTTATACGATACTTGACAAAGTATCCAGGGGATACTTGTGGTTTCTTCCTGGTCGCGAACTTACCGCACTAAGTTACAGCCTAGACCATGATCTCGGGACGTCATCAGATCATCCCCTGGGATGTGCCTTCGGAAAATCTGACGCTTGATACCCTTATCCGACGACGCCTCTCGTTAAGGGTTTTCGGATGCCTGCCAGGCGCGGGCGCGAGGGGATGCACGGAGGCAGGCGTCCGAAAAGCCTCGAGGGAGGAACCCGCGGGGGGAGTTTGGCGCCGGCAGTGGTGTCGGTCTATGGGGATTTAGCGCCGGTGTATGCCCTGATCTTTCGGTTTCGAACAGGGACGACGGTTGAGTCATCACCGCGGCGTTGGGTTTGGTCGCCGTGTGCAGGAGCGGAACGGTGGTCTTGTAGTGAGCAATCTGCGTTTTGGCGGTCGAAGGCGGCGCTGAGAGTTGCGGTTGGCGGAGGGTAGCCGTCGCCGATGAGATATCGGCCTGGAACTGGCGCGGCAATGGGGGAAACCGACAGGAGTGTGCTGGTCATGAGCTGTCGAAGCCGATTGCTGGACTGGGCCACAGTCGCGGCTGGCAGCCGGGTTCGAAGGTCTCGACGATGACCATACGCCCGCCGCAGCAAGGACAAATATTCCGCTCTTCGTCGTCGTGACCACCGTCCGAGCGATCGCTGTCAGCGCTCGAGGGAGCTGGGTCTGGTATGCCGAGGAGCCGGCGGGCCAATGCGATATTGCCTGCCCGGTTGCCGTTGGCGAAGAGGCCGTAGTGGCGGATGCGATGGAAACCGTCGGGCAGGACGTGGATCAGGAAGCGGCGGATGAACTCGTCGGCGTTGAGCGTCATAAGCTTGTAGCGGGCGTCCGCCTTGGCCCGGTAATCCTTCCATTTGAACGTCACGCGGTGGCCGTCAAAGGCGACGAGTCGGCTGTTGGCAATCGCAATACGGTGAGTGTAGCGGGATAGATAGGCGAGCACAGTATCGGGTCCGCCAAAAGGCCGCTTGGCATAGACCACCCATTCGACCTTTCGCAGTGCGGCGAGGTGAGTTTTGAAGGCTGCTGGCTCGGCCAGCGCGGCTTGGTCGGCGAAGAACTCCAACCGCCCAGCCTGATACGCGGCGGTCAGCCGTTCCAGGAACAGGCGACGGAAGAGGCGTGAGAGCACCCGGACGGACAGAAAGAAGCCGGGTCGGCAGGCAATCCAATGCTGGCCGTCGAGCGAAACGCCGCCGCCCGGTACGATGATATGGGCGTGCGGATGATGAGTGATCGCCGATCCCCAGCTGTGCAGCACGGCGGTGAGCCCGATGCG
>DASTCU010000236.1:0-1188 GCA_035710825.1 Candidatus Sulfotelmatobacter sp.
CTATGAAGTCATCGAGGCCGAGGCTCAGGTGGTGCGGATGGTGTTTGAGATCTATACCCAACAGGGACTCAGCATCAACGCCATCGCCCGTCTTCTGAATGAGCGGCGGATTCCGACACGGACGGGCAAAGGCCGCTGGGAGCGATCTACAGTTTGGGGCATGCTGCGCAATCCAGCGTATCGGGGCACCGCTTGCTATGGCAAAACCGAGCAGCGGCCTCGGCAACGCGTCACGCGCCCTCTCCGTCAACGGAAGGCCTTGCCTAGTCGCGACGTTGGTGGGCATGAGCGGCCGCGCGAGGAGTGGATTGAGGTGCCTGTCCCGGCGCTGGTCAGCGCAGAGACGTTCGCACTGGCGCAAGAGCAGTTGGAGAAGAATAAACATCATTCGCCGAGACGCACCATCGAGCCAACCTTGCTACAAGGCATGCTGGTATGTGAACAGTGCGGTTACGGCTTGTATCGCACCTCCACCCACACATCGAAGCAACAACTGAACTACTATCGCTGCATCGGTTCGGATGGATATCGACGGCTGAACGGACCGGTTTGTACGAATCGTCCTATCAGACAAGATTATCTGGATCAGTTCATATGGAGCGAGGTCATGCGTCTGCTGGACGATCCGGGTCTGATCCAAACCGAAATTGATCGCCGCCGGGAAGCCGCGCGAAATGCGGACCCGCTGCGCAAACGCGAGGAGGAGTTGCGTCGAGAACAGGCACGGGTGGAGAAGAGCAGCGAACGCCTGGTGACCGCCTACCAGGAGGGATTGCTGACCCTCGCCCAACTGCGGCAAAGGATGCCGATATTGCAGAAACAGACACAGACCGTCGAATCCGAATTACAATCTCTGAAGATGGCGGCCGTGGACGAAGCCAAATACCTACAACTGACAGAGAGCCTGGCGGGATTCCGCAGCAAACTGCGGGTGCGAGCTGAGGTGCTGGATATCGCAGTGCGACAGCAGATTCTCCGACTGTTGGTTAAGGAAGTTCTGGTGGGGCGCGATACGATTACGCTGCGCCATTCGATCCCGATTCCGCAATCAGGGCCAGGGTCAAGCGGATCTCCGACCCCGTCTTCCGGTGTCACCGGATCAAGGTCGAGCCCAGGTTATCTTTTGCGTTCGGGGAGTCATCACTCCGCCTTGGGGAGTACCCTTGCGCGGGCGATTCCATCGCTCCG
>DASTCU010000237.1:0-10297 GCA_035710825.1 Candidatus Sulfotelmatobacter sp.
AACGGCCGCCTTCCTCCGAAGGCGGCCGTTC
Source organism: Candidatus Sulfotelmatobacter sp. (assembly GCA_035710825.1). Taxonomy (GTDB): domain Bacteria; phylum Acidobacteriota; class Terriglobia; order Terriglobales; family Acidobacteriaceae; genus Sulfotelmatobacter. The sequence goes on from DASTCU010000237.1 coordinate 32, forward strand.
TCTTTTGTGTCCTGCACCCTCCCCGAATCCACAGCGCCGGGATGGTACTATGGAGAATTCCGTGGCGATGATCCGTACCACCGCGGGCAGCTTTTTGCTTGTCCCAGGAATCGAACGTATTGAAAACCGGCTCATGTTGAAGACCGAGTGGTTTATATCCAAGCTACAACTTCACCGCAGGCGCGTCGGGCTCCCGCTGCTGTGCCTTTTCGTCGCCATTCTCGCCTTGCCCTCGGCCTCTGCGCAGGCTGACTTCACGTTGAGCCTCAATCCTGCGACGTTATCTCCCGATGCCATCGCGCCCGGCGGTGTTTCTTCCCTTACCATTCAAGTGGTTGCCAACTCTGGTTTCAGCGGCACCATTACGCTGGGATGCACGGTCACACCTTCGATCTCCGGCACGGTTTCCAACCCCGTGTGTACCGTCAGTCCTCCCACCTTGAACGGCTCCGGCGGCGCTACCGCGACCATCTCCACGCAGACCGATACCACGGCTGTAAGTTATGGCATTGCGATTACGGCCACCGACGCGACCGGCACCCAGACCACCCCAACTCTGAATTTGACTGTCTTGGCGGTGGTGCCTCAGTTCACCATCACCATCCTGAGTCCCGTCGCGCCTGCCAGTGTCCCCGCGGGCAGTGGAGCCCAAGGCACGGTCAGCATCAATTCGATCAATGGCTATAGCAGCCCGCCTACCAGCGATCAGGCCACAGCGGGCGTCTATCTTTCCTGTGCCAGCATCACGCCCTTGGTGACGATCGCTCCGGTGTGCTCGTTTAATCCGCCCAACCCGCAAGTCACGTCGTCCGGATCCGTCACTTCAACATTGACCATCAGTACCTTCGGCCCGATCACCACCGGATTCGTCGCCCGCCCGCGAAGCTTTTACGCGTTGTGGTTCCCGCTCCCATTGCTGATTCTGGCCGGCTTCAGCGCGGCCACCGGCGGCACACGGTCGCGCAAAGCCTGGGGATTGCTCGCGCTTTTCATCCTCACCGGTTCAGTGCTCCTGTTGCCGGCGTGTGGCACCAATACCAGCACTAGCACCTCGACTCCCAACGGAATCACTCCGGCAAATACCTACACGTTCACCATCATCGGCGTAGATACGAATGGCGTGGCTTCAAGCAATACCGGATCTACCACCAGTGGCGGTCCCACCGTCACGCTGAGCGTCACCGCCCCACCCAAGTGATGAGCCGTCGTCGGCATGTGTGCCAAGGGCTGCTGCTGGCACTCGGTGTGACCTTCTTGTTCCAGCCGCATTCCGCGCAGGCAGCCCCGCACAAAGAGAAAGAGAAAATTCCTGCCGTGCGCTGGGACGAACAATCTCCCGGCTGCACCTTCTCGCGTGGCGATGACGGCAAGTATCGCTACGGGCTGTGGTCGGGCGATATCGGAATCGTCCTGGCGGTGGATTCCCAGGAACTGGAAAAGGTTCACCGCCGCCACGAACCGTTTTTCGCGGTGCTGCTTACCGTTCGCTACCGGGGCCAGGGCGCGCTCGATCTCGCCACCGACAACATTTCCCTCGAGTTCGTCAGCCATTTCCAAGTCGTGAAAACGTCGCTCGACCCCGAAGGCTTTGCCCAGAAAGTTCAAAACGATGCGGACACTTTGAACGATCAGACCGCGCGCTGGCTCGAAAAACATCCAGACCGGAAAGAAGAGAGAGAAGCCTACGTGCGCGCCTTTCTGAAAGACTCAGCTGAGTTGCAGGAGTTCGTCGGCAAAAACAGTTTGCGGGCCACGCAACTCAATCCCGGCCGTACCGAAAGCAGTGGCTGGGTTCTGTTCAGCACCGACAGCAAATGGATCAGCGGCTGGAAGAAGCAGGAAGAATTCATTCTGCGCGTGCCGCTCGAAGGCAAGGTCTACGAGTTCCCCTTCAAACTTCCGCCAAAGCCAGGGGAGGTTATGTTGCGGAAACGCGAATGACAGAGCGGGCTTCCGGCTTCCGGCTTCCGGCTTCCGGCTTCCGGAAAAATAAATAAGACCCGAGCACACGCCCGCGCAAAATCTGCGGCTGGATAGTTACTAACCGGGAACCGGAAAGCGGAAGCCGGAAGCCGAACGGCGGAAGCCGGAAGCCGAACGGCGGAAGCCGGCCTTACGACGCTGCCCGGCGCGCCTGCCGCTGCATCTCGCCCGCCTGGTGCATCAGCACATCGCGCAGCGACACCAGTCCGCGCAGTTGTTTGCCCTCCACAATCGGCAGATGGCGAAATCCGAATTCGTGCATGATGAACAGGCACTCCTCGATGCTCTCGTCGGCCGCCACGGCCCGCGGATTCGCGGTCATCACTTCTGACACCGCCGTCGTTCCCGGCGTCCGCCCCACGGCTACCACGCGGTTCATGATGTCGCGCTCGGAAAGAATCCCCGCCAGATCTCCGTTGCGCAGCACAGGCAGGGCGCCTACGTTGTGCTCCATCATGTAGCGCGCCGCTTCCAGCACTGTGCGGTCCGATTCGATGGAATAGAGTTTGCGGTCTTTCACCAGGTCGCGGAGAGTGCTCATGGATGACTCCTTCGATGAAGGGCTGCCGAGGACTTGGCCAGCCCCAGGGCCGGCCGCACTTGCGTTGCGCATTAATGTATCACATGCGAAACATCGCCCCACGCGAATCCGGCCATCGTCCTAAAAACTGTTCGGGCTCAATTTCAAGACTCGATCGTCCTATGATGGATCGGCACAAAGCAGAGACGCTAGTTTGTTCGCGTATCGTTCAGACGAGAACAGAAACTGTGATGGTGACCGACTTGCCTGAGCTACGTCCAAACTTTACATAGGAGAGGACAATGCTGACAGATCTGCGTGACGCGCTGCGCCAACTGCGGAAGGCCCCTGGATTTACCGCAACAGCTTTGATCACGCTGGCACTCGGGATCGGAGCGACGACCGCGATCTTTACGCTGGTGCACCAGGTAATGTTGAAGTCGCTGCCAGTGACCAAGCCGGATGAACTGTGGCGGGTCGGAGATAAAGTTCGCTGCTGCAATTGGGGCGGATATGTACAGGGCGACGACGGCGATTTTGCGTTGTTCTCGGGGGAGGCGTACAGGAACTTTCGCGCGCACACGCCCGAGTTTGTGGATCTGGCCGCACTGCAGGCCGGCAATGCATCTCTTGGCGTCCGCAGAGAGGGATCACAGGCACAGGCGGACACGCGCAATGGAGAGTATGTTTCCGGGAATTTCTTCAGAACCTTTGGCGTGCAGCCGTGGATTGGCCGGCTGTTCACCGACGAGGACGATCAGGAGGGCGCGCCGCCGGTAGCGGTGATGAGCTACCGCATATGGCAGGAAAAGTACGGATCTGATCCCTCTGTAGTCGGTGCCGGCTATCAGATCAACGGACATCCGTTCACCGTGATCGGCGTCGCTTCGCCGGGATTCTTCGGAGCGAAGCTGGCCGGCTGGGGCATGCCGGACTTCTGGCTGCCACTGACGACGGAACTGTTAATCGATGGGCAGACGGCGCGGTTGAAGAGGCCAAGCACCAACTTCCTGGACATCATCGGTAGAGTGCGCCCGGGAGTGAATCCCAAGTCGCTCGAAGCAAAGCTGAAGGTGGAACTGTATGACTGGCTGGCGAGTCACGTTCCCGATATGGAGCCGGGCGAGAAGCAGTTATGGCAACAGCAAACACTGCACATCATTCCCGGCGGCGCCGGGGTGGCCGTCTTGCGGGATGAGTATGAGGATGGGCTGAAGCTGCTTCTCGTGGCTGCTGGATGTGTGCTGCTGGTGGCATGCGGGAATCTGGCCAACCTGATGCTGGCGCGCGGCTTGAAGGATCGCGCGCAAACCTCGGTACGAGTTGCGCTGGGCGCTCCGCGAGCACGGCTCGTTCGCAAATCCCTGGTCGAGTGCGTCATGCTGGCAGCGATCGGTGGCACTCTGGGCATCGGCGTGGCGTATGCCGGAACCAGGGTAATTTTGCATCTTGCTTTCCAGATCGGCCCCCCCAATAACTACGTGCCGATCAACGCGACTCCATCTTTACCGGTGCTTCTCTTCACATTGGGCATGTCCATTCTGACGGGAATCATTTTCGGGATTGCGCCCGCGTGGATGACTTCGCATGCTGACCCCATCGAGGCGCTTCGCGGTTCGAACCGTTCAGTGGCAGGCGGGCGCTCGTGGGCGCAGAGGTCGCTGGTGATCGCACAAGCAGCGATGTCTGTCGTACTGCTCTCTGCAGCGGCTCTCCTCGGCCAGAGCCTGCGGAACCTGGAGCACCAGACTCTTGGGTTCGAGACTGAGGGCCGGTACATCGCGAGGATTGATCCCAGTTTGGGGAACTACAAGCCGGAACAAATGGAACCGATGTTCCGGCAGATCGTCGATCATCTGCAGCAGATTCCCGGCGTGCGCATGGTGTCGCCGGTACTCTATGCGCCGATGAGTGGGGATAGTTGGAATAACGGCATTCGGGTGGAAGGTCAGCCCGAGCCGGGCGCCAAGGACGATACAGGATCGGGGTTCGCGCGCGTGATGCCGAGATTCTTTGAGACTCTGGGCGCCAAAATCGTGTCGGGCCGACCCATTACGGACGAGGATACGGCGGCGACGAGAAAGGTGGCCGTGATCAATGAATCGTTTGCCAAGAGGTTCTTCAAAAACCAGGACCCGATCGGGCAGCATTTCGGGCCCGACAAGATCAAGTACTCCGGAAACTACGAGATCGTCGGAGTCGTGCAAGACATACGCTACATGACCTGGGGCTTAAAGGAACCGGTGCGGCCGATGTACTGGGTGCCCGAGGCGCAAACCATGCAGTATGACGATCCGGCGTACATAAGTGGCGAGATCTCGTCGCTATATTTAAACAACGTCGTGATCTGGGCGCCAGGAAATCCGCCGGGCATGGAAGAGCGCGTGCACAAGGCACTAGCGGGCATCGACCCCAACCTGGTTCTCTATAGCGTCGACCCATACTCCAAGGTTGTAGCCGGTGACTTCCAGCAGGAAAACATGATCGCAACCCTGACCACACTCTTCGGTGTGCTTGGGCTGGTGCTGGCTGCGGTCGGGTTGTACGGGGTCATGGCCTACACGGTGCAGCAGCGGACCAGCGAGATTGGGCTTAGGATGGCGCTGGGAGCGGATCGCAAGCGCGTAATAAAGATGGTGCTGCGCGGCGCTTTCTTGCAGATAGGCATCGGGCTGGCGCTTGGCATTCCGGCAGCGATCGGCGCCGGCAAGCTCATGACCAATCAACTGTTTGGAGTGAAGCCGTGGGACCCAGAGATGCTCGCGCTGGCTGCGCTCATGCTCGGCATGGCTGCGCTGCTGGCGACGGCGGTCCCGGCGCGGCGTGCTGCAGGCGTGGAGCCAATGCTGGCACTGCGGAACGAGTGATCGGGGGGACTGCCAATCGTCCTGAGAGCTCCGAATTATACATTTGCCCGAAAAAAACGGGCGGCCCCGACCCGGGCCGCCGCATTTCCGAATTTCAATTCCGCGCTAGAAGCGGAATTGTGGACCAATCGTTGCACGCAGGTTGTTGTGCGCGCCACCGTGGAAAAAGACATCGTCGCCCACTTCCAGACGAAGGCCGATGGGGCCCGCAAAGGCTTCAATACCGCCAGCCGGATACAGTGCAAAGTACGTGGCACCGCTTCCCAGGCCCACGCTATTGGTAAAGCCAGCAGGCGCGTTCTGGTCGGTTACGGTGAAATTATCGAATCCAACCTTAGTCGTGATAAACGCGCGGAACGGTCCTGAACCAGTCTGAAACTTCGGCCCGAAGAACCCGTGCAGGGTCCGAAGGTGTGAAGTGACCGCCGAGGTGGTTACGCCGTCGCTGAAGGTGCTGGTGTAGTTGCGCTTGAAGTCGTACGCCATTTCCGCTTCAAGCTGAATACTGGGACGAATCCCGAAAGAGACCCGACCGCCCAGCCCCAGGAAATTTTTCGTCGGCGCTGGATCTGACAGCCGGTAATAGTTCACGAAAGCACCGATATTGACGTGATCCATTTGACCCGATTCCTGCGCCACGAGCATGGGCACCGCAAAAAACAATGAAACTACCAGATAACCAAGACAACGTTTCATGGATGGTCTACTCCTTTTATCCCGAACGTGCGTTTTGCCCGAGGCACAGCCTTTGGGCGAGCGGAGAGACAGGACAGAACTTATCGCTTTGGATGCGTATTGGGTCAGGAGGGTTTGGATCGAAAACCCCCTTTAAATGCCGCTAAATGCAGAGTTTTTCAGGAAAAAGCACGGCGCGGAAGGATTCCCGCGCCGTCCAAATCTCAGATTGCAGATCTTGGCTATTGCAGGTGGTTTATGTGCGCCGAACTTCCATCGGCGGTGCTGGCGTCAGAACGCGGCGTCATCGAAACCACAATGTATTCGCGTTCCTTGCTGTCGAGGTCTTCCACCCGCAACAGCATTTTGTCCTTCTGCATGCGGAACTGCGCCTGCTCGCCGATAGGCAGCAGCGCCGGATGCTTCTCATCCCGCGGACGGATGCGGTAAGTTACGCGCTCGGTCTGCAGTACATATTCCTGGCACAACAATTCATGCGTCTTCTTGCTGCCGGAATCGGTGCCCAGCATCTCTCCGGCAAGGCTCTGGGCGTCTTTCTCTGCGGTGCCGCAGGGAACCGAGTCCATCTGCAACAGCTTGCCGGTCTGATAGGGCTTGGGATCTTTGGCGAAAGCCGCGGACGCCACGCCCAGCGCAATGCACAAAATCAGCTTGGAACGCATGCTTATTCTCCCCGGAAAAAAGATTTGTGCGAACCCCATGAACCGGGGGCGGAGAGCCCCGGGCTGATGGTTATTTTTTTCCAAGACGGAGCAAGATGACAGGTCACTGAGGTAATAGCGGGAAAGTTACTTCGGCCTTCCGATCTGTGGGGGGGACTTATGTGGCGCGGGCGCCCCCGCCCGCGTTTGTTTGTATCGTTGCTGCAGTCAGGGCGGGCGAGCGCCCGCGCCCCATAAGCGTGCTTGCGATTTTGGTCGCCTAACGCTCCGTCAGGTCTTCCAGTTTTTGAAAGAATGCAGGGTAAGAGATCGCCGCAGCCTCGGCCCCGTGAATAACGGTCTCCCCCTCGGCCCGCAGCGCGGCGACGGCAAAGGCCATCGCGATGCGGTGATCGCTGAAAGAATCGATCTCGGCCCCGTGCAGCGCCTGGCTGCCGGGGATTTTCAGCCCATCCTCAAGTTCTTCGACCTGCGCCCCCATCCGCCGCAGATTCTGGGCCACGGCGCTGATGCGGTCCGATTCTTTTACCCGCAACTCTTTCGCGTCGCGCACTTCGATTCCCTTCTCCGTAAATGGGGCGATGGCGGCCAGCACCGGTATCTCGTCAATGAGTGCCGCGGAATCCGCGCCGGCAATGGTCGTTCCCTTGAGACCGGCGCCTTCAATCTGCAACGAGCCGACCAGCTCGCCGTGGATCTCGTCGAGTTGCGTGATCGAGATGCGCAGCCCCATCTGCATAAGTATGTCGAGCAGGCGCGCGCGCGTCGGATTCATCAGCAGATGAGGAATTGTCAGTTGCGAGCCCGGGAACAATCCCGCCGCACACAGGAAAAACGCTGCACTCGAGAGATCGCCGGGAATGCGCGCCTCCACTCCATGCAGCCGCTGCCCGCCGCGAATGCGGGCTTCACTCCCCGGCCCCGTACTCCTTCGTTCCAGGTGCACTCCGAACGTGCGCAGCGCCACCTCGCCGTGATCGCGCGTGCGCAGCGGCTCTTCGATCCGGCTCTCTCCTTCCGCGAACAGAGCCGCGAATAGCAGGCACGACTTCACTTGCGCGCTGGCCACCGGCATCTTGTAGTCGATCGGCTTCAGCGCTCCTCCGGTGATCCGCAGCGGCGGCTTGCCTTGCTGGGAATCGATCTGCGCGCCCATGGCGGTGAGCGGCTTGATAACGCGTTCCATGGGCCGGCGCGAGAGCGATTCGTCTCCGATCATTTCGCTGGTGAAGCGCTGGCCGGCAACAATCCCGCTCAGCATGCGCATGGTCGAGCCGGAGTTACCGCAATCGAGCGCGCTGTCGGGAGCTGCAAGGGCGAGGCCGCGGCCCTGCACTTCGATCACATTGTCGCTGCGTTTCCACTGCACACCCAGCGCACGCATGCATCCCAGGGTGCTGGCGCAGTCCGCGCCCGTAGAATAGTTCTCCAAGCGCGAAGCTCCCTCAGCAATTCCCGCCAACATCGCGTAACGATGCGAGATCGACTTGTCGCCCGGCAGTTCTACACTGCCGCGCAGGTTGCGCGCGGGGCGCACGGTGAGATTCGTTTCTGGTTTCATTCTGAGATCAGCATGGAGAGGCGAATTGTTGAATGATGATTGTTGATTGTTGAATAAAAGCCCTGCGACTTTCATTCAACCATCAAAAATCAACAATCAACAATTACTCACGCTCGCGCCTTGGCTTCAGCGGTGGCTTCCTTCAGGATCTCGGCGGGGACCTCTCTCAGGCTCGCGCCGAATTCGAACATGGGCGTTTCCGTGCCGCGCCCCCAGCGCGCGACCTCCCAATGGGCGCGCACGAACTTCACATTCGGATGCCCCGCCAGATCGAGCAGCAGCGGAGACTCCTCGCAATAAAATTTCTGCGGAAACGCAGCGATCGATTTCGCCTCCCACGCGGCACCATCGGCCGAACCGAAGACACTCAGGTCGAGCGACTCCTGCTCGATAATTTTCGTAATGGATAGCGTCACCAGAAAGACGCGGTTCGCCGCGCTGCTGACGTCGACGGCCGCCCCATCACCCTTAGCGCTGACCACGGTCCCCGCCGGAACCAGAATGATTTCTTTGATTGAAGTTGTCATCGCCGGAAATTCTAACAAAACGTAGCGCCGGCGTCCCTCGCCAGCTGTCGCGAGGGCGTCACGCCCCGGGTTCCATAGAAATCATTTGTAAGTGCTTGACACTGCGTGCAAGTCATTGAGCCTTCGTGCAAGTGATTGAAAATTCGCAGAACGCAATTAGAGGCGGAATCAGCGACAATTTTTCTCCGGACGAAGTTTCCCCTCGTGCGAACCGGATCGTCGCCCGCAGGCCCGTTTCCGGCCCCGCAAAGGGCATCGTGGACAATGATCGGCTTCCGATTTTCGGGTTTCCATTCGAAGATCTCCCGCCAAGATGTACTTTTTTGTATGTACATTTTTACGGACATCGTTTTATGTCATTGCACGGCAATCATTTGCAAGCGTGCTTCTGCAGCAGGGCTTGTCCAAACCCTGCCGTCGATCGCACATCCCTCGATTATTCAGTAGGATGCGGGGCGGTGAAGTCGCTGCAGCACGGCTTCTCTACTGGCTTGAACTCCATCAACTCCACCCGCGTGAAGTCCGGATCATACAGATTCAACTGCCACTTGCCGTCTCTTCCCATCTGCGCTTTCTCGTCATCATGCGGCTTCCACCCACGCGATTCCAGCAAGGCCTGCGCCTTCTTGATGTCCGGCACCCCGAGCGAGATGTGGTTCATCACTCCCGTAAGCTGAAGATCGGGATGCTCGGGTTGGTTCACCATGTATTCCACCCAGTCGGTTCCGTCGGGAACCTGCAGCGCGACCCACTCGGTCTTGGTGTCGGTCATGCCGCCATGCCAGTACGGACGAAAGCCCAGCACCTCGAGATAAAAGTGATCTTCCGCAGGCTGGTGGTAGACCAGAAATCCCACGTGGATCATGTGGCGCGACACAGCGGCCGGCGGCGCGGGAGCTTCCGTCTTGCTGCGCTCCACAAATTCTGTCGAATAGCCCTCCGGATCTTTCATCGTGAACGTCATGCTGTGATCCGGCAGTCCCTGAATCTGCGAAGGCTTGAATCCCTTCTCCCCCAAGTAGCGGCGCAGGGCAATGATGTTGTCGGTGCGGAAGGCAAAGTGATCCATGCGATCGGTCGCCTTGGGATCGGGCGCGGGACTGTAGCCGACCCACTGCGTGCCCACCATGTAACGCGTGTTCTGGCCCGGTTCGACGGGATCGGCGGCGGCCAGGCCCAGCACCTCGGTGTACAGTTTTCGCACCCCGTCGGGCGCGGTGGTGTAGAACGCGACATGATCGACGCCCAGAATGTGCGGGCGTTCCGCGGGATGAGTCTGACTCAGTGCCGGGATTACGAGCAGCATCAAAATGAGCACGACCGTGATGTTCTTCATGGCGCCACAATTCTATATGTGGTGGGGACCTATGTGGCGCGGCGTATGTGGCGCGGGCGCCCCCGCCCGCGTCTGTTTCTATCTTTGCTGCAGGCAGCGCGGGCGGGGGCGCCC
>DASTCU010000238.1:0-6354 GCA_035710825.1 Candidatus Sulfotelmatobacter sp.
GTTTGACTTGGTAATGCAGATTCAGTGAGGTCGTTGCTTTTTGCGTCATAGCCCTTCCTTTCGAAAATGTGCCAATGAAAACCTCCCTCTTCTAACCACGGGGCGAATGGAAGAAGAGGGTACCTAGGTCTGCCAAGAAGATCTATGCACCCTTGTTTCGGGACGCACCTAGCAGCTGCGTTTCCCACAAGAACACCGAACCCGTAGCACCGGCATGGTCGACGAAAAGCTGAGCGACTTCTCCGAGGTGCTCTGTGCGCGCCCAATCACGCTGAAGTTCTCCCGCCATGCCAAGCCAGGTAATCGGTTGAGCTCCGGCAGCCACCATTCGTCGGATTGCCATATCGTGCGCTTCGGGAGAAACGCCGCCCGATGCATCAGTGACGACGTACACGTCGTAGCCGTCACCCAGCGCATGAATAACGGGCATTGCCAGACACATTTCTGTCCACAGCGCGGCCATGACCAGCTTCTTCCGGCCGGTCTTCTTCACAGCCTCAACAACGCGGCGGTCCTCCCATGCATTGATGAAAGTGCGGTTAATCGTCTTCTGATCCGGAAAAACTGCCTGGACCTGCTTAAAAATCAGTCCCCCCCGTTCCTCATTGACCGTTGTGAGGATCGTCGGAATGCCATATGCCTTCGCGGTTCTGGCCAAAGCAGTGACGTTGTTGATCACCGTTGTGGGGTCGTGACTGTTTACATTTGCCAACTGGAAAGGTTGGTGGTCAATTAGGAGAACGACGCAATTCTCCGGTGTCAGAAGAGCGTCGAGACCGATTTTCGTGAACGCTTGCATGATGTACTCCTCGTATACCTGCGCGATCCCGCCATCGGCGAAGAGCTCGGTAGCGGTCATTACTTAAAGTTTTTCCGACATCCGATTCCTTGCCGGTCTGTTGCAACAGCGTCCTGGCAGTCAACGCACTTGGGCAAAGCACTTACGCAATTCGGCCACGAACAGATCGGGCTGCTCTAAGGCGGCGAAATGACCGCCCTTCGGAACCTCGTTCCAATAGAAGAGCTTCGAATAGGTCTCCTCGCCCCACACCTTCGGCGGTGTGAAAAAATCGCCCTTGAAGATGCTCACTGCAACCGGGAAATCAAGCGTCATTCGGTGGAAGTCCTTCGCGAAACTCTCGTAATAGAGCCGTGCAGAAGACGCAGCGGTGTCGGTCAGCCAGTAAAGGCTGATGTCATCCAGCATATGATCGACAGAAATGGCCTCCGCAGGATCACCCTTGTTGTCGCTCCACGCCTGAAACTTCTCGTAGATCCACATTGCTTGCCCAACCGGTGAATCGGCCAGACCGTATCCCAATGTCTGCGGACGGGTCCCTTGGATTGAGGCATACGCTGAGCCATCGCTCGCGTACTTCCCCCCTTGAGCCAGTACCGCCTGTTCTTCGGCCGTGTACCCGCCGGGTGGTGGTGGCGGTGGTGGAAAAAGGATCGGAAGATTCAGATGAATGGCGAGAAGCCCGGAGGGCTTCTGATTGGCCATCCAAGTCGTTACGCCAGCTCCCCAATCGCCGCCTTGTGCAACGTAGTGGCTGTAACCAAGGCGCGCCATCAGCGTTGCCCACGCCTTCGCAATGCGCGGAAGACGCCACCCCGGTTCGGTCGGTTTGTCCGAAAAGCCAAAGCCAGGGAGAGCGGGGATCACGATGTGAAAGGCTTCCTCGGCTTTACCACCATGAGCCGTCGGGTCCACCAGAGGTCCTATGACCTCGAGAAACTCGAGGACCGATCCAGGCCATCCATGCGTGAGTACGATCGGCAGGGCATGCTCGTGCTTCGATCGGACGTGAATGAAGTAGATCCCGAGACCGTCAATTTGCGTGCGAAACTGCGGCAACGCGTTCAGCGAACTCTCCGCACGACGCCAATCGTAGCGGGTGCGCCAGTATTCAATGAGCGCTTGTGCTTTGGCCAGCGGTACACCCTGGGACCAATCCGTTACCGGTTCTTTGTCCGGCCAGCGAGCATTGGCAAGTCTCTTCTTAAGATCGTCCAATGCTGCCTGCGGTACATGGACCTTGAAGGGAGTGACGTCCTTGGTCGCAGATGGAAGCGCGATCTGTACAGCTTTGGGAGCGCTCTCACCAGTACTGAGGGCCCCTAGCTCCGCCGACAATATACCGGCCACACCGGTTGCGACGGCCGCACGTACGAACTTCCGCCGCGATGTGTCAGCCACCGCTATTTCTGCTCTGTGTTTTAAACCGTCTATCATGAGTTGCTCCAATCCTTCGTTTCAAATTTGGTGCGCTGCGGAGCACTCCCGCGGGGTACAGACAACAGCCAGATCACTAGCCTCGCCGTGACCTGAAGGCATTTCGCAACTCGTCGGTGAAGAGCTTTGGCTGCTCGAACGCGGCGAAGTGGCCGCCCCTGTCTACCTCGTTCCAGTAGAAAAGGTTTGGCCACAGCGCCTCAGCCCAGGCTTTTGGCGGGACGAATATCTCGTGCGGAAAGACCGACGCCGCCATTGGCAGCTCGATCCGCCCGCCAGACACGCCCGACATGCCAGCGCGGGTATTCTCCCAGTAAATCCGAGCCGACGACGCTGCGGTGTCGGTGAACCAGTAGAGGCTGATATCGTCGAGCATCGCATCGGTGGAGAGCTCATCTTCAGGATTGCCGTGGTTGTCGGTCCATGCCTGGAACTTCTCGTAGATCCAGAGCGCCTGACCCGCGGCCGAGTCTGCAAGCGGGTAGCCAATGGTCTGCGGGCGCGTCGCCTGCTCACGAAAATACCCGCTCCAATCGTTCGCGAACCGCGTCGCCCCGTCGATGGCGCGCTGTTCGGCAGGCGTGGGGTGCTCCGGCAGCTTTTCGGGAAAAACGAATTGCCAGTTCACATGGGCTGCTATAAGCCCGGCGGGCCGCTGATGCGCCAGGGCGTGCGTTACACCCGCCCCCCAATCGCCTCCCTGTGCGACCCAGCGCTCGTAGCCAAGACGCGACATCAGCGTTGCCCAGGCGCGGGCGATCTTGTTCACATCCCAGCCCGTCTCGACCGGCTTGTCGGAGAAGCCGAAACCCGGGAGCGATGGCACGACGACATGGAACGCGTCCTCCGCCTTTCCCCCGTAGCGGGTGGGGTCGCTGAGAGGGCCGATAACCTCCATGAACTCCACGACCGATCCCGGCCATCCGTGGGTGAGAATGATTGGTAGAGCGTTCTGCTGAGGCGAACGCACGTGAATGAAATGAATGCCAACCCCGTCGATCTGGGTCCGGTATTGCGAGAAGGCGTTGATGCGAGCCTCAAAGCGGCGCCAGTCATACTTGTCGCGCCAGTAGGCAACGAGCGCCTGGGCCTTCTGGAGAGGGACGCCCTGCGACCAGTCGCCGACGGTTTCTCGCTCTGGCCACCGCGTGGACGCTAGCCGACGCTTGAGATCGTTCAGTGCCGCTTGCGGTACATGCACCTGGAAAGGTTTGACTTCCTCGGTGGCTGCCGGTAGGACGAGCAGCGGAGCCTCCTTAGCGCTCTGCTCAGCTTCGATTGGCAACGGCCCTGCTGCCAACAAACCAGCACCTCCAGTTATCGCAGCGGCACGTATGAACTGACGGCGCGAACTCAAGGCTGCCGTCGCTCCTGCCTTTTTCTCTGACTCATTCTCGATTGCCATGATGTATTCCTCTCTTATGAAGTGGGTGATTTGAGCCCACCCGGGTATGAGTTAGTGCAGCTTGAACACGAGCACAGTCCCGGCCTGCGGAACCGCCGTATTTGTCCCTTGGATCTTGTCGACACCGGCTTGAACGCCTCGTGCGTCGAGGTCCCAGCCTGTCGTCACGGCAACATATTGCTCGCCGTCGACCTCGAACGATGTCGGAACACCGATGGCACCGGACGCTAGCGGATAGCTCCACAACTGTTCACCGGTACGGGCGTCAAACGCCCTGAACTGGCGATCCGGAGTCCCGCCGGCAAAGAGAACATTCCCGCCCGTGACGAGTAAGGGCGCCCAAAGCATCGTCTTGAAATTGTGCTGCCATACGCGCTTGCCAGTGTTCAGGTCCCAGGCTTGCAGTTCCCCAATGTGGTCAGACGCGCCCGGGAGAGTACGGATCGATCCGAAAATGCTGTCGAAGTCGTAACCGGTGTAAAACGGTTTATCGTTGTCGTCTGGGGCTTTACCTTTTGGGAGGTATGCGCAGAGATTGTTGTTAGCAGGGATGTAGAGAAGTTTCGTCTGCGGGCTCCACGCCTCGGGTGGCCAGTCTTTGCCGCCTCCAATGCTTGGGCAGAACTCTGCGCCCTGATGCGAACCGGGTCGCTTGGACTCGTCGATGGTCGGTCGACCGGTCTTTGGATCAATCGATGTAAAGACGTTGTTGTCGGAGAACGGGAAGGCGTGTATGAACTTTAGGTGATCACGATCAAGAATCCAAAGGTAGCCGTTGCGACCGGCATGAGTTGCGGTCTTCGTCAACTTTCCATCGACTTCTGTATCGATGAGGAGCGGTGCCGAGACCTCATCCCAGTCGAAGCTGTCGTGTGGAGTGTACTGGTGATAGCTCTTAATCTTTCCGGTATCTGGGTCGAGAGCGAGCGTCGAGTCCGTATAAAGATTGTCTCCGGGACGATCATCGCCGACCCACGGCCCTGGATTCCCTGTCCCCCAGTACAAGGTGTTCGAGGCAGGATCATAGACCCCCGTGATCCAGGTCGAACCGCCGCCCCGTTTGTAGCTCTCGCCTTTCCAGGTGTCGCCACCTGGCTCGTCTGGCGCAGGCACGGTATGGGTTTTCCATATCCGTTTTCCGGTGAGCGCATCAAACGCGCTCAAGGAACCCCGAACGCCGAGTTCGCCACCCGAGTAACCAGCGATGATTTTGCCGCGCACCGCAAGCGGTGCCATGGTCGAGTAGCAACCCGTCTTATAGTCATCGAACGGAACATCCCAGACCACTTTGCCCGTAGCGGCGTCCAGCGCCACGAGGGCGCAGTCAGTCGTCGCCATGTAGACGTAGTCGCCATAAAGTGCGACACCGCGATTGGTCGGATGGAGTTGGAATAACTTGTCGGGGTACTTCCTTGCGTAGCGCCAGAGTTGGGTCCCTGTCCTGGCGTCGAGCCCAATTATGTTGTTTTGAGGCGTCGTGATGAACATACGCCCGTGATTGACGATCGCCGTCGTTTCGTGAGCGCCAAGTAGGTCAGTGCTCATCGACCAAGCCAGCGATAGCTTTTGAATGTTGCTTGGCGTGATCTCCTTCAGGGGGCTGAAACCCCAGCCGTCATATGTTCGCCGATACATCAGCCAATCGCCCGCATCCGGATGCTGGAGCCGTTCGTCCGTCACCGTTGGGTAAGCCGTCGAATCGACATGCACGCCTTGCGCATGCACGCTATATGCGGCGAAGAGCACAATCGGTAGGCCTAACCAGAACTTCAGATACGACATGCACTGAAACCTCATTGAATGTCTTCCTTTCGCAATGGAACGGCGTAGATTCGAAAAGGCAACGAAGGCGATAAGTTCTTTTTCGAAGGATCGAAGAGGAACGTCAGTTGACCCTCACTGACCCACGCTGTCGTTCCAATCCGGGCAACCGACGTCGGAGTCACGAAACCGTCATGAATCGTCGTAACGGAAAAAGCGTCACCCCTGACCACGACGCGATCTAATCCTCCTGAACCCTCGATCAGGAGGAAACTATTGTTGGGGAGGGCTCGGAGAGCATCGGGAAATTGGAGGTGACGGTTACCAGAGAGTTTTGTGACGCGCCCGGCCTTTCCATCCTTCACTTCCACACGCAAGAGGGCGCCAGCCGTGTAGAGGGTCAGGTAAAGATTGCCATCGCCGCCGAAGGCGATCCCGTCGAGCCCGGCACCGCCTTGAGGCGGAGAAAATGCAGAATCCTGCGCGAACACTTCAAACGTTGCGGCGCCCGGGGAGAGTTTAAGGATGGTGGGATTCGCACTGTCGGTGACATAAACGGAGCCCTTGCCATCCACCGTGATGTCGTTGCAGAACGCGTGAGGACCGGGCAGCGAGAAACTGCGTTTTGGATCTCCTGTGTTAAGGTCGAAGCTTTTCAGCACACTACCCGTGTCATTGCCGGTTGCAGGTCCACCCAACGCGCTCAAGTCGTTCGAGCAGGCCCAGAGCGTGCTCGATGCCTCGTCTGCGAAGACTCCCAGGATCGAGCGCGAGCCAGACGAACCCGGTTGGACGAATACCGTGCTCTCGGCCGTGCGCGGATTGACCCGCACGATTCCGCCATCCCCCACGCGCCCGACAAAGAGCCCACCATCGGAAGTCGACGTGATGCTCTCTGGAAAGGCTTTCGTCCCTGGAACGGGAATTGATTCGACCTTTTGCGTCGCCGCTT
>DASTCU010000239.1:0-48532 GCA_035710825.1 Candidatus Sulfotelmatobacter sp.
CCTGTGCTTTCAAAGCCTCTGAATAGAGTTCCGCCTTCCCGGAAGCCGTGCGGAAGCCCCCTTGCGCAAAAGGAAGGAAGGGCTCGACCGTTGAACCGTTTTCAGAAGCCGGAAGCCGGGAACCGGACGCCGGAAGATTCAGCCGCACATGCCCAGACTCGAGCCGCTCGCGAGTGATACCCTCCATCCACGGATCGTCGGACTCCAGCGCCAGATCGATCATCTCCTCCACGCTCTCAAGGAAGCATTCCTCCTCAAATCCCATGCGCTGCGCAAGCCCGCGAAAGACTTCAACATTCGACCTGCACTCGCCCAAAGGAGCAATGGCTTGATTCGAAACCTGTACGTAGTAGTGCCCGTATGCCTTCTGCAAATCCTTGTGCTCGAAAAATGTCGTCGCCGGCAGGACGATATCGGCATAATCTGTCGTGTCGGTGAAGAACTGCTCGTGCACCACGGTGAACAAATCTGGACGCAACAACCCGCGCACCACTTCATTATGTTGCGGACAAACTGCCGCCGGATTCGAGTTGTAGACGAACAATGCCTTGACCGGCGGATCATCTAGCGTGTTCAGCGCCTGGCCCAGTTCCACCATGTTGATGGTGCGCGTCTCGCGACCTAGCGCAGCTTTCATTAAGTCCGGCCGCTTCAAAGCTTCCGCATTGAAGTCCACTGCGCCGCTCAGCGACATCTGCAGCCCGCCACCCACTTCCTTCCACGATCCCGTAATGCAAGGCAGCATCGCGACTGTGCGCGTCGCCATCCCGCCACCCTCTGAGCGCTGCACGCCGTAATTCAGCCGGATCACCGACGGCCTCACACTCGCATACTCGCGCGCCAGCTGGCGAATGTCCTCCGCCGCAATCCCCGTCCACTGCGCCACCCGCTCGGGTGGGTACTCTTTCACCTTCTCGCGCAATTGCTCGAAACCGAGTGTGTACCTGGAAACATAGTCGGCATCATGCAGCTTCTCTCCAATGATGACGTTCATCATTCCCAGCGCCAGCGCCGCATCCGTGCCCGGATTGATGGGCAAGTACCAATCTGCACACTCCGCAGTCCGCGTGCGGTACGGATCGATCACCACCAGCTTCGCCCCGTTTCGCCGCGCCTCCACGATGAACGGCCATAAGTGCACATTATTCCCGTGAATGTTCGACGCCCAGGCAATGATGTACTTGGAATGTGCGAACTGTTCCGGCTCCGTTCCCAGCTTCACGCCCAGCACCGACCGCAAGCCGGCTTCCCCTGCCGCCGAGCAGATGGTCCGCTCCAGTTGCGAGGCGCGAAGACGATGAAAGAACCGCCGGTCCATGGACGCTCCGTTCAGGGCTCCCAGCGTTCCTCCGTACGAATAGGGCAGAATGGCCTCACTGCCAAACTCCGTCGCAATGATGCGAAACCGCGCCGCGATTTCGCCGAGCGCTTCATCCCACGAAATGCGTTCCCAGATGTGCGGATCGGCTTGTGTGGGAGCAGCCGCTCTCGGCTGTCCGGGAGCGGAGCTAAGCTGCTGTGCGACGCCACCCGCCGGACCTTTAGGGCCTATCCTTCGCAGGGGGTACAGAACCCGCGCCGGCGAATACACCCGATCCAGATACTTCGACACCTTCGCGCACAGAAAGCCACGCGTCACCGGATGCAACGGATCCCCCTGAATCTTCGTAGCACGCCCATCCTCCACGGTAATCAGCACACCGCAGGCATCCGGACAATCGTGCGGGCACGCAGCTTTGACAACCTGCTTCATCGTCCTTCGATTATACGTTCGCCATGAAGACAAGGTTGTCAAGAACTGGATATGGTCGAAGAAACACTAGAGAAAGATATTGAAAAGATTGAGGGGGTGTCCCACCATTGTCGCGTCTTGTGCGACAGAGTGGGGTTTGATTTTCATCAGAATGAAAACTCGAAACTGCTACTTCAACTCCAGCACTTCCTTCTCTTTCGCCTTGCTCATCTCTTCCATCTTCTTGATCTCGCCGTCCGTCAGCTTCTGAATCTCATCCAGCGACCGCTTCTCTTCGTCTTCTGTAATCTTCTTGTCCTTCATGGCTTTTTTGATGGCGTCGTTGCCGTCGCGGCGAATGTTGCGCACCGCTGTCCGATGTTCTTCCAGAGCGCGGTGCAAATGCTTCACCATGTCCTGCCGCCGTTCCTGCGTCAGCGGAGGCACCGGCACGCGAATCATCTTGCCGTCGTTCATTGGATTCAATCCCAAATCTCCCGAGCGAATGGCCTTCTCAATCGCCCCCAGCTGTGACGGATCGAACGGCTGCACGGTGATCAACTGCGCCTCCGGCGCGTGCACTTGCGCGACTTGATTCAATGGCATCTGCGCACCATAGCAATCGACGGTCACCCCATCGAGCATATGAACCGAGGCGCGCCCCGTCCTAGTCGAGGCCATTGCCCTGCGAAAATCTTCCACCGCCTTATCCATGCGCGTCTTCAGCTGCGCGTATGTCTCTTTCAGTCCAGCAATTGATGCCATGTTCGCCATAAGATCCGCTCCGTCCTGGTATTACTCAAAACGTCGCATTATAAACCCTTGAAAAAACAAGGTGCCACGGATTCAACGGATTCAACACGAATCAGTTCCGAGAAATCCGTGTGAATCCGTGAAATCCGTGGCTATTAAGCGCACACCATTGAGCCAATCTTCTCGCCTAGCACCACCCGCCGGATGTTTCCGCGATGATTCAGGTTGAAGATAACGATAGGCAGGTCGTTGTCTTTACAAAGGCTGATCGCGGTCGAATCCATCACCTTCAGCCCGAGCTTCAGCACGTCCATGTAAGTAATCTGATTGAATTTGCGCGCGCCGTCGACTTTCATTGGATCCGCGTCGTAGATGCCATCGACCTTCGTCGCTTTCAAGATCGCGTCCGCCTTGATCTCCATCGCCCGGAGCGAGGCTGCGGTGTCAGTCGAGAAATAAGGATTACCTGTGCCGCCCGCAAAAATCACGACCCGTCCCTTCTCGAGATGCCGCATCGCTCGCCGCCGGATAAATGGTTCGGCGACCTGGTTCATCTCGATTGCGGTTTGCACGCGCGTGTACACACCCTGCTTTTCGAGCGCATCCTGCAACGCCAGCGCATTGATGACCGTAGCCAGCATCCCCATGTGATCGGCTGAGACCCGGTCCATGCCTTTCGCTTGTTCCGCCACCCCGCGAAAGAAATTTCCGCCGCCCACCACGATTGCGATCTGCACCCCCAGCTTGTGCACGTCGGAGATCTCCGCGGCGATCTCGTGGATGCGCTCCGTCCCCACTCCGAAGCCCTGGTGTGCCGCCAGCGCTTCACCCGATAGTTTGAGAAGAATTCTTTTGTAGGCAGGAGTCGTTGTCATGAGGGCCTTTATAGGCGGTGTTTGGTAGCGCCGGCGTCTCGCCCGCGCACCCACCATAGCAGAAAAAAGGCGCCCCGCAGGGCGCCGTCGAATTATTCGCCTTTCGGCTCTGTAGGCTTCGTGATGGCGATCGTCTCGCCCGCGTCGCCCACCTTGAAGCGCGCGAAACGCCGTACGGCGATGTTCTCGCCCAGCTTGCCGATCTTAGTCGCAATCAACTGCCCGATCGAGGTGGTCTGGTCCTTGATGAAGGGCTGCTCGAGCAAGCAGACTTCCTCATAGAACTTTTCCATCTTTCCGGCGACCATCTTTTCCGCGATGTGTTGCGGCTTGCCGCTCTTGACGGCCTGGTCGATGTAGATTTCCTTCTCGCGCTTGAAGTCGGCTTCGGTCACGTCTTCCTTACGGACGTACTTCGGATCGCTGGCAGCGATATGCATGGCGATATCGTGCACCAGTTCCTTGAAGTCTTCCGTGCGCGCCACGAAGTCGCTCTCGCAATTCACTTCGACGAGCACACCAATCTTGCCGCCGGCGTGAATATAGCTCGCCACCGAGCCTTCGCTCGTCACTCGGGTTGCTTTCTTCGCCGCCACCGAAACGCCCTTCTTGCGCAGAATCACGACCGCCTGCTCCATGTCACCCTTGGCTTCCGTCAGAGCCTGCTTGCAATCCATCATCGGTGCCCCGGTCTTTTCCCGGAGATCCTTCACTTGTGCCGCTGAAATATTCACTGTAGTAGTACCCATAAAAGTTTCCGGTTTCGCGTTTCTAGTTTCGAGTGATTTCAGATGATGTACTCGTTTCAGGCCACTCGAAACTCGAAACCTGAAACTACAAACGATGACCCGCGCCGGACGACCCGCGCGGGTCTCATATCAAATGCCCGGTATGTTTCCTTGCCCGGAACCAGCCGATCCGGTTCTAACTGAGTACTGACAACTGAGTACTGAGTACTTTCAGACCGTCTGGCTTTCAACCTTCGGGATATCCGCGTCCTCGTTGGCCACCGGCTTCTTGTGCGTTCCCGGACCCAGCACTTCTTCCATGCTGATGTCCTCGTTCGCATCCACCGCCGCCGCTTCCTCAGAATACTCGCTCGGGGCCGATGCCGCTGCCTGCGCCGCATCCGAAGCCGCCTGCATATCGGCAACCTGCTTGTCCGTCATCAACTGCGCGCCTTCCGCGATCGACTCCGAAATCTTCGAGGTAAACAGCCGGATCGCCCGCAACGCATCGTCATTGCCCGGGATCACATAATCCACCTCGCTGGGATCGCAATTCGTGTCGACCACCGCGACCACGGGGATACCCAGTTTGCGGGCTTCCCGAACTGCGATCTGTTCCTTGTTCGAATCGATCACAAAGATCGCATCGGGCAAGCGGTTCATATTCTTGATGCCGGCCAGGTTGGCCTGCAAATGTTTGCGCTCGCGTTCGAGCTTGATGACTTCCTTCTTCGGCAGCAACTCGTAGCGGCCATCCGTGGCCATCTCGTCGAGCTCTTTCAGCCGCTTCACTGACTTCTGTACCGTCACCCAGTTGGTGAGCAATCCGCCCAGCCAGCGCTGGTTGATGTAAAATCCGCCGCACTTGGTCGCCTCTTCGGCAATCGCGTCCTGCGCCTGGCGCTTGGTACCCACGAAGAGCACAATCTTGCCCTCGGCGGCCAGATCCTGCACGAATTTCGACGCCTCCTTGAACATCTTCAGCGTCTTCTGCAGGTCGATGATGTAAATCCCGTTGCGCTCTCCGAAGATGTATTCCTTCATCCTGGGATTCCAGCGCTTGGTCTGATGCCCGAAGTGGACGCCCGCTTCGAGCAACTCCTTCATGGTAATGGTAGCCAATGAACCTCCTGTTTAGTCTGCATCCGGTGATGTTAGTTTCGAGTTTCGTGTTTCGAGTTTCGAGCGGGGCGTTGCGCCCGCTTCGACTTCCTCGAAACTGGAAACCCGAAACTTGAAACTGTCGTTCCGGATTGCCATTCCCGTCCCCGCGCCGCGAGGCTCGGGAAGAATTGAACACCAAAATCAGTTGATCAGTACTCAGTGATCAGTGCTCAGTTGCTTGGTCCATAACTGAGTACTCGGTACTGCGTACTGGGTACTATCTCTTGCTGAACTGGAACCGTTTGCGAGCGCCCTTCTGTCCATACTTCTTGCGTTCTTTCCCGCGCGAATCGCGGCTCACGAAACCTTCAGCCTTCAGCTTCTTGCGCAGTTCCGCGTTGAACTGCATCAGGGCGCGTGCGATTCCCAACTTGACCGCGTCGGCCTGACCACGCACGCCGCCGCCCAGCACGCTGGCGATAACGTTGAACGAAGCAGCCGCATCGGCCGAAGCCAGCGGAGCCTTCGCCGCCGACCGCTGTGCCGGGGTGACGAAATATTCCTCAAAGGCGCGCCCGTTTACCTTGAAATCGCCGTTTCCTGGACGCAAATAAACCCGGGCAATCGCCGTCTTGCGGCGTCCCGTTCCGTAGTATTGAACCAACTCAGCCATGTTTAGCTTTGAGCCATGAGAGTGAGTTCCGAGCAATGCGCGGAACCCTCGTCTCCGACTCTTAACCTTTCAAAATATGAATTTCTTTAGCTCGTAGCTCGAGGCTCGTAGCAGCTTTTACGAAACCGCAACTTTTCGCGGACGGTATTCGCGCACTTCCAATTTGAAATCCTGCGGCTGCTGAGCCTGGTGCGGATGCTTGTCGCCTTTGTACACATTCAGCTTCGACAGCATATGCGCCGCCAGCTTGTTCTTCGGCAGCATCCGCTTCACCGCGGCCTCAATCACCGCCTCCGGCCTGCGCACCATCCGCTTCTTGTACTCCTCGGTCCTCAGCCCACCCGGATATCCCGTGTAGTGCTGGTATACCTTGCTCTCGGCCTTCATGCCGGTCGTGCGAACCTTCTCGGCATTGATCACGATCACGTGATCGCCAGTGTCGAGAAAGGGCGTATACCGCGGATTCTCTTTGCCCATGAGGATGCGCGCCACCTGTGAAGCCAGGCGCCCGAGCGTCTGCCCGTCTGCATCCACGACGTACCACTTGCGCACAATTTCCCCCTGTTTGGGGAAATAGGTAGACATAAACTCTCCCAGATTGAATAAAGCTGCGAAAGAAGACCGCTCGTTGATTCCCCTGACGAGGACGCCAGGACCATCAGGCGGGCAACCACACGACTACTAAGTCTTTACGATAGCGTAGTCTGCAAACTCTTGTCAACGCTATGTTACCGCCGGATAGTGTCCGCTATGGGTGATGCTAGATTTGCTATCAATCGAAAGAAAACTTGGCTGGACGCCAACCTTCCGGAGCCGAGAACCGGAGCCTTTCGAAGCCGCCGGCGACCGCGGCCTCAGGCAAATGCTCCGCCGCGTCGGATTAGATTCAAACTAGTTTTCAGGTAGCGCCGTCTCGGCGGCTGTGCGGTCGGCGTCCTCACCCACAACTCTCGAAAGCCGACACACACCTGGACACTTTCCGACGATCCGCATCACTCGTATGCCAGCGCATCAATCGGATCCCGCTGCGCCGCCTTAAAGGCCGGGTACATCGCCCCAGCCAGCGCTCCCACAATGGCGATTGCCGTCGCCCGCAGCACCCACCAGTTATTCCAATAAAGTCGCTGCACCGGCCGTTCAAACATGATCACCCGCCGCGTTACCAGGCTGAGAATGATGCCCGCAATGATCCCCACGATTGCCAGCAGCATGGTCTCTCGCACCACTACATTCACGATGTACAGCTTCGTCGCGCCCATCGATTTCAAAATTCCGATTTCGCGCGTCCGCTCCATCACCGCCGTGTACATCGACTGGAAGATCACCAGGAACCCAACCACGACCGCGATGCCAATCACAATTTGAATGGCCACGTTAAACCCGGGCAGATTTTCCGGCGTCATCATCGACAGGTACTCCGCCATCGAGCGCACCGCATACTGCTGCATGCCAGGCGTCGCTTTGATCGCGTTTTCTACCGCCTCGATATTCGCCGGATCATCGAGCTTGACGTAAAACACAGAAGTACGGCCCTCATCATTGAGCAGTTCTTGCATGGTCTTGAGCGGCAGGAATTTGCGCCCACCTTTGCCGTGCGGGACGATTCCGCACACATGAAACTGGTTATTCAACACTGTGATCGTCTGCCCAACGCTTACATGGTTCATGCCGGCAAAATAGTCATCCACAATGACCTCGTCCGGCTTCTGAAACGGGCCGCCCGAAAGATACTGAAATTTCGGAGGCAACTGGTCAAAAGTCGGCAGATCGATGCCGTACACAATTTCCAGCGGCTTCTGGCTGAACGCCCAGATCACCGGCGCCGCCACCGTGACGTGCGGAATTCGCCGGAGCACGTCCCCGACTTTCACCGAGATCGGCGCTCCCGACATGCCCGCCAGCGCCGAAGAGGACGGCGGCATCACCATCAGGTCCGCACCCACGCCCAGCTGGCTTTCTTTCGATCCCGTCAGATACCCGTAGAACACCGCGACGATCAGCAGGATCATCGCCACTTCCAGCGCAATCGCACTCATGGTGATCAGCGACCTCGTCGGCCGGTGCACCAGGTTGGCAACCACCATTTTGTTCATCATAGGGAAGTCAGTCAGCGAAATCGGTCAGCGGGCGCCCATCCTCGTCGCGTTTTTGCGACAGGGTGGGGATTTTGACTTTGGCCCTGACAGCGAGTGCTCTACTGCGGTTTCACTACTTGCGGCATCGCCTGGCTGGACTGCGGTTGATCTAGATGCACCACCACCGCCCCCGGCGGTTGCGCCAGCACGAACTGATCATCCTTCAGAAGCGCATTGATTTCCAGCTTCAGCATGGTCAGGGTGATGTCGTACTCCTCCTGCGGCCGGTAAATCTCCACCCGCGACGGGAAGCTGAATCCGTTGAAATCTTTGTATTCCGCGTAATGCGCGTCGGTCGCGACCTTCACATCCTCGTCGTAAATAAATTGCCGGTGCGGCTTCAGATCCGTTCGCCCGAAAATGATCTTGCGCGACATTCTCCAGCCGTCATCGTACTTGTGGATCACCGTCACTTCATAGTCGTCCTGCAAGATGCGATGACCCTTGCCGTCGTGCATGGTCTCATACCCATGCTCCATCACAGCGATCTCGTTATCCGGATCGATCCGGCGGATGAGCAGTGCCTCGTAGATATTCTGCGGGCGGATACTCTCCATCGGCTGGTCGGCGTTGGGCGTCTTTACCTTGTTCTCGCCAATCACAAACTTGTTCTTGGGGGGAATCCAGAGCCTGAACTCTTTTCCATCGCTGACCATATCGAACGCCGTGGTGCGCACGAAGGGCATCAGGCCGATCATGTGCAGCGAATCCGGCTTCTTCGCCAGTACGTACCCTCGGATTTCCTTGTACTGGGTTTCGTGACCCTTCTTCATCCCGCCGGACGAACTGTCAATGTCGACCGTCGCCTTCAGGGACTGAATCGCTTCGGCCTGTTGGTTGATGCTGGCGATCAGATCCTGCTGCGTCGCCTCCTTCAGCGGGACCTTCGAGTACCGGTCCTCAACGGGGCGCGTGCGAAACAGGCAGCCAGTGGCAGGCAGCACAGCGAAAATCAAGATTACGGCCCATAAGGGCGAGCTACGTCTCATGCAGATATAAGGATGCGTATCTAGACATTTGAGTATATCGCGTCCAAAAGGGTTCAAAAACCGGGCTAGGTCACTTTCCCTAGTGTCCTGGCGGGTCCCCCGCTGCCGGCATGCCCCTCGCACAAAAAATGTACGCTGGCGTCCGTTTCTGAGCACCCTATTCCCGACGGATGTAGAATCTCCGGTCGCAGAATCTTTGTGCTATAGCTGCGAATCCAAGACCGTCATGAAAGCCATACAAGTCAAGCAACCAGGTGGGCCCGAGGCGATGGAATCGGTCGAGTTGCCCGTTCCCGAGCCAAAGGCGAATGAGGCGGTGGTGAAGGTGGCCGCTGCCGGCGTGAACTTTATTGATGTCTACCACCGCGAGGGCCGATACAAAGTACCCCTGCCGTTTGTTTTGGGCCAGGAGGGCGCGGGCGTAGTCACGGCCCTCGGCGCGGACGTAAAGTCGGTGAAGAACGGCGATCGCGTCGCCTGGACCGGCTTGCTCGGCGGATATGCGGAATACGCCGTGATTCCCGCCGACCGGCTGGTGCCGATTCCGGCGGGCGTGACGGATCAGCAGGCTGCCGCCGCCATGCTGCAGGGGATGACCGCACATTATCTCTCGCATGACACCTATCCCCTCAAGCGCGGCGAGACGGCGCTGGTGCACGCGGCGGCGGGCGGCGTAGGGCTGCTGCTGGTACAGATGGCGCACCACATCGGCGCGCGTGTGATCGGCACGGTCTCGACCGAGGAAAAGGCCAAGCTGGCGCGCGATGCGGGTGCGGACGCGGTCATTCTCTACACGCAGTCCGACTTCGAAGCTGAAACCAGGCGCCTCACCGACGGCAAAGGCGTGCACGTCGTCTATGACTCGGTGGGCAAGACTACGTTCGAGAAGGGACTAAATGTTCTTCGACCGCGAGGGATGATGGTGCTGTTCGGCGGATCGAGCGGCGCGGTGCCGCCGTTTGACCTGATCGCGCTATCGCAAAAAGGATCTCTTTACGTGACCCGGCCCACGCTCGCGAATTACACTGCGACGCGCGATGAGTTGATGACGAGAGCGGGCGCGGTGTTCGGCATGATGGCTGCGGGCAAGTTGAAGCTGCGCATCGAGCACACGTATCCGCTGGCCGAGGCCCAGCGTGCACATCGCGACCTGGAAGGAAGAAAAACGACGGGTAAGTTGCTGCTGATCCCGTAGGAAAAGCGGTGTGGGGTGTTAGGTCTTGAGTGTTAGGTCTTGAGTGTTAGGTCTTGGGTCTTGGGTGTTAGGTCTTGGCACTTCCGGCCTCGGACCTCAGCCCAAAAATCTCGAACCTAAGACCTAAGACCTACGACCTACGACCCAAGACCGAAGACCGAAGACCGAAGACCTAAGATCCCATCATGAAAGCCATTCGCGTTTCACACACGGGCGGTCCGGAGGTAATGGAACTGGTGGACCTACCCACACCGCAGGCAAAAGCCGACCACGCGCTCGTGAAGGTCCGCGTCGCAGGAGTGAACTCGATTGACGGACAATTCCGCGATGGGCGGCTGCGCACGCCGCTGCCGTTTATTCCCGGGCAGGAAGGCGCAGGCGTGGTCACGGCCATCGGTCCGCAGGCGAAGGTGGTCAAAGTCGGCGACCGCGTGGCGTGGAGCGGCACCCTCGGATCGTATGCCGAATACGTGGCAGCACCCGAGGAGCATCTCGTGCCCGTGCCGTCTTCGATTTCTGATGAACAGGCCGCGGCGGCGATGGTGCACGGGCTCACGGCGCATTATCTGGTAAACGACGCACACAAGCTGAAGGCGGGAGAGACGGCCCTGGTGCATGCGGCTGCGGGAGGAGTTGGATTGCTGGTGGTGCAGATGGCGCGAGCCGCCGGGGCACGGGTGATTGGCACCGCGTCGAGCGAGCAGAAGGCTCAACTGGCGCGGGAAGCTGGAGCGGACGAGGTCATCGTTTTCACGCATCAGGATTTCGAGACGGAAGTGAAGCGCCTCACCAGCGGCAAAGGCGTGGAGGTGGTCTACGACGGAGTAGGCAAGGCAACGTTCGAAAAGAATCTCAACGTGTTGCGGCTGCGTGGAATGCTTGTGCTCTATGGCATGTCGAGCGGACCGGTACCTCCGGTGGATCCGGCGAGACTGTCGGAAAAAGGGTCGCTGTACATGGCGCGCACCACGCTGGCGCACTTCACCGCCACTCGCGAGGAACTGCTGGCCCGTACCGCCGCGCTGTTCGCCATGATCGCGGACGAAAAACTCAAAGTGCGGGTCGCAAAAACCTATCCGCTAGCGGAGGCGGCGCAAGCGCATCGCGATATGGAAGCGCGGAAGGTCGCAGGCAAGCTGCTGCTGGTGCCGTAAGGCAATGTGGCGCGGGTGCCCCCGCCCGCGAACGTCAGTGTGCGATGAGTCTCCCGTCATTTGCGACGCGGACCATCATCTTTGTCGCTCGCATTTCATCGATCCAGCCTTTGATTCCCTTTTCGCCACGCGGAAACCTGCGGAGGATCCCCCGGTACTTAGCAAACACATCTTTTTCGTGACCGGGAGCCCTAAGAACGCACTGCTCGCCCTCGATGATGAACTCCACCGCGCCTCCCGCCGAGAGTCCCAACCGTCGACGAATCTCCCGTGGGACAGTGATCCGTCCTCTACCATCGATGGTTCTGGAGTACTTCATCTTATGCTGATCTATCGGCATTCAGCGTTGACGAGTATAGGATCTCACATATTCGGGGACTGATCGTCCTGCCAATAACCTCTCATCGTCGATCGGCTCCCCAGCGACCATTTCCAGCGGAATCACTCCCGCCCACGTCGGAAAAGAATAATCTTCCGCATCATCTATCGGCGGCCCGGTGCGGACTTTGGCTGAGAATTCCTCGATCGGTACGCGCAACACCGACGTGGCTTTGAGTTCGCGCTCGTTGGGCTGGCGCGAATCGTCCCACCGGCCCGGCAGGATGTGTTCCGACAGCGCGCGTAGGGCCGCGAGTTTTTCACCCGGATCATCCACCAGCGTGGCTTTTCCCAGAACTACCACCGACCGATAGTTCATCGAGTGATTGAAGACGGAGCGCGCGAGAACCAGGCCGTCGAGCAGCGTCACCGTCACGCAGACCGGCACGCCCTCTTTCATCTGGCGCAGCATGCGGCTGGCGGCCGAGCCGTGAATATAGAGACTCGCGCCTTTGCGGCCGTAAGAAGTCGGGATCACGAACGGCTGTCCATCCATCGCGAAGCCGACATGGCACAGAAATCCTTCATCAAGGATGCGGTACACAGTCTCGCGATCGTAGACAGCGCGATCAGCCTCGCGCACCACGCGGGTGCGCGCGCTGGGAATTTGCGGTTCAGACATTGGGAAGCGAACTCCGGGCAAGCGCCAAGGATGGGTGAAGGAAGAGTTTAACACCGGGCGCCCTGCGTCAGACCTGAGGCCCAGAGACCTAAGACCCAAGGCCTCAGGCCCAAGACCCAAAACCTAAGGCCTGCCGCGTTCACACCAGTGTTATTCTCTCCGGCATGTTTTCCTTCTGGTGGGTTCGAAACTATGCTCTTCTACTATTAACGACGTGCGGCCCAATCCTCGCGCAGAATGCAGTCGATCTGAAACCTTCTCCCCAGCAGGTCGAGTGGCAAGATTTGGAGATGGGCGCGATCATCCATTTCGGGCCCAACACATTTCTGGACCAGGAGTGGGGCGACGGCACCGCCGATCCAAAAGTATTCAATCCCACGCAGTTTAATCCCGAGCAATGGATGCAAGCGATCCAGGCCGCGGGTATCAAGTACGTGGTCTTCGTGGCCAAGCATCACGACGGATTTTGTTTGTGGCCGACCGAGCAGACGGCGTATGGCGTGAAGAGCAGTCCGTGGGAAAACGGCGGGGGAGACATAGTGCGGCGAGTCGAACAGGCGGCCAGAAAATACGGTCTGAAATTTGGAGTGTACCTGTCTCCCTGGGATCGCCATGAGCCGCGCTACAAAAATTCCGCCGACTACGACCAATATTACTCAGCCCAACTCGATGAACTGGCGCAGAACTATGGCCCACTCGAGGAGTTCTGGCTCGATGGCGCGGGCAGCGCCGGTCACGTGTACAACTTCCCCCGCTACATCGAGGAATTGCGCGTCTCCCAGCCCAACACGCTGGTATTCGCCGACATGGCATTGTTTGAATACGGCGACATTCGCTGGGCCGGCAATGAAGATGGCGTCATTCCTTACGAAAACTGGAACGTGATCGATCGCCATGGATATTTGCGCTGGCGTCCCGTCGAAGCCGACACTCCGCTGCACAAAAGTCACTGGTTCTGGCACCCAAACGACGAGGCCACTTTAAAAACTCTGCCGGAACTGCTCTCCACTTACGACAACACCGTCGGACGCGGTGGGCAACTCATGCTGGGCCTGGCGCCGGATCGCCGCGGGCTGTTGCCGGACGCCGACGTGCAGCGCTTGCGCGAATTCGGAGCTGCCATCCGCGGGCGATGCGGGACGAATCTGACAGTGAAACACTTGCCAGCCGATCCAAAGGCGACACTGGCCCTGGATGGCGATCCCGATACGTTCTGGTCCGCGCCGCCAGCATCGAATCACGCTGTCCTTGAGGTGAATTTCGCCAAGCCAGTAACCTTCGATCATGCGCTGACCATGGAATGGCTCAACGAGGGGCAGCACATCGAGAAGTACGCCATTGAAATCTACAACGACGGCAAGTGGACCACCGTGAGCTCGGGCCTCGCGATCGGACACAAGAAGATTGACCAATTTCCGCGCGCAACAGCTTCTCGCATACGGCTGAATATCCTCTCTTCGGCGGGAGAAGCCCGTATTCGCGAATTCCAACTTTATGACGTTGGAACCACCGTTCCGTAAAAGCCGTCGCAATTCAGAGCTCAGCTTGGGAAAGCCTTATGCGCCTCCGAATCATCGTGTTCCTATTGTTGACCGCGGCTGCGTCTCATGCAGCCGAAGTCAAAGGCAAAGTCACGAATGCGGTGGGCGGCGAGGCTCTGGGCCGGGTGGAAGTCGTGATCTTGGAAAACAAAGCCAGTTCGATCACCTCGATCTCCGGCGAGTTTGATATTGCTGACCTTCCCGCTGGAAGTTACACGCTGCGGCTCAACGCCGTCGGTTACCGGCTGCTGACCATCCCGTTCACGGTCGGCGTGGCCGACGTGAAGGAATTTTCCATCACCATGGTGCCCGACAACTTCCGCCATACCGACAAGGTGGAAGTGCACGGCGATGTATTCCAGATTTCCGACTCCCCCGCCACCACTGAGATGAATGTCACCAGCTCGGAAATTCGCGAGACTTCGACCGTGTTTGCCGACGATCCATTTCGCGCGGTGCAGACCCTGCCGGGAGTTTCCGCGGAAGGCAACAACGAATTCTTCGCGGAGTTCTCTGTCATGGGAGCGCCGTTTTCGAATGTGTCGATCTACATTGACGACGTGCTGGTGCAGAACCCGTTTCACGAGATCGGGAATTTCAACGAGGGCGCATCGCTAGGTGTACTGACCAGCGAGGTGGTAGAGGAGATGAAGCTACTCCCAGCGGCGTATCCGGAGAAGTTTGGCGATGCCGCCGGCGCGGCGCTCGACATTCACACTCGCGAGGGCAGCCGGGGTGCGCCCCTATTTCGCATTTCTGCGGGGATTGCGGCCAGCGAAATTCTCGGCGAAGGCGGCTTGGGGCATTCCAGCAAGGGGTCGTGGCTACTCTCGGCGCGCAAAAGCTACATCAACTACCTGATTCATGGCCGCGTACAGGCGGCCGCGGATGTGGGGTTCTACGACGGCGACCTGAAACTCAACTATGACCTGACCCCACGACAGAACGTCACCCTGTTTGCCACCGGCGGACACACCAATATGGCCATGGACAATCCGTCCACCCTGCAGAATTTTGAGTTCGCAAGCGGCGACAGCAATTTCACCCTGGCGCGGGCGGGATGGCGTTGGGCTCTGAGCCCACGACTCTTCCTTGACGCTCACGGATCCTACCTGACCGAACCGGATCAACTATTCAACAATACGAATCTGCTGCTCACTAAAACCGACCACCGGGAGTGGGCGGGCGGCGCGACACTTTCCTGGGCCTGGAGCCAGAATGAATTGCTGCAGGCCGGCTTCTCGGAGCGGCAACTGCGTGACCGCGAATATTCGGTTAGCTTCACCAGCACCGGAGTTCCCGCGGCATATTCCATTGCTGGAACCGGACTGCGCCAGAGTGGCTACCTGCAGCAGGCATCCGGCTTGCTGGCAGGCCGAGTTCACGTCCTGGGCAGCGTGCGCTGGGACAGCTTGTCCGGGTTCGGCATTCACCCGCTATCGCCGCAAATTTCGGTGGCATGGCATGCCACCCGCTCCACCGAATTTCAGTTCGCCGCCGGTAAGTACCGGCAATTTTCGACGGCGTTGGAAGAGAATGCTGGCGCTTGCTATCCGCTCGGTTTCATGCCGGAAAAGGCGAATCACTTCACCGCCGCGATTGAGCAGCGCCTGGGAGAGAATACGCGCCTTCGTCTGCAGGTATTCGATCGCCAGAACTCCCTGGCGATGGGCATCATCTCCGGATTCAACGGGCAGTTCCTGGTTCCCGCTCCGTGTCCCGCGTTGCTGCCGCTTTCTGGCTCCACTTATCAGCGGGACTATTCCCGGGGCGCGCAGTTGATTCTGCAGCGCAGAAGTGCGAATCGTCTTTCCGGATGGCTGGGTTACACCTTCGTGCAGGCGCGTGAACGGCAATATCAGGTCGCAACGCCGCTGCCTCCCTATCACTTCTCTCTCGATACCTCCTACTATCCGACGCTGGAAGATCAGCGCCACACGGTGAATGTGTTCGCTATGTACCGTTTGCGGCCCAGCCTCAACTTGAGCGGCAAGTGGCTGTACGGTTCAGGGTTTCCGATTCCGAGCGGGACCTACATCCAGGCCGGCAATGGACAATTCGTAGAAGTTGGCCTCAATCAAACCCGGCTGAGCCTTTACCAGCGCCTGGACGTCCGCGCCGATAAGGACTGGGCGTTTCAGCGCTGGAAGATGACGCTTTACGGAGAAGTGCTGAATCTGACCAATCACTACAATGCGCGCTATTTCTACAGTTCGGGCGTTGATCCGATCACGGGGCAGGCGCTGATCAAGACCCTGCAAGGACTGCCCCTCACGCCGACGGCGGGAGTGGTGTTTCAGTTCTAAAATCGCTGAGCTCCGATGTCCGATATCGGTTCTCCTGGTAGACGCGCGAAAATAAAATCGCAACGATGGCCAGCACGATTGGGGTAAATACGCTGGCTTCTGGTCCCACGGTACCGCCAGTAAGCCACCGTGGCCCGGCAAACGAAGAGTTGAACAGATTGTGGTACGCAGGAATCCCGCTGTCGGGCACGCCGTAAAAGAACGTCTGGCCCCAATCCCACCCGGCGTGAAACCCCACTGCCCACCAGAGATTCCCCGTGCGCCGTAGAAACAGGCAGAACAGCAGCCCAAAGAGCACGACTGAGAGAAGTCCGAACGCACTTTCGCCAGGATTACCCTTGTGCGCCAGGCCAAATAGCAGCGACAGCAAAATTGCCGACGGCCAGAAACCAATCCCGGTAGTAATCGTGTATTGCAGATACCCTCGAAACGAAAATTCCTCCGCCAACCCGACCAGCACGAATGTCAGTCCCCATGCCGCAGTTGCCGAAAAAAGAGTGCTCCCGTGAATGCCCAGCCCAGACAAATGGAAACCATGCAGCAGAAAAATCGCCAGCAGGCATCCGCTGATCGAGGCGAAGCCAACTGCCGAGCCGATCCAGAAATTCTTTCGGAAAGCGGATGCCAGCGGCAGTCCGTACTCTCCGAATCTGCGGTACTCGATTCGCGCCATGATGAGCGCGGCAATTGCAGGGAAAAGAAAAAGGACTGCCTCGCTGATGCTCAGTCCGAGCGGAGTCAGCCCTGAGAAGCCAATGCTCGCGCGCGGATGCCCACTGCCGTTGCTCAGCCGCAGAATCACAGCGATAGGGATCGCCACCACCATAATCTCTGCCGCGATTAACGCCAGAAACAGCAGCACCCGCCAGCCCGCACGGATTCCATTCGGGCCACGGAAAAAGGTATGCGGCGGCTGAGGCGCAGCGACCGGGCTGGAAGGAACTTGAGTCTGGTACAGTTCGGAATCGGGCATAAGAATCAAACTCTTTTCAATGAGACAGCAGATGCCGCGCTTCGCTCGGCATGACAGGCAACTTGATAAAAACGTGCGGCGGTCATCAAAAATGAGGCCCGCAACAGGCGGGCCTCAGTAGCGATAGATCGCTGGCGCGTCAGACTACCAGTTGAACTTCAGCGCGAACTGGAATTGTCTCGGATCGTAGGACGCGGTGGGCTCTCCCGCATTCGAGAACAGCGGGCTGACCGCGGCTACATTCACCTTGTTGGCAATGTTGAACACATCGGCAATCAGCTCCATGTTGAAGCGCTCGCCGAAGTAGATGCGCTTGGAAACCCGTATGTCGTCGAAGACCGTCCACGGCGTGATTCCGGCATTACGGCCCAAGTTGCCATCGAGCGCCAGCAGCGATGGCACAGTTCCAGTCGCCACAAATCCGTTGATGCAGGGCTCCTGCAATGTGCCAGTGGGCGAGTACTTGGATTTGTAAACCGTGCCGCAGGCCGGATCCACCGTCGTATTCGGGCGTCCGGTCAGAGACGAAAGCTGCAGGTTGTCGCCGTTGCCGGTGATGATGTTGAACGGACGGCCGGAGGAAACTTCGATCACCGGCGCGAACGTCCAGTCGCTGAAGATCTTTCCTGCCGCGCCGTGAATCTTGCCCGTCTGGTACACAGCGCTGAAGACGAAGCGGTGGCGCTGATCAAACAGCGACGAGGAGCGGTCATACGCCGGATAGAAGCTATCCTGCGGAGTTAATGTCGCCTGCAGGTCGGTGGAATCGTCGATGGCGTGCGACCAGGTGTAGGACGCCAGAAATTCGTAGTGATTGCCAAAACGCTTACGCAGGTTGGCCGTCAACCCGTGATAAACCGAGCTGCCATTGGAGTAGTTGGCATCCATGTCGCCGAACGGCACGCAGCCGGTGAAAGTTGCAGGATCGCAACTCGCGTTGAATCCCGGCAAACTCTGAACCAGAGAGGCAGCCTGGGGAATGCAGCCAAGTGGATCGCCGATCCCTGCGTACGCGCCAATGATCGACGGATTCAAGCCGCCGGGCCGGAAGAAGTTCATTAGCGACGCGTCCACAAAAGGCAGAAATGGCCCGCCTCCTTGGTTGCATCCGCTCACAGTGTATGGACTCGTCGGCGCCGGAAACACCGAAGGGTCGTTGATGACAGCGGCGTCGTACAATGCTGCCTCAAAATTGGCAACCATCAAATCACCCCGGATCGTGTTCGCGTTGATAGGCCGGTTAAGATGACGCCCGCCATTGAAGTTGTAAGCCAGGCTGAGTGCCATGCCATGGCCAAGATCGCGTTCGATGGTCAGGTTAGCCTGCTGCGAATAGGCGTACACGAAATTCTTGCTTTGCGGATAGCCGAATGGCTGGAATCCCAGGGGCAGGAAATTCGCAGGATTGAGATAGTTCTGCGCCAGGAAGATGGATTCCGAGGTGGAAGCCACACCGCAGGAATTGCCGGACGACCCACACGAGAAGCGCTGTTGATCCGGAGAGTAGTTCAACAGGCCGAGCACGGCAGGACCGGTCGGACCTGCTGTGGGCGAGCACGGTGAAGACGCAGAACCGCTCGCAGAGGGAACCAGACCTTGGAAGATCTCCACTGCATTCAGATTGCCAGGACTACCAGCACCCGCGCAGGGCGTGCCCGGCCCAAAAGCCAACTGCCCGCTGGACGACCCATCCGAGGCGTCGCCCAGGAAGTAAAGTCCCAGTAGCGGATGGTCGTAAAACATTCCATAGGAGGCTCGAATGACGGTTTTCCCGTCACCCTTCGGGTCCCATGCCAACCCGACACGCGGCTGAATATTGTTTTTGTCGGTCTGAATTCCTTTTTGTAGTCCGAGCAGGTTATAAGCCGGAAGAGCCAGCCCTTGCGGGGCCTTGAATTTGGGAGGAATCTCCACGTCGTACCGCACCCCGAAATTCAAAGTCACATTTGAATTAACTCGCCAAGAGTCCTGCCAGAAAAATCCGATGGGAATGTTCTTGAATTTGTCGCTGGGACTTCCAAGACCCTGAATAAAATCTCCTGGAACTCCGAACCCGTAAGACTGCACTGCCGAAAGCGCGGGAATGCTCCGCTGCAGATTGGCAGGTAAAGCCGAGTACTCCGCAGCGGGCAATGCATTGTTGGCGCCCAGTGTTCCGAAGTCATACACGCCACCATAGTTCACGGTAAACAGGGCAGTCACCGGAAGATAATTGACATCCGCTCCGAATTTTGTGTTGTGCCGCCCGATGCTCCACGAAAAATTATCCGTGAACTGGTATCGCGTCTCCGTCCGCTGAATGTAGGAATAAGGTTCGCGCCCGAAGTATGCAAATCCCGGAATGTTCACCGCTGGATCTGATCCGCCCGGAATCTGCGTGTTGTAGAAATAAGAAAGTCCTCGGCGGGCATATTGGAAGCGGAATTCATTGATGCGGTTCGTGCCAATGCTCCAAGTGTCCTGCACCGTTCCGGCCACATCGCGATAGGTCTGCTGCGACGTACGAGAATAGGAATTCTGTCCGAAAGGCTGATCCTGCCCGCTGACCTCGATCCCCGTCACCGTGCTCGGGCTGACGTTGGCGCGCAGCATCAGCCGGTTCGAATTGCTCAGGTTGTGATCGAGGCGTAGCGAGTACAGGCTCGTTCCTTCAAACACAGGAAAGTTTCCGATTTGCGAATTCAAGGTCTGATACGCACCGGGCACATTGGTACCTGGGAACAGCGCCGCTGCGGGACATGAAGCCGGAGTGCAGGTGGAAATGAAACCGGCCCAACTCGAGGTCGCGCCACCGGAGAAGACCGTAGCGACACTTGCTGGCCACACGCCGCTGGTCGCCTGCGTCGACGATGCTCCGGCAATCGCAGCATAAGTTGCGACCGCGTTGGCAACCGCAGGATCAGACTCGGCTGCCAACGTATTCGGGTCAGTCAAAAATCCGACCTGGTCCGGCGTCAGTTGCAGCGTTCCCCACGGCATTCCCACTGCACTCGTGTCGAACGGGACCAGGCCGAAATTATTTTGCCCTATGCTGGAAAATCCCGTCTCATGCCGCCGCGTAATCTCATACGAAAAGTAATAAAACGTCTTGTCTTTTTTCAGCGCTCCGCCGAACGCCGCTCCCGCCTGCACCCGCGTATATGCCGGATTGGGAACCGTGCTGAACGGGTTCACCGCCTGGAAATTCCGGTTGCGCAGATATCCGTAAACGTCGCCGTGAAATTCATTCGACCCCGAGCGCGTGATGATGTTGACCACCCCACCCGACGCGCGCCCGTATTCCGCCGCATAGTTATTCGTGATGATCTGAAATTCCTGCACCGCTTCCTGCGAAACCGTCGACCGCACGCCATTGACCGAGTTGTCGGTAGCGTCGGTCCCGTCAACATTCACCAGGTTCGAGCGAGCGCGCTGTCCGCTCATATTGAGCCCAGAGGTGGGCGCAGCTCCGAGGTTAGGCGCGGCATCGTGCACCACCTGCGAATCGGTCAGCGTGAAGTTGATGTAATTGCGCCCGTTGATCGGCAAATTGTCGATACGCCGCTGCCCGATTGTGTCCGTCGTCGAACTGCGCGAGGTCTCGACCAACTCCCCTTGCGCGCTGACTTCCACCACTTCTTTGCCGCCAGCAACTGACAGAGTGACCGGCAATTCCACCAGTCCCCCGACACTGATCGCAACGCCCGTGTTCTCGATCTTGCCGAATCCCGCAGCGGCCACGGTCACACTGTACGTCCCCGGAGGCAGGAGTTGCGCGCTGTAGCCTCCCTGGCCATCGGGGCTCGCGGTTCGCTCCACGCCTTTGGCCGCGTCGTTAACAGTCACCGTGGCGTTGGTGATGATATCTCCCTTGGGATCTTTCACGATGACGTGCAAATCGCCGGTAGCGGCGCCGCCTTGCGCAAACGCCAGAGTACAAAGCAGCAGGATGAAGGCGCAGACAGATATCACTTTGATTGTGCGGAGCATGAGGTTCTCCCTTGAACTCGCGAAGGCGAGCAGACGATGGCCACGATCCCGGCAGATTGCCGATAGAATCACAAACTCTCTGGGACGCTTGAATCTCGCTGGTTTTATAACAGAAATAGGACCGAAAACAAGTAAGGAATGGCAGTTGGGTGGTTTTCCAGTAAACCCGGTAGATTTTCGGAGGATGGCGGAGCATGCGGGAAAAGGATAGCCCCTGACGTATGCCAGCTATCCATGATGGGGATCACAGCACATCTGAAAATCGTTTGTGATCCCAATCACATCGTGGCCGAGATCCGCACCGGGGCGGCAGGATTCTGCAGCCGTCCCAATAGCATGGCGGACCCGTTCAACTGTTCGTAGCCGTGCAGGACGAGTCCGGCAGTTGCCCCGCCGTTCGGCCACGCCAACGCAATGTAGATGCGGATGAGGGCGAAAGCACAGTTGCGGCGCAGCAGGAGCGCGCTCTCCACCAACTGTCGCGCGGCGGCTGCGGTGTTGGGGTCAGGGAAAGTCAGAGCGCTTTGTCCCAGGCGCACGAGCACGGAGGCGTTGCGTCCGGCGATTTGGATGTAAGCGGCAGCGGCGCGCAGGCGTTCGCGTTGCACGCTGCGAAACTGCGCAGGCGGCAAACGACGCCGCAGGTATTCGTCCTCCGCCGGATCCACGAGGTTCCGGAATGCTTCTATGTCAATGGGCTGAATCTGTGCCGCGAGGCTGCTTGGGGCAACCTGCAGCCTCTGCGACAACGTGATGCGAACAATAAAAACCAGTCCAAGCGCGGCAGCGACGATCAGAACGATGGCGAGTGTCATTGTTGTAACAGCCTCTCTAGTTCGCGGTTCCAGAGATCGAGATTGTTTTCCGGCAACGGGGCTGGGGTCTTCGCTGCAACTTTACCGGGCACAAGCAGGTAATAGAACCAAATGAGTACGCAGATGTGATGCGTAGTCATGTCGAGAAAATCGAGCAAGGTACGCCCGTAGGCAGAGAGATCCGCGTTGGCTGAAATCGCCCAACCGGCCAAATGCCCACATGCAGAAACACCGAAGCCCAGCAACACACCAAATGACAGACGGTTCCAGGACAATCGAAAATAGGCCGCAAAGAGGAAAATGAAGACGACCAAGCCCAACTCAACCAGGAAAACCGTTTGCTCAAGAAGATGAAATCCAGAGATGAGACGGACCGAGCTATCGCCGCGTGAGTAGGCTGCAGCCAAAGTCGCCAGCAGCACAAGTGCAGCACCGAACCCACTAACTAGAATTCTTCCCAATCGACTGATCGAGGAATAAGGGCTCAGAACCCTTGAGAAGACTTCTCCGATCACTAGGAACTTCAGGAAGCTTTCGATCAGGAGATACGCCCAGTCGACCCGCCAGAAATTCACCGCTGACACCGAGCGTACGATGTCAGCGGCGAAGACTGCGAGGTCTCCGACGGCGCTGAAGATCACGAACACGAGAAAAGCAGGAAGCTGGCGCGAAAGCCCCCGCTTCCAAATAAAGAACCCAAGTATAAGAAGGAAGACGTTGGGTGCGACCCAAAGGTAATTCCAAAGGAATGAGTGGGCCTGCAGCATGGCGACGGTCAGGCACTATACCGCGATTCGCTGCAGGCCGCAACGCTTGGTTGACTCTTGTTCGGTTTTCGTAAGATCAACGCCCCGCTGCGCGGTTCCTCGATCTTCCGTGGCACAATTCTCAGTAGGGACGAGTTACGGCTTGCAGATGGTGCTGCCGCCGCAATTCGTGTTACTTCCTCCCCCGCCATCAGCCCGAACGACGGTTGGGACTACCAAAGTGTTAAGAAACAATACCGCCGCCCCAAGAACCAGTAGTACACGTTTCACGGTTATTTCTCCTTGGACTGCAAGATGGACGGTGATAGTGTCATGGCTGCCGACACACCCGCAACACGCTTCGGAAACCTTTGATTGTTCGGAATTTGTAACAAGATGACCCTGAAATCAGCACTCCAGGACGTCAAAGAAACCACGCTTTCGGCCATTTCCGGCCTGTTCGCGAAACTGTCCTATCTTGCATCCCTGCGTCGCGGTCACGGCAGGTACGAACATTGGGGAATGCAGATTGTCCACGGCGAGGAATCTTCCGAGCGCGCCCTGAAGACAGCTCACGCAGAAGTCGTCGCCCGGGTCTTGCAAACGCCGCTCGACGCATTAGTAGAGGATCTAGAGGAATCAAGCCGCGGCAGCGGAGTTGCCCCGCAGGCTTATGTCGAGGAGATGCGCGAGCACTTCGACGCGCTGCTGCCCGGAGACCGGCAGGACACGCCGTCTTCCGCGCACCTTAGTTCAGTGCTGCTGGCGCTTTCGAGTTTGGAGCAGAATCGAGGGCGTGCCACTCGGTCAACTTCATAGCCACTCCCACGACCTGGCCGAGCACTTCGGCCTCCTGCGGATGGCGCAGGATTCGCACCGGAACCGGAGAAAGCGGATGCGGCTGCAGAATGATCTCTTCGCGGCGCATGCTGCACCAGCAGCAGGTATGCCCGTCGCGCGTCTCTACAAAATAAATCGGCCGCTCATATTCCGAACGCCACGAGCCTTCCACCACACGGTTGCGCGATTCATCCACCTGAATGAAGCTGCCCGGAGGCAGTATCGGATACATGGTGAAGTCTTGCGTACCGACGTAACCGTACGTGAACTCGCTGTTGGCAAATTGCGCCAGATACGCAAACGGCACCAGTCCCCACTGCTCGACCATGCGCCCCAGATTGGTGGTGCGGCGCTCGTCGAACCCAGGATCCATGCGCACCGGAACCTGCACCGATGCCAGTCCCGCCAGCGCGTCACTAACATGCGATTTTGGCGGAGAAACCAGGCCCAGGTCGGCAGCCAGATTATTAAGGTCGACGCCGTACCACGACATCAATTCGCGCAAGTCCCGCCGGTAGATCACCGACAACGTGTACAGGCGATAGATGCTGGGCAAAATTCCTTTGGTCTCGATATCCGACAGGCGGCTGGGTGGAATGGAAAACTCTTCGTTGCGGTAACGTTCCGCAATGCGCGCGCTGGAATTTTCCACGTCGCGCATGGTTAGGCCGAGTTTCTCACGTAGCGTGCGAAGGCTTTTTCCAGCTGGGAGCACAACGCCTCCAAGAGTGGGGGAATCATACCAAAGGCGAGCCGCCTTGTAGCCACCAATTTGCGCGAAAAATTTGTACACCACTCGCTGTTACGAATTCAGAACACGCGCTAGCCCTTGTCAGATGCGGCGACCCGCGCCTTCCGTGCGCTTGCGAAAGACTCGCCCCGGCTTTCTCCCGGGAACCCGATTTCCCCGGTTTGTTCGGATTTCGTAACAAGCCTGCCGCCTCAAATCAGGCGCAATCTCGGTTGGCGCTCAACCTTTTGCGTGTATTCGCATGCTCCACCCTCCTAAACCTCGTTGGCGCAGTTTCCGCGAGCATGACATTTGTCACGCCACCTCCGTGATGGATGGCACTGGCGCTCCCAACTGCAGTCCGCGATCATGCAATCACGGATACGCACACGACCTTTCGGAGACCTCAAATGCCCGCAGCCCTCGATCAAACTTGCAGCCACGGCACTCTAGCTTCGGACGCGATTGTTGCCAGCCTGCAAGGCGTGAACAAAAATTACGGCGACATCCATGCCTTGCGCGACGTGATTTCCGCGTGCGCGCCGGAGAAGTCGTGGCTCTGCTCGGTCCCAACGGCGCCGGCAAGACCACCGCCGTAAAATTGCTGCTCGGTCTCCTGCAACCCACATCCGGGAAGGCTCGAGTCTTCGGCGGCGACCCTACCAATCCCGAAAACCGGATGCGTACCGGCGCCATGTTGCAGGTGGGACGAGTTCCGGAAACGTTACGAGTTCGGGAACATATTGCCCTGTTCTCCACCTATTACCAGTCGCCCATGCGAGCGCAAGACATCCTCGCTACCGCGGAGGCCGCGCGAATCGCGAGCTAAGGGTTGTAATCTGCCGAGATTTCTCAAAACGAGGAATTTGCGGCGGCCATTGCGATAGGCTCTTCTGCGAAACATAATCGCCGCAATCGAGATAGAAGGAAAATGAGCCCTGCACTTACAGCCAGCCCGAGCGGTGCGTAGGTGATCGTATTCATCGCGGTGCGCCGCGATGCCTCCGCTGGCGGCACTTCGTCATACACCACTACCCGCGCCCGCCCTTTCAACCCCGGAAAATAATAAACATCAATCGATGTTCCCGGCGGGACTTCCGCCTCCAGTTCCGCCTGGTTATGGGGAAAGGATTCCACATACCGCTGCAGGCTCATCCACTCTTGACTGCCTTCCACTACCCCGCTGGCAGAAATGTCTGCATTCCCCTTCCGCC
This sequence comes from Candidatus Sulfotelmatobacter sp., assembly GCA_035710825.1. Lineage (GTDB taxonomy): Bacteria > Acidobacteriota > Terriglobia > Terriglobales > Acidobacteriaceae > Sulfotelmatobacter. Next base: position 25,473 of record DASTCU010000239.1, read on the forward strand.
TTGGCTGGTAGTAAGCGCGCTTCACCACAAAATCTGTCCGCTGATAGCGCTGACCTTCATATTCGTGCCAGCGATTCCATGCGTTCATGAAGATTACGAAGCCGAATAGCAGGAAAGAGATAAAGACCAGGACACAAAGCGCGCTGACGCAACTGAGAATCCGAAATAGCGCCGGATGCGCCAATGGCCGCTGCGGCACCGGTCCTCGGACACCCGTCGGTCTGACTTTTACCCATGCAGAAAGTGCGGTGCCGATCAGGATCACCGTCACGAAGATCGCGATCATGATCTTCGGAAATCCGAACACCAGCATGAAAATCGTTGTAATCGCGATCTGAACCAGCGCTACGATCCAGATCTTCGCTCCCAGAGCAGCAACGATCTTCGCGCCGCATATCGGACACGCCGCCGACGCCGCGTCAGTCAGTTCGTGGCCGCACTTCGGACATTTGCGAACGAAAGCCATTCGCCGCGATTACACCATGCAGCCCGGCAGGCAACAATTGACCAAGGTAACGGAACCTCGGCCTCGGCCTTCGAACTTAAAGGCGCGGATTTCAGATTGTAGATTTCAGATTGTAGATTTTAGATCTCCGATGAGCGCTCCGATGGGGTTGACGTTGAGCCCACTCTCACTTCTGACTTCTGCAATCTGCAATCTAAAATCTAAAATCTTCAATCTGAACTCTCCTCTAGTTTTCCCGCACGATCCCCGCATCCTGAGTCTTCACGGTCCTAAACGCCCAGGCCATTCGAGGCGTATTGTGAGCAATCCCGATATGACCTTCGGGATTGAGGACTATGATGCCACCATGCCCATTTACGCGTTGCTTCAGATAGTTCATCGCTTCTTGCGCGGCCCACTCCGGCAGATTCCCGGCGGCGATGCGGTCGGCTGTCCATTTGGCGAGCACCAGCTTCATAATCGGTTCGCCCCATCCCGTGGTAGACGCCGCCGCGCTCAGATTATCCGCGTAGCAGCCGCAGCCAATCAGCGACGAATCGCCGAGCCGTCCCGGCGCCTTGTTCAGCGTGCCCCCGGTCGACGTCGCAGCCGCGATATTCCCCTCGCGATCCAGTGCGACCGCGCCCACCGTATCGTGCGAAATGGTCGGGTCGTCCGTCTCCCCCGCGAATAAATCGCTTCCGGGAGGATGCCCCATTTCTGGCGCGTTCTTGGCGCCAGAAGTGGGGATTTTCGCCTGGTAATCCCGCAACCGCTCGACTTCTCGCGGAATGATCAGCTCATCGTTGGAGCAGAGCGGAACACCGTGTTCGGCGGCGAATTTTTCCGCGCCTTCCCCGACGAAATAAATATGCGGGCTCTCGCTGAGAATTTTGCGCGCCGCGCGCACCGGGTTGCGCAAGCGCTCCACGCATCCCACTCCTCCCGCTCGCAGCGTAGATCCGTCCATGATCAGCGCATCCAACTGCACGCGCCCGTCGCGGTTTAGAAAACTACCGCGGCCCGCATCAAAGGTCTCGTCATCTTCCATAATGACGACCGCCTCCTCCACCGCGTCGAGCGCCGAACCTCCGCGCGCGAGCACGCTCCAACCCGCAGCCAGCGCGTGATTGACGCCGCGGATGTGCGCCTCGACCATGTCATCGGGCATCGCCCAGGCGCCCCCGTGAACCACCAGAACCGGATCTTTCGGCAAGATTCTCCCCGATAGTGTTGATGCGAACGCATAGGATAGCAGGTGAGACTAAGGCGTGGCGCGGACCGCTCGGCGTCGGAGCGGCATGGCAAAGCCGCGGTGATCGGCAGGGTCAGAACATACTGAACGCGCTCCGCAAAGCGCCTAACTTGAAATCATCCACCCGGCCCCGGAATGGGCTCCTTCACGGTTTGCTCGGTGACCACAAGAAACAGTTGAAAGTGGCTGAAATTGTGGACGCGCTGATAGGAATGCCCCCGGTATCGGATCTGCATCGAGGCGTTTTCTGGCAGCCAAACTCGCAACTTGCGTTTATCGAAATCGACCGGAGCATAAGTGATATCGAGGTGCTCCTGTTGCAGGTGAATCTGCGAGATGGGCGCGACCAGGTCCGTCTGTAGCCGCAGGATCTGGTAGTCGTCGGCCGCGATCCAGGCGCGCCCTTTGAACCGGAGCTGATAGATCGAACGGTCGATCCGGATCTGGTGAAACGATTTCCGTGGATCGGGACTCTCTTCAAAGCGAAGCTGCCACGCGGAGATTCCCTTCACCTCCGTCCGCGCTTCGCAGTGAAATTCGAAATTCCCAATCTTCTGTGGATGGAAAATCAGAGCGAAGGCCGCCGTCCCGGTATCCGAAAGCGGAGGAGGCTCACCCTGCGTTTTCGCGGACCGGTACTCCTCGACCCAGAATGAGCCGGATGCCTGGTCGATCTCGGCGACATAGCTGAACACCTGGTTTGCCGAGTAGCGCGGCTTGCCATTTTTTCTGAACTCCGTGTGCTCGATCTTCTCTGTAGCCGTGAAACGCTGCAGGTTCTCCACCATTTCGGTAGCCCGTTCGCTGGCGCCCTCGAGGATATGCGACAGTGGACATGAGATTTCGTCCTGCACCTGTTGGAAAACTTTCTCAGCCGTTGCCGGCTCGGGTGATGGCGCTGACGCGATGTTTTCCGGTATCAAAGAATCTTGTTCCCGCACGGTCGGCAGCAGCCCCCGCGCCTGTTCCATCCTTCCGCTGGCAGCCAGATACTCCGCCTTCACCGCGGCCGCCTGCGCTGGGCTCATTGATTTCACCTGGTAACGGGAATCATCGATCCTCCGCGAGATCCGGGTCTCGAAGTGATTGAAGCTGTTTTGTTCGATATAGATTTCAAGACTTCTTTGCAGTTTCCGCAAATCTCCAAAAACACGCGTCGCGGCCGTGACCGGGTCGACGTTTTCATTCACGAGAGCGATGTACTGTGGGACTTTAGAAGTCTTCTCCCCGTAATCTTTGAGCGTCAGATAGTGAGTGAGAGCCCAACACTCGGCGTAGAAGACCGCGCCTTTTTTCTCTTCCAGGTAATAGGGAGACTTCTCGTCCACGGTGAAGAGAGTTGCCAGAGGCAAGAGTTTTTCCTGGCGAAGAAACATCAGGTGCTGCTGATTCGGTTCGCCCAGCAGCACTTCCTGATCGTAGATCTCCGTGCTCTGATAAAACTCGGCCAATCCTTCATTGAGCCACAGTGGCATTCGCTCGTCAGCTTCTCGCAGGAACAAATGCGTGTACTCGTGATAGACCACCGGATACGGATTCCCGGCTTCCGAGTCAAGCCGCATCAGAATGTAATTCTTGTCCGCTCCTCCGACAAACATTCCGTGCAGGGGCAACGCTTTTTTTGACGCGTAAGCGCTGGGCTGGAGCGCGCGGAACTCATCTTTGTTCTTGATGGCCAAGACCACAACGGGGGCGTCCGGGTCATCTTCCAACTGCGGGTAAGCTTCTTGAAAGATGGCCCGCATGCGTTCGAACTGGACGGCGATGCGGCGACCCTGCTTCTCGCTGGAGTTCGTGACAATCGTGAAGCGGGGGCTACGTACCTCAACCCAGTTCGCGGTATGTTCCCGCGCCCAACCCAACGTGGCCAGGGCGAGAGGTAGCAACACCAGGAAACGCTTTGACATCGCTGCGCACCCCAAACGAGGGCGGAACACGACTTAGTTTTGCTGGGGCCCGATGGGGGGAAGCTGGGAAACGGCATCCCAGTTGCGCGCTAGCGTACCGCAGGAATCGCGGGAAGTCCAATATTTTCTGCAAGATCCATTAAAACGATTCAATAACGAGTCACGGCGACGCGCGATCAGGACGGGGAAAATAGCCGAACACCGCGCGAACATTGCTGCAGAGAACGCCGAGCAGAACTATGCGGCCTGGCCCGGCGTTAATGACACGGGCGGATCTTGCGTCCGCGTCCACGTATACCGCATCCGGTGAATGACTGTGATTGTGCTTAGCACCGCAATCACCCAGAGCACGGGCGCCATGCGGTTGAACAGTGCTCCGAGGATTACGAGCACCAGCCTTTCCGGACGCTCCATAAACCCCACGCGGCAAGAACCGATCAGGCTTTCCGCGCGGGCGCGCGTATAGCTGACCATAATGGCGCTGATCATCACGAAAGCTGTCAGCACCACGTAGAAGAATCGTCCGCCTCGCGCATAAAACACCAGCAGGCCCAGGAACTGGCTGGCGTCCGAATACCGGTCCACGACCGAATCGAAGAAGGCCCCGAAGCGCGTGACCCGGTTGGTCGCGCGGGCCACTTGTCCATCCACCAGGTCGAAGAAGCCGGAGAAGATAATCACCAGTCCGGCGTAAATGAACATCCGTTTCTGGTTGGCGGCATTCGCGGAGCCGAACAAAATCGCGGCCCACGTGTTGACCACTAATCCCATGAACGTAAGCACATTGGGATTAATGCGGGAAAGCGCGAGCCATCGGACAATGGTATCGAGCAGAACTCCGCAGGCCCGTCCAAAGGCGGAGGTCCATGAGGCCGACATCAGGCTTGGGCCTCTTTAGGTTTTTCTTCAGCTTCGTCGTGAATCGTGCTCAGGCTCAGGATTTCCAGTTCGCGTTTCCCGTTGGGCGTGACCACAACTATCTCATCTCCAACTTTCTTATTCAACAGCGCGCGGCCGATCGGGCTGGTCGTCGAGATCTTTCCCGCTGCCACGTCGGATTCTTCGCTGGTCACCAGCTTGTATTCCACTTCCTCTTCCTTGGTATTGTCGTACACCTTCACCGTTGAGCCCAACCCCACCCTGTCGTGAGGAATGTTATTCATGTTGATCATCGACAACTCGGCCAGGCGCTTCCCCAGCTGTCGCACCCGGGCCTTCACGAACTCCTGCCGCTGCTTCGCCATGTGATACTCGGCGTTCTCGCTCAGGTCGCCGAGGGCGGCAGCTTTTTTGATCTCTTTTGGAAGTTCGTGGATCAACTCGTGTTCGAGCGTGTTGATCTCTTCCTGTAATTTCCGCTTAATTTGATCAGTCATGAGGTTACGGCCAAGGCTTGGGACATTATAACCCCCGCTCTCCCCGATTCAGGCTTTCCGCTGCCCTTTTCGAAGCTTTCCAAAATCCCGCGCTTCCCCTCCGGCCCGGTCTTCGGGCTAAGATAGAGCAAGAAATTTTGTGGGATAGCTGTCGATTCTGCCGCTCCTGCTTCGACGTTCATATAGAGCTTGGATTCAGGGGTTCTGACCTCCAGCTCAAACCATTCCATAGGAGAAAACACCATGAGAGTCATGGTCATCGTAAAAGCCACAAAAGACTCGGAAGCGGGAGTCATGCCCAGCACGGAACTGCTGACCGCGATGGGGAAATACAACGAAGAGCTCGTCAAAGCGGGAATCATGCTCGCCGGCGACGGCTTGAAACCCACCTCGAAGGGAAAGCGCGTCCGCTTCGAGGGCAGCAAGCGCACCGTCATCGACGGCCCCTTCGCCGAAACCAAGGAACTCATCGCCGGCTACTGGATCTGGCAGGTGCGCTCCATAGAAGAAGCCGTCGAATGGCTGAAGCGCTGCCCCAATCCCCACTGCGAAGACAGTGAGGTCGAGATTCGTCCTGTCTTCGAGGCTGCCGACTTCGGCGAAAACTTCACGCCAGAGTTGCGCGAGCAGGAACGAAAGCAGCGCGAACACCTCTCGGCAAGAAAGTAAGCGATTTTTCGCATTCCTTGTCGAATTGGCCATGGCTCGTTCGACGTATTGATAGAGAGCCGAGAACGAAGAGAATTCGAGACCCGGCCCCAACCAATTTCTTAAAAGAAGAAGGAGACGACAATGCGATTCCTCAGTATCTACAAGACGGTAGAACGGTCCACCCCTCCCACCCAGGACGAAATGGCAAGCATGGGCAAGCTGATCGAAGAAGGCATGAAAGCGGGCTGGCTGCTTGCTACCGAGGGCTGCCTCCCCACTGCCCTCGGCGCCCGCGTGCGGAAATCGGCCGGCAAAGTGACCGTAACCGACGGTCCCTTCACCGAATCCAAGGAGGTCGTCGGCGGCTTCGCCATCCTTAAGGCTAATTCGAAGGAAGAAGCGATCGAGCTGGCCAGGAACTTCCTGCGCATCGCCGGCGATGGCGAGTGCGAGTTGCGGCAGATCTACGAGCCCGGCGGCCCCAACTGCGCCAAGATCAGCGACCACGAGGTTGCGCTCAAAGCATGAACATGGTGTGATCGGTAGCTGTGACGTCTACCGACACCCATCGCGCCATTGAAGCGGTTTGGAGGATCGAGTCGGCCCGGCTCATCGCCGGGCTGACTCGCATCGTGCGCGACGTCGGCGTCGCCGAGGAACTGGCGCAAGATGCCCTGGTCGTCGCTCTCGAGCGCTGGCCCCAGTCAGGTATCCCCGAAAATCCCGGAGCCTGGCTCATGGCCACCGCCAAGCATCGCGCCATCGATTACCTGCGCCGCAACACTCTCATCGATCAAAAGCATGAAGTCCTCGGGCGCGAACTCGCTGAAAAGGAAAATACCGTGCCCGATCTCGCCGCAGCTATGGATGACAACATCGGCGACGATCTGCTTCGCCTTGTCTTCATCGCCTGCCATCCCGTACTCACCACCGAGGCGCAAGTGGCCCTTACCCTGCGCCTGCTGGGCGGACTGACCACCGACGAGATTGCGCGCGCCTACCTGTCCTCCGAACCAACCATTGCCCAACGAATCGTCCGCGCCAAGCGCACCCTGAGCGACGCACACGTTCCGTTTGAAGTCCCGCGCGGCCCCCAGTTCACCGCCCGCCTTTCGTCCGTTCTCCAGGTCATCTATCTCATCTTCAACGAAGGCTATTCCGCGACTGCCGGCGGCGACTGGATGCGCCCGGCTCTATGCGAAGACGCGTTGCGCCTGGGACGCATTCTTGCTGAGCTCGTTCCCAACGAGCCGGAAGTGCACGGACTCGTAGCATTGATGGAAATTCAGGCATCCCGATCCAAAGCCCGCGTCAATGCCGCGGGAGAACCGATTCTCCTGCTTGAGCAAAATCGCGCGCAATGGGACCGATTGTTGATCGGTCGTGGATTGACGGCCCTCCAGCGCGCCGAACAGCTTGGCGGCCACCGCGGCCCCTATGCAATCCAGGCGGCGATTGCGGCGTGCCACGCGCGAGCTGCCACCGCCGACCAAACCGATTGGGCCCGCATCGTCACTCTCTACGGCGAGTTGGCGCAGGTCGCACCCTCGCCGGTAGTCGAATTGAATCGCGCCGTGGCCGTGAGCATGGCCTCAGGCCCCGCTGCCGGATTGGACTTGGTGGATTCTCTACAGAATGACCCTGCCTTGCGCGGATATCATCTGCTCCCCAGCGTCCGTGGCGACCTGCTCAAGAAACTCGGCCGCATCAGCGAAGCCCGTGCCGAGTTCGAGCGCGCCGCCTCCCTCACCCGCAACGCCCGCGAACGCGACTTCCTGCTCGAGCGCGCCCACACTTGCGTGAGCAGCTAGATTTCTCTTGTGTCTTCTGTGGTTGAGAAATTGCGGTCTGAGGTCTGAAGATCTACGCCTGGAATTCCGACGCTTCCGGAAATCGCAGCTTGCACTTCGCCAGCGTGCTGGTGAGGACTTCTTCGATCTTGGATTCTTCGCAGTTGCGGGCCATCGCCAGTTCGCTGACCAGCAGGTAGCGCGCCCGTTCCAGCATCTTCTTCTCCCGGAACGATAACGGCTTCGCCTGATGCAGGGTGATCAGGCTTTTCAGCACTCCCGCCACTTCCAGCAGCGAGCCAGTGCGCATGCGGTCGGAATTTTCCTTGAACCGGTCTTTCCAGTCGCCGTTCCCGTTGCTCTCGCTAACCGAAAGCAAGTCCAGAACTTTTTGGATTTCCCCATTCCGGACGACGCGCCGCAACCCGACGCTCCCCGCGTTATGGCACGGTACCATCACTTTCAGGCTGCTGGCCTTGATGTGCAGCAGGTAAAACTTCTCCACCGTAGGACCTACGGACCGGCTACTGATTTGTTCAATCACCCCCACGCCATGGTTGGGGTAAACGACCTTATCGCCGATGTGGAAATTCAGATCCGCAGCACTCATATTCAGGCACCCAGTCGGTCGGAGGGTTCGTGGGGAAGAAAACGCCGCAAAACTACTGTAAATATGCTACTCCTCGCCCGCCGGGAAGGCAAGGTATGTAGGTTCTTGTAACATGGTGGTTTAGCGGCATCGAGCGGCCGACTTCCGCGCCCGGCGCCCGGTTTCGGCCATCTGAGCCCCACAATCACCTAAATCTAACGTGGGCGGCTTTCCATCCAGCCTTGCAGGATGAGGATGGCGGCCATGCGGTCGACCGCTTTGCCGCGCTTCTCGATGGAAAGGTCGGTTTCGCGGAGCAGGCGGTTGGCCTCCGCGGACGTAAGACGCTCGTCCCAAAGGTGTACGGGAAGCTTGAAATGCTTGCGCAGATCCTCCGCAAAGGCTTGAATCTTCTCCGCCTGTGCCCCCTCGGCCCCGCTCATCCGCAGCGGCAGGCCGACCACGATCTCCCGGATCTCGTACTCGCGAATCACCCGCCTCAGCCACCCCAGATCGTGCTTCTTATTCTTGCGCTCCAGCGTTTCCAAGCCTTGAGCCGTGATCCCCAGCGGATCGGAAACCGCCACCCCAATCCGCCGCAACCCCACGTCCAACCCCAACACGCGCCCGGATGTCCCGTCCGAAGTCACGAGGGAATTATAGGGGCTCCCGGCTTTCGGCTCCCGGCTTCCGGTTTTCGGCGGGGGCTTCGCTTGATCAGGTGTAGCTTCCCAAAATGGTCTTGAGGTCGCCGTTTTCAACCAAGCTGTGACAGCGGTCACGACTCGTTACGGACCACACGTGGCACTCTGTCTGGTACTCGTGTAGGAGCCTTGATATGAGCGGCACTTTCATGGACCTCGAGGTCTGGCGCACAGCAATGGATTTGGTGACGAGCATCTACCGGCTTAGCAGACGTTTTCCGAAAGACGAAATGTACGGTCTGACGAGCCAGCTCCGGCGCGCCGCAGTTTCGGTTCCCAGCAATATCGCAGAAGGAAAGGGCCGTTCTTCGGACAGGGAACTCATTCAATTCCTCTGCCACGCCCGAGGGTCGCTCTTCGAAGTCGAAACGCAACTGGAGATCGCAGAAAGATTGACTTACGTTACGAAAGAAGAAAGCGACTCGCTTCGGCGCGAAGCCACACGGGTAGGTCAAATGCTAAACGGCTTAATTCGTTCAGTGCGCCCCCCCGCATGAATCCGAAAGCCGGAAAGAAGCCGAAAGCCGAAAGCCGGAAGCCGAAAGCCGGAAAGCGGAAGCCGAAAGCCGGAAGCCGAAAGCCGGAAGCCGAAAGCCGGAAAGCGGAAGCCGAAAGCCGGAAGCCGAAAGCCGTCTTTACCGCCCCCGCATCGCCTTCCGATAAGCCACTACATTCTTGTTGTGCTCTTCAATCGTCCGGGCGAACCGATGATGCCCCTGCGCGTCGGCCACGAAATAGTAATAATCGCTCTGCGCCGGATGCATCGCCGCCTCCAGCGAACTCTTCCCCGGATTCCCGATCGGTCCCGGCGGCAGCCCAATATTGCGGTACGTGTTATACGGCGACCGGAACTGCATATCCTCATGATGCAGCGCCCCCTGGTACGTTCCCGCCAGAAGCTCCGCATAAATAATGCTGGGATCCGCATCGAGCGCGACGTGCTTATTTAGCCGGTTGTAGTAGACGCTAGCCACCATCGGCCGCTCTTCCGGCACTGCGGTCTCCTTCTCCACGATCGACGCCATGATCACCGTGCGCTCCAGCGGCGTAATCTCTTCCGCCGTGATCGAGCCCGGCTTCCCGCTAATCTCGCGAATCTGCGCCGTCACCGCGCCGCACAAATGTCCGCCGTGCCCCGACTGACCGCTCGCCTCCGCTTCTTGCCCCGCTTGCGGCAGTAACCCAATCTGCTGCGCCGTGACTCGGAACTGGCAGACCATCGCCGCCTGCATTTCCCGCACCGTCATCATGCGCGAGAACTGGTAAGTGTCCGGAAACAGATATCCCTCCAGCGACCGCGCGTTCGGAGCGATATCGGCAATCAGCGATGTATCCGATTGCGCTTCCTTCACGAAATCGTCGGCAGAACCGAGCCCCGCCTCCTCGAAGGCCCGCGCAATGTCGAACATGGTGAAGCCTTCCGGCACCACCAGCGTGTGAAAGTAAACATCTCCCCGCCTCAGCCGCTTCTGGATATTGATAATATTGGCCGGCTGGTCGAACAGGTATTCGCCGGCTTTCAACGACCGCCCGCGATGGTAGTAGTGCCACAGCACAAAAGCTTCCTTGCTGCGGATCACGCCCGCATTCTTCAACTCCGCAGCAATGCGGCGCGTCGAGTATCCCGGACGTAACAAGACCACCGTCTGGCCCGACGGCGTCACCGGCATGAGCAGCGCCCACGCCAGCCATCCCGCGGCTCCGATCACCGCAATCGCAATCAGCCAGACAATTTTCCGCACAATAAACACAGTGTAGACGAACTGACTGCGCCTTTAGACCTGACGATAGTGATGCTGCTTTCGGCTGCTTCTTCAACCGGAACGGAGGGGTGCCCTCTCTTGTCGCGCTTGTTGCGACAGAGCCTGAGCTTGTCGATCGGGGCAGGCTCAACCTGAGAGACCTGATGCAGGGTTTGCGTAATGGCGCCGGTCTCAACACCTCTCCGTCCCGTTATAATCACGCCGATGGCCAGCGACGCCTTTCTCTCGTGGGCGAACCGGACCGTGCTTCGCCCGGGCCGCGAAGCGCCCTACCTGTCAATCCAGGACATCGTCGTGTTCGTTCGCGACCTGGAAGTGAGCAAGCAGTTCTACTTAGAAAAATTAGGCTTCGAACTGATCACCGAACAGTGCCTTCCCACCGGCGTCCGCTGGATTGAAGTGGCGCCCCCCGACGGTAGCGCCAATCTCGCGCTGGTCGAGCCCAAGCCCGACCGCCCCGAATACAAGCTGATTGGCGGCTACCGCTGGGTTCTTTTCATGACGGAAGATGTTCACGCCACCTACAAAGAATGGAGTGAACGCGGGGTCCGGTTCTCATTTCCGCCAGAGACGCCGGGGTGGGGCGGCACCTATACACGTTTCGAAGATCCGGACGGGAATGCGTTTGGCCTGGAAGGGTTCGATGAGGTCAGGCAAAGCTTGGAGTTGCGCCGGCAGGCGCACGCCGAGAAACTCGAAGCCGAACGCCGCACCGCCCAGGAACTGGAAATCGCCCGGCAGGTGCAGGTGCGCTTGTTTCCTCAGATTCAACCCGAGTTGAAAACGGTAGAGTACGCCGGCATTTGCCTGCCGGCGCGCCAGGTGGGAGGGGATTATTTCGATTTCCTGAACCTGGGGCCGCAGCGCTTGGGTCTGATCATCGGCGACGTCTCCGGCAAGGGCATCGCCGCTGCTCTGCTCATGGCGAATTTGCAGGCCAGCCTGCGGAGCCAGTCGGCGCTGGCTTTCGATCAGCCCGAGGCGTTGCTCCAGTCTGTGAACCGCCTCTTCTATGACAACACCGGCGACAGTGCTTATGCCTCGCTTTTGTTTGCCGAGTACAACGAGGCGACGCGGCGACTGCGCTACGTCAATTGCGGCCATTTGTCAGGTCTGTTGGTAAGAAGCGACGGCAAGGTGGATCGACTCGAGTCCACCAGCACGCTGCTCGGGCTATTCAGAGAGTGGAATTGCTCCCTCCGGGAGCAGCGGCTTTCTCCCGGGGACGTGCTTGCGCTTTACACCGATGGCATCACCGAAGCCTGTAACGAGCGCGGAGAGGAATTTGGCGAGCGCTGCCTGATTGAATCGCTTCAGCAACATCGGGACCTGCCGTGCGACGCCTTGCTGACCGCAATCGTGGATGGTGTTCGGCGATTCAGTTTTCAGGAACAACACGACGACATCACCGCAATCGTCGCCAAGTTCAAGGCTACCGGCTGACGTGTCGTCGCAGGATCGTCGAAGCCTCGCCTCTCTACTTTCCTTGATCCCTCAGCAGCACCACGTCACTGGTTTGATTCCCACACGCCAGTGCCGCGCGCTTGCCGTCAGGAGACCAGGCAAAACGGAATATCTTCCCCGACTTAAAGTTGGTCAAGGGATGTGGTGGACCTCCGCTGACCGGCTGAGCCCATAAGTTGGAGACGCCGTTGCGGGTATCCACATAGGTCAGCTCTTGCCCGTCGCGGCTCCACAAGACTTCCTTGCGGCCCCAGTCGGCGGGCGCGACATTCGCTACACTAAGGCTTTTCGTCGGCGGACCACCGTGAAAGGGGATCATCATGAATTTGGGTTTGCCACGCTCCGGCTCAATGGTGCTTGCGATCCACTTGCCGTCCGGAGATACGTCCGGGACTTCCGAAGCGTAGTCCGTGAGTTGTTGCGGCTTTCCGCCATCAATCGGAACCCTCCAGATGCTAGGGGCACTACCCAAGCGCAACGATGCGAAAACCACCCACTTGCCGTCCGGGGAGCACGATGGATAATAGTCATTATCGAAGGTCGTTAGCTGCTTTGGATTGCTGCCATTAGCATCGAATCGCCAGATGCCCGGTTGGTAGGATGCAATCAGAAGGTATCGGTCCGTGCAGACTCGAACGTCGGCTAACACTCCAAAGTTAGTTTCATGCGTGAGTTGTTTGGGATGGTCGCCGTCGGCATCCACGGCCCAAACCTCCGGATTCCCGCTGGCCAACGAAGAATAGACGATCCTATTATCCGACAGCCATCCGAGACCGTCATATCCTTCGCGTTTGCCGCGCACAGAAGTAACCGGCTGTGTGATACTGCCGGCGCCGCGCGCCACGACGCATAGGTTGGAAAGCAGGTTATTCTGCACGGCAAAGAGCATATGGGAGTCGGCAGTCAGGCTTATGCTGCCGTAGTTGTCCAGGTCGTTTGTAACTCTGCTCAACTGGCCGCTGGGATAAAGGAGTTGCCAGATCTGAAACGGAGATCCACTCGTTACCTGAGCGACCACGAGCAGGCCGCTGGCGTCGGGCAGCCATGTCACCTCCGAGGCCAAGAACCATGGCGACCTACTGGCTCCAACAGGCTCTTCGCGACCTCCCTGTGCTGGCAACGTGACCACGCCTGACTTGGCCGTGTCGCTGTCTGTAACCGTGACCGCAATGAGTTTGCCATCCGGTGACCAGGCGGGCGTGCTTTGAAGAAACTGGGGAGTGTGTCGCGTTGCGATCGTCCGCTCTGAGCTACCATCGGCTTGTGCCACTATCAGGGCAGTTTCGCCGCCTGCCTTAATGCGAATGAACGCGACTTGCTTGTCATCGGGCGAGAGCGTCACCCCGCTGGATAGGTCCTCTATCACCTTCTGCGGGTCTCCGCCCAGACTGGGCACTCTGTAGGCTGTCGCTGAGGTAAGATTGAACGAACCAACGCGAACGTAATAGAGGTAATTGCTATCGTGCGAGAAAGTAAGATTAACGAAAAATCCGGCTGTCGCCGGCATAATCTGGATGTCGCTGCGCGTTGCCACTTGGCGCAACCACAGGCCCTTCTCTCCCACATTCCCTACGACATACGCGAGGTATCTGCCATCTGGTGAGATGGCGGCCCTTTCCACGTTGCGCGTCTCAATAAATCGCTCCATGCTCATCGTCTGGAAATGAGTGTTTGATTTTCTTTCTAGCACCAGCTTGTACAGGGTAAAGGTGATGACGGCGATCGCTGCGGCCGCGGCACCGATCCATAACCATTTTCTGTGCACGCTTATCAGTTGGACTTGTGCCGCCGAGGAAGAAGCCAGGGCCGAGCGTCGCAGCGGGCCCGAGCTAGTGTCGCGGCTCAGCCGCTTCAAATCGGTGCGCAACTCGGCGGCACTCTGATAACGCAGCTTGCGATCCTTCTCCAGAGCTTTGTGAATGATCCGTTCCAACTCTGCAGGCAGGTCGGGATTGAGTCGTGTCAGTGGAACCGGCTCCGACTCCAGAATCGAATTCACGATGACTCCCGAACTCTCGCCCCGAAACGGCAACACTCCGGTCACCATCTCGTAGAGCACAGCCCCGAAAGAGAACAGATCGGTGCGTGCGTCCAGTTCCTTGACGCGAATCTGTTCCGGCGACATGTACGCCACCGTGCCTACAGCCGTCCCCGGGCTGGTCAGGTGCTCATCGCTGAGCGTCTGCGTTTGCGCATCATTCATGGCCCCCGAACCAAATCCTCCGGGCATGACTTTAGCCAATCCGAAATCCAGAATCTTTCCGTGCCCGCGCTTGGTGACGAAGATGTTCGCGGGCTTGATGTCGCGGTGGACGATGCCAGCGGAGTGAGCGGCATCGAGCGCATCCGCAATCTCACTCCCGAGCGATAGCACCTCCTCGAGGTCCATCGGCTTGCCGCTTATCCGCTGCTTCAGCGTCAGTCCGTCCAGAAACTCCATGACGATGAAGGAATGGCCCTCGTGCTTGCCGATTTCGTAGATCGTGCAAATGTTCGGGTGATTGAGCGCAGAGGCGGCACGAGCTTCACGGCGGAAGCGTTCCAAAACCTGCTGGTCTCGCGCTACATCTTCAGGCAGGAACTTTAGAGCAACAAATCGGCCCAGGTCGGTATCCTCCGCCTTGTAGACGACACCCATCCCGCCGCCACCCAGCTTTTCCAGGATGCGGTAGTGCGAAATGGTCTGCCCCACCATCGGGTTGAAATGTTAGGTCTGGAGGTAGGGCAAGTCAATGAACTCGTGGATGTTGGCTTCGTCCCAACAAGTCACGTGACGTAAAATCTCCATAGTACGCAATATAAAAAGGCGCCCACTTTTGCGGTAGGTTGAGATCGTTCGAATCGCCAACCTAGCGAAAGGAGCCCCTTTATGTGTCAAGAGAAGTATATCGGGATGGACGTGCACCAAGCCACAATCTGGGTTGCTGTCGGATAGTGGGGGCAAGCTGATCATGGAGCGCATTCTGGAAACCAAGGCGACCACGATTCTCGAGTTCGTCAAAGGACTGCGTGGAACTCTAGCGGTGACCTTCGAGGAAGGGACCTGCGCTGCCTGGTTACACGATCTTCTAAGACCCCACGTCAGCCGGCTCGTAGTCAGCGACCCGCACAAGAACAAAGATCTCACGCGAGGGATGAGTCGGATTAAAGCGTTGCGCGCCGTCTGGGCTATTCGTACCGCAGCGCGACCATTGGATCTACGCGCATGGCCCGGCGCGCGGGAATGTAGCACGCCGCCACCGCGACCAGCGTAAGCAGAATGCCCACGCCGACCATTGTCGCAGGGTCATTCGCATGAATGTTGTAGAGCATCGATCTAAGGTATCGCGTTACTCCTAGCGTCACCGCGATGCCCACCATCGCGCCGATAATCGCCAGCACCATTCCCTGGCCCACAATCAGCTTTAGCACGCCGCGCCGCTGCGCCCCTAAGGCCATGCGAATGCCGATTTCACGCGTTCGCCGCGACACTTCATACGACAGCAGCCCGTACAATCCGATGCACGCCAGCACCAGCGCCAGGATACCGAAAAATCCTGACAGCTTCGCAATCATGCGCTCTTGAAACAGTAACTGGTCGATCAGCTCCGCTTGCGTGTGCACATTAAACACCGGCAAGTTGCTGTCCATCTGGCTCACCACGCCCCGTATGGAAGCGGTGACTGCCTTGGAATTCATTCCGGTTCGCACTTCGAAGCTCGTGTTGCCGCCGCTGAAGGGAACGTACATCGTAGGGTCAATCGGGCTCCGCAGATCTTGATACTTCGCGTCACTCGCCACTCCTATAATCTCCCAGCCCGGAGTTGCCCAGTCCCCTTTTGCCGGGTCGGCCTCGTGCGCGCCAAAATGAACTCCCAGCGGATTCACTTTCGGAAAATACTTCTGCACGAACGTTTTGTTCACGATCACTGGCACCGGCGCTTCCTTGGCCGCGCTCTCCGGCACCGCTGCGCTCCCGCCTGCAGCCGGGAGTCCGGCTTCCTTCGCTTCCTGCACGGCTTCCCGCGCTCTTTCCCTTTCCTCCGCTGTTTCCGCCTGGGCAAAATCCGCCGAATCGAAGTTTCGCCCCGTGAGCAGATGCATGTGCATCATGGAGAAAAAACCTGCGCCAACGGGAAGATAGTCTGCATTCGAGTCCTGGTCCTTCGGCGTGCCCTCGAGATGGAAGCCTGTGTCCCACAAAGACCCGCTCAGCAGCGTGCTGTTCGAGTAGCTCACGGACTCGACTCCCGGAATTGTCCCGATCCGCTGCTGCAAATCTCTGTAAAACGCATCGACCTGCGGCGTCTTGTATCCAATCAGCGTCGGATCCAATTGGAACGTCAGCAGATTGCGCGTATCGAATCCGGGGTCTACATTTCTCAGGTTCTGCAGTGTCCGTACTAAAAGTCCCGCACCCACCAGCACTACGACTGCGAGCGCCACTTGCGCGATCACTAATCCGTTACCCAAATTGAACCATCTTCCCGCGGAGCGTCCTTCGGCCGCCGAACTTCTCGTGCCGGCTTTCAGCGCCGGTGTCAAATCGACGCGCGTGCCGCGAAACGCCGGTGCGAACCCGAAGATAATCCCCGTTAGCATTGCCACGGCGAACGTGAACAGCAGCACGCGCCCATCAATGCCCGGGCTGAATCCAAACGGCTCGTCGGAGCTGCTTGTAAAAAGCGTAACGATCGCACGCGTTCCCCAAATCGCAAACAGGATCCCCAGCGCGCCGCCCGCGAGTGAAAGAAAAACGCTTTCCGTCAGCAGTTGCTGTACGATTCTTCTGCGGCCTGCCCCGAGTGCCAGCCGCACCGCAATTTCCTTTTGCCGCGCTGTCGCCCGGGAAAGCAGCAAACCCGCTACATTGGCGCACGCAATCAGCAGCACAATCCCGACGGCCATCATCAGCACGTACAATTCACCAGAAATTTCCGCCGTCGAGCCGCTCAGTCCCGACTGCGCCGGCAGCGCATCGACTTTCGGATCATCTTCCGCCTTCGAGAGCGGCTTGGCGCCGTGCAGCATGTCGTTGCGGAAAAGCGTCGTCACGCCAGCCTGCGCCTGCAATCTGCTGACCCCTGGCTTCAGCCGACCGATCACCACCAGCCACCAACTGTAAGGATCCGTCGCCCGGGCTTTTACCCACGGATGCGGATTGATCTGCGGCAGCACGGACAGTGGGACCCATACATCGTAGACGTGCCCGGGACTCAGGCTGTCGAATCGCGGATCGGCTACGCCGATAATGGTGAACGGCACATTGTTGAGCCGAACTGTTTTTCCAATCGCCGAGGGCGAGCCGCCGAACTGGCGTTTCCAGTAGCCGTCGTTCAGGACGACCACCGGTTGCGCGGATATCGAATCGTCGCTAGGCGTAAGCAGCCGCCCTGCAGCAGCACGAAC
This sequence comes from Candidatus Sulfotelmatobacter sp., assembly GCA_035710825.1. Lineage (GTDB taxonomy): Bacteria > Acidobacteriota > Terriglobia > Terriglobales > Acidobacteriaceae > Sulfotelmatobacter. The sequence continues at coordinate 42,805 of DASTCU010000239.1, forward strand.
GCCGAGCAGCGGCAAAAATCCGCCGGACACCGCCTGCCCCCTGAGCACGCTCGCCGTTCCGTTGGCGCTCAGGTCGATCTGACCGGCATCCGCGAATGCCGCGACGCTAGAGAACGCGCTCACTTGCGAGGCTACGTCGTTGAAGAAGGGCATGGAAAGCGAGCAGCCAAACGATTCGCCCGTCCGCGATAGCTCCCCCTGGCCACAGTCCCCGTAACCGCTTTGGTTGTGAATGTCGGGGGCCTTGTGGGCGCTCCATTTGAGAACCACGATGTGCTGCGCATCCTGCACCGGCAGGCCGCGCATGAGGATGCCGTCAATCAGGCTGAAAATCGCTGTGTTCGCGCCGATGCCCATCGCCAGCGTGAGGATGGCCACCGCAGTGAAGCCCGGGGATTTGCGCAACACGCGCAGGCTATAGCGTAAGTCCTGAGTCAGCGTTCCCATAATGCCTCCTGTCTCTACCATAAGGAGCGTACAACGCACTGTATTTTGTCCAGAACTTTCACCTTGGCTCGGTCGTTCCTTGTATTGAAGACGTGTCGCAGGGTGGCATTGTTACAGTGCCGTTCGGGAAAAGGCCTAATTCCCTTCCGAACTATGTTGGTTGGGTCGCTATCAGTTGCTCAAATGATGAAACATCCCCATAGCACTCGTTGGCAGGATTAATTGGGGGCTGTATACGGGGTTTGCTTGCCGCTATTTGAGTGCTCTTTACTTACTGTGCCGCTAAACACCTAGCGCATAACCACACCGTGCTGTCGAACTTTCCCGAAACCCGGTAACCCATCGTCGAAAATCCAGCACTGCTCTTGAGAATCACGGCTGCGGAACGATATTCGCGTGCCGGGCAATCTCTTGAAACCGGCCCTGCTGTTTCATCCAGATCGCTGTAAATCGCAATTGCTCCGTCTTCCCCGCATTCGGCATCTTGCCGCCCCAGACCACAGTTTCGCTGCCCGCCAAAATCACCATATCGCCATAAACGTGCGCGTACTCGATGCGGCGTTCGTATGAGGTGATGACCAGAAATCCTGACTGCATCATGCCGAGCACCTGCTGTTTCGTCACGAACTTGTTCAACGGATTGGTGACCACCAGATCGTCAGACCACAGCCGCGCCATGTTTTTTGCGTCGTTGTGGAGAAACGCCTGCACTTCCTCGTCGCTGGCTTGCCGCACTTGTAGTTCCGCCTGGGGTTGGTCGGACGATGCTGGTGAGTTTTGTCTTGCAACGATCAAAGAAAATATTCCGCATATGAGCAATGACACAATTTTCATAATCCCTCCACACCGGTTCAGTTTCAGCGTGGTGTACGATACCCCAACTATCCTCGAGAATCTAGCCAAGGCCGGCAGTTGACTAAGGTTAGCCCTGAGTGGCACAGATTCTCCGTCACTCCGCCGCCAATCAAAATAAAACAGTCCTCCAAAAGCCCGGCTGGTCACGCCTTCCACAGATTTCCACAGGCAGTCTGTGACATCTGACCTTGCGGTCCACAGACCAACCGTCTCATCATGGTCGGAGCCGAGAGGCAAGGTGATTTGAAAAAGGCACGCAATGTGATCGGATCTTCTAAGTTCAATGATTTGAATATTTTACCTCTAAGTCATTGCCGCTCAAGATTTTACGTGGGGCGAGCCCAGCTCGAACCCAATAAGTCTTTGCTACTCATTATTTTGGCACGACGCGATTAAAAAATATCGACGTGGACAAGCAACAAAGGAAGGGCTCAAGAGCGTCGGAAGTCTAGCATTTTGAATATTTTGCGCGTAAGTCATTACGGCTCAAGATTTTGCAGGCGCAAAAAGCCTTCGGGACATGGCAACTCCTTGTAATTCAATATTTTGCGTGAATTTGAAGAAAAAAATCGCACCCGGTTACGGCGTGCAAGCCTAAAGTTCTCAACTATCTACCCGCAAAATCTTGGGAACAATAGACTTATCCCGGAGGCCACCCGAGCGTCCGTCCGCCCAGCAGGTGCACGTGCAGGTGAAACACCGACTGCCCCGCCCCCGGACCAACGTTCAGCACGGTCCGGTATCCCTGCTCGATCTTGCGCTGCCGCGCGATCTGCGCCGCCGCCAGATGGCATTGCCCAATGATCTCCGCATGGTCCTGCTCGGCCTCTTTCAACCCCGCAAAATGCCGCTTCGGAATCACCAGCACATGCGTCGGCGCCTGTGGGTTGATGTCATCAAACGCAAAGACATGCTCGTCTTCATAAACTTTTTTCGACGGAATCTCGCCGCGAATGATGCGGCAAAAAAGGCAATTCGGATCACTCATCACTCACCTCAAGATTTTCTCAGCGTGCTCTGCGCGACTTCCTCGGCGCCCTCAGCGGTGGATGCTTTCTCGCGTCGCCCGTTAATCCAGCCGCACCAGGAACACCGCGCCCTCGGGCGTCCTGGTCTCCGCGGCCATTTTCTGCGCCCGCTCGTGGTCGTCATCCAGCACGCGCACCCGAATCCACCAGTCCCCCGCAGGACTGGCGAAGCGCAGCACCTTGGCCGTGTGATAACGCCGCGTGAGGTGATCGGCAACTTTGCTCGCGACCTTTTCATCCGGAAATCCGCCGATCTGTACCGCCCATTTCCCCCGGGTTGCGGCGTCCAGGGGAGACTGCATCAACTCGACTCTCACCTCGGCCACTCCCGGCTTCACCACGTCGAGCTTTTGCGCCGCCGCCAGCGACAGATCGACAACACGTCCCCGGATAAACGGCCCCCGGTCGGTGATGCGCACCAGCGCCGTCGATCCCGTCTTCACGTTCGTCACCCGCACGATCGACCCCAGCGGATACGTCCGGTGTGCCGCCGTCATCGCATGCATGTTGTAGATTTCCCCGTTCGATCCGCGCCGGTTGTGATACGGGGGCCCGTACCAGCTCGCCAGTCCGGTTTCCGTCGCAATCGGCCTGGCATTCGCAGGGATCGTCGGTTCGGCCAGTTCGGCATCCTCGATCGCGGGAGCTGTCTCTTTCCTGCTGGGAATGTTCGTTGCAGGCTGGGAGGCACTGGGCTGCGTGCTCGATTCTGGTGGCGGAGGCGGAGGCGCTTCCACGCGCGCCGCCTTCGGGTGCCCGCACGCGGTCAAGAATACGATCGTCAGCAGAACGATGATCAGCATGGTGAAAGCGGCAAAGCGATCGCGATGGAGCGGTATGCCTGCTAATTCGGAACGAGAACGCTTCACTTGGGCTGCTGGCGCTGCTGGTCCATGTAGTCGGCGAATTCCGACAGCTTCTGCGAGGCTACGCGCAGCGCTTTCGTCGAATGCGTGCGCACCGCCGGCACGACTTCGTCGTTGAGGTACTTGATGAATTCCGGAATCTCTTTTTCCAGACGCTCGGCGGCATCGTTGATGGTTTGGCTCACACGCGCCGACGCGCTTCCGACCTTGCGGTTGAAGTCGTTCATGGTACTCCTCGCGATTAGGCGTGAAAAAGTTCACGCAATACTGCGGATGCCAGGCTCCGTCATTATTTCCTGCCGGAAGCGCCCGGTCAATGCCGGAAGCGATTCGCCGGGCCACCCGACGCCCGGAAGTTCATGCGCTGCCTGGGGTACAATGCGGTCTCCGCAATGGATTCCAACGTTTCATCGAGCGCGCAGCGTTTTCGCGCGCACCTGCTGGCCTGGTACGACACGCACGCCCGCGACCTGCCCTGGCGCAAGGACCGCGATCCCTACCGCGTGTGGGTCTCGGAAATCATGTTGCAGCAGACCCGCGTCGCCGCCGTCATCGAGCATTATCACGAATTCCTGCGCCGCTTTGCCACGGTGCAGAAGCTGGCCGCAGCCCGCCAAGCCTCCGTGCTCGCCGCCTGGAGCGGCCTGGGCTATTACCGCCGCGCGCGTATGCTGCACGCCGCCGCCAAAATGATCACGAAAGAGCGCGCTGGCCAATTTCCCGCGACCGCTGCGGCCCTGCGCGACTTGCCCGGCATTGGACGTTACACCGCCGCCGCTATCGCCAGCATCGCCTTCGACGAACCGGTCGCCGTGGTCGACGGCAACGTCGAACGCGTGCTCGATCGCTTCTGCGGTGAGACTTTGTCGGATGAAAAAACATGGCACACGGCAGGCCAGTTGCTCGATCCCGAGCGTCCCGGCGACTTCAACCAGGCCATGATGGAACTGGGCGCGACCGTCTGCACGCCACGCGGTCCGTCCTGCCTGACCTGTCCTGTAGTTGAGCTGTGCGCGACTCGTGGAGAACGGGCATCCGCAGCCAAGCCCGCACGGCAAAAGAAACGCGAGATCCACTACGCGCTCGATTGCCGCAATGGCCGCGTGTTCCTGGTGCAGCGTGCCGGTGATTTGCGCCTGATGCCCGGCATGTGGGAACTGCCCGAGACCGAACCGCCTTCGCCGCCGAAGAAAACGAAGGGAGTCCGCAGGACCAACGGAAAGATTGGTGGCAGAAGACGGCAGCCGTCCTTCACCTTGCGCCATTCGATCACGGTGACGGACTACACCGTGCGCGTGTGGCAAATGCCCGCGCCCCAGGCCATCGCCGGAAGCTGGGTTGCCCTCGACAAAGCCGGCACCCTTGCCCTGACCGGATTGGCGCGAAAGATTTTGCGGCGAGTTGCTGAGAGCCGAAACAAGAATTTCATCATCTAAAATAGGGTCAACACTTTGAGTTTCTGGCGGAGAAGAAAAAAGATGACGGCATTAGCCAATGGCACGAAAGCTCCCGATGTTGAATTGAAAACGATGGACGGCAAGCGTTTTTCCCTGAGCGACGAACTCGCTCGCGGACCGGTTGTGCTGGTGTTCTTCAAAGTGTCTTGTCCGACCTGCCAGTACGCGCTCCCATTTTTCGAGCGCCTGTACAAAGCCTATGGGCAAAAGGGAGTCACCCTGGCGGCAGTCTCGCAAAACGATGCCAAGGACACGGCGGCTTTCGCGAAGCAATTCGGCATCACTTTCCCCATTCTGCTCGACGACACGCACAAGTATCCCGCCTCGAATGCCTACGGCCTGACGAATGTCCCCAGCACCTTCTGGATTGCTCAGGATGGTGAGATTGAAATCTCCAGCGTGGGCTGGGTGAAGTCCGACTTCGAACAGATCAACCGCAAGATGGCCGAGACCGGCAAGGTGCAGCCCGCCAGGCCATTCCAGGCCGGGGAAGATGTCCGCGATTTCCGCGCGGGTTGAGGATCGAAAAACTAGGAGCCGGGTCCGGCTCCTCCCAGCAAAGACAGGACTGTGCGAGTAGGGGTAATCGTCCTTCGTTCGCGCATCGGTACAAGCCCCGCCGGACGCCCCTTCCAAGGGTGGGTGCACTCTCGTGCATCAGCTCTCTTCACTAAGTCATACAAACTTTGTCCCATCCTCCGTTACAATTTCGTCAGAACTTCAGAAAATAACGATCTTCCGGCGACCGCCGCTTCGTTGGGGGAGAAACCGAAACTATGCAGGGAATCGCGAGAGCAATCTCGGCGTGTCTGATCGTGTGCACGAGCCTGCCCATATGGGCGGATGGCGCATCCGGCGCGGCAGGTGGATCGAAAGGTGCTCCTTCCGTTCGGCTGTCAGGCGCGGCTTTTGTCGCGCTTAACACCATCAGTCCCGAGCACATTCGCTGGCACGTTCGCTATCTCTCGCATGATCTGCTGGAAGGCCGCGGCACCGGACAGCGCGGCGGCGACTTGGCCGCCGAGTACATCGCCACGCAGTTTGCCGAGTACGGCTTGAAACCCGCCGGCGATCA
>DASTCU010000240.1:0-2605 GCA_035710825.1 Candidatus Sulfotelmatobacter sp.
ATGTCTTATCCCTCCTGCCGCTCGGTGGCCCAGGCTTCCTGTATCAGCGCAGCACTCTCGGTACAGCCGTCCTAGTGTAGTGTTTCATAAGTAACGTTGCAATAACCAAGATTCGCAGTATAGTAGGCAGCCATGTGGGAAGCTGCCCAACCTCTGCGTCTCAGTAGGAAAGAGCGGGAACTGCTGGAAGGTTTTGCGCGAACGGGAAACACGCCGCAGAAGATCGTGCTTCGCATCCGCATTGTGCTGCGTTCGGCCGACGGCATAGCCAACCATGCCTTGGCCGCGGAACTGCGTACCAGCCGGCCCACGGTGTTGCGTTGGCGGCGGCGTTTTGAGCAGGCCGGGGTGGAGGGGCTGCTGGAAGATGCGCCTCGACCGGGGCGCAAGCGGCGCCTGACGAGGGAGAAAGAAGAGGCGATTGTGAACGCCACCCTGTACTGCAAGCCGACGGGAGCGACCCATTGGAGCGTGCGTACCCTGGCCCGTGCCCAGCGGGTGAGTCCGGCTACTGTCCATCGCGTCTGGAAGGCGCATCGCTTGCAGCCGCATCGCGTACAGCACTTCAAGCTCAGCCCCGATCCCCAGTTCTTTCACAAGGTGCACGACATCGTCGGCTTGTATCTGCATCCCCCGGAGAAAGCTCTGCTGCTGAGCGTGGATGAGAAGAGCCAGATCCAGGCCTTGGACCGTAGCCAGCCGATTCTGCCCCTGCGTCCGGGAATCCCCGAGCGGCACACGCACGATTACGCCCGTCACGGAACGACGACTCTGTTCGCGGCCTTGAACGTGTTGAGCGGGGAGGTTGTGGGCGACTGCATGCCCCGCCATCGCCATCAGGAGTTTCTGCGCTTTCTGGAGCGGATCGAGCGCACCACACCCCGCCGACTGGCGGTCCATCTGATTCTCGACAACTATGGCACCCACACCCACCCTGCGGTGGAGGCCTGGTTTGCGACACACCCCCGCTATCACCGGCACTTCACGCCCACCGGTGCTTCCTGGCTGAATCTGGTGGAACGCTTCTTCGCTGAAATCACCGACAAGCGTATCCGGCGAGGAACCTTCCGCAGTGTCGGCGAATTGGTACGAGCGATCCGCGACTATATCCGCCGACGCAACCATAGTCCCCAACCTTTCATGTGGACTGCATCGGCTCGCTCGATTGCACGCAAGGTTAGACATTGTAACGAAGCGTTAGAAACAGGACACTAGAGGGTATGGTCGTCCGCCTGGAAGGGGAACCGGACGCAGCGTGAAGCAGGCGCCAGGAGGCTACACCGGGACCTCCTGGTGCCGGGACTCGTACTACCTTTCTTCAAACTGCACTTCGTCGTCCGCTCAGTAAGTTAATGACCAGAACCACCAACCCCACAACCAGCAGCAAGTGGATCAGACTTCCGCCCACATGCAAACTGAAACCCAGAAGCCACGAAATCACAAGAACAACGAAAATGGTCCAAAGCATGTCAACCTCCTGTGCTCATTTGCGAGCACCTGAATTCTGAAACTGACCGCGGGTGGACGCGCTCTGTGCATTCCATCACTGGAGTCGTGTCTTATTGTCAGGCGAGCGTACAGGCCGTCCGGTGATGGCAAACTGCTCCCTTCAGTGACTAACCATCTTCGCTCAGTTGCTTCTGACATTGCTGTGCAGAATTGCTCACTGCATGAAGAAGTGTGTCCCCTCGCCGAGATGATCGGGTCCACGCTCGAGAGTAAGTTACCTCATGTAGGGGTTCTGCTCCTTCACTGGAAGAGCTCAAACTACTGTGGGTGGTTGTCGTTCTCAGCTTGAAGTGTCTTCTCGTTATCTCCCCGGCCGTTTTCAGGAGCGGCAACTGTCTTGACTGCCTTCCGTAGTGTCTTGCTTGTTCGCCCCGAACCTTTAGCCCATTTTATGCCTGCTGAAGGTTTACCTTTCGTAGTCTCGTAGCCAGTCTCCGCGCGGCCCTCTGGTCTGACTCCGAGTTTACCGGCCGTCTGGGTATCAAGCTGCCCTGTGACTGGCAGATTCTCAGCCTTCTGAAATCCGCGAATGCTCGCCCGGGTTCGGAGACCAAAGACGCCATCGACCTTCCCGCGGTAGTGTCCTTTGCCCCGCAGAGTTTGCTGCATCTTCTGGACATCGTTCCGATGCCCGACCGCTGGCACTTCTTGGCTGAGGTTGGCTCCCGAAGCGAGCGGCGTCGGGCGTGGTTCCGAGATTCCCGTCGTCAGCAATATGAAGACAATCCCAGCCCACGCGGCTTTGCTGGCTAAAAACATTCCTTCTCCTCTATTTGCACACCGGCAGTCTCACGTAAAGCCCTGAGCCTGGGGTGTTCCTGTGCCTTCGGGGGACCCACCACTCGGGCCGGCCCTGACGAACTGCCTTCCATCCGGACGGCGGGTTGCGGATTCTGGCTGATGAACATGACCGGCAACGTCACGCGAATACACCCTGTGCCTTGGGACGGCCCTGTCTCAAGAGGTAGGTGGGCCGTCAGGTTTGGCCGGTACGCTGCTCTTTTGAAGCTGCTGATAGATTCGCTCACTTGCTCTAGCAATACTGTGCAGAATGGCTCATGTCGTGAGCCATCAGACACAATCTCCCCTCAATCCG
>DASTCU010000241.1:0-20181 GCA_035710825.1 Candidatus Sulfotelmatobacter sp.
CCGGAAATGGTGCAGACCGGAAACACATTTCTCGCAAACTCCGCACCGGACGCGGCTTTTCGCAGCATTCATTGTCGGAAATCAATATAGAGCCACGCCCGAACCTCTCTCGCCGCGCTGTGAAAATCCCGCACTTCCCGCCGCGGACAAGGAGTTTCAGAATCAGGGGGTGCTATGCGACTTCAAGTTTTTCGTCGAGGAGGCGCTTGTCGTTCTCGTCGGAGCCGGAGAGTTCGAACGAGTTGGTGATGGCTGCCTTACCCTTTTCCACGCTGGTGATGACGTAGGAGCAGCCGATCCAGTGGGCCTCAGCGAAGTCGGTCTGCGACCAATGGGCAGGATGGTCAGGATGGGAATGATAGAAGCCGACGATGTCCTCGCCGCGGCCACGGCCTTCGCGCTGGATTCGCACCAATTCCTTGGGATCGATGTTGTAGCGGTTGTGTGCGGAATCAGTTCGGGTGTTGCCGCAGCGCGCAGTTGAGGTCACGACGCGGTTGCCGTCGTCGTCAAAGCGCCCAAGCAGAACTCCACAGCATTCATACGGATACGTTTCTTCGCCGTGGCGGCGGAGGGCTTCGTAGTCTGTGCTTGTGAGTTTCAGCATCAATAGAGGGAATTTGAGCGTTGACGACTAGAACGAAAACCTGCAGCCAACGATTTTCATTCAACAATCAAAATTCAACAATCAACAATTTCTTATCCTTCCGTCCAGAAGCGTTCGCTCAGGTATTTCTCGCCCGAGTCACAGAGGATCGTGACGATGACGGCTTCCTGTCCGCGTCTCAAAGAAAGCCCCTGAGCAATCTTCAGGCAGCCGACGACGGCGGCAGCGGCAGAGATTCCTACCAACAGGCCCGCGCCACGTGAGAGATGGCGACACATGGCGTAGGCGTCTTCGGTGGAGATTTCCAGATTCTGGTCGGCCAAGGACGGATCGTAAATCCTGGGAACGATCGCGCTGGCCATATGCTTGGCGCCTTCGATTCCGTGAAACGAAGAATCGGGCTGCAGCGAAACGCACTTCACCGCGGGATTCAGTTCTTTGAGCCGGCGGGTGGTGCCGACGAAGGTGCCGCTCGTGCCCAGCATCGAGACGAAGTGCGTAACCCGCCCCTGGGTCTGCTGCCAGATTTCATTGGCGGTCATGGAATAGTGAGCTTTCCAGTTGGCTTCGTTGGAATACTGGTCGGCGTAGAAGTATTGGTCGGGGTGGTTCTCGGCAAGAGAGCGGGCCATGCGGATCGCCCCGTCGGAACCGTCCCCGGGATCGGTATAAATAATGTTGGCGCCGTAGCCTTGCAGAATCTGCTTGCGCTCGCGGGAGACGTTTTCGGGCATACAGAGCGTGACCGGGAATCCCTCGGCCGCGCCGAGCATCGCATAAGCGATGCCAGTATTGCCGCTGGTGGCGTCGAGAAGGATCTTGCCAGGACGAAGGTGTCCGGCGCGACAAGCTTCGGCAACTATGTTGGCGGCGGCACGGTCTTTTACCGATCCACCGGGATTACACCATTCCGCTTTACCCAAAAGTGCTATGCCGGGCAGATCGCGGGTGAGCGCGTCGAGGCGCAGCAGCGGAGTGTTCCCGATGCGCTCGATCAGGCTGTGCCCTAGGGTTTCTCCTAGTCCTGAAGCAACTTCCCGAGGTTTAACGTACTGTTCCAAGGATGATACTGCAGCCGTTTTGGTAGAGCCTTGTGCCATAGTTGAACCGGTTCGCCATGACCAACGTAATGTGCTATGTAGTCAGAAACAGGGTATGTAGTAACTTGTTTAGATGAATCAGATTCGCCCGGCGATGCAGCTCATGTAAAGTTACGTCCGGTCTTTATAAAGTACGCATCCAACTCAGAGAGCACAAGCCGGGTCAAGAAAGGTGAAGTAAAAATCAATGGCTAAGACAATTGAAACACGAACCTATGAGGAAGCGCTAGCCTGGCTGCGTGATCACGGGTTTGACGTGACCGATGCGCCCGGAACCAATAGCCGGGTGTTCCTGCGGAAATATAACGTTTCGGCGGCGATTCAGAAGACGCCGGAAGACGGCATCAAGATCTTTGCCTATCCCGGATGCTTGATCGGCAGCGAGATTTCGAAGCTGGTCAATCGCGGGTACCAGCAATTCCTGAAGACTTCGAAGCAGGAGATTCCGGCCACGGCCGAGCATTTGAAAGCGCTGCAACAGTTCTCGGAGGAATTAAAGGAAGCTTTGGGCCTGCCCAGCCTGTATAACGAATCGCTCGGAACCGTAAGCGAGGCGTACCAATACGACCGCGTCGAGAATCGGGATAAGCCGCCGGTCGAGCGCCCCAAGCGTCCGTGGGAAGTGGCGGGTAAAGAGAGGGCAGTCGCGGCAAAAAAGGGGAGAGCGTAGAAAAAAAGTTCAAATTTCAAAACCTCAGAGTCGTTGGCCTTTGAGACGTTGGAAAGTTTGAACCTTGAGACCTTACTGCTTCTCGGCTGGGTTCAGCGCGGGCGGTTCAGACGACATCTTTCCGGTAAGCCCCTCATCTTTTTTCGCGTGCAGTTCTCGGACTCTGTCCAGTTCCCTTTTTGCCTCGACGTTTTTTCCTTGAGCCTGGTACAGACGTCCTAACTGATAATGGGCATCGGGCTGCGAAGGCTCGAGCGCGACGGCGTGATCCAAGGCTGCCTCCGCTTCTTTATACTTCTTCTGCTGCAAATAGATCTCACCTGAATCAATGTAGGCGACCCGCAGGTCCTTGTTTGCCTTGATGGCCCGCTGGAGCAGGGGAAGAGCCGTATCAGGATGATTGTTCTTCCATTCGATGTCACCGATATAGGCCAGAGCCTGCGCGTGGTTGGGATCGAGAGCCAGTTCGCGCTCGAACTCGTGCTTGGCTGACTCATACTCCCGCGATTTCCAGTGGAGATAACCCAGGCCGAAATGAACATTGGGTTCGTTTGGAGCGATCTTTGCCGCGGTTTCAAATTCGGTGATCGCTTCAGGTGTGCGGCCTAGCCCGTCAAGTGCTTCGCCCATCAGAACGTGGGTGGGCGCGGAGTCGGGATTGTGCTGCAAGATTAGGCGGAATTCGTCTTGCGCGCAGGTGAGCTTTTTTGCCCAGAGGCAGCTCTGCGCCAAGGTCTGATGGAGCTGAGCATTGGCAGGATCAGTTTTGGCAATTGGTTCGAGAGTTTCAGATGCCAGCACGAATTGCTTCGAACCGTAATAACTGAGACCCAGCAGGATGCGGGCCTGCGCACTGGATGGATCTGCGGCCACGGCGGCGCGTAGGGCGGGAATGGCGGCTGTAAACCGGCCCTGCTTGAACTCGGCCAAGCCCAGGTTGAGACTGACGCCCGGAAGATCGTGGTTCAGAGCAAGTGCCTTCCGGTAGGCCGCCGCTGCTTCGCTGTACTTCTGCTCCTTCGAGAGAACAACCCCCAGGCTGGCAAGGGCTGCCGCATCGTTCGGATGGCGCTTGATAACAGCACGCCAGACTTGTGCCGCTTCGGGCAATTTACCGTGCTGTTCAAGAGCAATAGCGTCGGCGGGAGTCTCCGTTTGCGCAAGAACGAAGACATTCACGAGGACAAGAGCTGCCGCCAATGTGGTCGTCCACTGTTTCATGCAAGCAACGCGCGCCAGTGCCGTTCATGCCAATTCTCACCGATCCTCGCAACTCGGGGCAAGACCCCGGAAGAGCGCGGAAAGACGCTCGCATGGAGGGGAGAGTTCTCCCGCCCGCATCGACTTGAATGCGGGCGGGAAATGAAGGAACTGTGGCTTAGAAGATCAGCTTCAGCGCGAACTGCCATTGCCGGCCATCGTACGCGTTCTTGACCTGGCCGAAATCGCCAGCACCGAAGTTTGTGCTGATGCCTCCGGTGTTAGCATTGCCTTCGAACTGCGTGTGGTTGAACGCGTTGAAAGCCTCGGCTCTGAACTCCATGTGGAACTTCTCGGTGAAAGCAAAGTTCTTCAATAGGGACAGGTCGAAGTTGTTGCGGCCAGGACCCCGGATGGCGTCAAAGCCCAGGTTGCCATAACAATCAGGACCCGTTACACACGGGGGCGCGCTGAAGTTTCCTGAAAACCACGCCGCAGCCGTTTTCGGGTAGGAAATCGAGCCGCTCACGTCGGGCCGGGTGCCCGAGTTGCTGATGACGCTGGCAGCCGTAGTTCCGCTTACCCCGAGGTTGATGGGTGCTCCGGATTCCTCAGTAATGATGGCGGACAGTTGCCATCCTCCCAACCCTCCTCGTACCAGCCGACTGGTGGCGTCGCGGAACAACGGAAGATCGTAAACGAAATTGGCGAAAAACACGTTCCTGCGGTCATAGACGGACGGTCCCCAATCGTAGCGCCATCCCGCATAAGGGTTGGTGGCATTCTGGAGATCGCCGCCGCTGCCGGAAGCCGTCGTGGCGTCCATCGCCTTCGCCAGCGTATAGGAAACTTGCAGGTGAAGGTCTCGTTTCACGGTTCCAGTCAGGGATGTTTGGACTGAATTGTAGCTGGCGTTCGCTCCATTAAAGCCCAGCCGCATATTGCCAAAACCGAGGTAAGTAACGTCTTCGGTATTGAGCTTGCCCGCCTTCACCATGGCCGGCAAGTCGGCCAGTGGCGGTAGGTTAATCGCCTGGTAGTAATTTTGGCGGCGTCCCTGACTGCCCACGTAGGAGATATTCAAGACGGTGTGGGTTCCGATTCCCTGCTGGACGCCTGCACTGTACTGGTAGCTCACGGGAGTCGGATAATGTTCCGCAATTCCAGTGACACCCAAGGGCAGGACCGGCAAGTTCGCCGCAGTAATAACCTCTCCGGCGGCCGCCCCCGTAAGCGTCAACCCCGGATTGTCGAGAGAGACACCGTTGAGCGTTGGGTTCGGATCTCCTGGGGGGTTCACGGCACCGTTGTACATGTCGTTACCCTGAATGCGCTCGTACATCATGCCGAATCCACCGCGGATAACGGTCTTGCCTTGGCCGGTGAGATCATAAGCGAAGCCGAGGCGGGGCCCCCAGTTGCTCCAGGAATCGTGGGCCAATCCCTTAGGAATCCCGTTCACTCCGCCAATCCCGATGCCGTTCAAATAAAACTGGTATCCGCCAAGAGCAGGATTGGTGGAAGCGACCAGACCGGGACTCGCGCCCGTACAACCGAAGTTAGCGGTTGCTGTCTCTGGTCCGGAACAGATGTTGTGGCTCCCATCATTCCAGAAAGTTGGGGCATTCGCGGGGTTATACAGGCTGGGATAGAAGTTGGAAGAAAGGTGGTTTGCCTCGTAGGTGTGCGGAATGCCATCCCACCGAAGGCCGAGGTTCAACGTCAGGCGGCTGTTTACGCGCCAGTTGTCCTGGACATAGGCCGCTGGGGAAATATTGTTCCAGTGGCCGCTGATCTTCACGCCATCCTCGGTGTACTGTTGAGCGTAGCCGAGAAGATAGTCAGCGTAATCGTAGCCCGTAAACGATCCGTCGAACTTGAAGTTGCCCTGGGTGTTCGCGAACGCGTCCTGGACCTTTTTGTAGATTGCCCAGCTAAAGCCGAACTTCAGTTGGTGTGGACCCCGGGTCCAGGAAAGGTCATCGCGGAACTGATAATCGTCCGCTTTGTTGACCCAGGGAGTCCAGTTGGCGGTGTAGTTGCTTCCTGTGACGCCAGCAAGTTGAACGGAGGGAATCCGGCTGTCCACATTCGGCCCGGTGAAGAGCCGGTTGAAGGAAAATCCGCTCGGCGCCGAAATGAGGCCGTTCGGAATAATGTTGATGCGGTTCCCGTTATAGTTGAACGCCGTCTCGTTGAGTAGGGTCGGGCTGATCACATAAGTTGCATGCACGACCGCGCTATAGGAGGGGTTCCCGAAAGTATCTGCGATCGAAGGTACGTTATCGCCGCTCCACTGGGTTGTACCGTACGTCTGCGAGATCTGTTCAGAGATCCAGTGTCCGAACACCGAGAATTTGTTGCTGAACTGATGATCCACTCTCGCAATTTCCTCTCTCAAGGTGGTGGGAGAGTTGTTGCCGCCCTGGAAGTTCACCCCGTTGGTCGGAGTTGGAAAGATCCCGCCGTACTTGCCACCTGCGGTTAGCAGGGCACTCGCGTTTCCGCTGATCATGCATGTCGGTATCGTATTGCTCGGGAATGGTTGGCCAGGCATGACGGGCTGGCCATTGACGGAAGGCGCGGCGCCGCCAGGACAGTTCGCGAACTGAATCGACGCGGGCACATTGGCCGGATCGGTGGCAATGCTCGCTTTTCCGTTATAGGTCGTCGGGAGCACCGCTCCCGTTCCAGCGCCGCCCGCGTCGGGATATTCGCTGGCTAGCGGAACCGGCACGTTCAAAAGGCCACCGTCGATCTCTTTGCGCCACTCCATATTAAAGAAGAAAAACGTCGGATGACTCTTCGCCACCGGCACTTGCCCGCCCACATTGAAGCCGTAAACGTTGTAGCGCAATTCGGCCACCTTGTTCGGCGCAGGGTTGAAGTAGTTGCGGGCGTTGAGAGCGTCGTTGCGGAAGAACTCCCATGCTTCAGCATGGAGCTGTTTCGATCCTGACTTGATCACCGTGCTGATCTGTGAGGCCGTCGCCAAGCCATACTCAGCACTATAGTTCGAGGTCATGTTGCGAAACTCTGCAATCGAGTCGATGGAGGGCATGACGCTGCCGCTGCTGCCGCCACGATCGAGGTTCTCGCCGCCATCGATCAGTTGAAGATTATGTCCAGCACGCTCACCGTTGATGCTGACCGTACTGTCGCCACTCACTGGCGTGAACCCAACCCGGGCCCCTTGCAGGCTGGACGCTCCTGGCGCGAGGGCGAACAGCTCGTAGAGGCTTCGGCCGTTGGTGGCGAGCTGCGTGATCTGCTGTCCCGTGATTACGTTACTTACTTCGCCGCTATCAGTTTGGACGGCGACCGCGTTTGCCTCCACAGTCACCTGTTCCTGCGCGCTGCCGACTTGCAGCTTGATGTCAACCCGTGTGCGGTCGCCGACGTTAAGAGTTATTCCTTTCTGTTCAGCGATTTTGAAGCCGGAAGCGCTAGCACGAACCGTGTAGTGTCCGATGTGGAGGTCGGGCGCGACATACTGGCCATCGCCGTTGCTGGGAAGCGTTCTCGCCACGCCGGTATCATTGTTCGTGATCGTGATGGACGCGTTGGGAACCGAGGCACCCGATGGGTCGGTGACGGTGCCGACGATGGTCGCCTCTTGGGCAACGGCTTGGGTCCCGAGGATCAATACAAGGACGGCGAGCAGAAAACAAAAGGGTTTCAAACTCTCAGCGAGCGATGGCGAGAGGGATTTCATTTTGAGCCTCCGAGCAAGGATAGTCACGGATTTATCGACCGGACCCACAGATGTCCGTCGGACTAGGTAAGGAAACCTAGACCTTGTAGCTGAACGTAAGCGTTTGCGTTTACGTTTACGTTTACGAAAACGTTTACGTTGTTAAATCTTCTTGCTCAACGTTGTCAAGAAGAAAATCGATATCGTTCAAGCTTTTTTGGAATTCCCGGCTACTTTTAAGGCTGCAAAACGAGGCTATACTCATAGCCTGGGTACACCGGCAAGTCCGGCAAGAGACCACTCCTCTAAGGAGGCCGATTGAATGTCCCCGAAGATACCCTTGCTTCAGTGGGTACTGGTCGCGCTCTGCTCGTCTAGTATGTTCGGCCAACAAGAAAGGGAGATCACTTCCCTCGCCACGCCCGAGTTCCCGGTGCTGTTGCAGCAGAATGTGACCGCCGGGAAGACGCCGGTCGGAGCCAAGATCCAAGCAAAACTCTCCGTAGCGACCTTGGTGAACGGGACGGTGGTTCCCAAAAATGCCGTTCTTTCGGGAGAGGTGGTCGAGTCGGCGGCGAAGACGGGCAATGAGCCTTCGCGCCTCAGCCTGCGCGTGGATTCAGCACTATGGAAAGATGGGAAGGCGAACCTCAATGTGTATCTGACGACGTGGTATTACCCCACTCTCAGCGAGTCTGGACAGAACCTGCAATACGGCCCAATGCGGCCGGCAAATCGGACTTGGGATGGGCAAGGGCAGTACCCAGATCCTAACTCCAAAGTCTACCGTCCTTTCCCTGGCAGTGAGGCAGGGAAAGACTCGCCTGTTCCTGACACGCCGACTCCGGTGACCTCCAACCGACGGATCGCCATGAAAGATATTGCGTCGGAGTACTTCGGAGATGGGGGAATCCGGCTAGTTTCGACACACAGCAATATCAAGTTGGATAAGTACACCACCTACGTTTTCGCGGCGGGAGAACCGATCCCTGCCAAATAACTCTGCCCACAAACTGCGCTGGCCGGGTCGCAAGTGGTCTATATCTCACTCCACATTCTTGACCTTGGCATTGCGCTGTGCTAAAAGCGACGGTCGACCGTAATCGTTCACGGACCTCATATCAACGAGCGACTGCGTTCTCGCGAGCCGCCCCTTTGCTTTCACTTGTGCAGGAGGAATTTCATGAAAATCAGCAATCAAATCAGTTTGCTCATCCTGGTTTTACTCGCTCTCATGGTCGTGAGTTCGGCAGCACAAATCAGCACTGGACCCGCCTATCTCGACCCCTCAAAGCCCATTGAGGTGCGGGCGGACGATCTGATTGGCAGAATGACGCTCGAAGAAAAGGCATCGCAGCTGGTGAACCAGGCGCGGGCGATTCCGAGACTGCAGGTTCCTGCTTATGACTGGTGGAGCGAGGCACTGCATGGCGTGGCCAATGCCGGTACCGCTACCGTGTTTCCCGAGCCTGTCGGACTGGCCGCCACCTTCGACGATCCGCTGATCCATCAGATGGCAATCGTGATTGGAACCGAAGCTCGGGCAAAGCACGATCAGGCAGTGCGTGCCGGGCGGCGGGACATCATGGAAGGGCTCGATTTCTGGTCGCCGAACATTAACATTTTCCGCGATCCGCGTTGGGGGCGCGGGCAGGAGACCTACGGCGAGGATCCTTTTCTCACCGGCCGCATGGGCGTGGCCTTCGTTACCGGATTGCAGGGCGATGACCCGAAATATTTCCGGGTGATTTCCACTCCGAAGCATTACGCCGTGCACAGCGGGCCCGAGCCAACGCGGCACAGCATTGACGTGCAGGTCTCGAAGCACGACATGGAAGACACCTACCTTCCGGCGTTTCGCGCGGCCGTCACGCAGGGCAAGGCGGAGTCGGTAATGTGCGCTTATAACCGGGTCAATGGCGAGCCAGCCTGCGCCAATACGTTTCTGTTGCAAGACACACTACGGGGCGCGTGGAAGTTCAACGGCTATGTCGTTTCCGACTGCGACGCGGTGGTGGACATTTTTCAAGGACACCACTACACCAAGAGCCAGGCCGAGGCCGCGGCGGTCGCGCTCAAAACCGGAATGGACAACGAGTGCGCGGATTTCTTCACCATCACCAAAGATACGCACGACTACCAGCCGTTCATCGATGCTGTAAAACAGGGGCTGCTCACGGAAGCCGATCTTAATCGCACATTGAAGCGTCTGTTCACGGCAAGGATGCGGCTGGGAATGTTTGATCCGCCCAGCATGGTCCCCTATGCCAACACTCCAGATTCCGAAATCGACAGCGCAGCGCACAGGCAACTTGCGTTGAAGACTGCGCAGGAATCGATGGTGCTGCTGAAAAATGATGGTGTTCTTCCGCTCGGCTCTAACGCCAAAAAGATTCTGGTCGTAGGACCATTAGCCGAATCGGTCAGCGTGCTGCATGGAAATTACAGCGGGACAGCATCGCATGCAGTCACGGCGTTGGAAGGAATTCGTAAGCAATTTTCCGCGGCCAACGTGACGTTCCTGCCTGGAACCAATTTTCTTCGCGAGCAGCAGGTAATTCCCACGGCGGCGCTTTCGACGGAAGATGGCAAGCCCGGGCTCAAGGCCGAGTACTTTGCCGGCGATTTGGCGGCTACGCCGCAGGTCGCACGCGTAGATCCCTATCTCGATCTTCAACTCTTCTTCCCCAGCCAACACGCGGTCACGCCTCCCGAAGGCATGAAAGATTTTTCCGCGCGTTGGACCGGCTTTCTCACTCCCGCGGAATCGGGCACATATCAGATTGGCCTGATCGGCTCCATGAACCGCATGTGGCTGGATGACAAACAGATCGTCGACGACATGGTGCTGCACGATCCCAATCCGCAGATGGTGAAGGTCTCGCTGACCAAGGGCCATCGCTATGCCGTGAAGGTCGAATTCATGCGCGGCGGCTTCGGTACTAAGCTGGTCTGGCTGCCGGTCAGCGCCGACCCCATTGTGGAAGCAGCTTCTGCGGCGCGCGATGCCGACGTGGTGATTGCGGTCGTGGGCATCACGTCGAGGCTGGAAGGCGAGGAGATGAAGGTGGATGTGCCTGGATTCCGCGGCGGCGATCGCACCAGCCTCAATTTGCCCGAGGAAGAAGGGGCTCTGCTCGGAGCATTGCGAGCCAGCGGCAAACCTCTCGTGGTTGTGCTGATGAACGGCAGTGCGTTGGCGGTGAACTGGGCGAACGACCATGTCAACGCCATTCTCGACGCCTGGTACTCGGGAGAAGAGGGGGGAACGGCTATCGCGCAGACCCTCGCGGGTCAAAACAATCCTGCGGGACGGCTGCCGGTTACTTTCTACAAAGGCACTGAGCAACTGCCGGACTTCGAAGATTACGCGATGAAGGACCGCACCTATCGCTACTTCACCAAAGATCCACTGTATCCGTTCGGATACGGGCTGAGTTATTCCACGTTTGAATATAGCGGCTTGACGCTCTCAAGCCCTCAATTGCAAGCGGGCAATCCGCTGGATGTCGAAGTCGACGTGAAGAACACGTCGCAGCGCGAGGGCGATGAAGTGGTGGAGCTTTACATCACATTCCCGAAGGTCGCTGGAGCTCCGCTGCGCGCGCTCCGTGGCTTCACGCGCGTGCACCTAGGAGCGGGCGAGCAGAAGCATATGAAACTAACCCTCGGCCCGCGCGACTTGAGCTATGTGAATGAGGCCGGAGATCGGCTGGTCGGTGCCGGCGATTACGTCATCACCGTGGGCGGAGGACAGCCGGGCACGACAGTGGCGCATGCAGACACTCATCTGGCGATTCAAGGCGAGCAGAAGTTGCCGGAGTAAGATGAGAACAGGCGCCTCGTGCCGATTCTGACATGAAACGTTGTGACCTTCGTTGCTCGCCGACCGCGCTCTTACTCATTTTGCTTGCGGGCGCGCCCTCGCCCGCGCGCTCGCAGGCTGGCTCTCAAGCGAAATCTGCCGAGACATCCGCCAAGGTTCCAGCAGAGAGTCCGATCAAATTCGCATTACAGCCCATCGATTTCAAACTCGACAGCGACGAAACCAAGGAGTATCACGCCCCCGAAACCATGGCCGGCGGCGTGGCTGTTTTCGATTACAACAACGACGGAAAACTTGACATTTTTTTCACCAACGGCGCCGACATCAAAACTCTGAAAAAAGATTCTGCCAAGTACTACAACCGGCTTTTCGAGAACGACGGCAAAGGCCACTTTACTGACGTCACCGAAAAAGCCGGTCTGGCCGGCACTGGCTACGACACCGGCGTCGCCATCGGCGACTACGACAATGATGGCTACGAAGACATCTTCATCGCCGGCGTCTATCGCAATACGCTCTATCACAACAACGGTGACGGAACTTTCACCGACGTGACCGGGAAGGCGGGGCTGAACAAGCCAGACGCGGAGTACGGCCCCCTATGGGCCGTGGCCGGGGCATGGGTTGACGTCAACAACGACGGATTGCTCGATCTCGTGGTCATTAATTATTTGAAGTGGGATGTCAATCACGAGCCGGTGTGCGAGGGCTACGGCCACCGCGACTACTGCCACCCCAAGATGTACAAGCCCACGCCCAATCAGTTGTTCATTAACAATGGCGACGGAACGTTTCGCGATGCGTCGGTGGAAGCTGGATTCCGGGAGCATCCTGGGAAAGGCATGGGCGCCGCCGCCGCGGACTCGGAGCTCACCGGCAAGATGGACCTGATCGTCCCGAACGACAAGTTGATGAACCACTTTTTCAAAAATAAGGGAGGCGGGAAGTTCGAGGAAGTGGCCTTCGACGAAAACGTCGCGCTGCGCGAGGACGGAACCTACATCTCAGGAATGGGCGTGGATTTCCGCGATCTGGACAACGATGGCTATCCCGACATTTTCCTGGTCGCGCTCGATGGAGAAACCTTCCCCATCTACCGCAACACGGGTAAAGGAAGCTTTGTCGAAGTGACGCGGGAGAGCGGGATGACGCGGCTGAGCCTGCCGATGTCGGGGTACTCTCCGACGATCGCGGACTTCGACAACGATGGGTGGAAAGATATTTTTGTCTCGCGCGGGCACGTGCAGTCCCTGGCGTCATCGGCGAATCTTGCGATTGCCCAGCCGAACACGGTTTTCCGAAATCTCGGAGGGATGAAGTTTTCAGCCCTGACCGCTGAAGCCGGGCTGACCGAGCAAGCACCCTCGCGGCATCGTGGATCGGCGGTTGGGGATTTGAACGGAGACGGAAAGCTGGACGTCGTCGTGAGCGCCCTGAGCGCCCCCGCCGAGATCTGGATGAACCAGAGTGCAGGTAACGATCATTGGCTTGAGATCAAGCTGCAAGGCACGAAGAGCAACCGCGACGGCATCGGCACGCGGATCAAAGTCGTTACGAAATCGGGGGCGCAGTACAACCACATGACTACGAGTTGCGGTTATGCATCGTCAAGCGCCGGACCAGTGCATTTCGGGCTGGGCACGAATGCCTCGGCGGACCTGGTAGAGATTCACTGGCCTTCGGGGATCGTGCAGCAGTTGAAAGACGTAGCTGCCGATCGCGTAGTTGCGGTGAAAGAAGCGGCGAATAACAGATGATGGCCGGGTGCGATGGCGGGACACCCTTGCGACAGCCGGCGAGACGCCGGTGCTGCTGAAAATGCGGACTTCTGGGTCGCAGGCTTGCTCGATTGTCTTCCAGGTTCCTGCGAAATTCCTCCCAGAATTGTGGCACCAGCGAAATCTTACTGGCGATATTTCTATGTATTGGGCAAACTAGTGCGCTTGGGGGTGCACGATGGCAACTGCCGTAACCGAGACCGCGGTACGTCCCACCGCTGATCCAGCTCAACTCTTGGCACAACTGACAACTGGATATCAGATCTCTGCCTGCATCTACACGGTAGCTTTTCTGAACATTGCGGACTTACTGGCGTCCGGTCCGCGCCGCGTCGAAGATCTGGCATCCCAAAGCAAAACCGATGCCGATAGACTTTATCGCGTGCTCCGTGCCTTAGTCAGCGTAGGCATTTTTACCGAGCCGCAATCGCGTACTTTTGCTCTGTCTCCCGCCGCAGAACTGTTGCGGAGCGATGTCCCGAATAGCAGGCGTGGCTTTATCCTATTCACCGCCAGCCCATATGTTGTAAATGTGAATTCTCACCTCCTGCACTCCGTACAGACAGGACAGCCCGCCGTCGAACACCTGCACGGCAAGCCGGCTTTCGAATGCTTCTCATCCATGCCGGAAGTGGCCTTTGCCTTCCACGAAGCCATGACCTCGCACAGTGCCGCACTGGCGCCAGCGGTGCTGGATGCCTACGGCTTCGATGGGATTGCCACTCTCATGGACGTGGCCGGTGGTCACGGTTATTTCATTTGCGAAGCACTTCAGAGACATCCCCAAATGAAGGGTATCCTGCTGGATTTGCCCAGCGTCGTGGAAGGCGCCAAGTGTGCGCTTTGCGAGAGTCGCCTGGACCATCGCTGCGAGCCTGTGGCTGGCAACTTCTTCGAACATATCCCCGGCGGTGCCGATGCGTACTTCATGCAACACATTCTCCACGACTGGGACGATGAGCATTGCCTGACGATCTTAGCCAACGTAAAGGCAGCCCTCGCTGGGAGAGAAGGTGGGAGTCTCGTCGTGGTCGATGCTGTTCTTCCCGAGAACTCTCAACCGCACCCCGCCAAGTTCCTCGATCTGATGATGATGGTATTCCCGGGAGGTCGCGAGCGCACCGAATCGGAATGGCGTGCGCTTTTTGATAAGGCAGGATTCACGATCACCAAAATTGTGCCGACCACAGAGCCCGAAAGCGTCATCGAGGCCAGGCTCGGCACCTAGACCTCCTGCACGCAATTGAAAGAAGAGGTTCACGCGTGAACCAGGCTGGCGTACCCGAGGGAACGTCAACATAGCGGCAACAGCCACGCCTTATCAGGAAATCAGCTGTTCTCCCGGCAGGGTTATGCTGATGCAGACTAGCTCGCTTTCCGCGTAGTCACTTTGCCGAAGCTCTTAGGGGGTGCCTGTAGAACATGTGTGTTCAGGGACTGTCGCGGCATATCCTGGTGCTCGCTGAGGATCAGGAAGAGCAACTCCATCCGGTTTGAGACCCCGATCTTATCGAAGATCCGGAAAAGGTGATTCTTAACTGTATGCCCGCTCAGTCCAAGCCTTTCGGCGATTTCCCGGTTCGTAAGTCCCTCGGCCAAAGCCCAAACGACTTCTGTTTCGCGCTTGGATAGCAACTTCATGCTCTTAGCGTTAACCGTGCGCATCGAGGGGGTAGCAGCCAGCGCGTCCAGAGCGAACTTCAGATCTGCATGGCTCGCCCAGATCTCACCAGCATGTACACAACGGATGCACTTGCAAAGGTCTTCGACCGAGGTCCCTGCAAAGACTCCTTTCGCTCCAGCGCGGAATGCTTCTACCACGTCGCACTTATTAGGAGAGTTGAGCAGAATTACGCCACAAACAGAAGGATTGGCCCGACGAATCTCGCGAATCACCTCGAATCCGTTTGCTGCGTTGCCGTCCAAGACGGCGTGGACAATCACAACGTCGACATCGAAGTTGTTTATGACATCCGAAAGGTCACCAGAACTTGTCACAGAACCAACTACTTCAATGCGGTGGTCACGCTGTACTGCACTGGCGAGCAATTGGCTGCGCATTGGAGCATGGTCCACAATGGCGACCCGGATTCTCTTGTCCCCATTCAATTCCTGAAACTGCATGGCATTCCTCCGATTCGGAAGCTTTATCGAGGGAGGGTAAGACTTCTTGGGTCTGTATTGATCTGGGTCTAGGGCAGGTCAGAATTCGAGGGGAATCAACACACAAATGTGCAGAGGAAACTAGCAAGAGAATCCGGGTTGACCTGAAGGTACGTTGCAGCAACGGCTCGCGCACCGGGGGCGGGCAATTTGAATTCGAGCCAAAGTGACGCGGGAGGGGTCGATAGACTCTCGGCAAGCGAGGCCAGTTCAATATGAGAAATAACAGAACCAATCTGACTGGCGGGAACATCGCTTTCGTCGAATGCAGTCGCCGGATCGTCGCTTCGTGGCGCACCGAACACGAGGGCCAATCCAACTAATCCGAGGATGAGAAGCGCGCACCGAAATCGTACTCGTATTGGCACAGCTGCACCTTTCCGAGAGTTTTACACCTGCGGGGATGGCTGTCAATGCTGCAAGAAATTGCAACATACAATTTGGCATAACAACACAATCGCTGGCTTTGGAATGTTGCTATTTGGGCCGGGTTGCCTTGTAATTCCTGCGATCCGAGCGGCCTCAAGCAAACCATCTGAAGCGATCGTAACGAGGGATTACGGTTTCAACGTAGGACCAGTAACCTTTGCTGAGTAATTCAGCGACGAATGCTACTGATTTTTGGGCAGACCCGGGTAAATTTGGCGGTAAGTGCCATAGGCCTTATGCATTATTGCAGAAGCCGACTGGCCCGGCGCAATTCGCTTAGCGACGCGAACCACGGTGTCGCAGGCCTGCTCCACTGTGCCCCACGATCCCACGCCCACCCCTGCAAGAATCGCAGCCCCGTACGCGGCGCCCTCTTCCGCCTCGACAATTTCCACCTCTCGGCCATAAACGTCTGCTTGAATCTGTCTCCACAGCGGAGAACGCGCACCTCCTCCGCCTAGACGAATCGAGGTGACCGGAATTTTCATTTCTTCGAAGATTGTGAACGTATCTTGAAGGCTGAAAGCCACGCCTTCCATGATGGCGCGAATCACGTGCGCACGCGTGTGCGACGCGCTGAGGCCAATCAAGGCTGCGCGGGCATTAGGATCGAGGTGCGGCGTGCGCTCCCCCATGAGATAGGGCACCCAGAACGCACCTTCTGATCCGGCCGGCGCAGAGTTCGCTTCTTCGGCAAACACGTCGTAAGGATCGCGTCCGTCTTTCTTGCGCACGCCCGGCGACGCTTCTCCGAATTGATCGCGATACCAGCGCAATGAGAGCCCCGCGGCTTGGGTGACGCCCATGACGTGCCAGCGTCCGGGAATGGCGTGGCAAAAGGTATGCAGTCGGCCAAGTGGATCCATCGCGGGATGATCGGTGGAAGCGAACACGACGCCCGAGGTCCCAATGGTGGCGCTGACCGCGCCCGCGCGGGCAATGCCCATGCCGACCGCGCCCGCGGCTTGATCTCCGGCGCCGGCCACGACCGGAGTTCCCGAGCGTAATCCAGTAGCTTCCGCCCCCGCTTCGGAAACTTTGCCGCACACCTGCGGTGACTCGAACAGCGCGGGGAGCAAACTTCCTTTAATCTCCGCCTTGGCGAGAACCTCGGAAGACCAGCGCCGGTTCGCCACGTCGAGCAGAAGCGTGCCGGAAGCGTCGGCCATATCGATGGCGCGTTCTCCCGTCAACCGGAAGCGCACGTAGTCTTTGGGCAGCATAACGTGCGCCACCCGCGCCCAATTCTTTGGCTCGGTCTCGCGCACCCAGAGAAATTTAGTCAGCGTGAAATTGGTCAGTGGAGGATTGCAGGTCAGCCGAATCAAGCGATCGCGTCCGAACATTTCTTCCAGTTCGCGACACTGGGCCTCGCTCCGCTGATCGCACCAGATAATCGCAGGACGTACCACTTCATCCGCCGGGTCCAGTAACACGGCGCCATGCATTTGCCCGGAAAAACCAATGCACGCGATGTCGTCTGCACGCAGGCCCGAGGCCTGCAGCGCCTTGCGCACCGCGGTTCCACACGCGCGCCACCAATCCTGCGGATCCTGCTCTGCCCATCCCGGACGAGGGCTGGCAAAATTCTCATGCTCAGACGATGCGGACCCAACCACATTTCCGCGCTCATCCATGATGAGCGCGCGCGTGCCGCCGGTACCCACATCAATGCCAAGGTAGTTCATGCAGAGTCACTTGTGGAAAGCGGCTTCGGGCTGCCGCTTCGGCTTGCAGTATTCACGGCAGTGGGGAACCAGAACTCCCATCAAGCAAAGTCCCCAGCCAAGTCATGCGATGTCTCCCCGATTGCCTGAGCGATCGATTCCTGGGACTGCCGGCGCAGGAAGAAATCCAGATTGCCGCGCATCACCAGGTGCGGCGCCAACGCTACTTGATGCGACCGCTGTCCGCCTTCGGCCAGGAACTCATACAACATCCGCAGCGCCATCTGCCCCTGGGCCCGCGGGCGCTGATAAATCGTTGCCACGACCGCTCCCGAGCGAATGTACGGTACCAGGTCAGGAAATAAGTCCGTGGTGATAATGGTAAGGCGTTCGAGTCGATTCGCGTCACAAGCAGCCTTCAGAACCGGTATCGACGCTTCGGTCGTAACGTAAATTCCAGCCAGCTCGGGATGCTCGTCAAACAGCCTCCGGCACTTGCAATAACCCTCGTTCTCAACATCATGATCTTCAATCGGGTTCAGCAGGCGCAGGTTGGGATAAAACGAACGCAGCGTCGACTCGAACGCGGAATACTTCTCCGCGTGTTCGGTGATTGCCATATCAAATAGGGTGATCGCAACTTCTCCCTGCTTCGGCCCTAGAAACCTTCCCATCAAATCACCAGCAATGGAACCGCTGGCCAGTGTATCCACCGCGACGATTCCCAGACGCCCGCTGTGAGGAGCATCCGTGGCCACGCACACCACAGGAATCTGAGCCCGAGCCGCTCGCCGGATCGTCGCACGCAACGACTGAGGACGGCTGGGAAAGATGATGATCCCATCCACCTTCTCATCAATCGCAGTCTCCAGCGCTTCCTCCTCCCCTTCTCCCAGACGCGGACAGGTCCTGAACTCCAGTTCGACATTTTCGAGAAGAATCGAGGCGGCTTCTTCGCGAATGCCCGCGCGCACTTCGTCCCAGAAGGAGGTCGTGCCCTGCAATGTGTTGACGGAGAGGCGTAATGTCTTTTTGGAAGAAAGATAGCGCGCTGCCAGGTTGGGCCGATATCCCAGAGACTTGGCTGCCTCCAGCACCTTGGCCTTGGTCTGCGCGCTGACGCCTGGGTTATCGTGCAACGCCCGATGGACAGTTCCAATTGAGGTGCCGAGTGACTTGGCAATGTCACGGAGCGTCGTAGGAGGCTTACCCATTTCTTCAGGCCTGCGTCGAGGCCGGCCATTTGCAGCCAGCACGTTATCGGGGGAAAAGCGTCTGGAACCTCCCCGAATCGTAAACGTTAACGGAACTTACTGAATTACGCAAGTTGGCTGTGAGAAAGGCAGTATCTTCTTGAAGTAGGCCGTTTCCCAGACTAGAACCGAGACTCATATCCCATCGACCATTGGACGGCCGCATAGGACCGCGCCGGCAACTCGAACTCGCTCCGCGCGCCGTTGGCCGGAGGCACCGTAAACGCTTGCGGAGTAACTCGCCGCGGCGCAGCAAAGCTATTGGAGGCTTTCAAGTCATCTCCTGACAGAAGACAGGCATGCGTGACCTTTGCCGGCGATGCGTCCTGCCACTGCAATTCCAGGCGCTGAGACTTTGAGAGATCCCGGTTGAGCGCGAACAGCGTCATCGTTCGCGCGTTTTCGTCAAATGTCATGGCCGCGTCGATGTAGGGAACATTCTCCATACCCGCAACGTCATAGCCGGCGGATTCAACCACAAGATTCAGCACCGCTCCTCTGGCAAACTGCAGCGCCCAACTGTACGGGTAATAAATCGTCTGGAGAAAGAGCCCATCGGCATTGGTCATGATGGGAGCGATGACGTTCACCAACTGCGCCAGGCAGGCGATCTTCACCCGATCGGCATTGCGGAGCAGCGTATTGATCAATCCTCCGACAAGCAGGGCATCTTCCAGGTCGTAGATTTCTTCCAGCAGGTGAGGAGCTTCGGTGCGATGGCCATCCACTGCATCGCCCGAGTTCGCCCGATACCACACGTTCCACTCATCGAACGACAGCCAAAGCTTTTTCGGCGAGCGCTTGTGGCCGCGCACCATATCGCAGACCGCCAGCGTTTCCGCAATCTGGCGCTCCATGCTCAAGTTGAGCGCCACGAATTTCTCGGAGTCGCCTCCAGTGTCATTTTTGTTGTTGCCGAAGTAGCGATGCAGCGAGAGGCCGTCCACGTATTCGTAGCATTGCTCCAGCACTTCGCGATCCCATTCGAGATACGTCGGCATGCCCGGGCCGCTCGATCCGCAGGCGACAAGTTTCAGTGAAGGATCGACGGCGCGCATCTGACGGGCGGCATCGGCAGCCTTGAATCCGTACTCGCCAGCGGACATGTGACCGATCTGCCAGGGGCCATCCATTTCATTCCCCAAGCACCAGTGCTGAACTCTATGCGGCTCGGCAATCCCGTGCTGGCGCCGCAGGTCGCTCCACTTCGTTCCCTTATCCACGTTGCAATACTCGACCAGCGCAGACGCTTCTTCGGCAGTGCCGGTGCCCAGATTCAATCCCATCAAAGGCAGCGTGCCCGCCGCTTTGCACCACGTCATGAATTCGTTGGTGCCGAACTGGTTCGATTCCATGGAATTCCATGCTTTGTCGAGAACCCGCGGACGGCTCTGCTTCGGTCCGACTCCGTCGAGCCAGTTGTAGCCGGAGACGAAATTGCCTCCGGGATAACGAACAATGGGCACGCCGAGCTGACGGATTTCGTTCAGCACATCCTTGCGAAAGCCATTTCCGTCGGCAAGTTTTGAGCCGGGATCATAGACGCCCTCGTAAATGGCCCGCCCAAGGTGCTCGAGAAAAGATCCGAACAGATTGCGATCCAGCGGGGCGGTGATTCTTCTTGTGTCGATGAAAATCCGCGTTGCTTTCGCCGCATCGGCCGGCGATTTTGTTTTTGCCAATGCCGACAGCGTCTGGACACTTTGCCTTATTGCGGTGGAAGCGACTAAGGCTCCCGAGGCTTGCTTGAGAAAT
Organism: Candidatus Sulfotelmatobacter sp.; assembly: GCA_035710825.1. Classification (GTDB taxonomy): domain Bacteria; phylum Acidobacteriota; class Terriglobia; order Terriglobales; family Acidobacteriaceae; genus Sulfotelmatobacter. Next base: position 20,143 of record DASTCU010000241.1, read on the forward strand.
CGCCGTCGCGAACGCGAAAAGGGTTTCATAGGTTTTTGA
>DASTCU010000242.1:0-1826 GCA_035710825.1 Candidatus Sulfotelmatobacter sp.
CAGGAGAAACAGGAAGGCAGCGTGGACGAGATGCGCGAATTGCGTGAGCACGCTGAAGCACAGGCAGCGCTGTTCCGCGTCGGCTCGGAGGAAACGAGCTCTACCGAGCAATCTGCAGCGGATGAAAGCAGGGAGAGCGATCAGTAGGGGCGATGGAGGTGACTTTGATCCCTATTTCTGCACATCACCCGGCAAGGCGACTGACGTTCGCATTGCAGGGAATGTTTTGAATAAATCGCATCGCTGGCTGGCGCTCAGAGACTCTCGTTACCTCTAGCAGGCTGCGGAAAAAGTTCGGATTGAGGTGATTCGCCGCCACAGGGGCTAAAGAGACTGTGTCACAACTTAGGACTTGCGCTCAAGGAGGAAATCGGCGAAGAAGAGGCATGCCGAACTATTTCGCCTATTCGCCAGAACAAGCCGAATTGTTGCCGCGTCATGTGCGGGATGAGTTGCCGCAAGGGCACTTGTGTTTTTTGATTCATGAACTGGTCGAGAGTCTGGACCTACGAGGCTTCGACGAGGCCTATGGAGAAGAGGGACAGAAGGCGTACAACCCGCGGCTGATGCTGAAAGTGTGGCTGTACGGGTTTGCCGTGAATGTGCGCTCGTCGCGCAAGCTGGAGAGGCGGATGCAGGAAGACTTGGGGTTCCGTTTTTTGGCGGGTGGGCTGCGGCCCGACCACAAGACCTTGAGCCAGTTTGTGCGGCGCCATGGGGAGGCAATGGAGGAGTTGTTCACGCAAGTGCTGGGGTGGGCGCGGCGAGCGGGCCTGGTGCGGCTGGGACGGGTGGCCATTGATTCGACCCGCATCAAGGCAAACGCTTCCCCGGATCGACTGGCGAAGCAGGAGCGGCAGCAGGTAAGGCGCTGGCGGCGGGAGATGGAGCAGGACGACCCCGACCAGGAACCGGGGGTGGAAGTCAGTGTCGATACGGCGGAACGGTTGCGGCGGGAAATGAAGCAGTCGAGGGTCGCCGCCGGCGAAGAGAAGCGCTCGCTGAGCGATGCGGATGCTCGCTTTCTGCGGGAGCGGGGCGGGAAATTTCGCTTGGGGTACAGTGGCGAGTTGGCGGTGAGTGAGGATCATTTCATGGTGGCGGCGCGGATCACGCAAGAGGCGACGGACAATGACTCGTTGTTGCCCATGTTGGCGGAAGTGGAGCGGCAATGCCGAGTCCGACCGCAACAGGTGCTGGCTGACAGCGGGTTCTACAGCGGGAGCAATGTGGAGGCATTGGAGGCGGCTGGCATCGACGGCTATGTTCCGGACTCGGTGTTGGCGCGGGAACTGAACCTAGGACAACGCGTAGCGGAGCCTCGGCCAGTGCGCCACCGGGCGACCCGGCGGATGCGACGCAAGCTGCGCAGCCGGGCGGGACGACGAACCTACGGGAAACGGAAAGCGATGATCGAACCGGTGATTGGAGTGCTGAAAGAACAGCGCGGCATGCGCCAGTTCCTACGCCGCGGGCTGGCCGCCGTCGGCTGCGAATGGCTGCTGGCCGCCATCAGCTACAACCTGACGCGCTGCCATCGTCTGCTGGCTTGAGGCTTGCGCAAACAAAAACTCCCCCGGGTCATAGAAAAGTCTAGCTAGTTACGGAGGAAACGCTCCCTAAGGCTGAGTTGCGACACAGTCTCTAAAGCCCTCGCTGATTTTGCACGACTTAGGCGGCGCTAGAGAGACTGTGTCACAACCCAGACACTCAGGCAATTGCGATTTGCGTCTCTCGGTAAGGCGATTTCAGTGCTGCCGAAATGCTTCACTGCTGCGACCCCGCTCAGCGCAGCAGACGGTGGCCATGCGTCAGGTTATAGCTGG
>DASTCU010000243.1:0-1679 GCA_035710825.1 Candidatus Sulfotelmatobacter sp.
TTATTGAGGGAATGACTTTGTAGGGTGTTCGCGAACCCTACGAGTGTCACGGAACCTTCTTTGAGACAGAGTTGAGATAGTCGGCCGTTAACAAGCCGATTTGATCATTGAAGGCATCGCTAAGCTCCGCAGGAGCGCGGTCAGGATCAGGCGCACGAGAATCCTGAGCCAGGCGAGGAGCCGGCGGAAGTTGTAACCGACGGCGGTGAGGATTGCGTTCGCGGCATCGCCGTCTCGGCCCTTGAGATAGCAGCGGCCGAGATGGCCATCGTTCTTCATGTGGCCGATGACGGCTTCGATGGCGGATCGACGCCGTAGCTCGCGCTTGATGGCGCCGAACACGCCACGCTTCTGTCCGGAGATGAAGACGCGGCGTGGATTTGCAGTGTTGTGGCCGCGGTAGCCCTTGTCGACAAAGGCGCGCTCGACCTCACAGCCTGTGAGCCTTTCGGTGTCCGCGATGACGGCTGCCAGGGTGTGGCCGTCATAGGGATTGCCAGGGAGGGCCTTGGCATGCAGCACGAAGTGGCCGCCGGGCGCGCGGGCATTGGTGCTGACGATGGATGCCTTTACGCCGAACTCGTAGGGCGCACTGGCCTTGCCCTTGCCGATGCATTCCACCTCCGGGGCATGGAAGGAATAGAGCTTCCAGCCGCGCTGGCGCTGTTGCTGAGAGCGGATTTGTGAGGCGCACGACAGTGGCCAGGAAAACACGGCCTCAAGCTCTGCCTTGCCCAGGATCCTGCGTCGGATATCGCGGATGATGCGGCCGAGCCGCGTGCGCAGGATGCGCAGTTCGCGACGGTGGCGGTTGAACTGTTTGGCATGAGCGTAACGTCCCGCCATCATTGCCGCGCGTTTGGCGATGCGCAGGTAGGACTGCCGCAGTCGCACGCCGTGCTTGCTGGCCAGCCGGTTCAATCCCTTGATGGCCGCGTGCAGCAGCTTGGCATCGGTCGGGAACGTGATCGCCTTGGGTTGCACCGTGGTGTCGACCGTGACCCGCTTGAGGTCCCTGGTCCGTAGCGCACCGCTTTGATGCGCAACCCGCAGGCTTTCGGCCAGCAACAGTTCCAGCTTGTCACCCAGCCGCTTGCGCCAATGGCTCAGGTCCGAGCGCTCGTGCGGAAACTCGTGCTGGAAGAACTCCTCCCCGGTGAAGTGTTGGAAATACGGGTCATGGACCCAGCGCTCGCAGACCCCTTCGTCGGACAACCCGTAGATGTGCTTGAGCAGCAACAACCCGATCACGAACCGGGTTTCGATCCCTGGCCGGCCTTTGTCGCTGTAGAGCGGGGCAATCTCGCCGTCGATCCACTCCCAGTCGATCTTGCCAGCGAGCTGCACCAGCTCGTGCTTCATGTTGATGATCTGCTCGAGCCGTGCCCGGAACAGATCGGCTGATCCCGTCATCTCATGCTTCTTCGGCCGCATCGCTCCCTCCGATGCGTCACAGAATCATGATTTGCAGGACGAGCAAATCCAAAAAACAATTTGCAAGCTTCTGAGGCCTCAAATGCCAAAATCTTGCAATCTCAACACCGAAGCCGCGCCAAAATCTGACTCTTGCTCAACAACTTACGAATTGTTCACGGCCAACTGGTTATTTTCGCCAGGCGACGCTGCGATGGCGGAATGACGGCGTCGAGTTTCTACTTCGCCGTGACCACCACCGCTTC
>DASTCU010000244.1:0-11746 GCA_035710825.1 Candidatus Sulfotelmatobacter sp.
GGCCTGAAGTTCCTGATCACGGCGATCATTCCCCCAATGTGGTCCGAGTGCCCGTGAGTAACGGCCACTGCATCGAGTCGTGAGATGCCGCGAGTCCATAGATAGGGAGAGACCACATCCTCTCCAAAATCGAGGCGAGACCCGCCAGGGCCAATCGGGCCTCCAGCATCGATCAACAAGGTACGCCCTTGCGGGGTAACCAGCAGCGTGGAATCGCCCTCGCCGACATCGATTGAGGTCATCTCCAGAACACCGGCAGCGATTCGCGGCTTTGGTGCTAGGAATGCCAGCGCAAGCGAAGTTAAGAAAATGGCGGCGAGCCCCATGCCAGCGAAGAGTGCCCGTCGGCGCGCAGTCCACATGGCCAACACCAGGGCGAGCGCGGCCACTCCGATCATGACGGCCGAGGGCATTGCAACCCGCAAATCGGCCACCTGCAGCACGCCTAATCCGCGCACCGTGCCGGTAATCCCCTCGAGAGCAATGGTTGTCAAAAGCGCCGGCAGTTTAGCCAGCCATGGCGACACAAATCCAAGAGCGAGCGCGGCCACAGCGGCAGGCATCAACAGCTGCGTCAGCGGAACCACAGCCAGGTTCGCAGGCAGGCCAATTGTGGTTGCGCGATGAAAATAATATGCCATGGGAAGTGCGAGCCCCATCTGCATCACCGCGGAGATGAAAAACAGTTCCCATGCTGCCAGAAAGAAACCTGCTGTCCCGCGAACCAGGCGCGACGACCACTTTCGTCCGAGGAAGCGAGCGATGCGTCCGGAGATCAACTGCAAGTCCACTCGAAATTGCGCCACCCGCGGCGGCAACAGGGCCGCATAATCGGTGGAGTCCCAGTTGGCCAGCCCACGCTTGTAGAGTTGCGAAGTGCGCTGCAGGATGGGAATCCCGATAGCCGCTACGATCAGCACGCAGATAAACGTCATCTGGAAGCTGGCGCTAAAAAGCTGGCGCGGATCGAGGAGGAGAAGCGCCAACGCAGCAGCCCCAATAGCGTTGACCATGGCGCGGTCGCGGTAGAGCAAGCGCGTACACAGGTAAACCGCACACATCAGCGTCGCGCGCCAGACTGGCGCACCGACCTCGGTCAGCAGGGCATAGCCGACGCAAAACACGATGGTCAGCAGCGTTGCTGGAACTTCACTCAGGCGCAGACGCCGCAGCGTCCAGAAAACCACGAAAGCGAGAATGCTCACGTTCATCCCGGAAACCACCAGGACGTGATAGGTGCCTGAACGCTGAAAATCGATGCGGGTGTCGCGGTCTATGAAAGCCTGTTCTCCGATGACCATTGCGTCAACCAGCGCCGCCTGGCGCGGGGGCCAAAGCTGATGGACCTTCGCAATGACGCCGCGATGCAAGCGGCTCCTCACTGCTTCAAGCCGATTCCCGTCAAAACCGGGAAGGCGTTCTACGTTCTCCAACTTTGCCGAAGCAAGCGCGGCGATGCCACGATCCTCGAGATACCCTCGATAGTCGAACGCGCCGGGATTGCGGAAATTGAGCGGCGCCCGCAGCCTCGCTAAGAAACGGATTCGGTCGCCATAGTGAAGCGCCGGCATGGCATCTGCCTCGTTCGATAAAGGCGCCTCCATCGATTCCTGGGATGTTGCATTCTTCGAAAGGGGGCCGTAGATGCTGAGACGGATTCCGGAATGAATCTGGATGGGAGCTCCCGTAGTAGCCTGGATCTCCTCGGCTCGCACGTCCACAGTTTGTCTGGCTTCTCCAAACTCGGACTGGATCTGCCCATCCTTTGTGACATGAGCAATGACCTGGAGTTCTTGCCGGTCGGCATAACGCTGGATGCTGGTATCGAAATCAGCGGGCCGTGATCGCACCTGGATGTGCAGTGCCCCAGCGACAAAAAACGTGCACAAGGCCAGTACCCAAGCGAACCTGGAGCGCCGGCTCGTAAACCACGCCGCGGCTAGAATAAAGACCAGCGCAGCGACGACCCACCACAATGCAGGCCGCCATGCATACACGCCCGCAGTAATGCCTAATCCATAGGCCACAGTCGCCCACAACATAGGCTGGCGAGCGGACTTCACGGGCGAAACTGCAGGCTTCGCTCGGCTCTGCGAGGCAACCGTGGAAGGCATGCCCTGTATAGCAGCGCTGGTCAGAGATTGACCCTGTTTCGGGAGGATTTTTTCAACGCGCCAGATGGACCACGGTTTCAAGGTGGAAGGTTTGGGGAAACAAATCCACTAGGTGCACTTGCTGGATACGGTAGCCAGACCCGAGCAGCGTCAGCAGATCGCGCGCCAGCGTCGCCGGATCGCACGACACATAAACAACGCGTGGCGCGCCCAAGGTCGCCAATCCTCGCGCCACGCGTTCTCCTAGGCCACTTCGAGGCGGGTCCACCACCGCCAGGTCGGGCGTATGAAGAGTATGAGTGAGAACTTCGCCCTTCCCGACTCGCCCCTTATTTTCTGCGCGGGCCAGGTACTGCTCCGTGCTGGCCAGGACCACCTCTCCATTCGAGGACTGATTGTAGGAAAGATCGCCTGAGGCTGTCTGTGATGCCTCAATAGACACGATGTGACGCATGTCACTACCCAACGCTGTGGAAAACAGGCCTACCCCGGCATAAAGGTCGAGCGCAAGGTCGCCAGATTGGCTCTCCGTGACGATTCGAACCAGTTCGTCAATGAGATGACGGTTGGTTTGGAAGAACGAGCCGGCGCTAACCCGATAAGGGGCCTTCTTGGTCTGGTAGATCAGATGATCTGCGCCGACGGTCAGGAGTTTTTCTTGCGCTACGGATCCGCGAGAACTGCTGTCCCTGAAAACCACCAGCCCCGCGATTTCCCGCATGGAGGCGCGTAGTTCTTCCGCCCATTGTCGAAGCGCCGCCCGGCGTGACTCTGCGCTGGCGGAGACTTCCACCAGCAACTCGGAGTCGTCCGCATTGGCAAAGAACTCAATTTCGTGTACACCGGCTGGCACTTTATCGGCGCGTCCGTTTTGCCAGAATGCGGCAATGGCCTGATTGATCAGAGGCGAACTGATTGGGCACTGTTCGACTGCCAGCAATTCGTGAGAGCCCATCTTGAAGTAGCCGGCCTTGAACTCAGGGCTGGTCTGGACTTGGAGGCGCGAGCGGTTGCGGTAATTCCAGGGCGGCGAGGGATGAACCTGGATATCGACTGGCAACTCCAGCTTGGCCGTTCGCCGCAAAGTTTCGCGCAGAATTTCTTTCTTGATTTCGAGTTGATGTTCGTAGCTGGCGTGCTGGTAGTGGCAACCGCCGCATGACCGGAAGTAGGGGCATCCGGGCTGGACGCGGTGCGGGGAAGGCTCAATGATCTTGTCCGCATGGGCGCGGGCGAAGCCGGACTTCTGCTCGGTAAAGGACGCCTCAATCTTTTCCCCCGCAAGCACAAATGGCACAAATACAGCCTTGCCTCGACCGCTGGCGTCGGCAGGCAGGCGCGCCAGCCCTTCGCCACCGTAAATCAGCTTTTCAACCGTGAGGAGCAAGCAGTGATTCTAAATGACGCGTCACAAAGCTCGTCCCGCAGCCGCGCCGGAAGCCCACGCCCACTGGAAGTTGAATCCGCCAAGGTAGCCCGTGACGTCGACCACCTCGCCGATGAAGAACAAGCCGGGAACTTTGCGCGATTCCATGGTCTTGGGCGAAAGTTCGTCGGTGTCAACGCCTCCGGCAGTTACTTCCGCCTTGTCGAATCCTTCGGTGCCGCCCGGGACGATATTCCACGAGTGCAACTGGTGCTCGAAGTTGGCCAGAGCGGAGTTCGTCCACGACTCGAGAGGGTGCAACTCCAACCAGCGATCCGCAAACCGGCTGGGCAGAATCTTTCGCAGCTCCGAACGCAGCAGGCTCTCTGTACGCGCGTTCTTGCGATCGCGAAAGATGCCTGTGGCATCGTTGCCCGGCGCGAGATCAATGGTCAACGCCAGCGGCTTTTTCCAATAAGAAGAAATCTGCAAAATTGCGGGCCCGCTCAGGCCCCGGTGGGTGATCAGCATCTTCTCGCGAAATTGTTGTCCGTCGCAGGAAGCGACGACTTCGGCGGAAACCCCTGCTAGATCGCAGTAGCGCGAGCGATCTTGCGGATCGAGCAGAAGGGGAACAAGGCCGGGCCACGGTTCGCGGATTCGGATTCCGAATTTTCGCGCCAAGTCGTAGCCGAAGGACGTCGCCCCAATCTTAGGAATCGATAAGCCTCCGCAGGCAACCACAATGGCCGCTGCCTTAAATTCTTCGTCCGCCGCGCGCACGGTGAACCCTGCCGCGGCGCTCACTTCCCGAATCTTTACGTTCAGGATGATCTCCACTCCAGCGGCGCGGCACTCCTCCTCCAGCATGCCGAGAATCTCGCGCGCCGAGCGGTCGCAGAACAACTGGCCCAGCGTCTTTTCGTGATATGGAATGCGATGCTTCTCCACCAGCGCAATAAAATCTGCCGGGGTGTAGCGGGCCAGAGCCGATTTCGCAAAATGGGGATTGGCGGCGAGAAAATTCTCCGGCTGGCAATGAAGGTTGGTGAAGTTGCAGCGGCCTCCGCCGGAGATAAGAATCTTTTTCCCCAGCCGGTTGGCATGTTCGAGTACAGCGACGCGACGCCCGCGTTTGCCCGCTTCGATGGCGCACATCAGGCCCGCCGCGCCACCGCCGATAATGATTGCATCGAAAGAGCGAATCACTGGCGATCACATGTAGAACAGGCTCAGGCGCGGCAGTTGATATTTCTCGATCAATTTTTTATGAACATACTGCTTCTGCAACTGATCGATCTGCGCCGCCGACATTTTCCGCCGATAGGGAACAAGATCGCGATCGGCCTCCGCGCGGATGGTCACGATCTCTTCGTCGCTCGTTGAGGTCAGCAGCGCGGCGAAGAGTTTTTCCTCAAGGACAGTCAACCGCCGCTCCAAATCTTCCAGCCGAAATGCCGAGTTGCCCGTCGCTTGATCGGCAAGTTGCCGCAGCGTTTTTGCCGTCTCCAGGACGTGCAATCGCGCCGCGCCGGCGTTCTGTGGAATGTTGGCACCTTCGAGTTGTTCTGCATTCCGTCCAAGAAAAGCAGCCAAGGCGTCTGGTTCGAAGCCTTGTGCGGCTCCAGGTTTCGGGGCGGATGAAGTCTCGGCCGCTCCCACAGCCGCTTCCTTCATATCCTCGGCCGCCGCCAGCACCTCCTGTGAGCAGTAAGCCAGGCTGTTTATCTTTTTTGTTTTTGCTGGACGCTGAGCGTAGCGATCAAAAGCTGCATCGATCCCGCGCAGCACCGCCGGGAGAGGAATACCCGCATCTTTCCAGGTTTCAATCAATGCCCAGTCGAGGGTGGATAGAAGCAGGCCTCCGCCGCGGCGCTGCAAATAACGCTCTTCAATCTCAGTGAAATAGTTGAAGTAATTGTCCACGGCAGGTCAGCGCGCAGTCCGCGAGACGGGAGTCGCCGGAGAACCATCTCCATTCTTGGACCTGGGTTGTGATTTTGACGACGCTTTGGAATTTGTCTTCGGCGCAGCCGCATCTTTGCGCGAAGAAGCATTCCGTTCCCAGATGATGCGCAGTCCTTCCAAAGTCAGGAAATCATCCACGTGCTGGATATATTTCGACCCCTTGCCGATCATGGGAGCGAGCCCGCCAGTCGCCACCACATGCGTTTGCTGGCCTAGTTCAGGGAGCAAAAGTTCGAGAATTCCATCCACTAAACCGAGATACCCATAGTACAGCCCGGATTGCAGGCTGCCGACCGTGTTGGTCCCGATCACGCGCGCAGGCTTGCGAATCTCCACCCGGGGCAGCCGCGCGGTACGGTCGAAAAGAGCATCCGCAGAGATGCCAATGCCCGGGCAGATCACTCCACCCAGGTATTCGGCCTTCGCCGACACGCAGTCGAAAGTGGTCGCGGTCCCGAAATCCACGATCACGCAAGGAGTTCCATATTTCTCGATCGCGGCCACCGCGTTCACGATGCGGTCGGCGCCGACCTCCGCGGGATTATCGTAGTGCACCGGCATCCCGGTCTTGACGCCAGGTTCGATGAACAGTGGCCGCAAATTGAAATAACGTTCACAGACCTGGCGCAACACAGGATCGAGTGGTGGAACCACAGACGAGACGACGATCCCATGAATGCCCTTCGATTCAAGCCCTGCCATCGAAAACAGGTTGCGGAACAACACGCCATATTCGTCGACCGTGCTGCGCCGGGAGGTGGCCACGCGCCAGTTGGCTAACAGGCGCTCGTAACGCGGCGATTCTTCCTCCGCGTCACCGCCCGGATGTACCTTGGCGACCCGCGCGAATACGCCCAGAACCGTGTTCGTGTTTCCGACATCGATGACAAGCAACATAGTATCTTGTAGGGCACTCTCTAGGGACCGTCGCAAGATGCCGGCGCTACCGTTCCCTCACTGTCCCGCTCAAAACCGTTTGCATCCCATACGCGGTTCGTACTTGCAGGAAGCCGCGTGCATCCAGGCCTTCCGTGGTTCCGTCGAAGGCTGAGCCGTTCTCTTCGATGCGGACCTTCTTTCCGTGCAACCAGGAAGAATTCTCAGCAAACCGCCGCAGAATCGAGGCGCGCGCTTCCGGTCCCTGCACGAACTGTCGGTATTCGCGGTCGAGTGATTTTAACAAAGCAGCCGCCAGTTCGACCCGCGACCACTCGCTTCCCGTCGCCAGCCGCAGCGACGTAGCCTGCAGCTCTTTGGGGAAACTCGGCTGGTTCACGTTGATGCCGACTCCAACCACGACATATCGGACACGGGTGGCCTCGGCATTCATTTCAGTAAGGATGCCGCAAACTTTCTTGCCATCAATCAGAATGTCATTCGGCCACTTCAAGTCGGCTTGCACTCGCGAATCGGTCTGCTGAATCGCAGCTTGCACTGCCAGTCCTGCCATCAGAGAAAGCAGCAACACATCCGAAGGCGGCAGCGGGGGCCGCAATACCGCTGAGCAATAAATGCCGGTCGAACGCGGGGACTGCCAGGTATTGGCGCCGCGCCCACGTCCTGCTGTCTGTTCTTCGGCGAGAAGAACGCTGCCCTCCGGAACGCCTTCCGCAGCCGAGCCCATAGCAGCGCTGTTGGTGGATCCAATCTTGTAAAAATGATGCAGGTGCGCCTCGAACATTGTCCCGCGCAGCAGAGGGCGAAGAATTTCTGGAAGCAGCAGGTCGGGAACCGAGCGCAGTTGATATCCCGTCGCAGGATGGCCCGCCACATCGACTCCCAGGCCTCGCAGTTGCTGAATGAGGCGCCAGACTTCCGAACGGTTGGAGGAAATTTCCTGCGCGATCTTGGTGCCGCTGACCACCACGGTCGCATGCCCCATCAGCAGGCGCACGATCAGTCCTAAACGAGCGTCTGTTTGCTGCAGAGATGGCGCAACTGTTCCAGTGCGCGCGGCGGGCCGCTTGCGAATTGTGCTGCTTTTACTGATGCGGAGATTATGCGCGAATCGCGCCGAAACAACAATGTGGAGCTGCTTTAGGCGGGAACCACGCGCATGCTCATATCCACCGCTTGCGCCGAATGAGTGAGGAGTCCGACTGAAATGAAGTCCACGCCGGTCTCGGCATAGGCGCGCACATTTTCCAGGCGAATCCCGCCCGAACACTCAATGGGAATGTGGCGCTCGGTTTTCTGGGCCTGTAAGCAGCGTTCCACAGCGCGGCGCACATCTTCGGGACTCATATTGTCGAGGAGAATGGCCTCGGCGCCGTTGGCCAGAGCCTGTTCGAGTTCGTCCAGAGTGCGCACTTCCACTTCAATCGGCTGGGAGCCGCGTCGGTTGCGGTGCGCCCGTTCGAGCACCGGGGCAATTCCGCCAGCCAACGCGATGTGATTGTTCTTGATGAGCACGCCGTCGGAGAGATCGAGACGGTGATTCTGCCCGCCGCCGCAGCGCACCGCGTACTTGTCGACTACGCGCATACCCGGAGCAGTCTTGCGCGTGTCCAGAATGCGCGCGCGCGTGCCCGCGACCGCCTCCACAAACTTCCGGGTCAGCGTGGCTATGCCGCCCATACGTTGCAGGAAATTGAGGATCACACGCTCGCAGGAAAGAATGACGCGCGCATTGTGCCGGATCACCGCTACCGATTGGCCCTTGTGCAGACGGATTCCATCGAAGATTTCCGGATGTGTGGTGACCTCATAGTGCGCCGTGACGGCCCCATCCAGCGCTGCGTAGACGTCGAGAATGCGCGCGACGCAGCCTATCCCGGCAAGAATGCAATCTTCCTTGGCCACAATCGTGGCGGACGCACGCTGGTTCGGATCGATACAGGCATAGCTGGTGGCGTCGCGCGTGGCGCGATCCTCCTGCAGCGCGTTCTCGATGATTGCCGTGAGGCGTCTTGAATTCCAGTCCATAAAAGCAGTTGCCAGTAGTCCGTTTCCAGTTTTCGATCTACTGACAGCCTAACTCTTTCATCTTGCTCAGAGTTTTTTCTTTCAGCACTGCAAGTTCCTGCTGTTGCCTGCGCAGATTCTCCACTACCGCAGGCGGCGCCTTGGCTAAGAACTGTTCGTTCCCCAGTTGTCTCTGGCCGCTGCCCACTCCCTTGTCCAGTTTCTCCAGTTCTTTTTTGAGGCGCTCGCATTCTGCGCTCACATCAATCTTGCGTTCATAGACCACATGCACGTCAAAACGAGCGGTGCCACGCGCTCCTGCAAGCTTGGAAAGCGACGTCTCTACAAACATAATCTTCTCGACGCTTGCCAGACGCTCGACCGCGCCGCGATTGTGCTCGATCATCGTCCGAATACTCGGCTCATGTGCGAACACCTGGATTGGAACTTTGACCTTAGGCTCGACTCTCAACTCGGCCCGCAGATTACGCACGCTGACAATCAAATCCTGCAGAATCGCCATCTCCGTCTCGGCAGCAAGATCAAATTGCTTCTGATCCGCCTGCGGATACTGCACCAGCGCAATCGACTTCGCCGGCGCCTTGCCTTCATAGATCGCCTGCCAGATCTCCTCTGTGATGAACGGCATGACCGGATGCAGCAAGCGCAAGGATGCGTCGAACAGGTTAACCAGATTCGCGCAGGCTGCTTGCGCCGTCCTCTTGTCAGCCCCTTCTTCAAAGTTCAGCCGCGGCTTGATCAATTCCAGGTACCAGTCGCAGAACTCGCCCCAGAAAAAATCGTAGATGCGATTCGCAGCCTCGTGGAAGCGATAGGTGGCGAGCGCATCGTTGACTTCGGCAGCCACGCGGTTGAAGCGCGACAAAATCCACCGATCTTCGAGAGTCGCAGCGCCAAAACCACCAACACCCATGTGGAGACAGCCGCCCTCGGCTGTCCCGGGGCGCAGCCCCGGTTCGATCCTGTCCACATTCATGAACATGAATCGCGCTGCATTCCAGATCTTGTTGGCAAAGGCGCGATAGCCATCCGTCCGGCTCTCGTTGAACGCAATGTCAGTTCCCGGAGCAGCCATAGCCGCCAGCGTGAAACGAGTCGCATCGGTTCCGAAACGCTCAATGACATCCAGAGGATCGACCACATTGCCTTTGGTCTTCGACATCTTCTGGCGTTCGGCATCGCGCACCAGCGCGTGAATATAGACCTGACGAAAGGGAACGCTGTCGTTTTTCTTATCTCCCCAACCGCTGGCCTTCTTGATCGCCGCATCCTGCTCATGTCCTTGCATGAAGTGGCAGCCAAACATGATCATGCGCGCCACCCAGAAGAACAAAATCTCATACGCGGTGATCAGCAGCGTAGTCGGATAAAAAACCGCCTGGTCCCGCGTTTTCTCAGGCCAGCCCAGAGTCGTAAACGGCAGCAGCCCGGACGAAAACCAGGTGTCGAGCACGTCGGACACCTGCTCCAACTTGGCGCCACCGCACTTCGGGCATTTCGCGGGTGCCTCACGGGCCACGATGACTTCTTTGCAGCCCGCACACGTCCATGCCGGAATGCGATGTCCCCACCACAACTGGCGCGAGACACACCAGTCGTGGATGTTGTTCATCCAATTCAGGTAAATCGTGCGGTAATTCTCGGGCACGATGGTGATCTCGCCCGATTCGACCGCTTCCTTCGCCCGATCCGCGAGCGGTTGAATCTTGACGAACCACTGCTCCGACAACCGCGGCTCAATGACCGTCCCGCAGCGCTCGCACTTGCCAATCGCAAGCACGTAGTCCTTTTCCGCAACCAGATATCCCTGCTCGCGCAGATCGTGCAGCACGCGCTTGCGCGCTTCGAAGCGGTCGAGGCCTGCGTATGCCCCGGCGTTCTGGTTCATGTGCGCGCGCGCGTCCATGACATTGATCTCGGGGAGATCGTGCCGCTTGCCCGCCTCGAAGTCGTTGGGATCGTGCGCCGGAGTAACCTTCACCGCGCCGGTGCCGAATTCGGGCTGCGCCAGTTCGTCCGTAATGATGGGTATCTCGCGCTTCATCAGGGGCAGCAGAACCTTCTTGCCATGTAGATGCGTGTAGCGCTCGTCCTTGGCGTTCACGGCGATGGCCGCATCGCCCAGCATCGTTTCCGGCCGCGTGGTCGCGACCGTAATAAACTCGTTCGTTCCGATAACGGGATAACGAATCTCCCACAATTTCCCTGCCACGTCCTCGTGCTTTACCTCGAGGTCGGAGATCGCAGTTTCGTGCCACGGGCACCAGTTCACGATGTAGTTGCCGCGATAGATCAGTCCTTCTTCATATAGCCGGACGAATACCTCGCGCACGGCGTGCGAGAGATTGTCGTCCATGGTGAAGTACTCGCGGTCCCAATCGACAGACGCGCCGAGCCGCTTCATCTGGTCGAGAATCGCGCCACCGTAGTGTTTCTTCCAATCCCAAACGCGTTCGACGAATTTCTCGCGCCCCATCTCGCGGCGCTTCTTCCCCTCTTTCTCCAGTTGTTTCTCCACCATCATCTGGGTAGCGATGCCGGCATGATCGGTCCCGGGCAGCCACAGAGTGATAAAGCCGCGCATGCGATGCCAGCGCACGATGATGTCCATCTGCGTCTGGTTGAGCATGTGCCCCATGTGGAGCCGCCCGGTCACGTTGGGCGGAGGCAGCAGCAGCGTGAACACCGGTCGCGTCTCACCGGGCGGCGGCGTGGGCACGGAGAACAGCTTTTCTTTGATCCAATAGTCGGCCCAGCGCGTCTCGATCGCGCCCGGCTCGTAGGCTTTAGGAAGTTCGTGAGGCATAGAAACATTCAGCACTCAGCCGCCAGCAATCAGCCAGTCGAAACCCGCTCTCGCTGCTTCAACTGACTGCTGAGTGCTGACTGCTGAGTGCTCCATTGATCTTACAGGACCGCGCTCTCACTATCCTAATCTTTGACGGGATACGACACATCTCGCCCAAGAATGCCACACGTCCCCTGGCGGAACCCTTACCAGTCTTTGTACTTTGTTCCGTCCAGGCCAGTGCCTTCGGACTTGGTGTATACATCGAACACGTTCTGACCGCGGCCAGGAGTTGGAATCGGGATCGTCCTGCATGGAGCGCAAGCCCCAATCTTTGCTCTTCGTCATGGGGTCAACCGGAACTGAACGGAGATAGCGCAATTTTTTGCCGCCTTGCGCTTCTACGCCTTTAACTAGTGTGTCAAGGTCGGGTGGATAGCCGTAAGAGTCCACCTTGATCTGAAATGCTCCCCGGTCAGCGGCGTCCTTGTAACTGTCGATTGCGTCCCGCATTTCCCACACTGCACGTCGAAGTTGTGTTTCTTTCTCGCGCTGAATCGTGATGCGCGCCAAAGGTAAAGCCAT
>DASTCU010000245.1:0-30567 GCA_035710825.1 Candidatus Sulfotelmatobacter sp.
CCAGCGAAATTCCTTTGGCTCCAGTTCGGCTGCGTATTGGTAGTACATTTTTGCTTCATGGGACAAGCCGTAGGTCTGAAGAATCATGCCCAGAGTTCCACTCGCCTGTGCCTGCTTCGGGTGGGCCGTCGCATAGTTGTAAGCTGTCTGAATCTGGTCTCGAATCGCGCCCGAGACCCCGTTGAGTGTCAGACGAGGAAAGTCCGGAGCTTTCGCGTTACCTTGAGCTCCCAACGCACAAGTAGCGAAAGCAAGGAACGATAATAAGAAGATCAAACCCTCGGCTTTCCGCATCAACCCTGTTCCCCTCGCTGAGTACCCCGTCGGGCGATGGATCGTTGGATCAGTCACAAAATTATAATGCGCGCTCGGATTCTGCAGCAGGGATACAAAATCCTTTTCCCTTGACAGACCATCTAGGTTGTCTACACATTGATCCTGGAAAATCTGCATCACTCGCACAAAGGAGAAATCCATGGGCTCTCGAATCTCACGCCGCGGCTTCTTAAGGGCAGCTGGCGGGGCAGCCACTGTAATTCCCCTGGGCTCCATTCACGATCCGACACGCGAAGGAGTGCAGTTACAGGAGAACTCCGCAACTGCGGGTGGCGCCCCGGATCGCATCGTGGATATGCATATCCACTTCGATGAGAGCAATCCGAATTTCATTCGGGATCTGCTGACACTGACGCAGCGGATCAATCTTACAGCCTGCCTGCTTACTCCATACCCTCACCGTCTGCAGGTGGCAGACGCGGCCAAGCAGTACCCAAAACAAATTGTCCCGTTCGGCTTTGTTGATTTAGACGCCAGTGACGTTCTGTCACAAGTGAAAGATTTTTACGCGCTCGGCTACCGCGGCTTGGGTGAACTCGAATTCGTTAAGAAACCTTATGTCGATCCTTCGTATATGCCCGTTTACGACCTCGCCGAGAAGTACGGGTGGGCACTACTGTTTCATACGGGCATTGTTTTGCGGCGCAGCGTGGATCAACCGGAGAACGTGGCCTCGTACCGGATGCGCGCCTTTCATCTAGAGGAGATTGCGCGCCGTTTTCCGAAATTGACTGTGATCGGCGCTCACTGCGGCAATCCCGAATATGAATGGGCCGCAGAAGTTGCCCGTTGGAACCCAAACGTCTTCTTCGACCTTAGTGGTTCGACGTTAACCAAGATGAGCGCTCGGCTCGATGAATTTAAGAAATTCTTCTGGTGGTCCGGGCAAGGGGAATGGAAAACGGCAACGCCAGCTAACGACCCAAGCGCGTTTGTGAAACTGGTATTCGGATCCGACAGCGGCCTCGATGGGATTGAAGGCGTGGTGGGCCAATATCGGGCCCTATTCAAATCCTGCGATGTGCCTGCCAGCACACAGCAGATGATCATGGGTCGCACACTGGCAACCATACTTCGGCTGTGAAGAATCAAGGTTGCGGGAACGGCACATTGGCGACGATGCTACGCCGAAGCTGAGATGCGACTGCCGGAAGCGACCGCCGACTAAACTTCTACTCGGCCCGTAAAGCTTCGATTGGCTGAATAGAAGCGGCCCGTAAGGCCGGAAGCAAGCTCGCTGCGCCGGCGCAGACTAACAGAGCGGCCGCGGGCAGCAGAAGAGACAGAGGATCGATCGCGCCCACTTGATAGAGTCGGGATTTCAGCAACCAGCCGATCATCAATGCGACAGGTAGGCCCATTAGAAGTCCCAAAAGAGTTTGTGCGAATGCGGCTCGAAGTACAAAGAGCGCAATCTGCGGGCGGTCGGCCCCGATCGCCATGCGCACACCGATCTCGGGGGTTTGGCACGCAACGTTGTAGGCAGTGACCCCATACAGGCCAACCGATGCGAGAATCAGCGACAGCACACCAAACAACCCGCTGAGTCGCACAAGAAGGCGCCGCTCATCGAAGTTGACGTCGATCTGCTGCTGCAACGGCTGGATGCTGACAATTGCGAAGTTCGGATCCACATCCCGGAACACGTCCCGGATCTGGTGGTCGAGCCGCCCCCGATTGCCATTGATCCACAGTTGCGCTCCGGTAATGAAATGGCTCCACTTTTCGTTGTCCCTCGCGGAAGCATCGGTATAGTCGGAATGCTGGGCAAGAGGCGCAAACACCATGGGCTGCGGCGCCTCTTCGGGATTCGCGTACTTGGCATCCCGGACAACGCCAACAATTTGGAAGTCCTTGCTGTTGGCGGGACTGGAGAAGCCGAAGACTTTGCCGAGCGGATCTTCGCCTGGGAAGTACCGGCTCACGAATGATTGATTGACGATGGCGACCTGTCGTGACGCAGCATTATCCGCTTCCGTGAATTCGCGCCCTTCGAGCAGTTGCTGCCCGATGGTTTCGAAGTATCTTGGGCTCACACGGTCCCAGAGCACTTTGCGAGAGCCGTCGCTGCTGGGCATCCCTTCTCCCGGTTTGACCACGAGCTGATCCCACTGCGCCGTGAACGGGGAGTAGAGCGCCAGGCTGGCGCTGCGCACGCCGGGCAAGCGTTCCAGACCTTCCTGCAGCTCGCGGTAGAGCAAATTCAGATGCTCGTGACTATAAGCCGCCAGGGGCTCCTCCATTCGCAGGGTGATGCGGTTTTGTGGAGTGAACCCGAAGTCCTGCCGCTCGATATTGAGCAAGCTTCGGGTTAACAGGCTCGCGCCCGCGAGCAGGCTGACCGAGGCCGCCACTTGCAGCGCCACGAGCATTTTGCGAAGATGCGGCTGGCTGTCTGAGGCCGCACGCCCCGCGCCGCGCATCGCCTCGATGGGATTGGTGCGTGCCAGCAGCCACGCCGGCACCGTGCCGAAACAGACACCGCTCAGCAGCGCAACCGCCGCACAGAATCCCAGCATTGGCCACGACAGTCCCACATGCATCGCGATCCCGTTCGCGGGGCCGAAGGCGAGCAATACTACGAGGTGAGTTCCCGCAGCCGCCAGAAACACGCCTACGATTCCGCCCAAAAGGGCAAGAACAAGGCTCTCTGTGAGTGCCTGCCGGATCAACCGAGTCCCGGAAGCGCCGAGCGCACTCTGAACGGACACCCTCGCCCGGCGCGTCATACCTCGGGCTAGCAGCAGGTTCGCCACATTCGCACAGGCGATCAACAGGACTATCGTGCACACGGCTAGTAGAATCTTCAAGCTCCTGCCGTACTCGTCGCCCAGTGTGCGGACCCCGGTCGCGGCCTGGGCGATTTCGATCCTTTGCTGTGGAAGTTGTTGTTCCAGTTCGCCCCGATGATTCGGCATCATGTCGGCATCGGAAACGAGCCAGTGCCGCAGCAATGAGGTGAGTTCCGATGAGACGCCCTCAAGCTGCGCTCCCGGCCGCAACCGGCCGATCACGCGTAGCCATGCGCTCGAGTGAACGAGGTTGTAGGATGCTTCCGCGTCCGTTAGATACTCGGTTTGAAGAGGGATCCACAGAGAGGGCGGAATACTCGCCATCGTGTCGCCGTAAAAGCTCGGTGGCGTGATGCCCACCACTTTGAAGTTGAAGCCCTCGAACGTGAAGTTGGCATTCACCACCGAGGGATCGCCCCCGAAGTCGTTCTGCCAAGTGCGATAGCTCATCACCGCGACTGGCGCCGAGTTCCTCTGGTCGTCGTCAAATGTAAAGAGCCGTCCGGCAAACGGCTGAACGCCGAGTGTCTGGAAATAATTGCCGCTCACGTATTCGCCGAGCAGCGCCTGGGCCTGTCCTACGTGGCTGCCGTAACGCACACTGAGGATGTGCGGCTCAGCCTGGAACGCCGCGACCTGCTCGAACTGCGGAGTGGAGCGGCGCAAGAGCTGATAAAAGTCGTAAGAGAAGATGCCCCATTCACCTTGTGGATCATTCGAATAGCAGCAGGTCTTTCCGGTGCCGATGCGGTAAAGGCTGCCCGGATCGGGGACGGGAAGCGACTTCAGCATCACGGTGTAAATCAGAGAGAAGATCGCTGTGGTGGCGCCGATACCGAGCCCTAAAGTAAGCACGACGGTGATCGTGAATAACGGCGCAAGGCGAATCTGGCGCAGGGCGTAGCGAAGATCGGCAAGCACTGAAGAGCTCATTACAGCATCGTAGATCTTGGTTCTTCTGAACAATCAACCGCCAATTAGCGCCGGTCCGCGTTACCAACCAGGACGCGAAACTGGCCGGGAAGCTGGGTCAAAGCTTGCACGCGATTTACTCCGAGTGGGTTGACATGCGAAACAGGCAGTCCGCGAACCTTATTACTGACTCCAGCAATCGAGACAGTTGAGCATATACAGACCGTGTAAATAGCGCCGCGCGCACACACTAAGAAAACGCCGGGACGGTCCGAGTGCACATTTTAACAAGAAACCTCCCATACCGCGGCGGTCCAGACCGTTCGCAAACTACCTGTGGGGCGGGGACGACAGAACGGAAACCTTAACTGGGTTCCGCACCGCGGGCAGAAGTTTCGGAGGTTTCGCGCCGTGGAGCGTGGCGTTAAGGACCGGCACATACACGAGTTCTTTGCCCGCCTCAACGCAACGTAGCATCAGGCCGCCTCGGCTCATATCGCCACGTCCAACGAAGTCTGTGGGGAACAGAAGGCGGTCGCGAAAAATCTCAAGCAGGGGTTCCACGTATTTCGCAGTCGCGACACTGCCGAGGAGAACTACCTCACCTGCATCCTTGAGCATCTCTGAAAGCCCGTGACAGTCGCGGCAAAGCGGATCGCGGTATTTTGGGTTGCTGGGATCGATATCGTTCGCGGCAATCTCGCGCACCCGGTCAAGCGTGACCAGCGTGTCTGGCGGAAGTAAACCAGCATCGGAGGTGATAACGAATGATCCCGATACTTTGGGTGGCGGCGCCGCGAAGGCTTCCGCATACGACAATTTGCCGCGAAAATACAGGCTGCTTACGAAACTGAACAATTCGCCCAGCGGCACACCGGCAGCACGCAGCCGGCAAGCCAGCTCCGACTGGGCATTGTCTGCCATGATCCGTGTCGCTTTAATTCCGGCAAGATTTGCCGGCGAGAGAAGGAAAATCCGATAACGAGGATGAGGAACCGGCATGGAATGGCTATTTTCGGTCTGCTCTGCGGAAATTTTTGGCGGACCGGATTGTTTTTCGATCATGCGAAACTGCTTTCAACCGAGCGTTCAGGCGCCCTGTTTCCCTGCACTCAATTCTAAACGAGCGATGCGTCTTCCCGGAGCTCGCCAACTCCGGCAGCAATGCAGATGCTTGACCAAGAATTATCCTGATGGCTTCTCGAAGAGAGCATTTGGGGCTGTGAGGCAGTGGCGGCGTGAAATATACTTCCGAGCGCAGAGCATGCCAGGGCTGAGAGTTGGAGAAGATGAAAGCGCTGTTGCTCTCGAGTTATCGCCATCTGGAAATTGCCGACGTGCCGGAGCCGGCTCCCGGTACGGAGGACGTGCTGGTTCGCGTGGGGGCCTGCGGCATTTGCGGCAGCGATGTGCATGGCTACGACGGAGCCTCGGGGCGGCGGATTCCGCCCATCATCATGGGGCACGAGGCTGCGGGGACGGTCGCGGCGGTGGGTTCAGGAGTCAACCAGTTCTCGTTGGGCGAACGGGTCACGTTTGATTCCACGATCTATTGCGGCCAGTGCGAGTACTGCCTTCGAGCGGAAACCAATCTATGCAACAACCGCAAGGTGTTGGGAGTCTCGTGCGGGGATTACCGCTGTGCCGGCGCGTTTGCCGAATATGTGGTGGTCCCACAGCGCATCGTGCACCGGCTTCCGGACACTTTGTCGTTTTCCGAAGCGGCGATGCTGGAGGCGGTGTCGGTCGCGATGCATGCGGTATCGCTTTCGCGGATCGAGCCTGAAGATACGGCATTGGTGCTGGGTGCGGGAATGATCGGATTGCTGATTCTGCAGGCGCTCCGAGCGGCGGGCTGTGCGAAGGTATGGGTCGCGGACATTGATGCTTCGCGGCTGAAACTCGCCAGCGAGTTGGGCGCAACTGTGGTTCTGCAGGCGACGGGCAAGGAGTTGCCTTCGAAGATTTCAGACCTGACCGGCGGAAATGGCGTGGACCTCGCGATCGAAGCGATCGGGATCCATGAGACCGTTGCTGCCGCGATCGACTGCGTTCGGAAAGGAGGAGCGGTCACACTGGTGGGCAACATCGCTCCCGAGGTCACCTTGCCTCTGCAGAAAGTGGTGTCGAGACAGATCCGATTGCAGGGCTCGTGCGCTTCCGCGGGAGAATATCCGCAGGCGATTGATCTGGTCGCGATCGGGCGAATCCGGGTTAAACCGTTGATTACTGCCGTGGCGCCGCTGGAAGATGGGCCGCGCTGGTTTGAACGGCTGCACTCGCGCGAGCCGAATCTGCTGAAGGTAGTGCTTGCTCCCGAAGCGTCGGAGTGAAAAAGCCAAACCATGTCCAGTGAACTTTTCGATTTGAGCGGGCGGGTCGCGATGGTTACGGGCGCGAGTCGCGGGTTGGGGAGGCATATGGCGCTGGCTCTGGCCAAGGCTGGAGCGGATCTGGTCATCACCAGCCGCGATGTCAGCCACCTGACTGCAGCTGAATCGGAGATCAAGGCCGCGGGGCGGAAGGTTCTTCCGCTGGTGCTGGACGTCCGCAGTCTCGAGAGCATTCAGCAAATGGTAGCGGGGGCCGAGAAGTTTTACGGACATCTCGATATTCTCGTGAATAACGCGGGCTGCAATGTGCGCAAGCCGGCGTTGGACGTGACCTGGGAAGATTGGAATGTGATCCTCGATACGAATTTGCGCGGAAGTTTTTTCGTGGCGCAAGAAGTGGCGCGGCGCATGATTCCACGCGGCTACGGGCGGATCATCAATATCGGCTCGGTCACGAGTGTGGCCGGATATGCGGGACTGGGGCCTTACGGCGCGAGCCGGGGAGGGATCAAGCAATTGACCATGAGCCTCGCCGACGACTGGGGCAAGCACGGGATCACGGTGAATTGTCTGGCTCCGGGATGGTTCTGCACCGATCAGAATAAAGTGCTATACGAGGACAAAGAGTGGGTGGAGTATCTGCGGGATCGAATTCCAGTGAAGCGACCGGGCGAATTGCGCGATCTCGATGGCGCAGTCGTTTTTTTAGCATCGGAATCCAGCCGCTATGTAACCGGGCAGACGCTGCTGGTGGACGGCGGAATTTCTACCGGGGCGATGCGAGCGCTGGTGCAGCGCCGCTAAACAGCCTTTCGGTGCCGAGTAGTACAACGATGATCAACCATTTGAGTGATGGTGATTCATGAATCGACGCGAGTTCAATCAGGTGCTTGCCGGAACTGTGATTGGAAGTTGCGGGGCGGCCCGCGGGGCTGGCGTGTTGAGCCAGGCTTCAACGCCCGCAGTGCAGAGCGATCGGGCGGCTCAAGCGCCATTCGGGATCTCGATTATGCTGTGGACGGTTTTCGAACATCTCCCATTTGAGCAGCGCCTAGAGAAGGTTGCAGAAGCGGGATACCGCAATGTGGAGTTAGTGGGCGAATATGCGAAGTGGTCGGAGGCGGACTTCGAGCGCGCGAATGCCAAGCGCAAAGAACTGGGCATCAACTTCGACTGCACGGCAGGGCTGAAATTCGGGGTGAGCAATCCGGAGGATCGCGAGCGGCTGCTGGCCGAACTGCGGCGCGCGCTGCCGATCATGGAGCGAATTGAATGCCCCGCGATGATTGTTATGTCAGGCAATCGCGTTCCGGGAATGGCGCGCGAAATGCAGAATCAGAGCTGCGTGGAGAGTCTCAAAGCGGCGGCGAAGATCGTCGAAGGCAAGTCGATCGATGGTAAACCGGTGCGGCTGCTGCTGGAAACGATCGATCCGGAGGAGAATCCGAAATATTATCTGACTCAGATCAGCGAGGCGCTACAGGTGGTCGACGAAGTCGCCCATCCGCAAGTGGAGTTGCTTTATGACTTCTATCACGAGCAGATCAGCGAGGGGAATCTGATTGAGAAGATCCTGAAGAGTCTTCACAAATTGGCCTTGGTGCACATTGCCGATGTTCCCGGGCGTCACGAGCCGGGGACAGGAGAGATCAACTACGAGAACATTTTCCGGAAACTTGGCGAACAGAATTACAAGGGGATGGTGGCGATGGAGTTTCTTCCGAGCGGGGATCCGGTGGAACAATTGCGAGCCGCGCGCGAGGCGGCGTTGCGGGCGGGCGCGGAGGGAACTCGAAGCAAGAGCAAGGGATCATGATCTCGCGCCGAAGAGGAGGAAGCGGGAATCCTAGCTTCAACGAAATTCATAAAGGCGGTACGGAGACCGTTAGCTCTCGATTTCGCCTAATCGGTACGAAGGCTCCGGCCGGCAACAGACACCATAACGCTGCCAAAGCTGAAACCACGGGCTATGTGCGAGCATTGCGTCGTGCCTTCGATTGGCAGCAGAGATGTCGCTTGCGCTGAGCGGTCTAATATCCGGCGCTTCGAACATTTCCTGAAGCTGCTCAATCTCGTCAATGATGCGTTCAACGTCCATGCGTCACAATCATCTAAGAGAAGGCGCCGCGCGGTCAAGCTGAAGCGGCTGGCCTGAAATCCCTCGTTTTGTGACCAGATAGACGGCAAAGCTACCCAGCCAGTGACCACCTTCGTAGTGTTCGCCCGTTACAGCCGCCAACCCAGCCTTGTTATGCGCCTCAGCAGTCGCCAGGATCGACGCTAGCCGCTTGTCGGTTTTTGGAACACCAGCAGCGATTCCCTCCAGCATCCATGCTCGGCTGAGATTAAGCCCGTCCAAGTGCGCCAGCTTGGGATCGCTGGGATCGGGCGACACCACGGGCTGCAACCATTTTGTTCCCGACGTGGAAATTTGAGGCATGAATGTGCGGAGCCAGCGAGCAAATTCCTGGCTGGGCAGCACACGGCGCATCAGGTCCGATTCGGCGAGGCATGGCGATAGGAAATCCTCGCCGGAGGGCTCATACGCCAGCGGGCAGTTCTTGTCGCTGAAGTAGAACTGATTGGTTCTGGACACGACTAATTCGGCTAACTTCTGATCGCCATTGCCGTGCGCATAATCGAGAATCAGGCCGAGTGCGAAAGCGGTCTGGTCGTGTTCCCCGATACGAACGGGATGGGAGAGTTTCGGCAGCCAGTTGTTCAGCCGTTCTAGCGCGGCTTCCTCAAGCGGATGCAGATTGGCCGCCATCTCTCTGGCCTGCGGATCGTCCCACTCGCGTAATTCCGAAGCCAGTTGAAGGAGCCATGCCAGCCCATACGGGCGCTCAAAAGTGGATCGTCCTTCTCCTCGGAGATATGCAGCCTCCTGCACGATGTTTTCTGCGGTGAGACTTTGCCGCAGTGCCTCGCGAGCAGCCCGAACAAACGGCGCGTCCGGAAATGTCCTGACCAACCGAGCGAGGAGCCAATGCCCGTGCACAGAAGAATGCCAGTCGTAGCAACCATAAAAGGCAGGCGTCAACTTCCGTGGTGGGGCCGCATCTCCATCGCTATTCAACGTGTGGCTGATGTGGTTTGGATACTCTTTGTGGACGCACGCGAGTGCAAGATTGGCGAACCGTTGAGCCGCTTTGATGTCGAACTTGCCTGTATTTTGGGCGGCAGCATTCATTGTGAAGAGCAGGAACGTGGCGCAGAAGGTCAATTTCATCGGCTACTACTTTAGCCGAAGACTGAGAACATGAGTGAAGACGAGATTCGGGCTGGGACGGCCGGGCAGAGTTGGAGGACTAGCTCATGTACCAGCCGCCATTCACGGAAATCGTTTGCCCGGTCATGTACTCATTAGCCGCGAGCATCACCGCCACGGAAGCCACGTCGTCAACCGAACCGAAGTGCCCCATCGGAATCAGGTTGGGACTTGCGTTGGGATTGCTGGTGACCATATCGGTCTGAATCAGCGCAGGAGCGATGGCGTTCACCGTTATTCCGTCTTTGACAAAGGCTGAGGCACAGGAGTGAGTCAGGCCAATGATTCCCGCCTTGGACGCGGCGTAGTGCGCCCCGACAGCCCCGCCCGTCTGTGCAGCGACCGAAGATAAGTTGACGATCCGTCCCCACTTTCTTTGTCGCATACCGCCGAGCACAGCCTGTGTTACCAAGAACACCGACTTTAGATTGACGGTGAGGACTTCGTCCCACTCGGCTTCCGTTATCTCCTCTAATTTGCGCGGATGAGCGATAGCCGCATTGTTGACGAGGATGTCGATGCCGCCAAGGTGCGTCTCAACCTCCGCGACCATACGCCTCACCTCGGTGGCAACGGACACGTCCGCCTGAACCGCAATTGCCTTGCGTCCCATTCCAGTGATTTCGCTAGAGACAGTATTTGCAGCATCGGCTCGTTCACGGAAGTTCACAGCGACATGGGTACCAGCCTCAGCCAGTGCAAGTGCAACTGCAGCTCCGATCCCGCGACTTCCCCCGGTCACGAGAGCAACTCGATTGTTCAGGTTTTTCATGGCGTCATTGTATGCGCCGGGCAGCACTCAATTACTCTCTCTAGCGGATGTTGTTGAAATCGTGGAGATGGTGGGCAGTGCAGGACTCGAACCTGCGACCTCCTGCTTGTAAGGCAGGCGCTCTAACCAAGCTGAGCTAACCGCCCGTCGCTCGGGCGAGGACCAGAGAAGCGCGATTTCTCGAGTATACGCGACGAGAGAAAAAGCGGGCAACGAAGGAGTGGTTACAGAAAAGTCGAGCTTCGCTCGACGGACAGCCGAGGGCGGCTGTCCGTACATTGTCCGTATTCATGGGTCATGTTGTCCGTCGTGCCCCTGCTAGACTGGCTCGGTGCGGCGGCTGATGGTCAACGCGGATGATTTCGGATACACCTCTGGCGTGAACCGGGCGATCGTCGAGGCTCACACGCGCGGAGTGGTGACGTCCTCGACGCTGATGGCCAATGGTGGGGCATTCGCCGAGGCAGTGGCGCTGGCCAGGACCGTGCCGAATCTGAGCGTCGGGTGCCATGTCGTGCTGATTGATGGCGAGCCGCTGGTTGCGCCAGAAAAACTCCCCTCTCTCACTGCGTCACAGAAGTTCCGCGATGGCATGAAGACATTCGCCGCTCGCGCCCTCTCGGGGCGAATCGATGCGGGCGAGATTACGGCCGAGGTCACAGCACAGATCCGGAAGATTCAAGCTGCGGGAATAGCGGTCTCGCATGTAGACACGCACAAGCACACGCATTTATTTCCCCAGATTCTGCGGCCGGTGTTGCGGGCTGCAGCGGCGTGCGGGGTCAGGGCGGTGCGGAATCCGTTTGGCCCACGGTTTCCGTTGCGCTCGGGAGAACTGCTGGCGAAACCGCATCTGTGGACCCGCTATGTCGAGGTAAGAATCTTGCGGCGTTTTGCCGGGAGCTTCCATGAGGCGGTGCAGCGCGAGGGATTTGCCGCCCCCGATGGAACGCTGGGGATCGAGGTCACTGGCACACTCGACGAAAAGCTGTTTCAGGCGATTGCGGGCAGCATTCCGGAGGGGACGTGGGAATTTGTTTGTCATCCAGGGTATAACGATGCTGAGTTGCAGGCAGCGCATACACGGCTACGTGAATCCCGGGAGACCGAGTTGCGGGTTCTGACGCTGCCTGCCGCAAGAGAACTGCTGTCGCGGGAAGGCATTGAACTGATCTCTTATCACGATCTCGCCGGGTAGAGCGAAGCTGACCGAAGCCGGGCGTTTCCCTTTCCCGAAGTTCAATTCGCTTCCCCTTTGGGCACAGATGACCCGGTACATTTGAGGTACTCTCGTAACCTTACAGATAACCCCAAGATAGTATGATGAGTTAGAATTCAGCGTTCTCGGTAGGCTGGAGGGAATCCGGTCATGTCGGCCCAAGGGTCAGCGCCACGCACGACTCTGGACTTGAAGGTGAAAGTGTGGGGGATGGGTGCCAATGGCCAGCCTTTCTTCCAGAACGCGATGGCGCAGAACATCAGCGCGACCGGCGCGTGCCTCTATGGCATCGAACCGGAATTGAAAGTGGGCGATGTCATCGGGGTGCAGTATGAAGGCAAGAAGGCCCGCTGCAAAGTGATTTGGATGGTGGATGCCGGAGCGCTGAAGAAGACGCAGGTGGGCGTGCAGTTGGTGATGGATCAGGATTGCCCGTGGACAGCCGCACTGCCAACGGGGATGAAGGTCGAAGAACGGACAACTCCGCGGCACGACAATCGTAGAAAATTCCTCCGCCACAAGATTTCCTTTCCTTTAGAACTGCGCGACGAACGGGTGAACACGCCTCTGCGAGTGAACGCCACCGATATCAGCGGAAATGGTTGTTATGTTGAGACGGTCATGCCACTGGCGGTCGCGACATCGCTGCGAGTCGATCTGTGGATGGGAGAAGAGCGCCTCGCGCCCAGCGCGGTGGTTCGCACCCGCGATCCCGGGGTGGGGATGGGGATTGAATTTACCGGGCTCACCGAAGAACAGAAGAAGCGTTTCCAGGCGCATCTGGATCAGATCGATACGGGCACTGGTCTTTTGAGCCCAAAAGGCGAACATAGCGAACCGTAAGCGTATGACTCCCGCCGTCTAAGCAAGCTCCTCGTGTAAAATCTGCAACCATCGCATAGTCAAGCCATCGAATCACAGAGGGTGCGAGCGCCCACACATGAAAATTGGGATCACCTGTTATCCGACGTACGGCGGTAGCGGTGTTGTGGCCACGGAACTGGGGCTGGAGTTGGCCCAGCGTGGGCATGAAATCCATTTCATTTCGTACGCCCAGCCGATTCGACTCCGGGGCGCGGAACCGAACATTCATTACCACGAAGTCGAGGTCTCGCGGTATCCGTTGTTCGACTATCCGCCCTATGATCTGGCGCTGGCGACGCGCATGGCAGAGGTTGCGCAGTTGTACGACCTGGACTTGCTGCATGTGCACTACGCGATCCCACACTCGGTGAGCGCAATGTTGGCGCGGCAGATGCTGGCTGCCGGGCCGCGGGCACAGAAATTGCCGTTCGTCACTACCCTGCACGGAACCGATATCACGCTGGTGGGACTTGACCGGTCTTATCTGCCGATCACCCGCTATTCGATTGAGCAGAGCGATGGCGTGACTGCAATTTCGAATTACCTGCGCGACCGGACGCAGCGGGTGTTCGATGTGAAGAATCCTATTGAAGTGATTTATAACTCGGTGAATTGCGATGTGTATTACCGGAATCCTGTAGCGGCGGAAGAGATGCGCCGTGAGTATGCGCTTGGTAACCAGCGGGTGCTGGTACACCTGTCGAACTTTCGGCCGGTCAAGCGGCTCACGGATGTGATTGAAATTTTCGACCGGGTCCACAAGCAGATTCCGTCCAAGCTGCTTCTTATTGGGGACGGGCCGGACCGCTCGGTGGCGGAGTGGCTGGCGGTGCAGAAAGGCATTCACGACGACGTGCTTTTTCTCGGCAAGCAGGACCAGATTTACGACAAGCTGTCCATCGCCGACATCATGGTGCTGCCAAGCGAACTGGAGTCGTTTGGGCTGGCGGCGCTGGAAGCCATGGCGTGCGAGGTAGTTCCCATCTCAACGCGTGCGGGAGGAGTGCCGGAAGTTGTGGATCATGGCAATACCGGGTATCTCGCTGACGTGGGTGATGTGGATACCATGGCGAGGTATGCCATCGAGTTGCTGAACGACGAACAGCGGCTGCGCGAAATGGGGAAGCACGCTCGGGCGGCAGCGATGGAACGATTTTGTTCGACCAAGATCGTGAAGCAGTATGAAGATTTTTACCGGCGCGTGATGGAGCGCTCGGCGTAGAAGCCCTCGGGCACCGAACTGTCGGCCTCAACCAGCGGCAGGCGGATGCGGATCAGGGTTCCCTTCCCTTCGTGGCTGTCGATGGTCATGCGAGCGGTATCCCCGTAGAGTACGTGGAGCCGTTCGGAAATATTCGCCATTCCAATTCCCATGCCGGCCCAACTGCTGCTTTCTTCCAACTGCGCGCCGCCCATGCCCACTCCGTCGTCCTCGACTTCAATGATGAGGCGGGAATTGGCTACGCGGCTGCGGAGGAAAATGCTGCCGCCTTCGATTTTGGGCGAAAGGCCGTGCTTGATGGAATTCTCGACGAGGGGCTGCAGAAGCATGCTGGGAACTACCACATCGAGGGAGGCGGGATCGAGTTCTTTGACAACGTGCAGTTTGTCGCGGCCGAAGCGGACGACTTCAATATCGAGATAGTTGTCGATGAATTCGAACTCTTCCCGCAGCGGCGCGAAAGCCTCGCTGGTATTGAGGAGCCGGCGCAGGATGGTAGCCAACTTGAAGATCACGTCGCGCGCCATATCGGGATCGAAGCGAACCAGCGAGGAGATCGAGTTCAGGGTGTTGAAGAGGAAATGGGGGTTAATCTGGTTCTGCAGCGCCTCCATGCGGGCGTGGAGCAGCAGCCGCTCCTGCTCTTCCAGCTTGATCTGGATGCGCACGCTGTTGAAAATCTTCAGCTCGATTCCGATCGCTGTTACCGACGCGGCGTAGATTGCGCTATACACCCAGTAGTTGTCGGGACTCTCGATGCTGAAGATGGAATGCGGGAAGTGTTGCACCAATTGCGTTTGCACGAAACGCAAGCCAATCACGGTCCAGAAAAACATGATCTGCCAGTCGATAAAACGGGGACGGGGAAGATTGCGTCGAATGATGCGAAAGATACTTTGATCGATGAACGGCGAAAAGGACCAGATGAGGTCCTTGTCGGTGTTCATAGCGCGCAACTGGCCAGCGAGAAAACCACAAAGGACATCAAACGGTACAGCGGCCCATTCGCCATGCAAGAGCGCGGGGACGGCAATCAGTGCGCCCCCCAACGATCCTGCCCAGCGTCCGCCCAGGACGCCCAGCAGAAGCGCGGTTTCAAAACTGATGTCGCTGGCCTGAAAACTACTCTGGGAGATGCGAATCCAGACGCCAATCATGACGGGGATTGCGAACCAGACGACGAGGTAGAGTTTCTGCCGGAACGTGCGCTCCTCGCGGAACAGCAGCGCTTTGAATTCCTTGGAGCGAACTAAACTGCTGGAGATGGCCGCGGCTACGCCCAGCTTGATCAGCAGGTTGATCAGAATCAGGCGCGGTTCCATGCAGGTCTCTTGAGCCCCCGTTTGTGCGTGCAGAAAGAGCGACTAGAAAACTGTAGCACGAAGGCGAGGATCAATATCCCTTGTGTTTATCGACGATAAATTGCAAAGGCTCGCCTGCCAGGTAGCGGTGGAGGTTGTCCGAGAACAGATCATAATGGCGGTGCCAGAGTTTATCGGTGAGGCCCGCAGCGTGGGGGGTGATCAGCAGATTTTCGACGGTCCACAGTGGCGAATCGGCAGGCAGAGGCTCGCGTTCAAATACGTCGAGAGCGGCTCCCGCAATGCGGTGCCCGCGGAGAGCATCAGCCAATGCGGCTTCATCGACCTGCGGGCCGCGGCCAACGTTGACGAGGTAGGCGGATGGCTTCATGACGGCGAGGCGGGAGGCATTGATCAAGCGTTCAGTAGCTTCGATCAGAGGGGCGGCCAGCACGACAAAGTCGGATTGATGGAGCAATTGGTCGAGTTCAGACAATGGAAGGATCGCAGCCACACCTTCAGGAGTTCCCTTCTCGATGTGTTCGCGTACAGCGATCACCCGCATGCCCATGGCCGAGGCCATCTGCGCGACACGGCGTCCGATGCTGCCCACTCCGATCAGGCCCAGAGTAGAGCCGGCAAGTTCCTGCAGATGGATTCCCTCGGTCCACATGGCCTCTTGTCCCCAGAGGCGTTTTTGCTGGAATAAGACGGCACGAGGAATCTTCTTTGCCAGGGCAAAAATCAGTGCCATCACATGCTCGGCTACCACAGGACCATGCACTTCGCGCGAGTTTGTGAGGACGATATCGCTGCGAATCAGCTCGGGAAACATGAATTGATGGACCGCGGCGGTGGGAGCGTGAATCCAGCGCAGAGCGCGTACGAGAACCAACTGCTCGGGGCGAAGCGAGATTGTAAAGATGATCTCGGCATCGCGCAGATGCTCCTCGATGCCTTCGTAGCTATTTCGCAGGATGACTTCTAATTGCGGAAAGTCCTGCGCCAGCCGCTCGCCAAACCAGGGCGGCACGTTCCAGAGAGGAAGGCGGTGATGGACTACGATCAGGAGTTTCATCGGAAATGGAAAAGGCAGGTTTATCCGTAAGCCAGTTCTTTGGCGCGCTGCGCGGCCTTCACGACCGCTTTGATCAGCGTGACCCGGAGCTTGCCTTCTTCGAGTTCCATAATCGCATCAATGGTGCAGCCGGCGGGGGTGGTGACGGCATCTTTCAGGAGCGCGGGATGGTCGCCGGTCTCAAGCACGACTTTGGCCGCACCTAACGTCGTTTGTGCCGCCAACAGTGTGGCAATGTCACGAGGGAGTCCCACCTTCACGCCCGCTTCGGCCAGCGATTCCAGGATGATGTAAATGTAAGCCGGACCACTGGCAGAAAGAGCGGTCACGGCGTCCATGTGTTTCTCGTCGACCACCACGGTTCTACCCACGACGTTGAAGAGGTGAGTCGTCATTGCAACATCGTCGGCGCTGGCGTGCTTGCCCTTGCAGATCGCGGTCATGCCGACGCCCAGCAAGCAAGGAGTATTGGGCATGGCGCGGATGACGGGGACGTTCGGGGGAAGATTTTTTTCGATCATGGCAGTGGGGACGGATGCTGCCACGGAGATGACGACCTGCTTGGGCGTCATGTGGCCACTGATCTCGCGCACGACATCTTCGACGATCTGTGGCTTCACGCCGATCACGATGACGTCCGCGCCTTTCGCGGCTTCGACGTTATTGGTGCCGACCTTCACGTTCAGCTTTGCGGCCAAAGCTTGAGCGCGTTCTTCATGCGCTACCGTGGCGCAGGTGGATTTGGGCGACAGCAGTCCATTCTTCAGAAGAGCCTGAAGAATGATGCCACCCATCTTGCCGGCGCCTAAGAATGCGACTTTCTTCCCTGCCAGATCGTGTCCCATGACTTTCCTCAATTCCCAGAGCTTTAACCACAGAGGAACACAGAGGAGACACGCAAAGTGACTCTTCCAGGTCCTCGGAGAGTAACAAAATTCAACGCACAGTCGCTTCGCGCTCCATCCAATTCCAGGCGGTCTTCACGATTTCCGGGAGATCACGCGTGGCCTTCCAATGCAGGAGGGCTTGCGCTTTCGCGGGATTGGCCACCAGCGCTGGCGGATCACCCGGGCGCCGCGGTACGTTTTTGCGCGGGACGCGCTTGCCTGTGACCTTCTCGACCGCGGAAATCACTTCCTGCACCGAGGCGCCATTGCCAGTGCCCAGGTTTACCGCGAGACTTGGCTTTCCGGCGGCGAGATGCTCGAGAGCTTTCACATGGGCGTCGGCCAGATCATTTACGTGAATGTAGTCGCGGATGCAGGTTCCATCGGCCGTGGGATAGTCGGCTCCGAAAACTTGCAGTTCCGGGCCGAGACCGGCGGCGGCGCGCAGGGCCAGCGGGATGAGGTGAGTTTCAGGATCGTGCAACTCGCCGATTTCACCGCTCTCGTCTGCGCCCGCAGCGTTGAAATAACGCAGGCTGGCGAAACGGAATCCGTAGGCGCGGTCGTAACTCTCGAGCGCCTGCTCAAAAAACAATTTCGACACACCGTA
The DNA here is from genome assembly GCA_035710825.1 of Candidatus Sulfotelmatobacter sp. Taxonomy (GTDB): domain Bacteria; phylum Acidobacteriota; class Terriglobia; order Terriglobales; family Acidobacteriaceae; genus Sulfotelmatobacter. Next base: position 17,598 of record DASTCU010000245.1, read on the forward strand.
GGGATTCACAGGCTGGCGGGGAATGTTCTCTTCGATGGGAACCTTCGCGGGCTCGCCATAGACTGCGCAGGTGGAGGAAAAAATGATCTTCTTTACGCCCGCGGCGAGAGCGGTATTGAGCAAAGAGAGTCCGCCTTCGACGTTGTTGTGAAAATATTTCTTCGGATTCACCACCGATTCGCCCACATAGGCGTGCGCGGCGAAATGCATGAGAGCGTCGGCGCGCGAGAGCGCGGGAGCAAGCGCATGGGCGTCCAGAATGTCGCCCTTGATCAGCTCAAAACCGGAGGCCAGGGATTCATAGCCGGTGCTGAGATTGTCGAAGATGATGACATCGTGCCCGGCGCGTTTAAGCGCTCGCGCCGCATGACTGCCGATGTATCCCGCACCACCAATGACCAGAACGATCACTTCGCTTCCTTTCCGATGTTTCAGGTGCCAGGACAGGCCTGGGGAGCAGAGGGGAGTAAGACATTGTACAGGGTCAGGGGCTACAGGTCAGAGGTCAGGGGTCAGGGGCTAGAGGTCAGGGGTCAGGGATCAGGCTGGCGCCCTTGCCGCGTGGCCCGCCAGGATCGTTTATGATCCAGGCCAGATTTGAGTTAACGTTCCGCTCTTGGGGTGAATCATGACCGAACTTGCAGATAAGAAATGCGTGCCCTGCCGGGGAGGGGTGCCCGCGCTCAAAGGAGACCAATTAAAGAAACTGCAGCAGGATGTCCCCGGCTGGACGGTCACAAATGAGCATCATCTCCATCGCGAATTCCGCTTTCCAGACTTTAAGCAGGCATTGGAATTTGTGAATCGAGTAGGTGCGGTGGCTGAAGAGCAGGGACATCATCCTGACATGCTGCTGACGTGGGGCAAGGTAGAAGTGACGTTGTGGACGCACAAGATCGATGGACTGACTGAGAGCGACTTCATTATGGCGGCGAAGATCGATCGGGAGAGTAAAGGCTAAACGATTTCTACAAGCGGCACTCGCGATTTTCAGGGACTCCCTGCATCCGGTATCTCATCCACCAACGTCATGACCGGTTTGCGGAAGATTGCTCATCACAGAAGTAGTACGTTCACACTCTCGTTGGAAGTCCAAATAGAACTTTCTCACCCCGTGTTCGATGGCGGGCCCGACCGCAAAACCGGCAATTCGGGAGAAGCAGCCGACAAACTCAGACTCGGTTTCGAGCTCGGTCAGGTTATCGGATAAAGCTTTAAAACGAACTTGGGATTGCATGGTAATGCCACCGAAGTGGCTGATGTAGTCGATGCGGCGATTAGGCTCGAAATGAGTCACCACCTGATCGACCACGACACCGAAGGCGTTCTCAAGCTCGATGCGCATTCGGCTTTCCACCTGCCAGGGCTCGCCGCTCGACCAGCGGGCGCAGCGGAAATCTGACCAGCCAAAAATGTCGGGCTGCGTGTAGGTCGCAAAGACCTCAGCCAGGGGACGAGCGATGGTGATGCGAACTTCGGAGCGACCCATGAAGCGACTTCCAACAGCGTGGAATGATGGGGGGATCGAACCAATCAAGTGTAGGCCAAAGCACAGTCCGCAGCAAACCGGAAACCGGGTAATTGAGAAACGAATACCGCAAACTTGGGACACAAAACTTCCAGATCATCCAAATGAGATTACGGGCGCCCCCCTAAGAAACAGCGCAGGGTTTGCGGGAGCGGGAGCGGATCACCAGAGCGAGCAATGCAGCCGGCACCAGCATCGCCAGACCAATGCCAATGGCGACCGTGCGGGAAGAGATGCCAAGATCCAGCAAGCGGCCGCATAGGTAAGCGGTGGTGGCGAAGGTGAAGCTGGCGAGTCCCAGATCGGCGGAGAAGACGCGTCCGCGAAAACGATCTTCGGAGTGAAGCTGCAGCAATGTAGTCGAGAATACCCACACAGTTGAACCGCCGGCATGAGCCACCAAAGCACAGGCCGCCGCCATCCAGACCGTGCGACTGACGCCGAGCGCGGTATACCCCAAGGCAATCGAGAGATATCCCAAAAGGATGCCGAGACGCAGGCGGTGATCGTTCTGTCCGGCCCAACGGGCCGAGATCAGAGGGCCGAACAGGGCGCCAAGTCCACGACCTCCGAGCAGAATGCTCATGCCCAGCATGGCTCCGCCGGCGGGATCGATGCCGCGTCCATGCACAGCAAATTCCCGCGCGCCCATCACGGTGAAAATGACCCAACTGGGTCCGACCATGAGTTCCCCGGCCTTGGCGAACACTGCAGGCAAAAGGTTAGGGTGGCTGCGGATGTAGCGGAAGCCTTCGAGGACGGGAGAGAAGTCCACCAGATCGCGAGGCCGAAGCGGAGGAGCGGCAGCGGCGTGGGGCTCAGGAAAATGCATTCGGCTGATCAGGACGGCGGAGGCAAGAAACGAGAGGGCATTCAGGAGGAACACAGTATTGCGGCCGAAGTATGCGGCGACGATTCCGCCCACTGCGGCCCCGATCATCAGGTTCACGGACCAGGTCGCCGAAGAGAGCGTGTTGGCGACCAATACTTCGCTTTTGTCGGCGATATTGGGGATGACCGCATTGCGCGCCGGCTCGAAGAACGAAACCATCACAGTTTCGGCCAGCAGCAGCGGATAAACGAGCCATACCATCGATCGAGAGCGCACCAGGAGCATGGCGAGCACCACAAAACAACGCACGATATCCGCCGCGATCATCACATGCTTGCGCTTGAGCCGATCATTAACAACGCCGGCTGTCGGTCCTACGAAGGTCTGTGGCAAAACCTGCAACACGAGCGCCAAGGCGACTGAACTGGCGCGTCCGGTCAACTGCAAAAGTAGGGTGTAGATCGACAGCGTATAGAACCAGTCACCGATCTCGCTCACGATCTGGGCCAACCAAAGCCGCCGGAAATTGCCATTACCGCCAAGCAGGCGCGCATAGGAAGCCAGGGAGATGGTGGAGGCGGCGTGTTCGGGTTGAGGTTCCATGGCGGGCGAGTGGCTAGATTATTCGGTTTGGAAGACTCCGGCAAAGCGGAATGAAGGCTGCTTCTGAAACGAGCGGCGCAGGACAAGGACTTGAGCGTAAATGTTCAAAGTCTTGCATACTGTTACTTTCGTAAGGCCTTCTATGGAGCAGCTATGTTGTTGAATTAGCAGGGGCTTTTGTTTAGGAGATGGGAGACCGGATACAGGCGGCTGGCAACTCACGTGCTCAATAGAAGTCGCATTATCGATTGAGACTTCGGGAGAGAGAACATCCAAATGCGCGCCGTTAAATTTCTGCTGTTTCTGGTCCCCCTAACCTTCATTGCTTCTATGCCCGCTGTAGCGGACACTTGCAACGCCTTCGCCACCTACACGTGCTCCAAGTCGACGCCCGACGTGGTGCACGTAAACGGCACAGCGAATGGCGCTATCGACATGAACATGGTGAGCAGTACGTTCACCGTTAGCATCAATGGCAACAAGGCATTCGCTGGCGACGATCTGATCATTCTGGCAGCAGCCCCGAACGGTCTGACCGGCTCCGTGAACGGCTTAAATTTCCAGCCGCTGGGAAGCTTCCCGGAAGGCGGGGCTCTCGGGGCTATTCAAACCAGCTGGACGGGTTTGGGTATCTCTGCCAACAATCAGCAGTTTGGCTACGCTAACGTTGGAGTCATGGGAAGCAATCCTATGACGATTACCGCCAACGGCGTAGGAGTGGGAACGATCTTCTATGCCGAGATTGTCAACCCGGAGACCGGCAAAGTTCTCTACATTACGCCGAACTCCGAAGCTGGGGTTCTGCAGGGCGGCAGCTCAGTAACTCCTGAGCCCGCTTCGTTAACCCTGATGGGAACGGGCCTGGCCGGCTTGGCTGGGCTGATCCGCCGCAAGATGGCTAAAGCCTAAAAAGCTGAGAAAGTTCGAACCCCCGGAGCTCTGCTCCGGGGGTTGTTATTTCCGGGGGCTGGGCTATGGGCTATTTGCGCATCTTGCGCTTCAGGTCGTCGGCAATCTGCTTGCCGTGGAAGCGGCCATTCTCGATAAAGATTTCGTTCGTGCGGGAGCCAGCAACGATTACCCCAGCGACATAGATCCCGCGCACGTTGCTTTCCAGTGACACGGGATCGCAGACCGGGCGGCATTGCTGCTCTGAAAGTTCGATTCCCATGCTGCGCAGGAAGTCGTAGTCGGGGTGATAACCGATCAGGGCCAGCACGAAATCGTTTTTCAGGCGGAGGGGGCCGCGTGGCGTATTGATTACCGCGTGGTCGATGCCGATTTCCTGCACCGAGCTGTTGAAGTACGCTTCGATTTCACCATTCTTGATGCGGTTTTCCAGGTCGGGCTTGATCCAGTACTTGACGTGATGGTGCAACTGAGACTCCCGATGCACCAGCGTAACCCGCGCGCCATGCCGCCACAAATCGAGAGATGCAATGGCGGCGGAATTCTTGCCGCCAATTACCATTACGTCTGTGTCGTAATAGGGATGAGGCTCGCCGTAGTAATGCGAGACCTTGGGGAGATCCTCGCCCGGAATGTTGAGCTGGTTGGCCAGATCGTAGTAACCGGTTGAAACGATCACTTTCTTCGTGCGGTAGTCATGCGGACGGCCAGCGCGGTCGGTCGCGGTAATGCTGAAGTTCCCGTCTTCGCCGACGACCATCTTGACCCATTCGTACTGGCGAACATCCAACTCGTAGTGCTCAGCGACTTTGCGGTAGTACTCGAGAGCCTCTTCCCGCGTGGGTTTTTGCAGGGCGGTGGTGAAGGGGATATCGCCAATCTCCAGCAGCTCAGGCGTGGTGAAGAAAACCATGTTTGCGGGATAGTGAAAGAGCGAATTCACCAGGCAGCCCTTGTCGACGACGATGACCTTCAGGCCGAGTTTCTGAGCTTCGATGGCACAGGCCAGCCCGGTCGGCCCCGCGCCGATAACCAGCACATCCGTATGCATCTCGGGATGGAAGTCGGCCTTGGTCTTAGGCTCTACGTCGAGTTCTTCGGCGGCCAGGAATTGGGGCATGGATCAGGACGGAGGCACTCGAGGCGACGGGGTCGAGAGCAACTCGGAAACCGATGATTCTAGCATGCGGAAACTTAACGGCGAGTCGCAGAATGCTCGACCTACGAGCGAGAGCCCGGAGCTGCCATCGAGACCGGTCTGACTTCTCTTTCGATGACACGCAGCCATTTGTCTTCGGCGATTTCCAAATCGTACGCAGTCTGCAAATTGAGCCAAAAGGCGGCACTGGTATTGAAATAGCGTGCCAGACGTAACGCCGTATCTGGAGTAATCGCACGCCGCTCGTGAACAATCTCAGCGACTCGGGTAACTGGGACACGAAGGTCGAGTGCGAGGCGATTCATGCTGAGCCGGAGCGGCTCCATGAACTCGGTGCGCAGAATTTCGCCAGGGTGAATTGGGGGAAGAAGTGTTTGAGATTTCGCCATAGATATTGCCCCTTACTCACTAACCTTGAATTATGTTTGGCACCACAACTTTCTAGTGATAGTCAACAATTTCGACCTCGTAGGCGTTCCCGTCACGCCACGAGAAGCAAACCCTCCATTGGTCGTTAATGCGGACACTGTGTTGCCCCTTCCGGTCACCGTGCGGCGGTTCCAAACGGTTCCCCGGTGGCGCCGCTAGATCGCGCAACTCCGTAGCGCTATCGATCTGGCGCAGCTTTCGGCGAGCTACTTGCTCGATCGCGCGGAAGCGCCGGCTCCGCTGCCGTCGGTGAAGCCGGTCGGTCTCAGGGCAGCGGAACGACTTGATCACTCGGTCTATCGTATTCCGTGTAACGTTTAACGTCAAGCAGTAAAGCAGTTTGGGAATCGTGAAGAGCTATAATTTGCGGTTGCCTTCATCTCTCCACTCGAATCAGGAGCCGTCATGTCTACCGTTACTGAACTTGCCACCCGCACCCGCATGGAATCCGACAGCATGGGAAAGATCGAGGTCCCGGCGAATGTGTATTGGGGGGCGCAGACGCAACGCTCGCTGCTGCATTTCAATATTGGCCGCGACACTATGCCGCCGGAGCTGATCCGGGCCTTCGGAATCCTCAAAAAGGCATGCGCGTTGGTGAATCAGGATTTGGGGAAGTTGCCCGCGGATAAGGCCAAACTGATCGTGCAAGCCGCTGACGAAGTCATCGCCGGCAAATTGCACGATCAGTTCCCTCTGCGGATCTGGCAGACGGGAAGTGGAACGCAGACCAATATGAATGTGAATGAAGTGATCTCGAACCGCGCCATCGAGATCGCGGGCGGGGAGATGGGGTCGAAGAAGCCGATCCATCCCAACGATCACGTAAACATGTCGCAGTCTTCGAATGACACCTTTCCGGCCGCGATGCACATTGCGGCAGCCGAGCGGGTGAAGAACGCGTTGATTCCGGCGATCAAGACGGTGCGGGATGCGATTGCGGCCAAGGCCAAGGAATTCGAGAACATCGTGAAGATCGGGCGGACGCACCTGCAGGACGCCGTGCCTCTAACCATCGGCCAGGAATTCGGCGGCTGGGCGAGCTTGCTGGAGCGGGATATCAAGCGATTGGAGCAGGCGCTGGAAGGGCTTTACGATCTGGCCATTGGTGGAACCGCGGTGGGCACAGGATTGAATACTCATCCGGAATTTGCGGAACGCGCGGCAAAGAAGATTGCCCAACTCACTGGGCTTCCCTTTCGTTCGCACGCAAACAAGTTCGCAGCGCTGTCGGCGCACGATGAAATCGTCTTTGCGCAGGGAGCGATGGAGACGCTGGCGGCCTCGCTGATGAAAATCTCGAACGATATTCGGTGGCTGGCCTCCGGCCCGCGCTGCGGGCTGGGAGAGTTGTCCATCCCTGAGAATGAACCGGGATCGTCGATTATGCCGGGCAAAGTCAACCCGACGCAGTGCGAGGCCATGACCATGGTCTGCGTGCAGGTTCATGGCGCGACTGCTGCGGTGGGGTTCGCCGGGTCGCAGGGGAACTTCGAGCTGAATGTGTACAAGCCGGTAATCATCTACAACTTCCTGCACTCGGTTACGCTGATCACCGATGCCTGCCACGGGTATGTCGAGTACATGCTCAAAGGCATCGAAGTCGATCGCGCAAAAGTCGATTGGTACGTGAAGAACTCGCTGATGCTGGTGACGGCACTCGCGCCCAAGGTAGGTTACGACAAGGCAGCTCAGATCGCGCACACAGCCCACGTGGAACATTCAAGCCTGCGCGAAGCGGCGCTGAAGCTGGGGTATTTGACGGCGGAAGAGTTCGATCAGTTGGTGAAGCCGGAGAAGATGACTCGGCCGTAGTTCTCAGTTGTCGGTTGTCAGTTTTGCGGCGTCTAAGGGCTGAAGCTCGCCCCGTTTAGCGCCGACGTCGAGTTTCTTCGATCGCGCAGTCGTAATGACGATTACGCTGACCAGCACCAGCAGTGTGCCCAAAATCGTGCGTGGGCCAATCGTCTCTCCGCCCAGAAAATATCCCAGCAGGACCGCGACGACTGGATTTACGTAGGCATAAGTACCCACCTTGGTTGGCGATTCATGATGGATCAGCCAGACGTACGCGGTAAAAGCAATGATGGATCCGGCCACGATCAGGTAGGCCAGGGCGAGCCATGCCTTGGCGGAGACAGCTTGCACGTGGAAACCACGGAATTCGCCCAGCAGCGCCGCAGCGAACGTGAGTAATACGCCTCCGGCAAACATTTGCGCTCCGGAACTCATGCCTTTGTCCGAAGGCAAGGGCAGTCGACGGGTGAGCGCCGATCCCACTGACCAACTGATCGCCGCTACGACCAGAGCGCAGGCGCCGATCGTGTCGATGGGGGCGTCGCCGAAACTCGCGCTGCGGCTCACAAGCACTCCGACGCCGGCGATCCCCACCAGAAGTGCGGCGGCGAGGCGGATGGTGAACTGCTGTGTCTTCATGATCAGGATTTCCGACAGAGTCATAAAGACGGGAATGGTGGCCATCATGACCGCTGCGATACCCGACGGGACACGGCGTTCAGCCCAGAAGACCAGGCCGTAATCCAAGACGAAGATCAGGACCGCCAGCAGGCTGGCGCCGCTCCATTGCCGCAGAGTTGGCGAGGGTGTGCCCTTTATGAGCATCCACGTGTACAGGATCGCTCCCGCAATCAGAAAACGAATGGCCGCCAGCAAGAACGGCGGCACCTCGCGGACTCCGACTCGAATCGCGAGGTACGTGGAGCCCCAGACGAAATAGATGATGGCGAAGGCGAGCAGAACCTTCCAAGCTCGAGGATGCGCGGCGGAGTCCACCATGCAGTTCTCCTGAGCGTGATTAGATCACCGTGACCGACGCACGACGCAGCTTTGGCGCATAAAAAGAATTTATAGGGCTATCACGAATAGTGGGAACGGACCGATTCCGAGTAATAGCGGCTCAATGCAGCCCTGAAGGGCCGCTCTGTAAAAGAAAATTCACTTCTTCAGCAGGCTGGTGTGGCTGGCGACGCACTGCCACTTGCCCATGTCGAATACCCAGGTATCGGTGAAGCGGCCGACATGATCGAAGGGCTTGCCCTGGTACGTACCTCGGGTGTGATAGATGCCGGTGACCACAGCGGTATCACCGAAGAAATTCATTTTGACGTCCTGAATGTTGGCCAAGGTGGGCTTGAAGAGCGGATCTTTGATATCGGCAAGAAATTTCTGTTTATTGCTAACGTCGCCGTCATACTCGGTATTCACAAAACGACTGGAAACGAGCGCGTCCAGAGCAGCAGAGTCGCGGTGCACCTGAGCCTCGTTCCACAAGTGCTCCAGAACCAGGAGTTTGGTTTCGCGAGGGTCGGCCTGTTGGGCGGACACTCGGATCAAGCCCAACGCGAGTAGAAGACAGCAGCAGATGTTACGAGTCATACGCTTACACGCTCGCCGGCATCCCCACGTGAGGCGGACGTGCGAAAACGATAGCAGTTGGGCTCATGGGATCCTATCGAAATACAGTGCTGTAGGTTACGAATGTCATTGCCCACCAACCTTATTGGTGCCAGCGAAGCCTAGCTTTGATAACATCCAGCACTAGTGGCCGCATCTAATCAATCCGTCATAGCAACACCAATCCTGGATTCCGCGATCCGCCCAAAGGCCAAGAAGAAAATGTTTGGCACGATGGTACTTGGCTTGGTGCTGGCTGTTCCTTTCGCAATGGTTCTGGTTGCTGCCTCCGATAACGCTCGCCGGACCAGAAACGCTCCGGTAGATTACGTTTTTGCTACGTACATAGTTGCATTCGTTCTGGCAATTACCACGCACGAACTGGGGCACTTGTTGGCTGGGTGGGCGGTGGGATTCCAGTTCAGTTCTATTGCAATCGGCCCGATCTCCTTGGTAGTGGAGTATGGCAGGTTGAAGGTCCGGTTCCGGAGATCATTGCCAGCGGGCGGCTACGCGGGAATGCACATTAGCCGAATCAGGCGGCTGCGGCGGAGGCTTCTCGTGTTTGTTGCGGGAGGGCCCACGGCTAACCTGCTGATTGCCGGTGTTGCGATCTTTTGGCTCGTGTATCTTCCTCCGAAGTCCAATTGGTTGGCAGCGTTGGGCGACATGTTCTGGATGGCCTCTGCCATTCTCGGAATTATTAATCTTGTGCCGTTCCGCGCAGGTGCGCTTTACGCCGACGGTGCCCGGATTCTGTGGCTACTCTCCTCTCTTTCCAAATCGCGGCGGTGGATGTGCCTGACAGCCATTGCCAGTCAGAGTCAGGACGGCATACGACCAAGCGAGTGGAAACGTAGCTGGATCGAAGCAGCTGCAGGAATTCGAGATGGTTCGATTGACGATTTCGCGGGTAATTGGATCGCTTATGCAGCTGCGAACGACCGGGAAGACGCCCCCGCTGCCGCTCTTCATCTTGAGAGGTGTCTGGAACTGATCAACCTGGTAGGCCCCTGGCTTCAAGACCTAGCCGCGATGGAGGCTGCGGTATTCACTGCTTGGTTCAGGGAAAACCCTGCGACAGCGGAGGCGTGGTTCAAACAAGTAAAGAAATCCAGCGCGCTACCGAAACTGTTGCAAATGAGGGCGAAAATTGCGTTTTGTTGCGCTCGAAACGATTTCGCACTTTCGCTACTAAAGTGGCAGGAGGCACTTGAATATATCGAGAGACTTCCACCTACGCCAACAAAGGACAGACTTATAGAGGGATTTCGCGAATGGCGCGATGAAATCCAAGAGCGCGCAGGGCAGCGACGCGCGGATTCGATATCTTCGGTCCAGGAGAGCACGGCCCTTATTTAGAGCGACCCTGGCTGCGCTTCTCGGCTTAGAATGCCCAGCGCAGAAGGGTCGCTCCGATCGTGAAGCCGGCGCCCACCGAGGCGAGCAGCACGAGACTTCCCTTCTTCAGCTTGCCTTCTTCAATGGCTGTGTTCATCGCCAGAGGAATCGTTCCCGCAGTGGTATTGCCATAGCGATCAATGTTCACGATTACGCTTTCCGGGCGCAGGCCGAGACGGTCGGCGGTGGCGTTGATGATGCGCAGGTTGGCCTGGTGTGGGATGAAGACATCGATATCGGAGCCCTTCAACCCGTTGCGTTCGAGCAGTTTCAGGCAGAGTTCAGTCTGCTTGCGGACGGCGAACTTGAAAACCTGCTGGCCATCCTGGTGCACGTAGTGCATGCGCTGGGCGATGGTCTCTCTGCTGGTCGGATGCAGGCTGCCGCCGCCGGGCATGTAGAGAAATTGGCCGCCGGAGCCATCGACTTCGTGAATGAAGTCGATGAGGCCCTCGGAATCATCCTCGGCCGGCTCCAGGATCGCAGCGCCCGCGCCGTCTCCGAAAATGACGCAGGTCGCACGGTCGGTGTAGTCGATGATGGACGACATCACGTCAGAGCCAATAGCCAGCACTCGCTGATGCGTGCCACTGGCAATGAACTGTGCGCCGACCTGCAAGGTATAGAGAAAGGCTGAACAGGCGGCGGAGAGATCGAATCCCCAGGCTCCTTTGGCGCCCAGCTTGTCTTGCACCACACAGGCGGTTGAGGGAAAGAACATGTCCGGAGTGACCGTGCCGACGATAATGGCCTGAATATCGGTGGGACTCAATCCGCGTTGGGCGAGGGCTTTGCGGGAGGCCTCCACGGCCAGGTCGCTGGTAGCGATACCCTTGTCCACAATGTGACGCTCGCGAATGCCAACACGAGTCATGATCCATTCATTGTTAGTATCGACCATGCGCTCGAGGTCGGCATTGGTGAGAAGACGTGGCGGCACGTAGGTGCCCAAGGCGCTGATTTTGGCGCGGATCGGTTTGGTCAATGATTTCCCCTGAAAATGATGCAGGTATTGTGAAGCATTCGAGGGGAGATGTCTAACGGCGAAAGGCGGGTGTCCGGCTTTCGGCTTCCGCTGACAGCTCTGAGGTAGCGGCCTGAGCTCTGGTCTTAGAATGCCCAGCGCAGAAGCGTCGCGCCGGAAGTGAAACCGGCGCCTACGGCGGCGAGCAGCAGCAGGGCGCCTTTCCTCAGCTTGCCTTCTTCGAGAGCGGTTTGCATGGCGATGGGAATGGTGCCTGCTGTCGTATTGCCGAAGCGGTCGATATTGATGACGACCTTCTCCATTGGCATGCCGAGGCGATCGGCGGTGGCGGTGATGATGCGGCGGTTGGCCTGGTGCGCGATGAAGCAATCCACATCCTTGCCGGTGATTTTGTTGCGCTCGAGGATGCGCTCGGTCATCTCGGCCATCTTCTTCACGGCGTACTTGAACACATTCTTGCCATCTTGATGTATATAGTGCATTTTCTGGTCAACGGTTTCATGGGAGGCCGGGTTAAGACTGCCTCCTCCGGGCATGTACAAGTACTGTCCGCCGATGCCTTCTATTTGAGCCACGTGATCAATGACGCCTTCGCCGTCGCTATCAGGGCAGGGCTCGAGTAGCACCGCGCCGGCACCATCACCAAAGATGATGCATACGGCGCGATCGGTGTAGTCGGTCATGGCGGAGTTCTTGTCGGCCCCGATGACGAGAACTTTTTTGTACCGCCCCGATTCCACAAACTTCACGCCCGTGTTGAGCGCGTAGAGAAATCCTGAGCATCCGGCAGAGACGTCGAAGCCCCAGGTGTTGGCGATGCCGAGTTTGTGCTGGACCAGGCAGGCGGTAGAGGGATACATCATGTCGGGCGTAACGGTGCCCACGACAATGAGATCGACTTCCTGCAGATCAAACGGGTGGGACTCGAGCAGATTCTTCACCGCGGCAACCGCCAGGTCGCTGGCGGCAACACCTTTATCGGCGATGTGGCGCTCGCGGATGCCGACTCGTTCAAGAATCCATTGGTCGGTGGTGTCGACCATTTTTTCCAGGTCGGCGTTGGTAAGCACGCGCGGCGGCAGATAAGTTCCGAGCGCGGTGATTTTGGCGTGGGTGGTCAATGAGGGCTCCCGAAGAATTTAGGAAACCCAGTATTTTGAAGGATTGAGGACAGAATGTCTAACCGGAACCCGAATGCCGCCTCCAATTCGTAACAGGGCACGAAAATACCAGAGGAAGGATCCATTCTCAGAACGTGTAATCTGGCGGCTTGATGCCCTTGGCGCGCAGATAGACTTCGCATTGCGCGCGATGATGAGCGGTGTGGACGAACATATTCATGATCATCGCACGGCCGTCGGGATCATTGCGGCCTTTCCATGACGGAATGTGCCAGGTGCGCTTCAGTTGCTCCGGCGTGATCTGTGGCAGGACTGCGAGAGAGTAATCGAAGGACTGTTCCAGAAGTTTCAGAGCGGTTTCCTTGTCGGAAGGCATCGGTTTGGAAGGGTCGAAGGCAAATGGCGGCTTGATTCCGGTGATCTGGTTGAAACGGAATACATTGGCTCCAGCAATATGAACTATCTGCTCGCCGAAGGTCATTTCCTCGGGATTGGGCTTAAAGATATATAGGTCGGCAGGCATAGCGTTGGCGACGTCGATGGTGAACTGCTTCGAAATCTGCCAGTCGCGGACGAACTCCGACATGTC
>DASTCU010000246.1:0-16744 GCA_035710825.1 Candidatus Sulfotelmatobacter sp.
GCATAATCGAACAATTGCAACCATTGGTCTGGCCGCATTGATCGTCCTCACCTCCGCCTGCCGCCTCGACATGCACGTGCAGCCCCGCGAGAACCCGCTCTCCCGCAGCGACTTCTTCGCCGACGGCCGTTCCGCGCGTCCCCTGGTCGAAGGCACAGTCGCCCGCGGCCAGCTCCACGCCGACACCTATTTCTACACCGGAAAAATCGGCGACAATCCCGGCGACGTCATGCCCTTCCCCGTCACCAAAGAAGTCCTGGCCCGCGGCCGCGAGCGCTATGACATCTTCTGCGCCCCCTGCCACTCCCGGGTCGGCGACGGCAACGGCTTCGTTCCCTCTCGCGGCTTCGCCCGCAGGCCGCCGTCCTACCACATTCCGCGCCTGCAGAAAGCCCCGCTCGGGTACTTCTTCGACGTCATGACCAACGGCTTCGGCATCATGCCCGACTACGCTTCGCAGATTCCGCCCGAAGATCGCTGGGACATCGTCGCCTACATCCGCGCCCTGCAACTCAGCCAGAGCGCGACCATGGCCGACGTTCCTGCCGGCCAGAAGATTCCCTCCGAGCCGCCGAAATTCGGCGAACCCGGATCCGGAGCCACCCTGCCGATCGTCGAAGCAGAGACCGCTCCAGCATCCGAGTCCCCCAATGTCGACATGAAGAGGTTTAGCAGCCGAAAGATGGCGAACCCTAAAAACCCGGAGATGGATCACAAATGAGCGCGGCGCACACGAACCATCTCGATCTCACGCCCCCGCCGGTGGTCAAGACCATCGCGCAGCGCTCGCTCATCGTCGGCATCGCCTTCGGTATCGTCTCCGTCATCCTCGCGTTCCTGCGCCCCGACGAGTTCTACCGCGGATACCTGCTCGGCTTCATGTCCTGGCTCGGCGTCTCCCTCGGTTCCATGGCCATCCTGATGATCCGCCACCTGACCGGCGGCGGCTGGGGCATGGTCATCCGCCGCATCCTCGGCGCCGCCATGCGCACCCTGCCGCTATTGGCCATCCTGTTTATTCCGATGATCATCGCCGTCGCGCAGCATCGGATCTATCCCTGGGCCATGCCGCTGGCCTCGATTCAAGACGCACACATCCGGGAGCATCTCGACAAGCACAGCTTCATCAAGGGCGCCTATCTGAACGCGACGGGCTTCATTATTCGCGCCATCATCTACTTCGCCATCTGGAACCTGCTCTCCTTCCTGCTTTCGCACTGGTCGCGCCAGACCGATCGCGAAGGCCACCCTGACAACACGCAAAAGTTCAAAGCCGTCGCCGGACCCGGCCTCATTCTCTACGGCTTCACCATTTCCTTCGCCGTCATCGACTGGGTCATGTCGCTCGATCCCACCTGGATCTCCACCATCTTCTGCCTCATCATCCTCATCGGCGAAGTCCTCTCCGCCATGTGCTTCGCCATCGCCGTCGAGCGCATCCTCGTCAACTACAGGCCCATGTCTGAGTTGCTGAAGCCTGACTTCGTGCACGACCACGGCAAGTGGATGCTCACTTTCATCATGGTCTGGGCCTACTTCAGCTTCTCGCAATGGCTGATCATCTGGGCCGGCAACCTGCCCAACGAGATCACTTTTTATCTGAAGCGCCTCAGCTTTGGCTGGGGTGGGATCGGCCTGTTCCTCGTCCTCTTTCACTTTGCCGTGCCCTTCGCCGTCTTGCTCTCGCGTCCGTTTAAGCGCGACATTCGCAAGCTCGTCTGGCTCGCCATCTGGCTGATGATCATGCGCTACATCGATCTTTACTGGATTATCGAGCCCAATTTTTCCCAGGCGCTCAGCATCACCATCGCCGACATCGTCGTCCCCATCGCCATCGGCGGATTCTGGCTCTGGTATTTCTTCCGCAACCTGGCCTCGCTGCCGCTGCTGCCGGCCTACGATCCGTCAGTTGGAGAAGTGCTCGAGCCCGCGCATCATCACGGAGGCACGTAGCCGAGATCGCATCAGCTATGAACAACGACCCACATAACGTGAACTCCACCGGACACGGCAGCTACGAGCGCCGCGACATCGGCATCGCCGGTGTCCTCTATTTCCTCGCTGCCCTGGTGATTGCCGGGGTGTTCGTCCACTTCATCGTGACCGGCCTGTACCACTATCTCGACCACCGCTACGAGACCGAACAGCCTCCCGTCAGCCCGCTCGTCAAAACCCAGCCCCAGGACACGCGCCACATCCCGCCGCAATACAACGGGGACTACGACAAATATTTGAAGGAAAATTTTCCTGCGCCCCAGCTCGAAGTCAATGAGCGCACCGAGCTGAACGACGAGCGCCTGCGCGAAGAACAAACTTTGAACACCTACGACTACGTTGACAAGAACGCAGGCACGGTCCGTATCCCGATCGACCGCGCCATCGACCTGCTCGCCCAGCGCGGCCTGCCCGTGCGCTCGCAGTCCGCAAGCTCGGAAACCGCGCCACAATCGAAAGCTCAACCACAAACGAAAAAAGGATCCACGCAGTGAGCAGCCCGAATCACAATTCGATTTCAGTTCCACGGAGGGCATCGCGCTTTTCTCAGCGTCCTCCGCGTGCCTTCCTCCGCGATCTCTGCGGTAAAGGCTTTTTGCTGCTACTCCTGGGCTGCACCGCCTTTGGTCAAGCCATGTCCAAAGGCATCCTGTCCCCGCCCGCCAACGTGCGCCCGCCGTACCTGCAGAATGTCGGCATCGAGCAGCGCCTCGACAGCCAGGTCCCCGCGGATCTCGCTTTCGTCGACGACTCCGGCCGCCCGGTCAAACTCGGAGACTACTTCGGCAAGAAGCCGCTGATTCTCAATCTCGTCTATTACAACTGCACCATGCTCTGCGGCGAAGTCCTCGCCGGCCTCAGTGGCGCTATGAAGCTGGTGAAGTTCGATGTGGGCAACGAGTTCGACGTCGTCACCGTGAGCTTCGACCCGCGGGAAACTCCTGCAATGGCCGCCGCCAAAAAGGCGGACTACGTCAAGCGCTACGGACGTCCCGGCGCCGCTGCCGGCTGGCACTTCCTCACCGGCCCAGCGGAATCGATCAACGCGCTCACCAAGGCTGTCGGCTTCCAATATCAGTACGACGCCGCCCGCAACCAGTACGCGCATGCCACCGCCATCATGGTGCTCACGCCCCAGGGCCGCATCTCGCGCTACTTCTACGGCGTGGATTTTGCTCCCAAAGATTTGCGCATGGGATTAGTCGAAGCCTCGCAAGGCAAAATCGGCAATCCCATCGATCAGGTTCTCTTGTATTGCTATCACTACGACCCCGCTACCGGAAAATACGGCGCAGTCGTAAGCAACATGCTCAAAGTCGGCGGTGGACTCACAATCTTGCTTCTTGGCGGATTGCTTCTGATCCTTTTCCGCTTGGAACGCATTGCCCCGCGCAGCGGATGGGATCAGACAAATTCGGGTCAGCCAGGATTAACTCGCAAGCGATATGTTTAATAATTTTCCATTGTGGCCCGACAGGGCCTCTACCGCGGCCGGCAACGTGGATGCCCTGTTCATCTTCTTGCTGATCGTGTCGGGGTTAATGACCCTGCTGATCTTCGTGGCCATCGTCTACTTCGCCGCGCGCTACCGCTATCGTCCCGGAGTTCTGGCCGAGCAGATTGAAGGTTCCACTCCGCTCGAAATCACCTGGTCCATCATTCCGCTCGGCGTCTTCATGGTGATCTTCGCCTGGGGCGCGGTCGTTTACTTCAAGAGCCGCACGCCACCCCGCGACTCCACCGAAGTCTACGTTGTCGCCAAGCAATGGATGTGGAAGCTCGAGCACGCCGAAGGTCAGCGCGAGATCAACGAACTTCACGTGCCCGTCGGCCGCGATGTCAAACTCATCATGACTTCGCAGGACGTGATCCACAGCTTCTTCGTGCCCGCTTTCCGCATGAAGCAGGACGTGGTTCCCGGCCGGTATACCGTCGCCTGGTTTCACGCCACCAAGGTGGGCACCTACCATCTGTTCTGCACCCAATATTGCGGCACCCAACACTCCGGCATGATCGGCGACATCGTCGTCATGGATCCCGCGCAATACGAAACCTGGATGAGCGGTGGTTCCACCGGACCGCTCTCGGCATCCGGTGAAAAGATCTTTGCCGAACTGGGCTGCGCCACCTGCCATCGCAGCGACACTCAAGGGCGTGGCCCGAATCTGCAGGGCCTCTTTGGCAAGCCAGTTCAGCTCGAAGACGGCCGCATGATCACCGCCGACGAAAACTATGTTCGCGAATCCATCCTCGATCCTGGATCCAAGATCGTGAAGGGCTTCAAGCCTGTCATGCCCACTTTCCAGGGATTAGTCAGTGAGGAGCAATTAAACGCGCTGGTTGCCTATGTGAAATCGATGGCACAGCCCGGCGCCGCTGGCACGAAGACCGCGATGGCTGAACCATCTGGCGAGTCCAACAAGGCGCAGCCCCAAGGAAGTAAGGTGCAATAGGTTATGGCTACAGCTACAGTTCAATCCGTTGAGCGGGAAAATTATCTGAATAAGGAGTACGGCGTTGGATCGTGGTTGTTCACCACCGATCACAAGCGCATTGCCCTGCTCTACCTGATCTCGATCACGTTCTTCTTCTTTATTGGCGGATTCTTCGCGCTCCTCATCCGCCTCGAGCTGCTCACCCCCGCCAGCGACCTGGTTCAGGCCGACACTTACAACAAGCTCTTCACCATGCACGGCCAGGTGATGGTCTTCTTCTTCCTCATCCCCTCCATCCCCGCCGTGCTGGGCAACTTCCTCGTGCCCATGATGGTCGGCGCCAAAGACCTCGCCTTCCCCCGAATCAACCTGCTAAGTTGGTATATCTACATCGTCGCCGGCATCCTGATGTTGCACTGCCTGCTCACCGGCGGGGTCGACACCGGCTGGACCTTCTACACACCCTTCAGCACCGCCTTCAGCAATACCAAGGTCATCGAGGCCGGGCTCGCCATCTTTATCTCCGGATTCTCCTCCATCCTCACCGGACTGAACTTCGTCGTCACCATCCATCGCATGCGCGCCCCCGGCATGACCTGGTCCCGGCTCCCCTTATTTATCTGGGCGCACTACGCCACCAGCATCATTCAGATTCTCGGAACTCCCGTCATCGCCATCACTCTGGTGCTGGTCGTCGCCGAACGCGCCCTGCACCTCGGCATCTTCGATCCCAAACTTGGCGGCGATCCCCTGCTCTTCCAGCACCTGTTCTGGTTCTACTCGCATCCCGCCGTCTACATCATGATTCTGCCCTCCATGGGCGTGGTCACCGAAATCATCGCCTGCTTCTCCCGCAAGCGCATTTTCGGTTACAGCTTCGTCGCGTTTTCCTCCATTGCCATCGCGGTCTTCGGATTCCTGGTCTGGGCGCATCACATGTTCGTCGCCGGAATCTCCGTCTACGCCGCGCTTATCTTCTCTATCTTGAGTTATGCGGTCGCCGTCCCCTCCGCCGTCAAAGTTTTCAACTGGACCGCGACGCTCTACAAGGGCTCGATCCATTACGACGCGCCCATGCTCTACGCCTTCGGTTTCCTCGGTCTGTTTACGATGGGCGGTCTGACCGGACTGTTTCTCGCAGCGCTCGGCGTCGATATGCATGTCCACGACACCTATTTCGTCATCGCCCACTTCCACTACATCATGGTCGGCGGCGCGGTCATGGGATACCTCGGCGGCATGCATTTCTGGTGGCCCAAAATTTCCGGCAAGCTTTATCCCGAAGGCTGGGCGCGCCTGGCCGCGTTGATCGTTTTCATCGGCTTCAACCTGACCTTCTTCCCGCAATTCGTTCTCGGCTATCTCGGCATGCCGCGCCGCTACGCCGACTACAGCCACATGCCCGAGTTCCAGGTGTTGAATGTCCTCTCGACCGCCGGCGCGACCGTGCTCGGCGTGGGCTACCTGCTCCCGATGCTCTACTTCCTGTGGTCCATGCGCTACGGCAAGCCCGCGTCCGACAATCCGTGGAACGCTGCTGGCCTCGAGTGGAAGAGTGCTTCTCCGCCTCCGACATTCAACTTCGATGAGGAGCCCATCGTGACCTGGGAAGCCTACAACTACGACGAGTTGGACGCGCCCAACAAACAGGAGGTTCCCATTGTCGGATAGCTCCGTCGCCATTCACGGCGAAACTCACGATCCGGCCCTGCGCCATCACTTCGCCACCGAGGAGCAGCAGCGCAACGCCTCCAGCCTGGGCATGTGGATCTTCCTGGGCACCGAAGTCATGTTCTTCGGCGGCCTGTTCTGCGCCTATCTCATCTATCGCCATTGGTACTTCGGCGATTTCGGCGCTGCCAGCAAATCCATTGACGCTGCGCTCGGCGGCACCAACACCGCTGTCCTGATCTGCAGCAGCTTGACCGTCGTGCTCGCCATCTGGGCCGCGCAGACTGCTCAACGCACGCTGATGATCGCCATGCTCATTCTCACCATGCTCTTCGGCCTCGCCTTCCTGGGCATCAAAGGCAAAGAGTACAAAGACAAGTTCGACGAGCATCACGTGCCCGGCGCCTCCTTCAGCTTCGAACACGAGGAGATTCCCGGACATCCCGATCAATACGCAAATCCGCGTCATGCGGAAATCTTCTTCGCGCTCTACTTCATCATGACCGGACTGCACGCCCTCCACATGATCGTCGGCCTCGGAATCTTCACTTGGCTGCTGATCATGGCATGGAAGGGCCGCTTCACTCCCCACTATCACACGCCGCTGGAAATCGGCGGCCTGTACTGGCACTTCGTCGACATCGTCTGGATTTACCTGTTCCCATTGCTATATCTGATCGACCGGCACCCGTAAGTTCGCGATCACTGAGGCTTGCAATGTCTGACCATTCCAAATCGTCGCCCCTGAAAAGCTATTTCAGCGTATGGATCGCCCTGCTCGTGGGCACGTTCCTCACCTACGAGGTCGCCAAGATCGACCTCGGAGTCTTCAACTCCGCCGTCGCCCTGATCATCGCCACGACCAAAGCGTTGCTGGTCGCGCTCTTTTTCATGCACCTCAAAGGCGCCAGCGAAAAGCTCCTGAAGCTGGTAGTAATCTGCACGGTATTCTTCCTCTTCATCCTCCTGGCCCTCTCCATGGCCGACTACGGCACCCGCCTCTGGAGCTAGCGCTCTGTCCTGAAGTAGCGCCGGCGTCCCGCCGGCTGTCGCGGGGCCGTCCCGGCCGCGCATCATCCAGCACAACGCACCTCATCCTTCCAATGATCTCCGCCCTCCCAATCTGCGGTATACTCACGCGTCGAGCCCAAAATATCCCGCGTTCGAGGTGTCTTATGGCATTCTGCAATTCCTGCGGCGCAACCCTGGCTGACGGAACCCGCTTCTGCAGCAAATGCGGCAAGCCCGTTGCCGAGGCAGCCCCTCCCAGCGCATCCGCCGCTGCCGGAATTCCCGCCCCACCGCCCAGCACCGGCGGCAGCAGCGGCCTCAAAACTGTCCTCATCGTGATTGGCTCGATCATCCTTTTTGGAGTTCTCTGCATTGCCGTGCTCACCGTTGTCGGTCTCCGCATTGCCCGGCATTCCCACGTGACCCAGAATGGCGAGGACGTCAAAGTCGAAACTCCCTTCGGCACCATGGAAACTTCCAAAGACCCCGACCAGGCCGCCAAAAATCTCGGCATCGACATCTATCCCGGAGCACAAGTTCAGAAGGACGGCGCTTCCAGCGCCACGTTCGGCGGCATGCATACCGTCACCGCCTCCTTCGAAAGCAGCGATGCAGCCGACAAAGTTTGCGAATTCTACCGCGGGAAGTTTCCCAGCGCGAACGTCAGCACCTCCGACCGGAATCGCTGCACCATCGTCTCCAACGCTGCTCCCAACATGGTCACCATCAATGTCGAATCCAGTGGCGACGGCTCCAAGTTTCATATCGTTGCCGTGACCAAGAAGTCGTCGTCAAATCAGTAACCGGCCCATGCACGACACCGTCGCAGATGCGCTATCGACCCCGAAGTCATCCCTGACGGACGCTGCGGGATTAGCCGAGGCCCTGCGCGCGCGAGTTCGGGGCGACGTCCGCTTCGATAACGGCAGCCGCGCCCTCTACGCCACCGACGGATCGAACTATCGCCAGGTGCCCATCGGAGTCCTTCTTCCTCGCGACGCCGACGACGTCCTCGCCGCGATCTCCACCTGCCGCGAATTCGGCGCTCCTCTTCTCTGTCGCGGCGGCGGCACCTCGCTGGCCGGACAGTGCTGCAACGTCGCCGTCGTTCTCGATTTCACCCGCTACATGAATCGCATCCTCGAGATCGATCCCGCAGCCCGCATCGCCCGCGTCCAGCCCGGCGTCGTTCTCGACCACCTCCGCAACGCTGCCGAGAAACATCACCTGACCTTCGCCCCCGATCCCGCCAGCCACGACCGCTGCACCATCGGCGGCATGATCGGCAACAACTCCTGCGGCGTCCACTCCGTCATGGCCGGCAAAACCGACGACAACATCGAAGCCCTCGACGTCGTCACCTACGACGGCACCCGCCTCCGCCTGGGTAGCGCCGGCCTCTCGCCGGCTGTCGCGGAGGCGTCCCGCCCCCGCGACAATTCCACGCGCGGCTCTCAGATCTACGATTCCCTGCACCAGATCGCCGACCAATACGCCGACCTCATCCGCGCTAAATTCCCCAACATCCCGCGCCGCGTTTCCGGCTACAACCTGAACTACCTGCTCCCCGAAAATGGCTTTCACGTTGCCCGCGCTCTCGTAGGCTCCGAAGGAACCTGCGCCACCACGCTCGAAGCCACCTGCCGCTTAGTCGAGAGCCCTCCCAAGCGCGTGCTCGTCGTCCTCGCCTATCCCGACATTTACCAGTGCGCCGACCACATCCCCGAAATCCTCGCCCACAAGCCCATCGGCCTCGAAGGCTTCGACGATCTTCTCGTCTACTACGAGCGCACAAAAGGCATCAACTCCGAAGGACTCGCACTCCTTCCCCAAGGCGGCGGATGGCTCATGGTGGAGTTCGGTGCCGAATCTCTTCCCGGCGCCGAGATGCAGGCCCAGCACCTGATCGACGCCCTCACCCGCAGTCCCAATCCTCCCACCGTGCGCCTCTACTCCGGCGCGCAGGCCAAGCGCGTCTGGGAAGTCCGTGAAGCCAGCCTCGGCGCCACCTCGCACGTCCCCGGCGAACCGCTCAACTGGGAAGGCTGGGAGGACGCTGCCGTCTCTCCCGAAAAACTCGGCGGATATCTTCGCGACCTCCGCAAGATGATGGCCGCCTTCGGCTACAAAGGCTCGCTCTACGGACACTTCGGCCACGCCTGCGTGCACACGCGCCTCAACTTCGATCTCGAATCGCCCGCAGGCATCGCCAAGTACCGCCGCTTCGTCGAAGAAGCCGCCGACCTCGTCGTCAGCTATGGCGGATCGCTCTCCGGCGAGCATGGCGACGGCCAAGCCCGCGCCGAACTCCTCCCCAAAATGTTCGGCCCCGAATTGATGGACGCCTTCCGCAAGTTCAAAACCGCCTGGGATCCCGACTGGAAGATGAATCCCGGCAAGCTGATTGGTTTACCTGGAAAGACTCCCAACAAGCTCGACGCCAATCTCCGTCTCGGCCCCAACTACGCCCCGTGGCAACCGAAAACTCACTTCCAGTTCCCGCAGGATCACGGCAGCCTCTCGCACGCTGCCCTGCGTTGCGTCGGAGTCGGCAAGTGCCGCCGCGAAGAAGGTGGCGTCATGTGCCCCAGCTGGCGTGCCACGCACGAAGAAGAACACTCCACCCGCGGCCGCGCTCACCTCCTTTGGGAGATGACTCAATCCCCCTCCCGCCCCGACGCCATCATCCGTGACGGCTGGCGCAGCGAAGAGGTCAAGCGCTCGCTCGATCTCTGCCTCGCCTGCAAGGGATGCAAAAGCGATTGCCCCGTCGGCGTCGATGTCGCCACCTACAAAGCCGAATTCCTCTCGCACTACTACGAATCCCGCCGCCGCCCCATCAGCGCCTACGCCTTCGGCAACATCGATTTCTGGGCCAGCCTCGCCTCGAACGCTCCAGGCCTGGTCAACCTCACAACGCAACTCCCGTTCCTCCGCGATATCGCGAAACTCGTAGCCGGGATCCCCGCACAACGCACCATCCCCGCCTTCGCCCCCGAAACTTTCAAATCATGGTTCCGCCGCACCAACCCACGTAGCGGACGCCTTCGCCCGCAACCCGCTCCCAATGACTCAATGCCTCAATCACTCAATGACTCAATGGCTTCACTCAATGACTCAATGCCCGAGGTTCTCCTTTGGGCCGACACCTTCAACAACTATTTCCTCCCCTCGACCGCCCGCGCCGCCGTCGACGTCCTCGAAACTGCCGGCTTCCGCGTCCTCGTCCCGCAGGCCAACCTCTGCTGCGGACGCCCCCTCTACGACTTCGGCATGCTCGACCGCGCCCAATCCCTGCTGCTCGAAATCCTCGACACCCTCGAGCCCGAGATCGCAGCCGGAATCCCCGTCGTCGGCCTCGAGCCCAGCTGCGTCGCCGTCTTCCGCGACGAACTCACCAACCTCTTCCCCCACGACGAACGCGCCCAGGCACTGAGCCGCCAAACTTTCCTGCTTAGCGAATTTCTCGAGCAAAAGCTCGGCCCTAATTCCGCGCTCCCGCAACTCCCGCGCAAAGCCCTGCTCCACGGACACTGCCACCACAAATCGATCATGAAGATGACCGCCGAGGAATCCCTCCTGCGCCGCCTCGGCATCGACTTCCAATCCCCAGCCCCCGGATGCTGCGGCATGGCCGGATCCTTCGGCTTCGAGCACGACAAGTACGCAGTCTCCGCCGCCATCGGCGAACTCGAACTGCTCCCCGCGGTCCGCCAGGCCCCCGCCGACTGGCTGATCATCGCCGACGGATTCAGCTGCCGCGAGCAGATCGCCCAACTCACCGGCCGTCACGCGCTGCATCTCGCCGAAGTCCTGCAGATGGCCCTCGAACCCTCCGCCCTCGACAAGGACGACCCGTTCCCCGAATCCCGCCTGATCCGCCAGCGCCAGCAGGAAGTGAAAGCCAGCATGCAACGAGCAGGAATCACGCTCGGCACCCTGGCCGGAGCCGCCCTACTGCTCTGGACCGCTACCCGCAACCGGTAATCGGCTTCCGGCGCCCTCCTCTCGGCTTCCGGAAAAGCCTGCTAACGCGCATCCCGAAAGCCGAAAGCCGGAAGCCGAAAGCCGAAAGCCGACGTTCGCACGCCTCACTCATAGCTTCTCAGCGACCTCAGCGGTCTTTCTCAGCGCCCTCAGCGGCCTTTCTCGGCGATCTCGGCGGTGAAGATGTTTCCAACCGTCGCGGAAAACACACCGGTCAACCGAACGTGTGTTTTCAACAACTTACACCACGCACCTTCGCCTCTAGCCCAATCCCCCGCCGTCTGGGACAATATTACAAGGAGCACGAGACGCCCTCGGCTCCCGAAAGTTCTCCCTAACAGGCGAAGGAGAACTGAGAACTGAGAACTGAGAACTGAACACTGACCACTGACCACTGACCACTGACAACTGACAACTGACAACTGAACACTGACCACTGACCACTGACCACTGACAACTGACCACCGACCACTGACCACTGACCACTGAGTACTGAGTACTGAGTACTGACAACAGACCACCGACCACCGCCCATGGACCGCGCCATCACCACCATCGTCAGCCCCGAAGTCTCCCACGAGCTTTCCACCCAGGTTCAGGAATCCTCGTCTTCCAAAGCCCCCGGCCCGCTGCGCGGCGTGGTCCTCGTCCTGATCCAGTACGACGTCTGCGAGGAGATCCGCCTCGACCAGCTCCGCAAGATCTTCCCCGCGCGCAACGCCGAAGCCAGCTTCAAGAAGGCGCCCTCCTACGTCCGCTACCAGCGCACTCCGGTCGAAGAAACGCTCGAGCCCCTGATCCTCGAATCCGGCGAGCGCCTTGCCGGAGAGATCCAGTACTACGACTACGGCGTGGTCAGCCTGATCTTCGAGCTGCCCTTCTCCGGCACCTGGGACAATCTCATCGAACTCTCCTGCCGCTGGACCTCCGACCCGAACTTCGAGAAGCTCGCCTCGCGCGTGGTCCGGCAAAAGCTGGAGCGCGCCGCCCCAGCTCTGATCAAGCCCTACAAGGGCGAATGGCTGCAGGAGGACTACTTCATCTTCCACGTCCGCGAGATCGATGGCGCGCCCACCGCCGACGAGTTGCTGGCCTCGCACCGCAACTCCATCGCGCAAGTCGTCCGCGGAGAGATGGCCACACTCTCCGAAGGCGAGCGCGCCGAAATTCTGCAGGCGCGCATTTCCTACTATCCCCACGACCTCGCCGTCATCGGATGGAACGCCGCCTTCATCTACGACACCGCGGCGGGCGCCGAGACCGCCATCCAGCTGCTGCAATACGCCAACTCGCAGCTGCTCGAGTTCCGCCACTACGACGAGCTCATGACCAAGGAGCTGGAGCAGGTTTACGACTTCCTCGAAAAGGGCGGCGCCGGAACCTGGGCGCGCTGGCGGACGGCCAAGGCCGCCGGCAAGCTGCACACCGTCCTGCTCGACGTCAACGAACTGACCGAGCGCGCCGACAACGCCATCAAGTTTCTCAGCGACATGTTCTCCGCGCGCCTCTACAAGCTGTGCGCCGCCAAGGTCGGCGTCCCCGACTACAAAGACCTGGTCAAAGAAAAGCTGCAGACCGCTGAAGACCTTTACCGCTTCATGGTCGAGCAATTCAACCAGTCCCGCGCCTTCGTGCTCGAACTCCTGGTCGTGCTCATCCTGATCATCGAGCTGTTCTACTTCTTCAAAGGCAAACCGATTTAGTCCCGGAGGGACGGCACAAATTAGCCCAGGACGTAAGTCCTGGGTACCGACCTATAAGTGGGAATAAGTCCCGGAGGGACGGCATAAACGTCTGGATCTCTCGTGCCCATCCCCGCCACCCTCGCATCGGGGTGCCCCATTTCTCGTGCGCATTTTGCGCGAGAAGTGGGGATTCTGACTTCGTTCTGTCATCCCGAGCGAAGCACGTCGGGGAGCGAAGCGATCCGACCTGCGAAGTCGAAGGATCCCTTACCCCCAACACCGCACTCCGGCTCCTCAGGGAGTTCTCGCCAACACACCAAGCACTTTGTTTCCCGTCCTGTCCTCCCGAGCGCAGTGATGTGGTGTGGAGCGGGCGCCCCCGCCCGCTGCCTTCGACTTTGCTTTTGACTTGCCAGACTTTGGTTTTGACTTTCCTTGAGCGGGTCGGTCTGGCATCCTTATCAGCACGAACACGATTGAGGGATATTTCTCCATCCTGAAGCGTGGTATTAATGGGGTGTATCATCAGGTCGGAAGCGGCATCTGCATCGGTATTTGGCCGAGTTCGATTTCCGCTACAACACGAGAAAGAAAAAGATGGAGATCGCACGCTAGTAGCACTGAAGAGCAGCAATGGAAAGAGGCTGATGCTGCGGGACTCAAAGGCATCAAACTAACAAACGCTTCCCCCATAAAGCGTAAAGCCCGCCTGCCAGCGGGCCTTGCGTCTGTAACTTAGATTTTGCGTGTGAGCGCCCCTCACACTGTGCGTCATTCTAGCACAGGAAGGGGTAGGGGTGTGCTCACCTGCGAACAACAAGACACAACTATGCATCGGTTGGAACGAGCGCGCTACATTGAAAACGTAGACCCGCGAGAGCTCGCAATCTATACGCCGACTGATGCAGCGCGTTATTTAGGAATCAAAGAATCCACACTCAAAAGCTGGATTTATGGGCGGACCTATCCTAAGGCTGACGGGACACGCGGCCTCTTCGCGCCCCTCATAAAGCCCGCCGACCCCGAAAACCGGCTGTTGTCTTTTTTCAACCTTGCAGAAGCGCATGTTCTAGCAGCAACACGCTATGAGCATGAAGTCCGGATTAGCGCCATCCGCCGCGCTTTGGATACACTGCGAGAGAAGTATCCCTCTGAGCATCCGCTCATTTCCAGAGACTTCTTCACGAATGGCGAGGACTTGTTTATCAAAACAGTCGGTGAAAATGAGAACTTGTCTCGCCCTGGTCAGCTAAACCTTAAGAAGATCATGGATAAATTTCTCGCTCACATTGGGCGAGATAGAAACAAGATTGTCGATCGCGTTTTCCCAATCATAAAGGGTTTGCCGCAGGATGAAACCATAGGGATCATTCATGGAATTGCCTCTGGTCAGCCCGTGCTTACTGATAGCAGAGTGCCCGTGTGGATTATTCACTCCCGGTATTCCACTGGAGAAAAGAAAACTTCCATAGCCCGCGATTTCGGACTAACCGCAGATAAGGTCCAAAGGGCGATAGATTACGTTGAGAAACGAGCAGCCTAAATTCGAAGGCACGATTTTCCTAGATCGCACACACGGAAAGGAAATGGCGACACTACTTCGCCGCGTCGGCCTAAAGGTCAAGACCATCTATCAGGTATACCCCAAAAAAAGACACGAGAACATCAAAGACCCTCAGTGGATTGCTAAATGCGGGCAAAAAGGTTGGGTTGCAATCAGCGGCGATAAGAGAATCGAAAAGAACGTTGAGAACAAGCAAGCAGTCATTGACGCGAAATGCAAGCTATTCTTGCTCACTGATACAAATAGCCGCCCTGAAGAGTGGGCATCCGCAGTAATTCTCGGACGCGAGAAAATAGGCTCAGTTGTTCGCAAGAATGAGGGACCCTTTTTTGCAACCATCTCCAAGCGCTCGGACTCTCATGTATCAAATGCCAGATTTCCAGTACCTCGCTCCATTCCAGATGCAGAGCCAGTGGTGGCTCTCGCGGTTCCAATTGCGGGACAAATACCTCAAACTGCCGCAGAGCCGCCTGTGATAGAACGTGAGAGAGGCCTTTTTGATGAGTCAGAGGAGAATCACTAATTCCAGCCCGATCCCGCACATCCCGCTCCCGTTCAAGGAAGTGATGGCAGACGTTCTGAAGGTGAAGCCTCCGGAAAGCCACTGAAACGGCAAAGCCGACAGAGTCAGGAGAAAACAAATGAACGGACGGCCCGCACAAGCAAGATAGAGCTTAGGTCACTGAAGCGGGCTCTTGGGCGGAAATACCCCGGTTGCAAGTGCCGTCATCGTGGCGTTAGACGGCACTCTGAGGCGATATTCTCCCCTGCCGATGCGGTCGAAACGTTCGCTGCTAATAATCGCGTTGTGAACCATGTGAGTCGAATTTTTTGTGTTCTTCATCACTCCAGCCCGGATCATGATCTGTTTTGCGTCTTGCGCCTTAATCACTCCACCCTTGTGTTTGGCAATTGCTATTACAGCCTGCCGATGAGACATGCCCTGCAGCACAGATTCTAACGGCTTTACCACGGCACCGAGCACATTAAACGCTTGACGAGCGATTTCCCTCATTGGCAAGTTTCGCTCATAAAACTCAATCGCTCCCTGAAGACTCTGTATATCCTGTTCAGCTTGTGTGATGGCAGACCTGGCGTCTTCGAATTTTCTTCGAGCCTCTTCCAACGCCTTCTTCAATTCCACAATCATCGATTGGCTGTCCACTGGTTCCTCCCGGGTATTACTTTCGTTACTAAAGTGAACAATTTTTTTATGGTTATGGAGTAGACAGGTTCTCCTTAACTAGTCAATTATGACAATGGTGGGCCTGGAGAGCCTCGAACTCTCGACCTTCCGGTTAGCGACCAGACGCTCTATCCGTCTGAGCTACAGGCCCCAAAGGTAAGCGGGTTCTCATTGCAGGCTTGGAGGTCTGCGACAAGAAAACCGCTCACCAATTGTTCAGCGTCAGGCGGAAGAGTCGTTCTTAGGAGGTTCGAGTCTTCTTCCTGACGCTCACATTCTACCCCCGCCTGCAAGTGCCAGCTATGAAAAAATCCCATTTTGATACGAATCCGATTACCTTCGTCACCATTTGTTGAGACGCCCCGTCACGGCATCTCATTCTGAGACTACTCCGTGGGTTTGTCGAAGGCATAATTGCGAAAATGCTAGGACTGTTACAGGTCAAGGAGTTTTCCACAGCCTTCCACAGCTGACCTTCCGAACAAACGTCGCGGCCCCACACCCCTTCCCCGATTCTTCGCCCCTCCCACGGCCCAACTTCCCACAACTCCAACCTTCTCAGCCATATGCCCGCCAAAGTTTTCCACATTATTTATTTTTTTCTTGTGACATGTGACCTTTACTCTAAATTCCCAAAAATGCCAATCTGGGACCATGAGCAAAGGTCCCAGCACCGAGTCCAATCCCATCCTCGAATGGGACCCCACCGCCCCCGAGCCCGAATCCCCCGATCCCAACTCTCCCACCTTCGCTCGCGACTTTAAGTCCTTTGTTCGCAAGATTTTGCTCGTAACTCCTGAGTTTCCAAGATTTTACGCCGACGTCTTGATCGACCGCGCCCCTAACTCCAATGCCGCCAAGATTTTACGCAAGAACTATTCAAAAATTTTAGAGAAGGTGAATATGGCTGCTGCTCAACAAAAAGCTCATCAAAAATCGTCTCGCTCCTGCACCCACGTCAAGGTCAGCGGAATCCGCTGCGGCTCCCCCTCGCTCCGCGGAGAGCAGTTCTGCTACTTCCACCAGCGCATGCATCGCGGCGTCCGCACGCCCCCGCAAGCTCGTCTGCATCCCGTCGCCCTCATCGAGGACGAAGAGTCCATCCAGGTCGCGCTCATGGAAGTCATTAACGCCCTGATGCGCAACACCATCGACCTCAAACGCGCGTCGCTGATCCTCCGCGCCCTGCACATCGCGGTCAAAAACGCCC
>DASTCU010000247.1:0-1865 GCA_035710825.1 Candidatus Sulfotelmatobacter sp.
TCCTGAAGTGGTGGCGAACTTCATAGGCGGTCTTTGACAAGTACGTCAAGAACAAAGGGTAAATTACGCTAATTCGGCTTGGCCCAATAAGCCGCCGTCATCGCCACAACCTGTTCTTGGCTGAGGGAATGTGGTTTTGTGGACTCGACGCGAGGCGTGGCCGGACGCTCTGATATCGGGCGATGGGACTTGCAAAGAGAACCAGCGCGAGACGAACCGGCAGGACTCGAGCGATGCAGTGGGGGAGGTCCCCGATTGAAGGCTGAGTGAGTCTGACGGATGAACCCTCATGGAGTGAGCCAAACTCAGCTCCGGATGTCTGCGTGTAGCGAGAGTTCGTCAGAAGCCGGCCACGCCTTGCGTCGAGAGAGAGAAGCATAAAACAATCAACCTTAAGAGGAGCAATATCATGTCGAAGAAGAAAGGTCGAGTGGTAGGACTCGATGTGCACCCGGACAGTTTTGCCGGGGCGGTAGTGGAAGGAAGTGATCCGGCCCAAGCGCGGGTGTTGAGTAGTTCAACCCGGGTGGAACTGGAGCAATTGGAGCAGTGGGCGTTGCGTCACACGAGCACAGAAGACAGGCTGGTATTGGAAGCCAGCGGCAATGCGTTTGCGGTAGCGGCGCGGTTGCGCACGATCGGGCGCAAAGTGGAGATCCTGGACAGCCATCGTGCGGGCAAAGTGGGCAAGGTCTACTGTGCCAACGATCGGGTCGATGCGGTCAAAATCGCGCGCATTTATTTGAGCGCGCTCTCACCGATCGTGTGGCAACCGGACGCAAAGACCTTGGAACGGCGCGAGATCTTCAGTGCGTATCAGGCGGTGGTGAAGGAATCGACCCGGGCCAAGCAACAGTTGCGCTCGATGTTGAACGAACATTGTGTGCGTTTGGAGAAGGGCTTTCGCCTTTGTCATCCCAACGCGATCAGGCACTTGGTTGCGCTGCGGGAATGGACGCCGGCTCGCACAATGTTGTTGCAACAATTGCATGGCACTCTAGTGGCCGCGCGAGCGCGTCGCACGCTGCTGCGCCGACACATGGCCCAGGAGATCGTGGCCGAGGAAGCGCTGCTGCGATTGACCCGCCTCTGTGGCATCAATCTGGTTACTCTTTACGCAGTGGTGGCGGCGGTGGGCGATGTGCGTCGCTTCAGTCACAGCAAAAAGTTGGTCGCATACCTTGGACTTAACCCGACTGTGTCCCAGAGCGGCAACTTTGAAGGCAGCGGAGCACTCAAACGCCATGGAAGAGGAGCCTTGCGTGCGTTGCTCATCCAATCGGGCAAAAAGCTCTTGGAGGTAAATAATCCGCTGCAGAAGTGGGGACTGGCGGTAGCAGCACGGCGCGGGCGAAACAAAGCGGCCGTCGCCGTCGCGCGAAAACTCTGCGTTGCGCTTTGGCATATCTTGATGGGACACACCATCGGCGTGCTTGAGCGACTCGACACGCTCGAAACAAAACTGAGCAAGTTCGCCACCGAACTCGGACCTGTCGCGCTTGCTGCCTTCGGCTACAACAACAAAGCGGAGTTCGTGGAGAAGAAACTTTATGTGTTACGGAGCTACCCTTGACCTAACCACATGTCTGCATTGCCTGGTTGGGCCCGAACAGACTCATAAACCGGCAAAGAACGCTGCGATATCGCGGGCGAGCAACTCGGGCTCCTCGGCTGCCGCGAAGTGACCGCCTCTCGGCATCGGGGTCCACCGGCGAACGTTATACAGACGTTCGGCCCATTCGCGGGGAGGTGTTCCCTCATCGACAAAGTTATTGGCGAAAACGGCGATGCCAGTTGGCACGTCGACGAACTCCTGTTGTCCAAGCGTGATTCGGAACCGCTTGTTGTCGTTGTCGAAGTAATCC
>DASTCU010000248.1:0-3482 GCA_035710825.1 Candidatus Sulfotelmatobacter sp.
AAGGGAATATTCGATGGCAAAGAAGATTACAGGTTATGTCAAGTTGCAGATCGCGGCTGGCAAGGCGACTCCGGCTCCCCCGGTGGGTCCGGCCCTCGGCCAAGCGCAGATCAACATCATGGAGTTCTGCAAGCAGTTCAACGCCAGAACCAACCAGAAGGAGATGGAAGGGCTGATCATCCCGGTCGTGGTGTCCGTCTACAACGACCGGTCGTTCACTTTCATCACCAAGACGCCTCCGGCTTCGATTCTGCTGAAGCGCGCGGCAGGCATCGCCAAGGGTTCAGGTACGCCGAACAAAGACAAAGTCGGCAAGGTGACGCTGAAGCAGGTCGAGGACATCGCCAAGCAGAAGATGCCCGACCTGAATGCGGCTTCGATCGACACCGCGATCAAGAGCATTCGCGGCACCGCACGCTCGATGGGAATCGAAGTAATCGGGTAAGAAATTGAGTAATCGGGAAATTTTGTAATTGTGTAATTGACAATCGTCGCAGTTGAGGGATTTTCAAATTACCCAATTACTCAATTACCAAATTGCTCAATCAAGTCAAATGCACCACGGCTGATCGAAACATGTTCAGCGGTGGGAGACAAGGAAAAGCAGATGAACAAAAAAGAAGGAAAGAACATCGCCAAGGCGCACGCCGCAGTCGAGAAGCGCCCCTATGTGCTGCAGGACGCGGTTCCGCTTCTGCAGAAAGTGAAGTTCGCCAAGTTTGACGAGACCGTCGAGGTCACGCTGCGCTTGGGAGTCGATCCCAAGCATGCCGACCAGATGGTGCGCGGCACGGTCGTTCTGCCGCACGGTCTGGGCAAATCGAAAAAAGTGCTGGTCATTGCGACCGGCGACAAGATTAAGGAAGCCGAGGCTGCGGGCGCCGATTTTGCCGGCGGCGAAGAGATGGTCGAGAAGATCACCAAGGAAAACTGGACCGACTTCGACGCCCTCATCGCCACTCCCGACGTGATGAAGTCCGTCGGACGCCTGGGCAAAGTTCTCGGTCCCAAAGGCCTGATGCCCAATCCGAAGACCGGCACGGTCACCTTCGACGTCGCCAAGGCGGTGCAGGAAGTGAAAGCCGGCAAGGTCGAGTTCCGTACCGACAAGACCGCGCTCGTGCATTGCCCCGTCGGCAAGATTTCGTTTTCGCCCGACAAGCTGATTGAGAACGCCACGGTGCTGATCACCAGCGTGATCAAGGCGAAGCCTTCGGTCGCCAAGGGCAAGTACATCAAAGGCTGCTACTTGAGTTCAACGATGGGCCCCGGGATTGCGCTCGATGTTGCCCCGATCGAGGCGTCGGCTAAGGCATAGCAGCGCTGGCGCGCTGCGGACAGCCGAAAGCGGCTGTCCCACATACACAAGATTGTGAGGATTGAATCATGGCGGTTACCAAGGCAAGAAAGACTGAGCAGGTTGAGAAGCTGAGCAAGGAACTGAAGAACGTTTCGAATGTCGTCGTCGCGACCTACACCAAGCTGACTGTGACCCAGGATTATGAGCTGCGCAAGGCTCTGCGCGGCGCGGGCGCGAAGTACCAGGTCGTGAAGAACACTTTGGCGGAGCGCGCGGCCAAGGGCACCAAGGTTGAAGGCGCTCTGAAGGATCTGGCGGGCGTCACCTCGATCGCCTACACCACGGGCGATCCCGTGGCCATGGCCAAGGCGTTGACGAAGTATGCCAAGGACACTCCCGATTTCACTTTCAAGGTCGGAGTGGTTGAAGGCCGCGTGGTCTCGATCAAGGAGATCGAGTCGCTGGCCACCATGCCTTCGAAAGAAGAGTTGATGTCGAAGCTCCTGTTCCTGATCAACGCTCCGGCACAGCGCCTGGCGACTGCAATCAACGCCGTGCCGAGGAATTTGGCAGTAGTCGTCGATCAGGCAGTGCAGCAGAAGAAGTTCAAGGAAGCCTAGGAATTTTTAATTGGGTAATTTTGTAATTTGGTAATTGAAAACCAAATGCGAATGCCCAATTGAGCGAGTTTGGTTATCAGTGCCAAGGGTTGCGCCCCCAAGCCGAACGTTGTCTGGCGTTACGGCAAAAGGCAGCGCACTGGAAACTTGCCCACGGATAACGGAACCGGGCGAAAGCCCTGAATTGAGTGATGGTGGAGGTTCGGGAGTCTTAAATTACCCGATTACAAAATTACTCAATTACTAAATCTGATAACTGGAGAACAACATGGCGGATATTGCACAGTTGGAAGAATCAATCGTAGGCCTGTCGCTTCTGGAAGCGGCGGAGCTGGTCAAGAAGCTGGAATCGCGTCTCGGCGTGTCGGCGGCGGCAGCAGCTCCCGTGATGATGGCGGGCGGCGGCGGTGCGGCGGCAGCAGGTGCGGCTCCGGCCGAAGAGAAGACCGAATTCACCGTCGTCCTCAAAGAGGTCGGCGCGAATAAGATCAATGTAATCAAGGCCGTACGTGAAGTCACCAGCCTCGGCTTGAAAGAAGCCAAGGAACTGGTGGATGGAGCGCCCAAGAACATCAAGGAAGGCGTTTCCAAAGACGAGGCCGAGACCATCAAGAAGAAGTTCACCGAGGCCGGTGCCACAGTCGAAGTGAAGTAACGGCTGGGGTTACGGTTCTATGTGGCGCGGGCGCCCTCGCCCGCGCTGCAGCAACAGTTCCGAGGGCGGACGGGGGCGTCCGCGCACGAGGTCCCAGGTTGCACCGAGGGCAGTGCAATATCGATTTGGTTCACATTCCTACTTGTGAAGCTTTGGCGGCGATGTTAGCATCTATATAACGTCGCTTCCTAGGTGTCACTCGAGCGCGAGCGAGTCTCGCGCGGGAAGTTTAGGCAAGCGCTTCGCGGGCAGGCGGAGCGGAAAACAGGCCGACGAACTGGCGCGAAAGAGTTCAAATCAGAAAATGGCAATACGCCCTGAATGGCGTCTGCGGGGACCACTGTCCCTGCGGGCGCCCACTGTCTTTTAGGTTCTAAGTTGTTCCGGCTCTGCACCTAGCGTGTCCCGCGGCGCGTCGACTATGACCCGCCCACACATTCCGCAGTACGCGCGCGGCCTTCGGTCGCGCCTGTGAGATTGGGAGTTTCTTAACGATGAAAAATGCCTTCCGTAAACGCTTTGATTTTTCCAAAATTCCGGCCACTATTCAAATCCCGAACCTCATTGAGGTTCAGAAGCGTTCTTACGACCGCTTCCTGCAGATGGACAAACTGCCCAGCGAGCGCGAAGACGGCGGCTTGCAGGCGGTGTTTCAGTCCGTTTTCCCGATCACTGACTTCCGCAACGTATCACAACTTGAGTTTGTGGATTACGCCATTGGTAACTGGGAGTGCAAGTGCGGCCACCTCAAAGGACTGCATCACCTCCGTACCACTTGTAAGAACTGCGGATCCACGGTTATCACCGACCCGTTCCATCCCGGTGAGGTTCTCTGCGGCAAGTGTGGAACTTACAACGCCAACACTCCAGACTTTTGCAACAAGTGCGGCGACCCGGTTGGCTTGCA
>DASTCU010000249.1:0-2721 GCA_035710825.1 Candidatus Sulfotelmatobacter sp.
AAGATCGCGACTTGCTGAAACCCGGGATGAAAATCACACCCTATAATCAGCATGACGTTGGCTCCTCTCAGTGAGCCTTGGTCTGTTTCGTCGCAACCAATCTACTCGCTGCGACGGGTCAACGTCGTTATGCAATCAAACCCGAGCGAAGCTCGGGTGAGGGACCTTACGACACTTTCCCAAACGATAGCGTTGACAAGACCGCCTCCGGCGAATTCACCGACAAATTTGGCCCACCCAAAAACCTCTGAGGCACCGTGGAAGAGCGGCGCTTCAGCGCCGCGTCCTGAGCTCAATAAGAACCTGGCCTTCAGGCCCCACAGAATTTTTCCAACACGGCCATCGCAAGCTCCATACCCTTTGTCATCACGAGACCGAGCGCAGCTCGGGTGAGGGACCTTACGACACCGTCCCAAACGATAGCGTTGACAAGACCGCCTCCGACGAATTCACCGACAGATTCGGTCCACCAAAAATCTGTGCAGGCACCGTGGAAGAGCGGCGCTTCAGCGCCGCGTCCTGAGCTCGATAAGAGCATGGCCTTTAGGCCCTGAGCCCGTTTGGCGGGAACGTGTGACGCGTCCGAGGCACGACTGAAATTGGGCCTTTTGTGGTCCCTGCCGTCGAACAAATAGCGGAAGCTGGCGCCTCGATCCCACTCTCTGGGCCGAATACCTATGATCCGTCCCACCGATTACTCTTTTTGTTCCTCGCCCATCTATGCCCGACCGCTCTCGTCATTTTGAGACTCGTAACCGCCGAACCATTTTCATCAACTCGCAGCGACGGATTCGTTCCACTTTCCCAGCTCAGATGCCGACCCTCGACCCACCTTATTACTTCCATGATTCCCCCAAAAAACGAAAGGCGGCCGGCGGCCGCCTCCAATCGCCGACTCCTCTACGCTTGCGTCATCTTGAGCGGAGCCGTCTTCACCAGGCGTAGCGAAAGATCTCCCGCGCCTCAGACGCGTCGCGCAAGCCCGGCCAGCATGCAGACCCTACTACTACGCTGACTACTTTGACCTACTTTCCTCGCAAGGCTCCTACCACGCGCTCATAGTCGTCCACGCTTGCGTACTCAATCACAATCTTCCCCTTTCCGTGCCGATCTCTGATCCGCACCCGCATCCCCAGCAGCCGCTCCAGCTCGGTCTGGGCCGCTCGCACATTCGGGTCCACCCACCGCGCGCCTCCGCTTTTCTTCTCGTCTTCCTCCCGCGAAACCGGCCACCCATTCAGTTGCGCCACCCGCTCTTCGATCTGATCGAGCGTCCAATGTTTCTTCACCGCTTCATTCGCGACATCAACCGAGAGCTCCAGGTTCTCCAGCGCCAGTATCTCCCGCGCCTCGGCAAACCCCAGGCGGTTATATTTCAAATGCTCTCTCACCTCCGAGGGCAGCTTCAGCAGCCGCATGTAATTCGACACCGACTCGCGCGACAACCCAACCCGATCGCCGATCTGCTGCTGCGTCATCTGGAATTGCTGACTCAGCTTGGCAAATCCCTGCGCCTGCTCCAGCGGATTCAAATCTTCCCGCTGCAGGTTCTCGATGATCGTCATCTCGGCCGCTTGCTGCTCCGAGACCCGCCGCACAATTGCCGGGATCGTCTCCTTGCCCGCCAGTTTCGACGCCCGGCACCGCCGCTCGCCCAGGATCAGCGTGTACCGGCCTTCCTCTCCCGGACGCACCACCACCGGCTGCATCACTCCATTGGCTTTGATCGAATTCGCCAGCTCTTCCAGCAGCTCTGGATCGAACTCATAGCGCGTCTGGTGCGGATTGCGATCGATCTGCTCGAGCGGAATCTGCAGCACAAGATTGCCCGGCGCCCGCGACTCCGCCTGCGCCTGAATCTCAATCCTCTCTTCGTGGATAGGACCGGCCGGCCCCATTGGAGTCGAAAAGGCCTGTGTAGGGACAGTCGCCCCCGGCTGTTCTTGTGTAAAGGCGGACTCGGCTGTTGGAATAGGAACAGCCTGTGTAGGGGTGGACGCATTCGTCCGCCCAGTCGAGCGTGGCTCGACTCCCTCAACCGCAGCGGGCGCCTCGTCCTTCGCGGCTTTTGCGAAGGCTGGAACAACTCTCGGCCCCGGCAGCAGAGATTCCAGTCCCCGGCCCAGGGCCCGCCGCTTCTCCACTTTCTCTTTCTCGGTCGGCTTCTCCCCCGCTTTCGCCAAGCTCTCTGGCGCACTCATCGTCATATAACCTTCCTCGAGGTTGGGCTACCAGCTACTCTGACCCTGGTGTAGTAAACCAAATCAATCAATGTCATCCTGTCTCTAACGACGATGCCGCGTGTCAAGCGATTTTGGGCGACACCTCTCCTGTTGGCGCTTTTGCTTTTTCAGAAGCGCCATTTCGCTCTCTTCGAAAGGTTTTGATGTTCCAGACCAAGCTCGTCACTCGTTTTTAAATCGTGCAGCGGGACACTCCGGTCCCACCATCCATCTCTTCGGGACTTGCTCCCATGATTCTTACTTCGAACTCCCCGCTTCTCAGGGAGGCCGGCTGCCCACTCAAACGCTCGGCTCCGTTACTCGCCGTCCACAGATGACTCGGGCTCACCGACATGACCGCCTGATTCAATTGCGCGTACGTCCATCCCTCGCGCAACATCAGGTACATCCGCGTGGCCAACTTCCTGGCCACCGCCACCTTCGCGACGCCGCGATTCTTGCGCGCCGCCAGGCGGCGATAGAAGCGTTTCAGCTGCGG
>DASTCU010000250.1:0-2390 GCA_035710825.1 Candidatus Sulfotelmatobacter sp.
GGTGCCGCCCGCCTTGCCCGGGAATTGCCGCCGAGAAAAGGACCTGGTCGCTGAGTTTGCAGAGCATCTGAATGAAACTCCGCGCCTGCGATTCTGCCAAATGTTCCGCTACTTCGAGCGCGATTGCCAGGTCAAACTGCCCGTTCAGCGACAGAGGAGTCCTCAGGTCGTGCGGCACAAAGTTTGCACGTGGAATTTCGAGTTTGGCTTTAAGCGCCCACTCGCCGTCCACACCTAGAAAGTCTGAGATCCCCAACTCAGCCGCCGCCGCCAGCCAATGACCGCTGCCGCAACCGATGTCAACGATGCTTGCCGGCCGCAGTAATTCAAAAACTATGGGCAGAATTTCCCGTGCAGAACTTCGGGTCTGCTCCAGCTCGCGATAAAATTTGGCGTTGTAGGCGCGCGCTCTGCTCATGAATGCGTCGCATTATAATCTGCGCGGTTGCTTCAGCCCTCTGAGCTCTCTACAATACTTGTTCAACTCATCAGATCAACGCCGGCGGATTCAGGCACAGGTGTTTATCGATGAACCGATGGTCAGATCGTCCGATCACCCGATAATTTATGATTCATTTTCCTGTTCCTGAGGCCCTCACCTTCGACGACGTGTTGCTGCTGCCCGCCCGCTCCGATGTCGTTCCAGCGAATGCCAACACGCAGACTCAATTGACGCGCAATGTCCGCCTGAATATTCCAATCATCAGCGCTGCCATGGACACAGTAACCGAGTCTCACATGGCGATCGCGCTCGCGCAGCAGGGTGGTATTGGGATCATTCACCGCAATCTGACCATCGAGCAACAAGCGGAAGAAGTGGATAAGGTGAAGCGCTCGGAAAGCGGCATGATCGTTGATCCGGTGACTATGAGCCCGGAGGGCAAGGTCTCTGACGCGTTGGAAATGATGCGGAAGTACAAAATCTCCGGTGTACCGGTCACTAAGAATAAGAAACTTGTCGGCATCCTCACGAATCGCGACCTGCGCTTCGAAACCCGGCTTGACGTTCCCATTAGCCAGGTGATGACGAAGGAACACCTGATCACAGTTCCGGTGGGCACTACCCTCGAGGAAGCAGAGAAAATCCTCCATAAACATCGCGTGGAGAAGTTATTGGTCGTCGACGACGCCTATAACCTCAAAGGCCTGATCACGGTAAAGGACATTCAGAAGAAGTTGAAATATCCCAATGCCGCCAAAGACGCGCAAGGCCGGCTTCGCGTGGGGGCGGCAATTGGCGCTACCGGCGATTATCTTGAACGTGCCGTTGAACTGGTGAAGGAAAGCTGTGATGTGCTTGCGATTGACAGCGCTCACGGCCACTCAACGCGCGTGCTGGAGGCCGTCAAAAGCGTCAAAAGCAAGCTTCCAGAGGTCGATTTGATCGTCGGCAACGTCGCGACATTTGATGGCGCATGTGAACTGGCGCGCGCCGGAGTCGATGCCATTAAAGTCGGCATTGGCCCAGGCTCGATCTGCACCACTCGGGTTGTGACTGGCGCTGGGGTGCCGCAGATCACGGCCATTGCCGAGACTTACCGCGCCACCAAAGATACGGGAGTGCCCGTCATCGCAGATGGCGGCATTAAGTATTCCGGGGATATTACAAAGGCGCTGGCCGCGGGCGCGAGCGCCGTGATGATTGGCTCTATGTTCGCTGGTACTGACGAAAGCCCCGGCGAAGTGATCCTCTACCAGGGCCGAACGTTTAAGTCTTATCGCGGGATGGGGTCGCTAGGCGCCATGGCAGCCGGATCCAGCGAGCGTTACTTCCAGAGTGCGGCGGGAGAAGCGTCGGCAGCCGTTCCTAACATGGGTGCAGATCCGAACCGTCTCGCAAAACTTGTCCCCGAGGGAATTGAAGGACGGGTGCCGTATCGCGGGTCTGTCTCGATGATTTTGTATCAGATGGTCGGCGGGTTGAAGTCCGGCATGGGCTACTGCGGATGCTCGACCCTCGCGGAGTTGCTACAAAAGACGCGCTTCGTTCGTATCAGCAACGCCGGCCTGCGCGAAAGCCATGTTCACGACGTCATGATCACACGCGAGGCGCCGAACTACGCGGTCGAGTGATACGTCCAAGGTCGTTGGCAAAGGCAGTTGTTTAGTGATGCAGATAGATCCATGCCAAAACCACGATCATCGCCAAGCCGGTTAAGCTCACAAAAAAACGCCTCACAAAGCGGAGCTTCCGTGGGAACCACCAGTACACCACGAGCATCGGTGCTCCCACCGCTCCCGTAACTCCAGCAGCATTTCCGATGATGGCGTTCATACGCTACCTCCGGGTTGAGATTTCTGGGGGAGTAAACTTCAGTAGAGCGAGTCGTACTTGGTAACGGCCCAATCACCGCTGCGATCATCGAGCGTCACAGAAAGGACTTCGGCAG
>DASTCU010000251.1:0-5144 GCA_035710825.1 Candidatus Sulfotelmatobacter sp.
CCGTTGATGGAGATCTCGCTATTGATTCTGATGTGTCCAAGAATTGGCCAGCCGGAGATCGCGACCGAGTCGACGCCCGGCGCGGCACGGAGCGCTTCGGCAGTTTGATTCCAGACGACGGGAAGCTGGCCTTTGCCGGCAACGGTTTCGAGCAGAAGCAGATGGTCCGTGGAGAAACCGAGGGGGCGGTTCTCGAGACGCTGGAACGATGTGACGAACAGCGAAGACAGAAAAAGGACGAGGACACAGAAAGCGACCTGAAGAGCGATGGCTCCGCCCATCAGGCGGCGCGGTGAGTGCGGATCTTCTCCACCCTTGAGGGCGGCGACGGGCCGGACCGCAGAGGCACGGAGAGCAGGAAGCAAACCAAGCAATAGAACAACGAGCAGTATGAGTCCGAAGCCGAACAGCAGCACACGCCAGTCGGCGTCAAGGGCGAGGCGCGCAGGGTTTTCGGGCGGATTGATCAGGCTCAGCCCAAAGGGCGCCGACCACGCGGCAAAGAATGCGCCGAGCATCGAAGCTAAGAATGCGAGCACTGCGCTCTGGCACAGAATGAGCTGGACCAGGCGCCGACGGCCGGCCCCAATCGAGATTCGCAGCGCCATCTCCTGGGCGCGGGCGGCGGCCTGGGCGGTCATCAAGTTGGCGACGTTGACACAGGCGATGAGCAGGACCAGAGCTGCCAGCAGGCCGAGGACGCCCAGTAATCGGCGATATTCCTTCTGCAGGTCGGAGATGCCGGCGCCGGCGGGACTGACGACAACCTTCTGATCGAGAAAACGGTCGATGGACGCCTGGGTCGCGCCACGGAAGCAAGTGGCGCAATCCGCCCCGAAGGCGTGGTTGACGGCGGAGAGATGCTGGCGGAGCGGCTCGAGCTCGGTGGCCGGGTTGACGCCGGGCTTCAACATCAGGAAGACCCGGTGCCAGTTAAATCTGTCCTCAGTGACGATCCGGTTCATGTTGAGGGGCAGAAAGAGGTCGGTGACCGTCCCCTTTTCGGTTCCAGTGAAATCGCGAGGGCCGACGCCGATGATTTCGAAGGTCTGGTCGCCGATATGGAGCGACCTGCCGAGGACGCGCGGATCGCGGCCGAAGCGGTGATTCCAATAATCCCAGGAGAGGACCGCATAGGGGTTGAGACCAGGGCCGCGATCATCGGCGGGGGTAAGCAGGCGGCCGAGCGCGGGCTCAAGGCCGAACAACGGGAACATGTTGCCGGACACATAAGCGACATGCGCCTTCTCCATGTCGTCGTCGGTAGTCCAGGTGATGTCGGTGCGATCCGCGTCGCTAATGGCGATGAGGTCGGCCTGGTCCTTGACAGCATCGCGCATGAGGTTGAAGTCCGGCGTGGCCCAGTGGCCGTCCTCGAGAGGCTTGCCATCGAAGCCAGTCAACTCATGGGAAAGCACGTAGAGGTTGCCGGGATCCGAGATGGGCAGCGGCCTCCATAGCAGCGCGTCGATCAGGCGGAAGGCGGCGACACACGAGCCGATGCCGAGAGCGAGCGAGAGCACAGCGGCCACCGACGCGAGCTTGTTGCGGCAGAGCTGCCGCCAGCCGAAACTTAGATCGGCCAGAAGCGACTCAAGCCATCCGGCAACACGAATGTGGCTCGCCTCGCGGGCATGCAGCGCGGAGCCGAATGCACGCTGCGCTTCCCTGGGATCACGTCCTGAGGCAATGGCTTCTTCAATGTGGGACTGCAACTCTTCATCAATCTCGCGGTTCAGCCGCTCGCCGTGCAAGGCATTCGAGATGCGCGACCACATAGACATGTCATGCCTCCCGCAGAACTCGATTGATTGCCAGGCTGACTGACTGCCAGCGCGACTCTTCCTCGCCCAGTTGCTTTTTGCCTGCCGCGGTCAGTTCGTAGACGCGGGCCCGGCGACCGCTCTCTTTCTTGATCCACTCCGCGCGAATCCAGCCCGCTTCCTCCATCCGATAGAGCGCTGGGTAGAGCGAGCCTTCCTCGGCCCGCAGCACTTCGCCGGATGCGTTTGCGATCGCAACCATGATGGCGTACCCGTGCAGCCGCGGGCGCCGCGACAAGATCTTGAGCACCAGCAAATCGAGCGAACCTTGCATGGAATCGGTCTTGGCCATATTCAGATGTCTTTATATAGATATCTTAGTATCGTTGTCAATGAGTATATCTGAAGGTGGCATGCGGGTGCCCACTTTTCGTTCTTAAAAGCTGGGGGACGGACTTCCCCAACTTACATTCCTCGAAAAACTGGGAACCTTCCTTCTGTCCGCGGTTTCCCTTATAGTGGTCGGCTTCGCCGGGGAGTTTCGATGAATTCGCGGTCATTCTGCTATATCGTCGTTGGCACGGCCGTTGCAATAACAAGTTCGTGGGCACAAGTCACAACTTCTCAATACGACAACTTCCGCACCGGCGCGGTACTCGCCGAAAAGATTTTGACTCCCCAGAACGTCAATGCTAGACAGTTCGGCAAGCTGGGTGCCTTCAAGGTCGACGGCGCAGTTTATGCGCAGCCTCTTTTTCTTCCCTCCGTTGAGATACCTGGCAAAGGCAAGCACGATGTTTTGTTCGTCGCCACGGAACATGACAGCGTCTATGCTTTCGATGCCCTCCGCCCTGATGACCCGCCACTGTGGCACGTTAGTTTTCTAGACAAGAAGCGCGATCTTGAGCCCGTGCCGGCACGCGATGTGCAGTGCTCTTTCATTCAGCCCGAAGTTGGTGTCACCTCAACCCCCGTCATCGATCTGAACACCGGTACGCTTTACGTTCTCGCGCGCACCATGCAAGACCCTATGTTTGGAACGAAAAAATATTTTCAGCATTTGCATGCCTTGGCGATCACCACCGGCGTCGAGAAATTTGGCGGACCAAAGCTCGTCTCCGCGTCGGTGCCGGGCAAGGGCTCGGGCAGCGCAAACGGGCAGCTCGCGTTTGACCCTCTCCGCCAGAATCCGCGCGCCGCTCTGTTGTTGACGAATGGCACTCTGTATCTCGCTTGGGCTTCCTCCTGCGATCTGGACCCCTATCACGGCTGGGTCATGGCTTACGATCCTCAGACATTGCAGCAGATCGCAACGCTCAACACTACTCCTGACGGCGATCAAGGTGGAATCTGGGCGAGCGATACAGGGTTGGGAGCTGACAGTCGGGGCAATATTTACGTTCCGACCGGCAACGGTACATTCGACGCGTCATCCGGGGGACGCGATTACGGGGACTCGGTGTTGAAGCTTGGGCTTCAGGGGTCTTCCATCGTCATCCGTGACTACTTCACTCCCTACGACCAGGCGCGACTGAACGGCGCCGACGCAGACCTCGGATCCAGCGGGCCTACACTGTTACCGGACCAGCCGGGAGCTCATCCCCACCTCCTGCTGCAGCCCACGAAAGGCTCAATGATCTATGTGATCGATCGTGATCGCATGGGTAGGTTCCAGCCGAATGGTGACGCTGTCGTGCAGAGGATTCGAATGGCCGGATTGGGCTTGGGCGCGATGGCTTACTGGAATGGCCATGTCTTCTTTGCGTGCAGCGATGATTTCTTGCGCGATTACGCCATCCAAAATGGACAGTTGATACTGCACATCTACTCGCGCGTGAGATTCGAAGACCCTGGAGCTACCCCTTCGGTCTCGGCAAACGGTAACAATGATGCGATCGTGTGGGCCATCGCGACCAAGACATGGAACGGCGCTGGTCGCACCGCCATACTTTATGCATTTGACGCCACCAAAATAGATCAGCCCATCTACACTTCTGAGCAAAACAGCCAGCGCGACCGCGCTGCGATGGCGACTCGGTTTGTGATCCCCATAGTGGTGAATGGCCGCGTGTACTTCGCCGCCAGAGGCGAAGTCGAAGTCTACGGACTGCTGAACAACTAGGTTCCCCCCCGGCGGGTGGGCGGGTGGCCCCTGCTTTTGATCTCGTTGATACCACCAACACAGTGGGCGCCCCGTCCTTCGCGTTCTTTGCGAAGGGCGGGTACCGGACTGCCGACATCGTGGGGTTTTGCCTAGAGACACCTTCAAGCAACCCGATCGCGAAACGAAATTTCCGTCCATCCCACATTGACTCGCACCAACCCCGCCTCCCCCGACAGATAGAACCGATAACTGCTCCAGCGCCATTGCTCCGGCGAACTCACCAGCCCCCGCTTCACTCACCGGATTGCGATGCATATACCTCAGCTTCTCCACCCGCTTCTTCGTCGTCCACACGTTGAAGTCGTAGAAGCGAGCCTGCCAGAACGGCATTCGCACAGGGGCATCTCCAAAGAGGCACCGTGGGTGCGCGTCCGTCCGTCTCCTCTTCGGCAGCAAAGCACGGGCGCTCCTTTGTTTGAGCACCTGCATCACCGTGGACGGAGTTCCGACCTCTGGTTCGGTGATCAGCAGATGAATGTGTTCCGGCATGACCACAAACCCCACCACCACGAAGCGATAGCGCTGGCGCGTCTGTTCCAGAATCGAGAGCAGTCGGTCGCGGCTGCGCGCGCTGTGCAGAAGAGGCCATCGCCGATAACACGAGCAGGTGATAAAGTGCAAGTCATGGGCGCCGTAACTACGATGCAGGCCGCTCGGCATTATCAATCCATGCTACGGCAGCATCGCTACCCGCCCTTGCAAAAACGCAAGGACGGGGCACCCACTGTTCCGGAACGGGAAAGAAAAAACCAAGGCTGGGCCACCCGCCCAATACCGGCAGCTATCCCGGTTTTGTCGAAGCTAATGTAGGTAGCGTTACTCCGACAAATGACAATCCGTATGGCAAGAGAATCACCGTGGACTTTCGCAAAGATATGTTCAGTGGAAACGCCGACAA
Source organism: Candidatus Sulfotelmatobacter sp. (assembly GCA_035710825.1). Lineage (GTDB taxonomy): Bacteria > Acidobacteriota > Terriglobia > Terriglobales > Acidobacteriaceae > Sulfotelmatobacter. The sequence continues at coordinate 4,826 of DASTCU010000251.1, forward strand.
CGGCATGGACGTCGCACACGAAGGGTCGCATGTCGCGGATGAATCCGAATGGGTCGCTTCGAGTTTTGCTACGACGATGAATCTCACGAAATACCAAACCGAGAACCGAGCATTACATGTTGAGGCGAGCATTGCCGAGGGTATGAAGTATCCCCTTGGTTTCATGCTGGGGAAGACGCCTCAATACATTTGGAAGCCAGGGTGGAAGCCCGCTATGGTCGATTCAGCAATTAATTAGGTGCTAAAAAGCCCATCCGGGCCTTATCACGTAACCCCGAATGACAAGATTCTTGAATTCAAACAAAACACGAAAGGTGGT
>DASTCU010000252.1:0-3586 GCA_035710825.1 Candidatus Sulfotelmatobacter sp.
CCCGCTCGACCGCGAAGCCATCGCGCAAACGGTAAAGAAGACCAACAAAGTCATCATCCTCCACGAGCACTCCCGCACCGGAGGCCTCGCCGGGGAAATCGCCGCCATCATCAACGAGGAAGCCTTCGACGACCTCGACGGTCCCATCGTCCGCATCGCCGGCCTCGATTCCGCGATCCCCTTCTCCCCGCCGCAGGAGCATCACTACCTGCCCCAGGTAGAAGACGTAGTCCGCGAATCCCGCCGCCTAAAAGCGTACTGACTCACGTAGCGGAGTTCTGTGGGGACAGCCGCGGTCGGCTGTCCATCTTTCCATCCAGGAAGACTCCTGTGACGAGTTTTTTACATCACCCACAGATCCGAGAACTAGCTTCCCTCCCCACCTATCTGCCACAATACCCTCGGAGGCCTCATGGGAAAATTCCTTCTCGGAGTTATCGTCACGCTCGTCGTCATCGTTCTAATCGCGCTCGGCGTCGCGTTTCTTGGTCTCTTCCCCACCGCTGCCAACGTTGAGCCGACGAATCTCGAGCGCCACCTCGCCATGGGCGCCGTCGACGCCTCCATGGAGCGCCATGCCCCGCGCATCAGCAACCCGCTCATGCCCACCGATCCCAACCTCATCGACGGCATGAAGCTCTACACCATGAATTGCGCTCTCTGTCACGGAGGCCTGGACCGCAAACCTTCCGCCCTCGCCTCGTCCTTCTACCCGCCGCCGCCTAATCTCATCTCCGACCCGCCTGACGATCCCGAGTGGCACATCTTCTACACCATCCGCACCGGTGTCCGCTACACCGGCATGCCCGCCTGGGACAAAACCCTCTCCGAGCCCGACCGATGGAAGATCACCATGTTCCTCTCCCACATGGACAAACTCCCGCCCGCCGTCCAGGAATATTGGAAAACCAGCTTTGGCACCAGCCCCGAGCCCGAGAAAAAAGAGTCCATGAAAAATATGGAGCACGAACACCACTAGAACCACGGATAGGAGCGGAGAGACCGCTGCGTTCGCATTCGCGCAAAGGTAAAATCAGCATTTCTCAGCGTCCTCAGCGGTTTTTCTCCGCGAATTCTGCGTTTATGCTTTTGACTCGTGCGGAGAGGATTACATCCCGCAGGGAACGATATAATATTCGGTTGCGCCCAAGCCTCTCTGCGAACCGTGGGCCTCAAGGAAAGAATCATGCCAACTGACATCATCATGCCCCAGATGGGCGAATCCATCGTCGAAGGCACCATCACCAAGTGGCTGAAGAAGCCCGGCGACAAGGTCCAGCGCGACGAGCCTCTCTTCGAGATCTCCACCGACAAAGTCGACGCCGAAATTCCCGCCCCCGCCTCCGGCGTCCTGCAGGAAATTAAAGTCACCGAAGGCACCACCGTCGGCGTAAACACAGTAGTCGGCACAATCGCAGTCGATGGCGAATCAGCAGGAGCGAAGCCTGCCCCAGCGCCCGCAAAGCCCGCCGCCCCGAAACCCGAGCCCTCTCAAAGTAGCGCCGGCGTCCCGCCGGCTGTCGCGGGGGCGTTTCGCCCCCGTGCCGAAAGCGAAGCTCCGCGTCCCGCCGCTCACGAAGAAGAAGGCGAAGAAGCCCGCTCCTCCCCGCTCGTCCGCAAGATCGCCCGCGAACACGGCGTCAGCCTCTCCCAAGTCTCCGGCACCGGACTCGGCGGCCGCATCACCAAGCAGGACATCATGCAGTTCATCGAGAGCCAGGGATCTTCGCAACCGGCTCCCACCCCTGCCTCTCCTGCTCAGCCCACGGCCGCCGCGCCCGCGCCGCGCCCAGCAGCTCCCGCTCCTTATCCGGGCGATCTCGTCCCCATGACGAACATGCGCAAGCTGATCGCCAAGCACATGATCGAGTCCCGCCGCACCAGCGCCCACGTCCACTGCATGTACGAGGTGGATTTCACCCGCATCGTCAATCTGCGCGCCAAGCTTAAAGCCGGATTCGAGCAGCGCCACGGCGCTCGTCTCACCTTCATGCCCTTCTTCGTTCGCGCCGCTGTCATCGCCCTGCAGCAGTGGCCCATCCTCAACGCCAACATCGAAGGCGACAATATCCGCTATCACCGCCAAATCAACATGGGCATCGCCGTTGCTCTTGACTGGGGCCTGATCGTCCCGGTCCTCAAGAATGCCGGAGACCTCAACTTCCTCGGCCTGCAGCGCGGCATCACCGATCTCGGCGAACGCGCCCGCACCAAGAAGCTCAAGCCCGAAGACGTCGAAGGCTCCACCTTCACCATCACCAACCCCGGCCAGTTCGGAGCCGTCTTCGGACTCCCCATCATCAACCAGCCCAACTCCGCCATCATGGGAGTAGGCGGAATCACGAAACAACCGATGGTCATCACCGATAAAGACGGCAACGACTCCATCGCCATTCGCTCCGTAGTCCATCTCACCCTCGGCTACGATCACCGCCTGATCGATGGTGCAATAGCCGACCAGTTCATGGCCCAGGTAAAAAAGAATTTAGAAACCTGGACCGAAGAAATCGGATAACACTCCGAGAGCGAAGCCGAGTGGAGATTTCGACTTTCTCTGTGTTCCTCTGTGCCCTCTGTGGTTAAGATTTTTGGGGTCGCCATCGGTAGACGAGGTCAACGCGCGCCAGCCAACGGCACAGCCGGCTTATCTTTCGCCCACGTCGACGCATTCATGCACATCACCACCCCGTCAATAATCTGCGAAATCCCGTTCTTAAACTGTTCCGGCTCGACGATCTCTCGCGCTGCGACCGCGTCTGCCATTCCCAGCGCATTTTGCAGAAACATCATCGCCGCATCTTTCTTTTCCACTCCCGATTTACTTTTCAACATCGACTCAATCCCTGACACCAGCGACGGAATAAATCCAATTGCCCGCAACAACAAATTTACGAAATTCATAACTCCTCGTTTCTTGACGTTAATTTGAACTCCCCAACTGATTTCGCAGACACCTACAATCGACCTCTAAACTCAGCACGCGCAGCAGTCTCTGCGCTTCTCAGCGGGCTTTTCTCTGCGTTCTCTGCGGTTAAAGATTTTGCGGTGCTCGCATCTTGCGAGAATGAAGACTTAGCTCGTTGCTTTCTTCCTACTTCCACCAATGCCCATGGAATGCAATCGCTGCGCTGATCAGGACCGCCGTAGCCGCATTAATGAGTCGCTCGATCACTGTCCGTCGCACGTCATTCTTCTCCAGCGCCAAAATTCGGTCCTCTGCCATCTTCATCCTTCCCGGCTGCCCATTGCCTACTAGCATGTCCATCTTCGCTTCCAGGCGACCGAGTTTCTCCAACACTTCCCGCTGAAACTCTCCGTCCATCCTCATCGCTTGCGCTTCCCTTTCCGCAAATGTCACCCCCATAGTCCTCCCTCACTTTGCGACGTCCTGAGTACTGGGTACTGGGTACTGAGTACTGAGTACTGAGTACTGAGTACTTCCTATAGCGGATAATCCACATGCAGCGCCGCTGCATACCGCGAATACCGCGGCGGTGACGAGCTGTCATACAGCCGCAAGAAATAATTCTGCGACCGTGCCAGCCGCGGCAGGCTGAATGTCTGCGTCCCGAATCTCCCCAGCAGA
>DASTCU010000253.1:0-29776 GCA_035710825.1 Candidatus Sulfotelmatobacter sp.
TTCTGCCGGTCCCTTTTGGTAGTGGCTTTGGGCGTGGGCGCGATCCAGGGTCAGACTCCAAGCAACGCCTCGCAAACCCAGCAACCCCCCACCCCTCCGAATAGCTCTCCACTTCCGCGAGACACTACTCCCATCTCAGCCAACGCGCCGCACATGTCCCGGGAGACGCGCTTACAGATCATCCGTGATTTTGAGACGCAACTGGTCTACTCGCGCACTGTCTTCCCAATGGGCACCAAGGGGCTCCAACTGAAAGACGGTGTGACTACGCCCAGCGGCCAGAGCCTGCAACAGTTGCTGGCCCTGTGGGGACCAGCCATTAAACCCGGCGATCCCGCGCATATTTCCTATATCCGCATTAAGGACGACCACATTCATTTCGACCTGAATGGCGGGCCCGTGCACCGCAAGAAGTGGTACCAGCGCGTCCAGATTTCAGGAGCCAATGGAACCCCGGTTCCTCTCTCCAATGACACCGAAGTGAATAATCCGCACGGCAGCTACCTCGATATCTACTTCGATAAATATGTCCCCGAGATGAGTGCCGCCCAGCTGCGCGAGCTGCTCTTCCCGGTGCTCGACTTCAACGCCAGAAATAAAGAAGAAGCCTATCTCGACACGGTTCCTCCCAAGGTCAAAGAGGCCATTCAGGCGCACCACGTGCTGGTGGGGATGAACACCGAGATGTTGTTGCACGCCATGGGCAAGCCTCCCAGAAAAGTGCGGGAGAAGGATGGCGAGACCGAGTACGAAGAATGGATCTACGGCACGCCGCCGCAGGATGTGGATTTCGTCCGCATCATCGGAGACGAAGTTGTACGGGTCGAGACCATGAGAGTCGGCGGCCAGAAGATTGTGCGCACAGAAAAAGAAGTTATCCTGCAGAAGCCCGACCAAGAGGAAGAGGCGAAGAAAGAGGAGCAGCAAGAACGTCCCGCGAATGCTCCCAGCCTGCGCCGTCCCGGGGAAGACATCGAGAATGCTCCCCAGCCTTCCAATGGTGTCAACCCGATGCCGCCAGTCGCCCCGCCGAATGTGCCGCAACAGCCGGGAAGCCAGGGTCCAGGGACCAACCCTGGAAGCCCTCGATAAATCTGAGACGACGGGAAGTATCCCGTTACTTCCGTTCTTTACTTCTGTTCCAGCGTCAGCAACGCAGCCATTGTCGCGGCTTTGTGATCACTGGTCCAAGGTGGTCCGATTGTCTTCCCTAGAGTTGCGATCCGGCGTTGCATGCGGGTTGCGGCGGCGCCGTAGGCAAGTTCTGCACGTTCCTGGAGATCCCGTTCCCGGATTGCCTCCACTGGAATCTTCATCTGCTCACAGGCTCGGCGGACGGCAAGGCGAAAGAATTCGCCCTCCGCCGTGTGAATCAGCGGGTGCGACGCAAGAATTTGTGGCAGAGAGGGAAGCGCACGTCCCGCAGCCATGAGCACGGCAGCGCTGGTGATTCGAAACTGCCGCTCGTTGAGCTCTTTCCAGGTGTCGACGAGGACCGCGAGTGCCATGCCTTCTGTCAACGCTCCACAGGCGGCGATATATTGTTCGCAATCCTGGAGTTCGCAGCCTTTAGCTCTTAACCCCGCGGCATAGTGATATGGCTGCTTGCCGCCAGGAGTTTCCGAGTCGATGATCTCGATGCGCCGGCGGTCTATGACCTCCGGCGATTCCGCGCCTCCGCACGCCGCCACCAGCACTCCCCAACCGGAATGCATTCGAAATCCGAGCGCTGCTCGCTTCACGAGGAAAGTCTCCGCCACGCCGGCAATCCAGCGACGATGCGAGCCTATTTCGAGGCTAGCGCCGGCGCCAAATCCGCGAACGAGAACGCTAGCGAAACATTCGCATACTCGTGGCCATCCACTTCCACGTAAGGATACACGAAGTAATTCAGCGGCTTGCCATGCTGCGCGGGATCCAACCGCAAGTCGCGCCCCATCGTGAACTGCACGCGGTTCGCATCGTGTGAGCCGAAGAAATAGTCGCGCTTTTCCGGATGCTTCCACGCCTCCGAAATGTCCACGGGAATCCATCCTCGGCCCTCGATGTAGAAATCCGACCAGCAGTGATAGCCCGCGATCTCGGCCGAGTGCTTGTCCGAGGGCAGCGGAAACCCGATTTCGAAGCGCGCCGGAATGGCCTGCGAACGCGCCATCGCGATGAACAGCGAATGAAAGTCGGTGCAGTTGCCCTTCTTGGCAGCGCAGGCATACAGGGCGTCGCCGCGTCCCCAGCCGGTGCCCGTCTTGTCGTAGCGCATCGTGGTGAAGACGTAATCGTAGATCGCGCGGGCTTTGTCGATCGTCGTGTTTTTGCCGGCAACCACCTTGGCCGCCAGGTCGGCAGGCACGCCGATGATAGGCACGAGCGCGTCGGGCTGCAGATCTTCCTGCTTTTCGTTAGCGGTAAGCGCGGCTGGAACCAGGTGCGCGCCGGGGCTTAGCGCAACGCGCTCATGCCGCACAATGTCATATTCAATGTCGAAGTGCAACTCTGTTTGACTTGCGCCTTTGCTCTCGGCGAAATAAATCTCGTTGCCAAACTTGGATTCACGAGTCTTCCTGACCGGCAAATCTCCAATAGTTGAGGCCACTTTCACCTGCTGGTATACGTCCGATTGCGCGACGGGAATCCAGATCCGGACATTCCTGCCCGCAGGCAGATTCTTCACCGTAAATGCGTAATGAAACGCGAAGTGTCGCGACTGTTGACCGAAGGCAGGAAAGGTGAAGGCGAATAGAGATACGAACACACAAAGTTGGCGCAACATCGACGGCTTCCTTTCAGATCTGGCGACTGGCGCTGGCAACTGACCACTGCGCGGTGGGAAACGACACACGGGCGTCTTAGTGGGAATGCCGTCAAGTGAAGCCGCGCTTTGGGGTGCGCATGATAGGAAGATGCTGAATCACGAACCGAGGATGCGGTATTTTAAGGTTGGCTTCCGGCGTCCGCTGACCGGCTTCCGACAATGCCGCTGGAAACTTGCCACCTCGAAAAACTCCACCCACACCCGGAAGCCGAGAGCCGAAAGCCGAGAGCCGAGAGCCGAAAGCCGGGAGCAGAAAGCCGGGAGCGTGAGATAGAATTCCCCCAGTGCCCACCGCCATCCAATGCCGCGACCTGCGCAAGACCTACGACGGCAAGGTCGAAGCCGTGCGCGGGCTAAATCTCGAGATCCAGACCGGTGAGTGCTTTGGACTGCTGGGGCCGAACGGGGCGGGGAAGACCACGACCATCGAGATTCTCGAAGGATTGCTCGCGCCAACTTCGGGTGAGGTCCTGATTCTAGGTCACAGATGGCAGGAGAACGAGCGCCAGATGCGCGAGTGGCTGGGCATTTCTCTGCAGGAAACGCGGCTGTCCGAAAAGCTCAGCGTCCGCGAGACCATCGACTTATTCGCCAGTTTCTACCGCGAGCCGCGGCCCACCGACGAAGTCCTCGAGCAACTCGAGCTCACCGAGAAGGCCGACGCCTGGGTGGGAAAGCTCTCGGGCGGACAACGGCAGCGGCTGGCGGTGGCCACAGCGCTGGTATGCAATCCGAAAATCTTGTTCCTTGATGAGCCAACGACGGGCCTCGATCCGCAGAGCCGGCGCCAGCTTTGGGAGATCATTCGCGTGTTCCAGCGCAACGGCGGCACCGTCCTGCTGACCACCCACTACATGGACGAGGCCGAGCGCCTCTGCGACCGGCTCGCGATTGTGGATCACGGGCAGATCATCGCGGAAGGCTCTCCCACCGATCTGATCAACCGTCTGGGCGGGCATCATGTGGTTGAATTTTCGGTGAGCGGTAGCGACGGCGCGGCTTTGCCGGCATGGCGCGCGCTGCCCAGCGTCGAATCCGTCCGCGAAGACGATGGCCTGGTCGCCCTTAACGTGGAGCAGCCGCATCTAACCATTCCGGCCCTGCTCGACGCGATCGACAAGCAGGGCGGAGTACTGCAGCATCTGACCACGCGGCAGGCCAGCCTGGAAGATGTGTTCGTGCGGCTCACCGGACGCCACCTGCGGGAGGACTAAAGATGCTTAAAGGAGTCGAGATGAATCGCGCAAGGAAATTCGTATTCGTGATCGCGCTCGCGATGGCCGTCGCGTGCGCCGGTTGGGCGCAATCCCCCGCAGCGCCGAATGCCGACTTCGCTCCCTTCCAGCAGTGGATGGGCGCGATTCTCACCGGTGACGCCGCCGCGCTCAAAGCACTCTACAGCACCGATCCAGCGGCGCAGGTGCGGGTGAAAACGCAGATGCACGATGCCGACGCCGACATCAGCTTTTGGATTGGCAAGAAGGTGCGCAGCATGAATGTGGATCTGGTTCGCGGCACCGCTCCGCGCCCCGACATCACGCACTTGATCCTTCGCATCAACATGGTCACGGCGTCCTCGGAGGGAAAACCGGTCCTGGTCACCGATGACCAGGTGTGGCAAAAACAAGCCGAGCAGTGGAAGCTGGTCTCGGTCGAGCGTACTGACGCGCCTAGCCTGAAGCAGCCTTCCGACATGAAGAAAGAGATTTACCCGGCCAGCGCCGACGCGCATGCGGAACTGAAAGAGGCGGAAGAGAAGGCGGCGCGAGACCATAAACGCCTGCTGCTGGTCTTTGGCGCGAACTGGTGCTTCGACTGCCATGTGCTTGATCTCGCGTTTCAGCGCGCGGAACTAGCGCCCATCGTTGCCGCCAACTATGAAGTCGTCCACGTTGACCTCGGCCCCGACGAAAAGAAGAACGCAGACCTGGTGCAGCAGTTCGACATCCCGCTGAAGAAAGGCATTCCCGCCATGGCGGTTGCCGACAGCGAAGGCAAACTGATCGTCAGCCAGAAAAATGGCGAGGTCGAAGACGCCCGCCAACTGACGCCAGAATTCCTGGCCGAGTTCCTGAACAAATGGAAACCGCAAGCCCACTAGAAAATGGAAATCGCCCGCATCCGCGAAATAGCGAAGGAATAGTTACGAAGGCGTAGCCGAGTCGACATCATGAGCGTTGCCCAGGAAATCCCCGTCACCGCCGAGAAGCCCGCCCCGCAGCCTCCGCGGCGCAACGGCCGCTGGTCCGGCTATTCCCATCTGCTGATGGCGCGCATGCTTGAACTCAAGCGCGAGCCTGAGGTCGTGTTCTGGGTCTTCATCTTCCCGCTGTTGCTCGCTCTAGGTCTGGGCATTGCTTTCCGCAACAAGCCCGGAGATGCCGTCTCGGTCGCAATCGTCCAGGGCGCCGGCGCGCAAGAGGCGCAGACCCTGCTCGCGCGCTCGCCCCATCACGAGATGTTCAAGATCCAGATGCTCGACTCCGAGGCGGCGCACAAAGGATTCCGCCTCGGCAAATTCGACGTGGTGATCGAGCCCGACGGCAAAGGCGGTATCACCTACCGTTACGATCCCGCGCGCCCCGAAAGCGTTCTGGCGCGCGCCGAGACCAACGACGCCATGCAGGCCACTGCCGGCCGCAAAGACGCCGTCGCCACGACCTCTGTCACCTCATCCGAGCCGGGCTCGCGTTACATCGATTTCCTCATCCCCGGCCTGCTGGGCATGAACCTGATGAACTCCGGGATGTGGGGCATCGGATTCGCCCTGGTAGACATGCGGCAGCGCAAGCTGCTCAAGCGTTTCGTGGGCACGCCCATGCGCCGCGGCGATTTCCTAATGGCCCTGGCTTCCAGCCGCCTGATCCTGATGATCATCGAGGTCGGCCTCCTGCTCCTGTTCGGCGCGTTGTTCTTTCACATGCGCGTGCTCGGCTCGGTGGCCACGATTGCGCTGATCGCCGGCATCGGCTCGCTCACCTTCGGCGGCGTCGGCCTGCTCACCGCCAGCCGCGCGCAGAAAATCGAATCGGTCAGCGGCCTCATCAACCTCGTGATGATGCCCATGTGGATTTTCTCCGGCGTGTTCTTTTCTTACGAGCGCTTCCCGGCCGTAATCCATCCGCTGATCAAGGCGCTGCCTCTGACCGCGCTCAATGATGCGCTGCGCGCCAGCATCCTGGAAGGCACGCCTCTGTTGCATCAATGGCCCCGCTTGCTGGTCATGATTCTTTGGGGCGGAATTTCCTTCGCCTTGGCGCTCAAGTGGTTTCGCTGGACCTAGGCACGCAAAAAAATTCGGCAAGAAACACGCTTTGCCGCTTTCTGTCTTCGGGTTTCCACAGTCCGCGCGGAGACGACGCCATGCCAAATACAAGCCGGGCGGTGCTTCTTCTGCTGCTGACGTCCTTACCGCTTCCCAACCGTGCCTGGGCTCAGAACAAGGCCAAGCCAGATCGAACCCGACAAATTCTGTCATTGACCCCGGCGAACAACGCCCAACATCTGTACGCATCAGTAGGCCAGATCATTCAGCTAGATCTGCAAGCCCTGGGGAGTTCGGGCTACGCCGCCCCCGAGGTCTCCTCAGCGAACATACAACTCCGCAATACCGTCCGCTCTTGGCCGCCGAACCCGGGTGGAGCGCTCCCGTGGTATCTCTTCGAGGCGACCTCCCCGGGCGTGGCCCACATCCAGGTACCGCGGGACGGAGGCCCCGGATTCGACGTCACCATCGACGTGCGGCCAGCATCGGGCAAAGCCTCAAGCGTGCTAATCCTGGACCAGGCAAATACTGCGGATTGGCGACAAGGCTGGACGAACCTCATTAATCCGGTGCGCCAGGACTTCATCCCGACCTTGCCCAAGCTCACCAGCATCGAGGTTGAACTGGTGGTCGCCAACCCCGGTCCTTCCGAAGGAGTGGTCACGCTGATGCTGGCGACCGCCGACGGACAGGGAATACTGCAGGCGGAAAAGACGGTCGCCGTTGACGCTTGCACACACGTTCGCTTCCTGCTGCCGCCCAGTATTGAAGTCTCTCCCGGCAAAACTTACAGCATTCAGGTCAGCGATGGCGGCCAAGGTCTGTTTGGCTGGAAATATGTGGCTGGGGGTTATAACCGAGGCGAGGCATGGTTCAACGGAAAGCCACTCTTGAAAGACGCTCGCAGCACCTTCCTGTTTCGCACCTTCGGAATGCAGTGAAGTAGGGACTGCAGAAAGCCTGCCGCTCCGCTGAGGCCTCGTCCGTAATACTGGGGGAGAAGTTACGAACGAGGCCTTTTGCGGTGTCTGCGAAAGACTGCAGTTAAGACGCCTTGGCCAGCTTAGCTTTCCTAACTTTGGCCCAGCGTTGTCGTTGCGCCTCGGCAATGCGGCGACGGGCGTCCTTGCTCAAGAACCGTTTGGTCCTGAGCTTGGCTCCGCCGGCATGGCCAAGAGCGTCCAGCGCTTTCCCTACCCTCTCGACCTCTTTTTGGAGACGAGAGTATTCACTGCGCAGGGAAGTGACTACCTTATTCAGGTTGGTCATTTCTAACCCCCTCATAACTGAAAGGCTAACATGAGGGGAATCATCCGTCTCAAAAATTAGAAAAATCGATAAAGTCGGAGGGCCCCATATGGGAAGCAACGACTAAGCCCTGAAGCCCTACCGCAGAGCCACAAAGAGAATGCTTCTACCTTACCGATTCTATCCCCTTAAGTCGGGCCAATGGTCGGAAGAAACCTGGGCCGTTGCCGGGCCTTGGTCGCCTGCTCGAACGAGTAAGCCAGCTTAATCAGAGTGGGTTCGCTCCAGGCCCGTCCGAAGAACGAGATGCCGACCGGCAGTCCGGAGATCGACCCCGCGGTCACATTGATATTGGGATAACCCGCAACCGCCGCGCTGTTCGAACTGCCTCCGCTGAAGTGGTCGCCCGTGACCAGATCAGTAATCCATGCGGGACCGCCTGTTGGCCCGACGATCGCGTCCAGATGGAATTTGTCCATCGTCGCGTCGATGCCTTCGGTGCGGGCGAGTTGATGGTTCTTCGCTACCGCATCCAGATATTCCTTCTCCGTAAGTGGCCCCTTGGTTTCCGACTTCACTAGTAAGTCCTGGCCGAAATAGGGCATTTCCTTCGCCCGATTGCGGTCGTTAAATTCGATGACGTCCTTGAGCGTCTTCACGGGCGCGCCAGGGCCTAACCGGGCGAGGTAGGCAGCCAGGTCGGCCTTCAGTTCGTACATGAAGAGCAGCGCTTCGCTGTCATCAAACTTTCCCAGAGTCTCGATGTCGGCAGGGTCAACTAGAATTGCTCCTTGCTTCTTCATGGCGTCGAGGGACTGTTCCATGAGAGCGTCCACCGCATCGTTGAAGCCGAAATATTTGCGCGCCACGCCGATGCGCGCCCCTTTGAGGCCATTCGGATCGCAATACTGCGCATAGTCTGCCTGCGCTTTGCCCGCGCTCGCTGAGGTCGCGGAATCTTCCGGATCCACTCCAGTCAACGCGCTCAGCACGATGGCCGCATCGCGCAGCGTGCGGCACATCGGACCCGCCCCATCCTGGGTGTGCGAAATGGGGATAATCCCTGCCCGGCTCACCAATCCCACCGTGGGCTTAATCCCCGCCAGCCCATTCGCCGACGACGGGCAGACGATCGAACCGTCCGTCTCCGTGCCAATCCCGGCAGCGGCAAAGTTTGCCGAGATCCCGGCGCCCGTGCCCGAACTCGATCCGCAAGGATTTCGGTCGAGCGAATAAGGGTTCCGCGTGAGCCCGCCCCGGCCGCTCCATCCGCTCACGGAATGGCTGGATCGCGTATTCGCCCACTCGCTCAGATTGGTCTTGCCCAGGATCACCGCTCCGGCTGCGCGCAGCTTCTGGGCTACGAAGGAGTCCTTGGGAGCCTTCGATCCCAGCAAGGCCAGCGACCCCGCGGTCGTCATCATGCGATCGCCCGTATCAATGTTGTCCTTGATCAACATCGGTATGCCGTGCAGAGGCCCTCGCGGGCCCTTGGCCTTGCGTTCCTGATCGAGCGCGTCGGCGATCGAGAGCGCATCGGGATTCAATTCGATGACCGCGTTGATTGCCGGGCCTCGTTTGTCGTTTTCGTCAATTCGCGCGAGATACTTTTCAGCCAGCGAGTGGGCCGTGAACTTGCCGGATTTCATTCCATCCTGCAGTTCGCCAATGGTGATTTCTTCCAGCTCGAAAGGCTTGATCTCGGGTGCGGATTCGCGAGGGGCAGCGGAAGCTGCCTCTGCCCGCGCAGCGCCCATTGCCGGATAAATCGCCGAAGCTGCACCGGTGACGACGGCGGAGCGCAGAAATGAACGACGGGAGGCTTTCACACTGGAATCATTTCGAGACATGCATGTGTCCTTGAGATAGGCAGGGGATCAACTGAACAAACAATGCATCTTACTCTACCCGAGCGACCGCGTGCAGGGACGGCGTCGGCAGGGCGGCGCGGCAAAACTCTTCGCCGTTAAAGGAGCAGTAATCTTGCGCGGGTTCTACAAATTACACCGCTTGTTCTGCGGCCGTGGCGAACAGCAGGTGATCGTCGTCGGTGTAGGGATTGTACTCATCATCGGGATACCAGTTGCCGGCAAACAAGACCGGCTGCCGCGCAATGGAACAGCGCTGCACGTGCACGGCATCCAGGAAGGAGTGCTTGATATCGGGATCGCCCCAGTCGCCTCCCCAGACGAGGCCGCTGCTGTGAGCCAGTTGTCCAAGGAAGGAGAAGTCGCCTTTCCATGAGGGCTCGTTGCCGATGGACCTTACAATATCGCAGGCCAACCCAAACTGATGCACGCCGACGGTGCGCAGCCTGGTCGCGCCATTGTTGAACAGCTGTTGCTGCCGCGCCTGGCTGCGGTAAGTCTCATAGACCATGATTGCGATTCCCATCTGACCGGCGGCGTCAACGATCTGTTGAACCAGTTGGCGCATCTTGGGCTCGAGTAAGCCAACGTCGGCCACACGATTCGGCGAGTTGAAACGAGGGTCCTGCTGGATCACGTCGGTAAAGAAGTTGCCCATAACAACCTCCTGCCGCCAGACCTGGAAGGCCTGCAGCCAAGCGAGCACAACAGGGAAAGCCGCCCCAGCTAATCACGAAATGAAGGCAATGCAACAACAAATTGGCTTTTGTTTGGAAAGCCGAACAACCAGCGTGGGCGGTTGTGAGCTCTTCTTGATGGTGATACTCTGGTGTGCATTCGCTCGACTAGCGGGAGTAGTTCAGCGGTAGAACGCCAGCTTCCCAAGCTGGATGTCACGGGTTCGATCCCCGTCTCCCGCTCCATCCTTCAAGAGTGACCCCAGAAAGGGCTTTGCGTGTTCCGCCGCTGAGCCTCATTTCTTCAGCATTGCCTGCTGCGTCCTCCACCGATATGACCAATAGTGATCACTTTCGCGTGCTGGAATGTGAGAGGATTCCTGCTGAATCTGCGGAGGTGCATTATGACGCTGACAGTCGTGGCGGTGATCTTTGGAATCTTCGCGGTTGGTCTGATCGTCCTTCTGATCTACAAGAGCACACTCACGATGCACAGGGATGACCAGTTGTTTCTGGATGACGCGAGTTCGCACATGCACGAAGAGCAGACGGAACTGTTGGCCAAGGTCAACCGGCTTACCATCCCGATGCGAGTGTTCAGCATCGGGTCTGGAGTATTTCTGATGGTTCTCTCGGCGATGTGGCTCTACGAGAAGCTGAGCGCGGTCCAGTAGCGTCGAAAGCGGGGCCTTGCGCCATTATCCTGCCAACATCCGCGCGGTGCAACGCGAGACGGTTGGAGCTTACAGCAGCGGAAGATTAGCAAGCAAACGACGAAGCCTAGCGCCAACATAGCGGGACCACACTCAACACGATAGACCCTGCTGGCACTACTCATTTATTCGTTAGGTCAGTCCCGACGCGAGGAGCAGAAGGTACGCGTTGGATCGCCCTCTACGCTCAAAACCCCATCGTGCGTGGAGGGTGAAGAGAAGGCGCAAATCGCGCTAGGGCCTGCTAGCGACAGTTGGCGATTTCGAAAAGTATTGAGATTCAGTGCAAGGCGGGGACAGACTTGCGACGGCAAGGCGGAAGGCATAAGATTATGGCCCCGACTTGTAGTCCTCCTTACCCTCCCCAAGGATCGCGGACCGGACGCACAGGTCTATTTCATGTAGGGAGAGAAGATGAGAACGAACCGCAGCGCTACTGAGTTTGCTCTGATCGCACTAATCGTGCTGTGCGCCACGACGATGTTATTTGCTGTCACTATCCGCGGGTCTTCGGCCAATGGAGAGGACAGCGGCGCGACCCATTGGCTACTTGTGGGACGAAGCAAAAACTTATCGTTAAGCGGCAATGGCAAGACCGCTACGATGAGGCGAGAGATTGTTTGTCCCAATCAAGATGTTGAAAACGCGCAGTTCAGCCCGGTGCTGACCTTGAGCGGAAGCTGCGATAGTGGCACCCTCATGTTGATCTATCAGTTTCAGTCCACGGCGTCGAACCTGGCGATCACCTTCAAATCTTTAGCCGGCTTTGATAGCACAAACGTAAACAATTACGGGGTGATGATTTGCGACAGCCCGAACAACACGATCGAGCTTTGCACTAACTCCCCTGCGAGCGGCATTCCAAACATCACCACCACGACCGGGAAGTCCTTGGTCACCTTTACAGTGCCGGGTACTTTTCCCACTTATTCTGCGGGTACGGCACAGCAGGGGCAAGGACTGACGTTTTTTATCATTCTCCAGGCGGCTGGGGGCCCCCCGTTGCCGATGGGGAACCAGCCAACGGTCACAATCCAGTAGGTTAACGCGCAAGATGATATTTCTTAGCCGCCGTGCCGGGGAGCGGCCTCGGCATCGGCGGCTTTGCGCGCCATGAGGCGAAAGCCTGTCGGGATCGCTTGCCGTTTTACGAGTTCGAGGTTCGAGCGTGCGGAAGACAGTTGTCCGCTCAGGGCCTGCACTTCTGCTAGAGCCAGGCGGGCCTGCCACTCAAGGACCAGGAGACCCTTCTCTGCAGCACGGCCTTGCACCTTCTGCAACTCACGCTCTGCCACGGCTGTTTTCGCAGTTTTGCCGAGCAGCTTGGCTCTGGTAATGGTAAGGGAGAGAATGGTGGGCAAATCACGCGCTCCAAGTTTTTGCGCAAGAAAAATTTCTTTCGCCGCCTGGTCATACTTTCCTTGCACAATCAATGACCGAGCAAGCATATCCTCGGCAGCAGCGCGCTGATCGGAATCATTTTCTGCTTCGAACTCTTTTGCTGCATTTCTCGCCAGTGATTCAGCCTCGGCAGCTTGACCGTTTTCCAGAGCGAGGTTGGAGAGGGACATCTGACTCTGTGCCATTCCCCCTTTCTCTCCCAAGTCGGTGCGTATCGTGAGGGACTGTTGGTAGAACCTGTTGGCGCCTTGCAGGTCGTCTTGTGCGACCGTCACATCACCCATGCCGGCAAGGGCAGTCGCCCATCTGCTCTTGAGCTGCAACTGACTGGCTCTGTCGATTGCGTTCTGGAAGGATCGTTTCGCGTTTTGCAGGTCCGCTTGCTGGTAGGATAACGAACCCAGGTTGATCGAGGCGTCCACGATTCCAGCCTGATCCCCAATCTCTTCCGCGGTACGAACAGAATCCTCGAACGATTTGCGTGCGGTGGCGAATTCACCCTGCTGCAAAAGATTCACGCCGAGATTGTCTTGAGCCAGGGCGGCGTCGCCCTTATCACCAATCGAGGTGGCGAGCGCCAATGCGAGCTGGTATTGCCGCGTCGAATCGTCCAGCATCTGCCGGTTGGCCTGCACATTGCCCAGGTTGATGAGCGCTCCAGCTATGTCTTTCTGAGCCCCAATCTTCCGGGCCAGCGCCAGAGCTCTTTCATGCATTTGGTAAGCGGAGGGGAGTTGTCCTTGATCGGCGAGTACGTTTGCCACACAGGTGAGACTTCTCGCCTCGCCGCGCAGATCGCTGGTGCGCTGCAGAATTTCACCCCCCTGCGTTCCTGCCGCCTTGGCGCGCTCCGGATCGCCTAAGTTGCGAAGCGCCCAGCACTGCCGAAGCAGAGCTTCGGCTTTGAGCCCCTCAGCGCCCTGCTGCTCGGCTTTTAGAATGGCGCGCTCCGTCGCAGCCTCGGCTCGCTTATAGTCAGACAAGGAAGATGCGGCACTAGCTTCCGCCAAATCTATGCGCGGATCGTCTTTCATGGGTGAGGCTATCTTCCGCAAGCCATTGACCGTCGAAAGCGCCTCCTGCCCTTTACCCGCAGACACTTGGGCGTTGGCCAAGTGCAGTCCATATTCGGGATCATCTGGGAACACGGTCCACAATGAATGGTAGATGTCCACCGCTTTGGTCCATTCGCGAGATTCTTCCCGGAATCGCGCTTCGATGCCCAAAGCATCGCGATGAGAAAGGGCGGCGGATAACTCGAATGCGCGTTGCGATTCCGCTTTAGCCTTGTCGTCATAACCGAGTTGCGACGATGCTTCCGCTAATGCTTGGTGGGCTAACGCATAGTTAGAGTCTTTTTGAATGGCTTGCGTCAGCAGATCGCTGGCCTGAGTCGCATCATAAGATCGAAGTTTGGCGAGTCCCTCCGCATAGAGTTTGGCGGCTTCGGTGTTAACCGGCTGCGCCGCTCGTATGTTCGCGGCCTGTTCCGAAGTAACTTCTCCCGCCCCGCATTCGTTTCTGAGAGTCTCTCCGAGTTGCCGCACCAAGTCGAAGAACTGAGCTTCGGTTCCAACCCGGGAGAATTTTGTTACCCTTTCTCCGCCAGAGGTGTTCTGCACGAGCACATCGACGCGAATCTGACCGTCAAGATCAAGGTAGGAGCCAAGGACAATAAGATTCGCCCCAAGGAGGTTATGAACCTTAGCCAGCGTGTCAGCCGCAAGACTTTCCGCGTTGGGAAGTGCCAGGTCGGCGATTGCACGGGCAACATTCTCGCCCGGTACCGTACGTAGCTTGTCTCCTGCCGCAAGTTCAGTCGTCAGCATTTCGGAAAGAGCCGTGGAAAGCCAATCCTGCTGCTTGTCTGAGCCCAGGCTCTTGAAACCGAGAACGGCAACGGAAGGGCGGGACTGAGTTATCCTGCCGCCAGAGGACCTTGTCCGAGTAACGAAATAGCCGACAATCCCGAACACAACTACAAAAAAAACGATAGCGGCGGTCCAAAGGACGCGCGCCGTGGGCTTTTGCAAGACCAGGGTACCCGCCCCAAAGCGTTCCAAATCCGACCGTAGTTCGAATGCTGACTGGTAACGCCGCGGGGGGTCCTTCTGAAGCGCTTTGAGGACGACTTGATCCAGGCCCGGGGGAACCTTCTTATTAATTTGACTGGCCGGCACCGGATCGCTATTGAGGATGGCGTTAATCAGCAATGGCGCCCCGGACTCAGGAAACGGCCTCTTGCCAGTTGCCATTTCGTACAGCACTGCTCCGGCTGCCCAAATATCCGTCCGAGCATCCGCTAGCGCGCCTCGCAGTTGCTCAGGAGCCATGTAGGGCAGTGTGCCGGCGTATTGCGAAGTCTGGGTCAACAACGACGCAGTCACGTCGTCACTTCTCAGGCGCGGCGCGAGTTCCGCCAAGCCGAAATCGAGGATCTTTAACCGCCCGTCCGGCGCAACTCTCAGGTTTCCCGGCTTTAGATCGCGATGGATCAGCCCCTGACTGTGGGCCTCCGCGAGGCCCGTAGCCAACTGAATGCCGAGACGAATTGCTTCATCAGTATTAAGGGGCCCGGAAGAAAGCTTCGTATCTAAAGTTATTCCGGGGATGTACTCAGTGACCAGAAAGTCGAGGCCGCCCTCATTGCCGAATTCAAAAATCGTGGCGATGTTGGGATGGTTGAGGCGGGCGAGCGCCAAGGCTTCTTTGCGGAAACGCTTCCGTGCAGCTTCATCGGCGAGCAAGCCCTGCGGGAGCAACTTGAGCGCGACTTCACGTTCGAGTTGCTGGTCATAGGCCTTGTAGACGACGCCCATCCCACCTGCACCGATCTGGGCAAGGATACGGTAGTGGGAAATCGTCTTGCCAACCATCACAGGAACCCGATTACACGGGGCAAGCAAGTTTATGTCGGCTGAATTTTGCGGTCAAATCGCCGACCGACACCGGGTGACGTCAAGCTGCACACTCCCGCGGGCGACGGTTCTTATACCGAGAGCGTGATTCACAGTTTCGACGGGACCGATGGCCAAGACCCCGACTCTACGCTGGTGTTCGACGCCAGCGGCACCTGGAGTGAAACCGTTCTGCATGCATTCATCGGCAGGGACGGCTCCGCTCCGATCGGCCCGCTTGCTTTCGATAAGTCCGAGAATTACTGCCGCCGAATCCGGAGGTGCCGATTCCCACGGCACAATTTTCAACCTGGTTCCACTTTCCAACGGCTCCTGGGGCTTGCACGTACTGCACAATTTCACTGGAGGCTCCGACGCCGCCTCGCCGCTGGCAGGAGTCACTCTGAATTCTTTCGGAATTTTCGATACGGCTTCGGCGGGAGGCTCTAACGGTTCCAGCGTGGCGTTCGGGATCAAGCCTTAGGCCTAAAATTCAGTCTCATGCTCAATGCAGAAAGGTGCGCTGAGCGCGCTTCCCTCGTTTTGCTTCTTCTTCGCATTTCCCCGCCCGCGCAATCTCCAGAGCCCAGAGCACCTTCCGCACCTCGCATCCCACGGTATTACTTAAGTTTGCCCCACAAACGTAAGACCGTGATTGCGATCACGATCAACCGTGATGCGCGCCATTTGCCATCACCTTTGCTTGGAAGAATATGTGCTTGGATAAGGCGGGAACCCGACCGCCGAGCTGCCGACCCCGACGCGATGCCAGTCAAAACAGGGAGGCAGGGAGGTTCCAAATGGGCACAATTCAGATTCATGAGCCAGAGGTAAAGGAAGTCAAGCCGGCAAGTCGCCCAGCTGCGGCAGTCCTGCCACGAAAAGATCTGACGGTGTCGACGTTTACGCCCCGGGTCATGTTCTCTGACAGCTTGTTGGATTTTGGGCCGCAACGGAAGCGCAAGGCATTCGCCACCACTACATCGTTTATTTTCAACTGCGTAGCGATCGGTCTAATGCTCATTGTGCCGCTGTTATTTACCGAGGAACTGCCCAAGGCCCAGCTGCTGACCTTCCTGGTGGCGCCACCCCCTCCGCCTCCGCCCCCGCCTCCGGCGGCAGCGCAGCCGGTGAAGATCGTCAAGCAGATCCAGACCGACATGCTTAACACTGGACAACTGCGAACTCCTACGAAGATTCCACAGAAAGTACAGATGATTAAAGAAGAGGAAGCGCCGCCGCCGATGATGGCGACAGGAGGAGTGGTGGGTGGAGTGCCCGGCGGAATCCCGGGCGGACAGCTGGGCGGAGTCATTGGAGGCATCGTCAACGCTGCCAATTCGGCTGCAGTGCCCAAGTTTGTCGCGGTGGCGCCGCAACGGGTCCGTATCTCGCAGGGTGTCACCCGGGGTCTGCTGATTCATCGCGTAGAACCTACTTATCCTCCGTTGGCCCGCTCGGCGCGCGTGCAGGGTGACGTGATTTTGAGCGCCGTCATCGACACCAATGGCCAGATCCAGAACTTGCAACTGGTGAGCGGCCACCCGATGCTGGTGCCGGCCGCGCTCGAGGCAGTTAAACAATGGCGTTACAAGCCATATCTGTTGAACGGTGCACCGGTGGAAGTGGAGACCACGATCACGGTGATCTTCACGCTGTCGTCTTGAGTGGGGAAGGGGCGCACTGGGAGCGCCAGGAGTCTGAACAATGGCTGCTGAATATACCTATCGCGTTTCGGCCTGGTGGACTTCAGGCCGCACTGGACTGGCCAAATGCGAGTCCTCCCCAAACACGATCCATTTTTCCGAAGCCGCGGAGCTGGGCGGCCTGCAGGGCCGCTGGACGCCGGAGCAGTTGCTGCTCTGCGCACTGGCCGGATGCTTCACCACCACTTTCCATGACGTGGCGCGCGCCGCGAAATTTGAATATACCGATCTGGAGGTCGAGATCGAAGGCAGCGTCCGCCGCAGCCGCACGGCGGGATGCAATTTCAACGAGATCCTGATTCGTCCCAGACTGACCGTGCATTCCGATGAGGAGCGCGAGACTGGACTGACACTTCTGCGCCGCACTAAATCGGTGTGCATGATTTCACGCGCCATCACGGTCCCACAGACGATGGAACCGGCGGTGGAAACCGTGAAGGTTCCAGTCGAAGGCTGGAGCAACGACGATGCAGTGGTAAAACTCGGGGTATAAGGCGGGCCCGTTGCAGAACGAGGGGGGCGTATGATGTTTTCCTACAGATTAGTACGTCTGATCGAATCGCACGCCGACGCGCTCGCAGCTGGCCTGGAAGAGCGCGTGCAAACCAATTCCCAAGTCAGTCACTTTCGTGAGATTCCTGCACACGAACTGCGGGAGCGGGTCTACGAAATTTACCGTCACTTGGGCGAATGGCTTCTCGGCAAAAACGAACTGGACATCGAGCATCGCTATCTCGAGATCGGTATGCGTCGCGCCCACCAGGGCGTGCCGCTCAGCGAACTGATCCAGGCGATTGTCCTGACCAAAGAAAATCTTTGGGATTTTCTCAAGAGTGAAGCAGTCATGGACCGGGCGGTCGAGATCATGGGAGAGCTGGAGCTGCTGCAGATGCTTGAAATGTTTTTCGACCGGGCCATTTATTATGCCTCTGTGGGGTACGAAGAAGCAGTTGCTCGCGCTGCGCACGGAGATGCGCTGAGAGCGAGCTAGGGGAGCAGAATTGGATGTCGATGTCATGGGAGATGGAATACAAGAAGCGGCTGAAAACTGCGGACGAGGCGCTCAAGTGCGTCAAGTCCGGGATGCGGGTCTACATTCAGCCAGGCTGTGCCGAGCCTGAAACCCTGGTGGAAGCGCTGATCCGGCGCGCTCCAGAACTCTACGACGTAGAAATCGTTCACATGATGACCATGGGCTGCGCGCCCTATGTGGCTCCTGAAATGGCGGGCCACTTCCGGCACAATGCCATGTTCATCGGCGCCAACGTGCGCGAGGCCATCAACGACGGCCGCGCCGACTACACGCCCATCTATTTAAGCGAAATCGAAGGCCTGTTCGAAAGCGGTGAGATGCCGATAGATGTCGCGCTCATCGAGGTCTCGCCGCCCGACTCGCACGGGTTCTGCAGCTTCGGCGTGGGCGTCGATACCACTCTGACCGCCGCCAAGGTCGCCAAGCATGTAGTGGCTCAGATCAACGACAACATGCCGCGCACCTATGGCGACAGCTTCATTCACGTCAACGACATCAGCGCTTTTGTCGAGTCATCGCGGCCCTTGTGCGCTCTGAAGAAAGAAGTCGTGACTGATCTGCAGGTCGCTATTGCCCGCAACGTCGCCGAATTGATCGACGATGGCGCGGTTCTTCAGACCGGCATCGGCGGAATTCCCGATGCGGTGCTGCCGCTGCTTATGGACCGCAAGGACCTGGGCGTGCACAGTGAGCTGGTTTCCGATGGCGTGATTCCACTGATCGAGGCTGGCGTGCTGACGGGCGCGCGCAAGAATTTCAAGCCCCGCAAGATCATCCTGGGATTCGCGCTGGGCAGCAAGCGCCTTTTCGAGTTTGTGGATAACAACCCCATCTTTGAATTTCATCCCACGGCGTACACCAACGATCCGGCGTTAATCGCGCGCAACGACAACATGGTGGCGATCAATTCGGCGTTGCAGATCGATTTGACCGGGCAGATCTGTTCCGACTCGATCGGCAACCGGTTCTACAGCGGCATCGGCGGGCAGGTGGATTTCCTGCGTGGCGCGTCGCGGGCGAAACGCGGCAAAGCCATCATTGCGATCTCCTCCACGGCGAAGCAGGGAACGATCTCGCGGATCGTGCCCACGCTCGATCCCGGCGCGGGAGTGGTCACTTCGCGCGGACTTGTGCGCTATGTAGTGACCGAATACGGAGTCGCTTATCTGCACGGAAAATCCATTCGCGAGCGGGCCAAGGCGCTGATCGAGATCGCGCATCCCCAGTTCCGCGAACAGCTCTACGCGTATTGCGAGAAGACCAAGTGGCTGCAGCCCAATCATGCGGTGCAGACTGCGGCGAAGTGAGAGACGACATGCCAGCACGCGGCAACATTACGATCGATGTCGAAGAGTGCAAAGGATGCGGGTTATGCGTCGAGTCCTGCCCGCCCAAGTGCCTGGACCTGGCTCCGGAGTTGAGCCACTACGGGGTGCATCCCGCCCGCTATTCCGGTCACGACTGCACCGGATGCGGCATCTGCTTCTATTGCTGTCCTGAGCCGGGCGCGATCACGGTGTTCCGCCTGATCCCGCCTGCCAAGGTCGGTGTGGCTCAGAGAGGAGGCGAACATGCGTCAGCTCTGTAAAGGCAACGTTGCCGTCATCAAAGGCGCAGTGCTTGCCGGATGCCGCGCCTACTACGGATATCCCATCACTCCCGCCAGCGAAGTCGCCGAAGCGGCAGCGCTCTATTTTCCGGAAGTCGGCGGAACCTTCGTGCAGGCCGAGAGTGAAACCGCCTCCATCAACATGGTCTATGGCGCCGCATCGGCGGGCGTGCGGGTAATGACCGGTTCTTCCGGCCCGGGACTTAGCCTGATGCAGGAAGGCATTTCTTATCTCGCCGGGGCCGAATTGCCTTGCGTGATCGTCGACGTGATGCGTGGCGGGCCGGGGTTGGGCAACATTGCTCCCGAGCAGAGCGACTACTTCGCGATGGTGAAAGGGGGAGGCCACGGCAACTATCGCAATCTGGTGGTTGCGCCCGCGTCGGTGCAGGAAATGGCCGACCTGACCATTCTCGCCTTCGAATTGGCCGACAAGTACCGCAATCCTGCGATTGTGCTGGCCGACGGCTTCGTCGGCCAAATGATGGAGCCGCTCGATCTGGAATATCGCGAGATCGTCGCTCCCGAAAAGCCCTGGGCGGTGAAAGGTACGACCGAGACTCGCCCCAACATGATCAGTTCGATCTTTCTCGAGCCCGACGATCTGGAAGCACACCAGCGGCGCATGGAAGCGAAATACATTCGCGCGCAGCAGTTGGAAGTGCGGTGGGAGGAGTATCTCACCGACGACGCGGATTTGATCGTGGCCGGCTACGGAATCGTTTCGCGCGTGTTGCGCTCGGCGGTGGATGAGGCGCGTCGGCTGGGAATGAAAGTGGGATTGTTCCGGCCCATCACGCTGTGGCCGTTCCCGTCCGCGGCGCTGGCAGCAGCAGCGCAGATCGCCGACAAGGTACTTGTCGTCGAACTCAGCAACGGCCAGATGGTGGAAGACGTTCGGCTCGCGCTCAATGGCCAGCGTCCGGTTGAGTTCTACGGCCGCGTCGGCGGCAACGTGCCGTCGGTGGAAGAATTGTTGGCAAAGATTGAAGAGCAGGTGCCGGTGGCAGTGTAAGGGGCTTCCGGCGCTCGGCTTCCGGCTCCCGGAAAGCCGAAGGCCGAAAGCCGAAAGCCGGTTCTAAAAGCAAGGATCTGATCATGGCCGAAAACGACGTCGTGGAAGAAACAAACACCGCGGACCAATACGCGGTTGTGCACTCCAAGTCCGAGCTGTTCTATGCGCAGTACGAACGCAAGGGCGACCTCAAACACCAGACGCACTATTGTCCCGGGTGCGGCCATGGCGTCGCCCACAAACTCATCGCCGAGGCGCTGGAAGATTTAGGCCTCCAGGACAATACAATCCTGGTTAGTCCCGTCGGCTGCTCGGTCTTTGCGTATTACTACTTCGATGTGGGGAATGTGCAGGTGGCGCACGGACGCGCCCCCGCAGCGGCCACCGGCCTGAAGCGCGCCTGCCCCGACAAGATCGTGGTGGCTTATCAGGGCGACGGTGACTTGGCCGCGATCGGCACTGCCGAAATCGTGCACGCCGCGAACCGCGGCGAAAAGATCAGCGTCTTCTTCGTGAACAATGCCATCTACGGCATGACCGGCGGCCAGATGGCGCCAACCACGCTGGTCGGCCAGCGCAGTACAACGTCCCCTTGGGGACGCCGTCCGGTCAACGAAGGCTTCCCGCTGCACATGTGCGAGATGTTGTCTTCGCTGGAAGCTCCGGTTTACATCGAGCGCGTCGCCCTGTCGGATAACAAGAACGTGATGAAAGCGCGGCGCGCGGTGCGCAAGGCGCTCGAACTGCAGCGCGATGGCGCCGGCTTCACCTTCGTCGAGATTCTGTCTCCATGCCCCACCATCTGGGGCAAGGATCCGGTCCAGGCGCGCAAGTGGGTCGCGGACAATATGATCCCGAACTTCCCGTTGAATGTTTTTCGTGACCGTAAAGTCGAGATCCCAAATACCAACGTGCCGCCGCACAAAACCGTGCAGGAGTTGGTGGACGGCGAGCGGAAGGCCGGGGCCGAGGTCGTTGCCCCCGGAAGGCATCACCACTTCCGCCATCTCGGCATCAAGATCGCAGGGTTCGGTGGACAAGGCGTGCTGCTGCTGGGCCAGCTTCTCGCGGAGATGGGGATGCGCGAAGGGCTGGAAGTGAGCTGGCTTCCATCATACGGGCCAGAAATGCGCTCGGGCAGCGCCCACTGCCACATCTGCCTTTCGAAAGACCGCATCGGATCGCCGTTGCTGTCGCGCCCCGACGTGCTGGTTGCCATGAACGAGATCTCGCTGCGCAAGTTCGCGGCGCAAGTCGTGCCGGGAGGCACCATCATCTACGGCCGCGATCAGTTGCCTGAGGACTTCAGCCTCCCGCAGGCGCAGGTCGTGTGCATTCCGGCGTCGGAGATTGCCGACAAGCTGGGCTCGGCGAAGGTCGCGAACGTGGTCATGATGGGAGCGCTGCTGGAAGAGACCGAATGCCTCTCGACCGCGACCGCCGATAAAGTTCTCGAGGCGAAAGTGAAAAATCCAGCTCTGCTGGAACTCGACCGCAAAGCGCTGGACGCCGGGCGCCTCTACATCGATCACACGGTGGCCATCGGCGCTGTCACCCAAGCCGACGGTTTCGCCCAGTAAGGGCTAGGGTCAGGGGTTAGGGGTCAGGAAACTCGGCATATGCTTACCTTTGGTCCCCGACCCCTGCCCCCTGCCCCCTGCCCGCTGGCCCCTGCCCCCCTGACCCCTGACTGTGATTCAAATCACAAAATGTGGTGATACGCCGCATATCCGCACAGGCCCCCTTGCGCGATTCTACGTTTGGGTGCAGGGGGTGTTCTGATGGCACTCGTACAAACCAACCTCGAAAATGGGAAAGACGCCGCTGCTAATGGAGTGACAACACCTCCCTTCGCGGTCGAAGTCAAAAACGTTCTATTCGCCACCGATTTTTCTGCCACTTCCGAAGCGGCCTTGCCCTATGCGACCGCCATTTGTCGCCGCTTCGGCAGTACTTTGCACCTGGTGCATGTGCTCTCTGACGCCAGCCTGATGCTGATGACCGGCGGAGTGGACTATGTCAGCATGTCCACGCTTTACGACGATGCCCACGCGGAAGCCAAGCAAAAACTCGAGCAACTTGCCGAACACTTCGAAAACATCGCTCACCGCAACTATGTCCGGCACGGGCAAGTCTGGAAGAACCTGGCCGAAGTTATCGAAGAAAATCCCGTAGACCTGATCGTGGTCGGCACCCACGGACGCAGTGGCCTGGGCAAGTTGCTGCTTGGGTCCGTGGCGGAAGACATTTTGCGCCACGCTACATGCCCAGTGCTCACTGTGGGCCCGAAGGTTTCCGGGAGGGCGAAGCTGCCCGCATTCCAGAATCACGCGCGCGATCTGGCGCCTGCGGAACTGGAGATACGGCAGATCGTCTTCGCGACCAATTTTGCCAGGAATGCGGCGCGGGTTGCCCAGGAAGCGATTGCGCTAGCCGAAGAATTCCGCGCGCGGCTCACGATGCTGCACGTGATGGAAGACTACACGCAACTGGGCAGGCGCCCTGGGCCGATCGAGGACTGCGTCTCCCGTCTGCAGGAGTTGGTTCCGTCCGGCAACACCCTGCAGTACTTGCCCGAGATCATCGTCGAATTCGGCGCAGCTCCAGAGCGGATTCTGAAAGTCGCCGGTGAGCGTGAGGCGGACATGATCGTTCTGGGGGCACGCTCGTCGGCGGATGTGGGCACGACGCACTTTCCCTGGTCGTCCGCGCACCATGTGATCGCCAACGCCCAATGTCCGGTGCTGACCGTTCGCGAGTGAGGCGGGAAAAGATGCCCGCTGTTCTCATCGTCGCTTACGGCAATCCTCTTCGCTGCGATGACGGGGTAGCCTGGCGCGCGGCGGAGGCGCTCCGAGGCAAGTTTCCGGAAGACCAGGTTGAGGTTCTGTGCCTGCATCAACTGGCGCCGGAACTGGCTGAAACCGGTAGGTGGTTCGAATGCGTGATCTTCATGGACGCCGCATCGAAGGAAGCCGGGAAACCGGGAGAGATCCGAGTGGAAGAGATTCGCGGCGAAGCCATTCCGACGAGCGAAGCGGCAGCTTTCGGCCACAGCCTGTCTCCAGCCGCGGTGCTCGCCTTGGCGGCAAATCTTTATGGCGCGAAGCCGCAGGTATTCTCTGTGACGGTAACCGGGGAAGACTTCGGGCATGGCGACGGGCTCTCGCCCAGCGTTGCTGCTGCGGTGCCGGATTTGATCTCTCGCATCGAGTTGCTGGTGCAATCGGCGCTTTCACGGGGTTCGCTCCCTTCAAAGTCGAGCAGGTCTTAGAATCAGAATTTGCGTTTGAACTATGACGATCGCGTCCAATCCCGTGGCGCAGCGGCTCCGCATTATGCTTCGGGGAGCCGTGCAGGGCGTCGGCTTCCGCCCGTTCGTGTACCGGCTGGCGAGAGAAATGTCGCTCACCGGCTGGGTGTTGAACTCGTCCTCGGGACTCGTCGTCGAAGTGGAAGGGCCGCCGGAGGAATTACAGCTCTTCGAGCAGCGGCTGGAACGTGAGCGGCCGAAAGCGTCTGTTGTGACGGTGCACGAATCCTCCTGGATCGCAGTCGAGGGATCGACCGGCTTCGAAATTCACCCCAGCGACAGCGACACCGGCAAGTCGGTCAACGTACTGCCGGATCTCGCGACCTGCGCCGACTGCCGCGCGGAACTGTTCGATCCCGCCAACCGCCGGTTCCAGTATCCCTTCACCAACTGCACGAATTGCGGACCGCGCTACACCATCGTCGTCGATATTCCCTATGACCGGCCCAACACCACGATGCGCGACTTTGTGCTTTGCCCGGCATGCCGCGAGGAATACGAGAATCCCGCCAACCGCCGCTTTCACGCCCAGCCCAACGCTTGCCCCGTGTGCGGTCCCAAACTCGACGGAACCATTGCCGGAGTCGCAGAAGCCTTGCGCCGCGGCCAGATCGTCGCTCTGAAAGGCATCGGTGGATTTCAGCTTCTGGTGGACGCGCGGCAGCCGGCGGCGGTCGCGCGCCTGCGGCAGCGCAAGCATCGCGAGGAGAAGCCGTTCGCGCTCATGATGCCGTCGCTCGAGGTGGTGCGCGAGTATTGCGAAATCTCTCCGGCAGAAATCGAATTGCTGGAATCGCCGGCCGCGCCCATTGTTCTGCTCCAGCCGAAACCGGGCACTGATATTGCGTGGAACGTCGCGCACTGCTCACCGTATCTGGGCGTGATGCTGCCCTATTCGCCGCTGCATCATCTGCTGATGCAGGCCTTTCCCTTCCCGCTGATCGCCACCAGCGGCAATCGCAGCGACGAACCGATTGCGATCTCTAATAACGAAGCCGCCAGCCGCCTGAAAGACATTGCCGATCATTTCCTGATGCACAATCGGCCCATCGTCCGCGCCTGTGATGATTCGGTGGTGCGCCTGACACGCGGGCGTGCCGGAATCCTGCGCCGGGCGCGCGGTTACGCGCCACTCGGAATCCGCATCGCTCGCGAAGTTCCGCCGGTGCTGGCCGTCGGCGGACATCTCAAGAACACAGTCGCCATTGGCGTAGGTCGCGACGTTTTTCTCAGCCAGCATATCGGCGATCTCGAAACCCTGGAAGCCCGCCACGCGTTTGAGAGAGCCATTGACGATCTGTGCCGTCTCTACAGCTTCAAGCCGGAAGCCGTCGTCTGCGATATGCATCCCGACTACGCCTCCACCCATTGGGCGGAGCAATCCGGCCTGCCTGTGATCCGTGTCCAGCATCATCAGGCGCACGTAGCCGCTTGCGCCGCGGAGAACGGCGTGGAAGGCGCTTACCTTGGTGTTTCCTGGGACGGCACCGGATACGGTCTCGACGGCGCGATCTGGGGCGGGGAATTCTTTCGCGTGGAAGGCGATCAGTTCGAACGGGTCACCCACCTTCGCTCGTTTGCTCTGCCCGGAGGAGATGCCGCCGTTCGTCAAGGCTGGCGCTCGGCCGCGAGTTTACTGTTTGAGGTGCTTGGGCCGGAAGCCGCGGACGCCCGGGTTCGTCCGATGCTCGCGAGCGGATTCCACGTTATCCCAACCACCAGCGTGGGACGCCTGTTTGATGCGGTGGCGTGCCTCAGCGGCATTGCCCGCGAAAACCGTTTCGAGGGCCAGGCCGCCATGCTGCTCGAGAATCAAATAGGCCGCCTGCGCACCGAAGAGGCGTATGCTCTAGCTGCTGGGGACTGGGGTCCGCTGATTTCAGCCGTGGTGGCCGATGTCCGCTCCGGCGTTTTGATTCCAACGATCGCAGCGCGATTTCACAATGCGCTGGTGAACTGGATGGTGGAGGTTGCCACGAAGACTGGAATCCAGCAGGTCGTGCTTAGCGGAGGAGTTTTTCAGAACCGTTATTTGACCGAGCGCGCCGCCGCTGTTTTGGAGTCTCGCGGCTTCACGGTGCACACGCACCGGCAAGTTCCGCCGAACGACGGCGGCATCGCTCTGGGTCAGGTTGTGATGGCCGGGACGTAGCTTTTCCCGGCGATCTCC
Organism: Candidatus Sulfotelmatobacter sp.; assembly: GCA_035710825.1. Taxonomy (GTDB): domain Bacteria; phylum Acidobacteriota; class Terriglobia; order Terriglobales; family Acidobacteriaceae; genus Sulfotelmatobacter. The sequence goes on from DASTCU010000253.1 coordinate 25,728, forward strand.
GCGGAAGTTCTTTGCGAACTCAGCGGTCAAAAGCTCTTAACCGCCGAGAACGCGGAGAAAGGCCGCAGAGAAAGCAGAGGGTTCCAGGCATGGGTTTAGCCATGCCGCCATTCGCAGAAGAAAATCGCGGCTTCAGCCGCTGAGGTTCGCTCATGTGTCTAGCAGTACCGGGACGGGTGGTAGAAATCGTCGACGGAGGCGACATCGCCTTCCGTGTCGGCAAGGTCGACTTTGGCGGCATCCGCAAAGAGGTCAACCTGGCGTACACTCCCGAAGCCGAAGTCGGAAAATATGTGCTCGTCCACGTCGGATTCGCCATCAGCGTGATCGACGAGGACGAAGCGCAGCGCGTCTTCAAGGTTCTTGAAGAGATGGGCGCAGTGAAAGAGGAACTCGGTGAAATTCCTCAGTGAATATCGCGATCCGAAAGCCGCCGAGCAGCTAGCGGCAGCGATCCGCCAGAAAGTCACGCGCCCGTGGACGATCATGGAAATCTGCGGCGGCCAGACTCACACCATCGTCAAGAGCGGCCTGGAAGACCTGTTGCCGCGCGAAGTCACGCTGGTGCACGGCCCCGGTTGCCCCGTCTGCGTCACGCCGATTGAGTTGATTGACAAGGCTGTCGCCATCGCCAAGCGTCCCGACGCGATCTTCTGCTCGTTCGGCGACATGCTGCGTGTGCCGGGTTCGTCGAAGAGCTTATTCGACGCGAAGGCCGAGGGTGCCGACGTGCGCATCGTCTATTCTCCGCTGGACGCGCTGAAACTGGCGAAGGCGAATCCGGAAAAGCAAGTTGTGTTCTTCGCTGTCGGATTCGAAACCACGGCCCCGGCGAACGCCATGGCCGCCTGGCAGGCCGATCACGACGGCGTCGAAAATTTCTCGCTGCTGGTTTCCCATGTGCTCGTCCCTCCGGCGATGGAGGCGCTACTTTCGTCCGACAACTGCGTGGTGCAGGGATTCCTCGCGGCCGGCCATGTGTGCACCATCATGGGCTTCGAAGAATATTTCCCCATCGCTAAGAAATATAAAGTGCCGATCGTAGTAACCGGATTCGAGCCGCTCGACATTCTCGAAGGCATCTACATGACGGTGAGCCAGTTGGAAGAAGGCCGCCAGGAAGTCGAGAACCAGTACAGCCGCGCGGTGCGGCGGGAAGGGAATCGTCCCGCGCAGGATCGGATTGCGGAAGTCTTCGAAATTAGTCCGCGGCAGTGGCGAGGCCTGGGCGAGATTCCGGCCAGCGGTCTCCAGTTGCGCGGACGCTTCCAGAAATATGATGCGAACCGCCGCTTCCCGTTCTCCGGCGAACCGGCTCGCGAGTCGCCCGAGTGCATCAGCGGACTGATTCTGCAAGGCATCAAGAAGCCGCACGAGTGTCCGGCGTTTGCGGTGAAGTGCACGCCGGAGAATCCGCTTGGGGCGCCCATGGTTTCGTCGGAAGGCGCGTGCGCGGCCTACTATCACTATGGCAGACGTCAAAACCAGCTCGTTCAACCTGAATTGTCCGGTCCCGCGAGTCGCTGACGACCGCATCGTCCTGGCGCACGGCGGCGGCGGACGCCTCACCCATCAGCTCATCGAAAAGATTTTTATGCCCGCCTTCTCTAACGCTGCGCTCGAGCAGCGGCACGATGGCGCGGTCGTTGCGGTCAACGGATCGCGGCTGGCCTTCACCACGGATTCGTTTGTGGTGCGGCCTTTGATCTTTCCGGGCGGCAATATTGGCGATCTGTCTGTCTACGGTACGGTGAACGATCTGGCCATGTGCGGCGCGCGCCCGCTGTATCTGAGCGCGGGCTTCATTCTCGAAGAAGGCCTCGAAATGGAGACGCTGCGCACAGTCGTCGCTTCGATGCAGGAAGCAGCGGCAAAAGCTAACGTGAAGCTGGTTACCGGCGATACGAAGGTGGTCGATAAAGGAAAGGGAGACGGAATCTTCATCAACACCTCAGGAATCGGATTAATCGAAGCGAATGTGAAGGCCCCGATTAGCCCGGCGTCGGTCCAGGTTGGCGACGCGGTGATCGTCAGCGGTGATCTCGGCCGCCACGGCATCGCGATTCTCTCCGTGCGCGAAGGCCTCGAATTCGAATCGCCGATTCTGAGCGATTGCGCGAATCTTTGGCCATCAGTCGAGGCGCTGCTGAACGCGGGAATCGAAATTCACTGCCTGCGCGACCTGACCCGGGGCGGCCTGGCGACAACGTTGAATGAAATCGCCGGCGATCGAAACATCTGCATCAAGCTGGAAGAGATTTTGATTCCGGTTGACGAGGTGGTGCAGGGCGCCTGTGAGATCCTCGGCCTCGATCCGCTTTATGTGGCGAATGAGGGGCGGTTTGCGGTGTTCGTTCCGGCGGCGCAAGCCGACAAGGCCTTAGAAGTGATGCGGAAGGTCGCGGTCTCTGAAAAGTCAGTGCGAGTCGGAAGAGTGGAACAGAGTCCCGGCGGCACCGTAGTCCTGCAAAGCCGCATCGGCGGCAACCGGGTGGTGGACATGCTCAGCGGAGAACAGCTGCCCAGGATCTGCTAGCTCCACAATGCCAAAAATCTTCTCAATCTGAGCGATGCCGTCTTCCGCGACGCCTCGTTGCATCCTTCCGCAGCGCTCCACGAAATTCGGGATCGTTCTTTAACATGCGATCCAGTTCGGTCTCGAGAATTTCAAGAGCTTCGGCGGCCACGGAACGTCCGTGTTTCGCCGCACGAGCCCTCAGTTCGCGCATCGTGGTCTCGTTCAGGCCGCGGACTCTAAGGGTCGCCATGGAACCAAGCATGGCATGACCCTGGCCAAGCTACAAGATCACCAAATGGCGGTACAATCGTAGCGCCGCCGTCTCGGCGGCTGTGGTGGCGGCGTCCCCGCCGCCACTGCCAGGACTAACACGCGGCCGTTGATTTCGCTTGACGCAGCGAGGACAAGATGCCCTCGCGACAGCCGGCGGGACGCCGGCGCTACGAGATGCCCATGAAGGCACTCCTTCGTTACCGGCGCAATCCTTGCATCTCCTTCATTCCACACCACCTTCACTCCCCGTGACCCTGATCACGCCCGGCGGTGCGATTACGCACTGACCCTTTTTTGGGGGCTGAGACAATGAGGAACGGAATTATGTCTACGCAGTACCTACGGAGGTAGGAAAATTTATGACTTCTGTGATGACCCCGCCGGGAATCAAGTCGCCGGCGGACTACATTGAATCCGTGATGATCAGTGTGAAAGCGAAGAACCCCGCCGAGCCCGAGTTCCATCAAGCGGTGGCTGAAGTGTTCGACTCTCTCAGGTTGGTCCTCGCCAAGCATCCCGAGTATCAGTCGGCGCGTTTGCTCGAAAGAATTGTCGAGCCCGAGCGCGTCCTCATGTTCCGCGTGCCGTGGTTCGACGACCAGGGCAATATTCAGGTCAACCGCGGATTCCGCATCGAGATGAACAGCGCCATCGGCCCCTACAAGGGCGGGCTGCGCTTCCATCCCAGCGTGAATCTCGGCATCCTGAAGTTCCTGGCATTCGAACAGGTCTTCAAGAATTCGCTGACCACGCTCCCCATGGGCGGCGGCAAGGGCGGATCGGATTTCGATCCCAAGGGCAAGAGCGATAACGAAGTGATGCGCTTCTGCCAGAGCTTCATGACCGAACTGCAACGCCACATCGGCCCCGACACCGACGTCCCGGCCGGCGACATCGGTGTGGGCGGACGCGAAATCGGATTCCTGTTTGGCCAGTACAAGCGGCTGCGCAACGAATTCACCGGCGTACTGACCGGCAAAGGCCTGGGCTGGGGCGGATCGCTGATTCGTCCGGAAGCCACTGGCTACGGCTGCGTGTACTTCGCAAAGGAAATGTTGAAGAGCCGCAAAGACACGCTGGAAGGCAAGCTCTGCCTGGTTTCGGGCAGCGGCAACGTCTCGCAATACACCGTCGAGAAGCTGCTCGATCTGGGCGCGAAGCCGGTCACCTTCTCCGATTCGAACGGCGTGATCTACGATCCCGATGGCATCGATCGTGAGAAGCTGGCGTATGTGATGGAGCTGAAGAACGTGAAGCG
>DASTCU010000254.1:0-3326 GCA_035710825.1 Candidatus Sulfotelmatobacter sp.
CACGTTCCTCGGGGCCTATGCGATTTACTTCCCCATGCACTATATAGGCCTGCTGGGTGTGCCGCGCCGGTATTTCGAGATGGGCGATATGGCTTTTGTTCCGCAATCGGCCACGACGCTGAATATCTTCATCACCATGGCGGCATTGATCGTGGGCTTCGCCCAGATGGTGTTCCTGTTCAACATGATCTGGAGCTTGTCCAAGGGCAAGCCGGCCGGCAGCAATCCCTGGCGGGCCACCACGCTGGAGTGGCAAACACCCGAAACCCCGCCGGGGCATGGCAACTGGGGCAAGGAGTTACCAGTGGTCTATCGCTGGGCTTACGATTACAGCGTGCCAGGCGCCAAGGAGGATTTCGTGCCCCAAAACCAGCCGCCAGTCCCACGAGCAGCTTAGGGAAACCCGGGCGGTGAGCATCACGATACTATTCGTCCTGGTTCCCATCGGCGCCATCATCGCATGGTGGCTATCGCAGCAAAGGTTGACGGCCAAGCCCTGGTTGGAGGTCGGCGCGATCGGCGAGGTCCCCGGCACCGGCGCATTGTCCTTGCCTGCAGCGACGATCGGATTGGGTGTGTTTCTCGCCGTCGTCAGCTCGTTGTTTGCGCTCTTCATCAGCGCCTATTTCATGCGAATGCAGGTGGCGGACTGGGCGCAAATGCCCGCGCCGAAGGTGCTGTGGTTCAACACGGGCGTGCTGATCTTGAGCAGTGTCGCGCTGCAATACGCGCAGGTTGCGGCACGCAGGGGACGGATGGAAGGCGTCGGAGACGGCCTGATTGTGGGAGGCCTGTTCGCCTTCACATTCCTGGTCGGGCAGCTCTTTGCGTGGCAACAGCTCAACGCCGCCGGCTACTTCTTGGCGACCAACCCAGCCAACGCCTTCTTTTATCTGCTCACCGGGCTGCACGGGCTGCACTTGCTGGGCGGCCTGGTGGCCTTGGTCCTGACGATTGACAAAGTGTGGCGAGGCTTTGAGCTTCCCCAGGTGCGCTTGAGCGTGAAGTTGTGCGCCATCTACTGGCACTATTTGCTCTTGCTCTGGCTTGTTCTATTCACTCTGCTGACGCCGTGGGTAGGCGATTTCGCCGTCATCTGTCGCCAGTTGCTGAGCTGAGGAGGACTAAGAGCAAATGACAGACGCAGCGCTGGCAAATACGGGTGCAGCCCCCACGCGGCCTTCAGGCTGGCAAGGCATCGCCGCCGACTGGTCCTCCGACCAGCGAGCGTTCAAGAATGTCTCCTGGGGGAAGGCCATGATGTGGATCTTCCTCCTGAGCGACACCTTCATCTTCAGCTGTTTTCTGCTGTCCTACATGACCGTGCGGATGTCGACGACCGTACCCTGGCCCAATCCGAGTGAAGTCTTCGCTTTGACGATCGGCGGTACGACCATCCCCCTCATCCTGATCGCCATCATGACCTTCATCTTGATCAGCAGCAGCGGAACGATGGCCATGGCCGTCAATTTCGGCTACCGCCACGATCGCGTCAAAAGCGCGGCGTTGATGCTGGTGACCGCGGCATTTGGCGCCACATTCGTCGGAATGCAGGGTTTCGAGTGGACCAAGCTGATCATGGAAGGGGTGCGCCCTTGGGGCAACCCGTGGGGCGCGGACCAGTTTGGCTCCAGCTTTTTCATGATTACGGGCTTCCACGGCACCCATGTGACGATCGGAGTGATCTTCCTGATCATCATTTCGCGAAAAGTGTTGCGTGGAGACTTCGACCGCGAAGCGCGAGGCTTTTTCACCAGCCGGAAGGGGCACTACGAGATCGTCGAAATCATGGGTCTGTACTGGCACTTCGTCGATCTGGTGTGGGTGTTCATCTTTGCCCTTTTCTATCTTTGGTGAGGTGACCATGGCACAGGCAGCAGTCGCACACGTCGAAGGGCAACAACACCCGATTAAGCTTTATCTCGTGGTCTGGGGATGGCTGTTTGTCCTCAGCACTTTCTCTTATCTCGTCGACTACTTCGGTATCCATGGACACCTCAGATGGTCTCTCATCCTCCTGTTCATGATTTTGAAGGCAGGCTTGATTGTCGCGGTCTTCATGCATATGGCCTGGGAGCGGCTGGCCCTGATGTATGCCATTCTGGTCCCGCCAGTGTTGGTGTTGGTGTTTGTGGGCATCATGGTGTTCGAATCGAACTACACGCTTTTCACTCGGATTATATTTTTTGGGGCGGGGACCTAGTTAGCGAGCGCGATCACGCCGAACACAAAGTCGATCGCGGCCTCAGAAGATCAGCTAAATCCAGCGTCGGTGTCGATGCCACTCAGGCGCCGGGTTTCTGACCGACATCGCAAGTCCCCCCAGATTACGCTTTCTATGGCCCATCCTCGTGGGTCCAGGGAAAGAGAACGGCTAGGAAATCTGCGGCATAGCGCCGTCCTTTCCGGTCAGGGCCAGCGGTCCTGTCGCGGGCTCAGGTCCGGTTCCACGACCTTGCGGTAGAGATGCCAAGTCGAATGGGCGAGCACAGGCAACACCAGCGCGAGCCCAACGAAGAACGCCAACGAACCGATCACCAGGGTGACGGCGACGAAGAGCCCCCAGGCTGCCATCATCAGCGGATTGCGAAGAACCGCTCTGACCGACGTGTGCATCGCGACCATCGCGCCGACATCCCGATCCAGCAGCAGCGGGAAGGAAACGACGCTGATCGTCAGTACCAAGACAGCGAACAGAAAGCCGATGCCGTTTCCGGCGATGATGAGGATCCAGCCTTCGGAGGTGGTTAAGATGTCGCTGAGGAACTGCCCGATCGATTCCGGCGACCCATAGCCGAACAGCGACTGGTAGAGCCACTGTGCGGTCATGAGCCAGATCAGGAACACGATCATCAAGACCATTCCGAGAGCGGTGATGCCGTCGAGGGAACGGCATCGCAGCACTCCGAAGGCGTGCTTCCACGAAACATCGACACCTTTTTCGCGCTGCCGGCTCAGTTCGTAGAGGCCGATAGCCGCGAAGGGGCCGATCAGCGCGAAGCCCGCGGCGAGCGGGAAGAGGAGCGGCATCACGTCGTAGCCAAATGTCATGCAGGCCAGAAACAGGCCGAAAATGGGATAGATGATGGCGAGGAAAATGACGTGGGTCGGCATCACCCAGAAGTCGTCGATGCCTTTCGCTGCCGCGTCCTTCAGATCCGCAAACCCGATCTTCCGGATGATTGGATAAGTCGGGCTCTCGCCCGCACCGGTGAGCACATGGAGTCCCGCACCGATGATCACATCGAGTATTGGGATAGCAAGCCTCCCTCAGCCGTTCTTCGAACGGTCGCGAGGCTCGAGGTGACGCAATGTTTCCACTGCCG
>DASTCU010000255.1:0-75474 GCA_035710825.1 Candidatus Sulfotelmatobacter sp.
ATTGAGGAAAGTAAGCATCGAATTCACGCTCGCCGCAATCTCGTTTAACCTGACCCGGCTCAGGGCCGCAAGCCACCCGGACCAGCAACCATAACACCTCTTGGCTGATCGGTCGCGTTCTCACGCAGTCTCTTTAGCCCCGGCTTTTGACCAGCCGAGCAATCTTGCATTACGCTCATCTCCTCTCTTTGATTCGCTTCACCGTTGCGGAGGATCTGTGATTCCCATTCGCCCTCTTCTCGCTTTCTGCCTGCTTGGAATGTCTCTCGCCCTCGCGCAATCCGCTCCGGATCATGCGCCGGTCATGCTCCCCAACAGCAAAATGCTGACCGTCCCCTCGCCCGGGCTGATCGGCAGTACCAACAGTTTTCCCGCGACTATGGTCATCAGTCCCAACGGCCACTACGCCGCATTGTTGAATGACGGCTACGGGACGCAGGAGACCCTGGCGCAACAATCGATTGCCGTACTGAATCTGGATACGAACCAGATCGCCGACTATCCCGACGCGCGCTTCAGCGATCACGCCCACCAGAGCTATTTTCTCGGGCTGGCTTTCAGTTCGGACGGGAAGCATTTATATGCGTCGGTGGGATCCTTAAGCGATCCCACGGGAACGAAGAAGGGCGACACGGGCAACGGCATCGCGGTATACAGCTTTTCCAATGGTAAAGTCGCTCCGGAGAAATTCATTTCGATCCCGCTTCAGCCGCTATCGACGGGAAAAACGCTGGCTGTCGGCCTGACCGCTCCCGCTCACATGACGATCCCATATCCTGCGGGCATAGCGGTGATTTCTGATGGCGGCCACGACAAGCTCCTCATCGCGAATAATCTTTCGGACAATGTTGTGCTGCTCGATGCCGCAACCGGGAAGGTGCTGCAAACCTTCGACCTGAGCACCAGCGATCTGGTGCCGTCTTCGTTTCCGTACACATGCGTGGCCACGCACGATGGACGACGGGCATGGTGCAGTTTGTGGAATGCATCGCAGGTGGCGGAACTGGACCTGACAAGTGGGAAAGTTGCGCGGTGGATTAAGCTCAAGCAGCCGGATGATCCGCTCGCGCCCGGTTCCCACCCAACCGCGATGCTGCTGAGTTCGGATGCGACGACGCTCTATGTGGCACTGTCCAACATTGACGAAGTTGCAGCAGTTTCCATTGCTGAGGGCGTAGCAGTTCATTTCTTCGCTACTCTGCCATCGACCCAGAAGCATGCAGGAAGCTATCCCACTGCGCTTTCGCAATCTACGGATAGTAAGAGCTTGTTCGTCGCCGACTCCGGGCTCGATGCCGTTGCCGTATTTGACATCTCGAAACTCTCCACGGCGACCGACCAGACTCCGCAGGCCGCGCTCGGTTTCATCCCCACCGACTGGTATCCCAGCGCGCTCGCCGTACACGGCGACGATTTGCTAATTGCCACTGCAAAAGGCCACGGCGCAGGCCCGAATAAAGAGTTGGGCAAAATTCCATCTGAAGCGAAGCGTCACGAGCATGCCTACATCCCGACGCTGATCCGGGGCTCCATCGCGCGCCTGAACATTCCACAGACTCTCGCCCAACTCCCGCAACTAACGCAGGCCGTGGAACGCGACAACCTGCTGCACAGCGATCCCGGGACGATCGCCTTCGCCGGCGGCCAGAATCCCATAAAGCACGTCATCTACGTCCTCAAGGAAAACCGCACCTACGACCAGATCCTCGGCGATCTGAAGGTCGGCAACGGCGACCCTTCGCTCAACATGTACGGCCAAGACATCACGCCCAACGAGCACAAACTCGCGCTGCAGTTTGGCGTGCTCGACAATTTCTACGACAGCGGCGAAGTTTCCGGCGACGGCCACCAGTGGTCGATGGCGGCCATCACCTCCGACTATAACGAGAAGACGTGGCCGATCGCCTATCGTGGCAAGGAGCGCACCTACGATTTCCAGGGCCAGGTCGCCGACGAATATCCGCTGGAACACAATCAACCCGACGTGGACGATCCCGGCACCGGATTTATCTGGGACAATCTCGCGCGCAACCACCTCAGCTTTCGCATTTACGGCGAGTTCGTGAACGCCGAGTGGTGCAATGTCAAAATCAAAGTAGAGAGCCCGAAGCAGGGGACTCCCTCCGGTCAGGAAGCCAAGTGCCCGCGGTCGGAATTGAGTCGCGGTGACACGCTGCCGCCGAACGTCGGCGATCCGCACGGCGGGCCGAGTCCGTGGCCGTGGCCGGTGCCGCTGTTCAGCGGCGTGAAGCCCACCAAGGCGGTGCTGCGCGACCACTTCGATCCGCTCTTTCCAGATTTCAATACCGATTATCCCGACCAGCTCCGCGCCGACGAGTTCCTGAACGAATTTGGAGCTTTTGTGCGCGCGCGCGAAGCCCACGAAGGGCCGGAGTTCGAGATGCCCTCATTTGTGCTCTTGTATTTGCCCGACGACCACACCGGAGGCACGCGCCCCGATCGTCCCCGTCCGGCGGCTAATGTCGCCGACAACGACCTGGCGCTCGGCCGCGTGGTGGATGCCGTTTCTCACAGCCCCTACTGGGACGATACCGCCATCTTCGTACTCGAAGACGACGCGCAGGATGGTGCCGACCACGTGGACGCGCACCGGTCCATCGCGTTCGTCGTGAGCAAGTATTCGCCGGGATCGGCCGCGCAGCCCAACGTCGAGCATCGTTTCTACACCACCGTCAACATGGTTCACACCATGGAGACACTCTTAGGTTTGCCGCCTATGAACCTGTTTGACGCTTATGCGCCCGTGATGAGCGGATTGTTCTCCGGTCCGGGAAATCAGCCGCCTTACAAAGCGGACGATCGCAATTTGAAAAACGGTCTGATTTACGAAACGAATCGGAAGAATGCTCCCGGCGCTAATCTCTCGTCGCATATGGATTTCTCGCGCCCCGATGCCGCGGGTGCAGCGCAGTTGAATCGCGTGCTCTGGCAGGATCAGAAAGGTTCGGCGCCTGTGCCTGCTCCCAGGCACAGCGTGTTTCCCGCAGGTGGCGATTAACCCACGCATGAATCCCATTGAAATTTCTCCCGCGCAATTTCGTCGTCTGGCAGAGCGCGTGACGAAACAGGCGGCGGAATACCTGGAAAAGCTCGATGCGCAGCCGATCTCGCCGGCCACGGATGCCGCAGAAACACTGCGCATATTTCAGACTCCGATGCCGGAGCAGGGAATGGCGGAAGAATCTCTCGATCTTCTTCCAGAAGTGGTGCGCTTATCCCGCGCGCAGAATGGCCGCTTCTTCGGTTACGTGCTGGGATCGGGCGAACCTGTTGCTGCCGTCGCCGACCTGCTGGCCAGCGTGCTGAATCAAAATGTCACGGCGTGGCGCTCCGGACCCGCGGCCGTCATCATCGAGCAGACGATTGTAGGCTGGCTCGCGCAGGCGATGGGCTGCCCAGAGTTTCGTGGACATCTCACGGGCGGCGGTTCCTCCGCCAACCTGATGGGTTTGGCGATGGCCCGTGAGGCCAAAGCGCCTGCGAACGAACGAGGAATGAACGCGGGCGCAGTGGTCTACGCTTCCGACGAGATCCACATGTCCATTCCCAAGAGCGTTGCCCTGCTGGGAATCGGGCGCGACAACCTGCGGCTGATCCCCTGCGATGCTGAGTTCCGCATGATTACCTGTGAACTCGAGCGGCAGATTGTGCACGACAAAGCCGCAGGCAAGATTCCATTGGCCGTTGTTGCCTCTGCGGGAACGGTGAATACGGGAACGATCGATCCTCTCCGCGAAATTGCCGAGATCGCTCATCGGCACAATGCATGGTTTCACGTGGACGGTGCTTACGGCGCGCTGGCGGCGATCGCTGCGCGCTCTAAGTTTGATGGGCTCGAGCTCGCCGACTCCGTCTCGCTCGATCCGCACAAGTGGCTCTATCAACCGCTCGATTGCGGTTGCCTGCTGTACCGGTCGGCGGAGGCCGCCCAGCAGGCCTTCGCGCACAGTGGCGATTACGCGCGCGTGTTGAGCGCCGATCCGGTGGAAGGCTTTGCGTTCTTCGAAGAATCGCTGGAATTATCGCGCAGATTCCGCGCGCTGAAGTTGTGGCTTTCCCTGCGGTACCACGGCTTCGCGGCATTTCGGGAATCCATAGCAAAAGATTTGGCGCAGGCGCGCCGCCTCGCCGACGCTATCGGCAGCCAGCCTGACCTTGAGTTGCTGGCTCCGGTGGAGCTGAGCGCGATCTGCTTCCGCCATCGGGGAAGCGCAGCACCATCAGAAGAGAAGCTCAATGAATTCAACGCGAAGCTGCTGAAGCAGGTAGTCGCGCGTGGCCGCGTCTACCTGTCGAATGCTTCGTTGCGGGGGACGTTTAGTCTGCGAGCCTGCATCGTGAACCATCGCACCACCGATGCCGACGTGGACAGCATCATTCCCGAAGTTCTGGCAGCTGCAAAAGAAATAACAGTAAGGTAGAGACCTTGCCCGCAAGAGACCTAGCCAGCACTTCTCTGCGAGCAAATCAGTTCAGGCGCACCGACTCCTTCAGCGGCAGGCTCTGCGACGATCCGCCCACCATAAAGCTGTACTCGCCGGGTACGAGCTGCCAACCGTGTTGCTTCACGTCGAAAATAGAGAGATATTTTCCGTCCACGTCGACCGTGACCTCCTTGCTTTCGCCAGGTTTCAGTGGAACCTTGCTCCAGCCCACCAGCCGCTTTGGCGGTTCAGCAGCCGCGGCGGGCAGGGAAGCGTACACCTCTGCAACTTCCGTTCCCGCGCGATTGCCGGTGTTGGTCACGGTGAAAGTCACCTTTGGATTCTTTCCCGCCGTGACTCGCAAGTTCGAATACGAGTAGGTCGTGTACGACAGGCCGTAGCCGAACGGAAAAAGAACAGCCTTGTTTTCCGCGTCGTACCACTTGTAACCGACTTTCACTCCCTCATCGTAAGTAAGCTGGAATGGCGGCAAGCCGGCGGCAATCTGTTTCCATACCTCGCTTTGCATGTAGTTTGGAATGGATTGCTTGGGAGGCTTCACGATTGTGGGATGCGGCAGGTCGGCCTCACTCCGCGGGAAAGTGACTGGAAGTTTCGCACTCGGGTTCACAGCGCCAAAGAGCACGTTCGCCACCGCGTCCGATCCTTTGCTGCCCGCAAACCATGCTTCCAGGATCGCACTGACTTGGCCCGCCCACGGCATCGTAACCGGACCGCCGGATTCCACCACAACAACTGTATGCGGATTCGCGGCCGCCACTTGCGCAATCAACTCGTCCTGGTGCTCGGGAAGCGAGAGGGTAGGCAAGTCCATATCCTCGCTCTCCCACTGGTAGGCGAACACGATGGCCACATCGGCGTTCTTGGCTAGAGCAGCCGCGGCAGCCGGATCGGCTCCCGGATTAAATTCCACATTGGCCCCCGCAGCTTTCCCTCGAATCGATTTCAATGGGGAAGTCGGAAACCAGACCGGCTCCAGCCAGCGCGTCTGACCCTTGCCCGCCGGCAAGATCGCGTTTCCGCCGGGAGGATCCACCTGCGCCGAACCGCCTCCGGAAATCATTCCTACGTCCGCGTGCGGCCCAATGACGGCGATGGTGTGGACCTTGGAAGCATCCAGCGGAAGCTGCCCGCCCTCGTTTTTCAGTAGCACAATGCTTTGCTCCGAAAGCTTCTGCGCGACTTCGAACCCGCGCTCCACGGCAACCACGCTTCTTTGCGGAGGATTGTCGACCACACCGGTCGCGAACATCGCCCGCAGAATCCGATGCACGTGGTCATCGAGTTCAGCCTGCGGCACTTTGCCCGACTCGACATCTTTTTTCAGTTCCTCTCCATAAAAAATCCAGCCCGGCTGTTCCTGGTCCAGGCCTGCGGCTGAAGCTTTGGCTGCGCTGTGCGCTCCTCCCCAGTCGGTGAGAACGAATCCTTTAAACTTCCAATCCTTCTTCAGCACGTCGGTGAGCAGGTACTTGTTTTCGCAGGCGTAGTCGCCATTCACGCGGTTGTAGGAGCACATGACGGCGCCCACGTCGGACTCTTCTACGCCAATTTCAAACGCCAGCAGATCGCTCTCGCGCGCCGCACGCTCGTCGATGTTCACGTTGATCGCGTTGCGCCCGCTTTCCTGGTCATTCAGAGCGTAGTGCTTGATGTCGCCGATCACATGTTCTGCCTGCTCGCCCTTGATCACCGAGGCGACCATCTTGCCGGCCAGCACCGGATCTTCGCCCATGTACTCGAAGGTGCGTCCATCGCGCGGTTCCCGCGTGAGATTGACGCCGCCACCTAACGACATGTTGTAGCCCTGCGCGCGCAATTCGCGGCCGATCAGCGCTCCATATTCGTACCCGCCCTGCAGATCCCAGGTCGCGGCGCCGGCGATGCACGATGGCAGCGCGGTCGAATAGCGGCCATTCTCGCCGCTCATGCGCACGCCATACGCCGCATCCGACATTTGAATAGCGGGTATGCCCAGCCGTGGAATCTCGACCACATATCCCGCACCGCCGTTGGAGTGGATCGCCAGCGGGCTCATCGGGCTCAGACCGACCATGCCAGTGCCGTGGAGCAGGGAAATCTTTTCGTCGAGCGTCATCTCTTTGACGACCATAGCCGCGCGCTGGTCAGGCGACAGGCTGGGGTTCATCCAGGGATGCTGTTTGGCCTTGGACTGGGCGCCGGCCGAAGACGGCAGCAGAATGTTGCCGGTTATCAGAACGAAAAAGAAGACGTACTTCGCGAGCACTGTAGTGCGCAGGGACATGACACAGCCTCCGATCCAGTACAAAATCGTTATTGTAGCAGGGTAGTGCAATTTTGGACGTACGCTGGAACACAGCCGGGCCATAGCATGTCTCTGGGCGGATGCAATCTCGGATGCCGGGGCTTTACACTGGATTTGTGAAAATCGCGCTCGGCCAGATCAATCCCACGATCGGAGACTTCACCGGCAACGCTGGCAAGATCATCGATTTCTCCGGCCGCGCTAAGGCTGCCGGCGCCGGATTGATCCTGTTCCCTGAATTGTCCGTCTGTGGCTATCCGCCTCGCGATCTGGTCGAGCGCCCTTCTTTTGTGATTCACAACCGCGAGTCGGTGGAACGCATTGCCAAAGAGACTGCCGGAATCGCCGTGATCTGCGGCCTCGTCACCCCGGCGCAATCGGATGCCGGCAAGTCGGTGATGAACTCCGCGGCCTTGCTGATGGACGGCAAGGTCGCCTTCGTCCAGTCGAAGATGCTGCTGCCCACTTACGACGTCTTCGACGAGATGCGCAACTTCGCGCCTGCCAAGAGCCAGGAACTTTTCCCTTTCTGCGGCAATCGCATGGCGCTGACCATTTGCGAGGATGCCTGGAACGACAAGCAATTCTGGGCGAAGCGCCTCTACACCGTCGATCCGGTGGACTCGCTGATTCAAGCTGGCGGAAATTTCGTGCTGAACATTTCCGCGTCGCCCTTCTGGATCGGCAAGCGTGAATTTCGGCGCGACATGCTGGCCAGCATTGCCCGCCAGCACAAAGTTCCGGTGGCGCTCGTCAATCAGGTCGGAGGCAACGATAGCCTGGTGTTCGATGGTTCCAGCCTTGTGCTAAACCGCGAGGGGGAGGTCGTCGCGCAGGGCGGTTCTTTCGAGGAAGATCTCGTCTATTTCGATTCCCAGTCGTTGACCGGCGACCTGCATGAGCAGATCGCCGGAGACGAGGCCAGCGCCTATTCCGCGCTGGTGCTGGGCACGCGCGATTACATGCACAAGTGCGGCTTTCACAAAGCCATCATCGGCTTGAGCGGAGGCATCGACTCGGCGCTGACCGCGGTGATTGCCGCCGACGCCGTCGGTCCCGAGAACGTGATCGGAGTCGGCATGCCCGGGCCGTATTCGTCGCAGGGATCAATCGATGACGCCCGCGCTCTAGCCAAGAACCTCGGCATCCGGTTCGAGTTGCTCTCGATCAATTCTGCCTACGAAGCCTATCGCCAGACGTTGCAGCCAGTTTTCGCAGGGCAAAAAGAAGATGTCAGCGAAGAGAATATTCAATCGCGAGCCCGCGGCACGCTGCTGATGGCGCTCTCCAATAAATTCGGTGCGATCGTGCTTTCCACCGGCAACAAGAGCGAACTCGGTGTAGGCTATTGCACTCTGTACGGCGATATGGTCGGCGGCCTGGCCGTGATCTCGGACGTCCCCAAGACACTGGTGTACCGGCTCGCCCATTACGTGAACTCGCGCCACCCAGTCATTCCCAAGGACTCCCTGGAAAAGCCACCGTCGGCCGAGTTGCGTCCCAACCAGAAAGACAGCGATTCACTTCCGCCCTACGAAATTCTCGATGCCGTGTTGGAAGATTACATCGAGGACTCGCATCCCGCAGGACAGATCGCGGCCGAGCGCGGCATTGATATTGAGGTGGTGCGGCGCGTCATCCGCATGGTGGATCGCGCCGAATACAAGCGCCAGCAAGCGGCGCCCGGACTCAAAATTTCCCCCAAGGCCTTCGGTTATGGTCGCCGCTTTCCCATTGCCGCCAAGTATGACGGTTGAAAACGCGCGGTTGACGTATTCTAGTAAGCAGCGATACAAGCACAGCTTTTCCGAAAGTCCCCGAACACAAATGCGAAAGGACAGCATGCGCAATCTTCTGAACTTGATCTGTATTCTTTGCCTGGCCTCTATTCTCGCGGCCCAAACTCCCGCCACGACGCCAGGTCCCGCTGCCAAACCCGCCACTGCAGCGGGCGATAATCTCCCCTCAGAAACTACAGTGGATTCCTTCCTGCATCAGCAATTCGGGTACGAGAAAGATCTCACCTGGAAAATTACCGGCATTAAACCTTCCATCATTCCCGGATTAGCGGAGGTTACAGTTGTTCTCGCCGGTCAGCAGGGCCAGCAGTTGACTCGCTTTTACGTCTCTCCCGATGGCCAGCATGCGCTCGTGGGCGAGGTTATTCCGTTCGGAGCCCGGCCTTTCGATCCGGTGAAAAAGACTCTTGAAAAAGGCGTGACCGGCCCTGCGCGCGGCCCCAAAGGCGCTGCGGTGCTGATCGTCGAGTTCGGCGACCTGCAATGTCCCGCGTGCAAGGCGGCACAGCCCACCATCGAAGCTCTAGTTGCAGCCGAGCCCAACGCGCGTTTCGTCTTTCAAAATTTCCCCCTGGAGATGCACAACTGGGCAGCCAAAGGCGCCGCCTACGCCGACTGCGTCGGACGCGCTTCCACTGATGCCTTCTGGAAATTCGTTTCCAAGACTTACGAAACGCAATCTGAGATCACCGCTGAGAATGCGGACGAGAAGTTGACGGCCATTGCCGATGGCGCCGGCGTGAAGGGCTCCGAGATTGCCGCCTGCGCTGCCAAGCCCGATACCAAAGCCCGCGTGGATGCCTCCATCGCATTGGGCAAGTCCGTCGATGTGACCGGCACGCCAACGCTGTTTATTAACGGGCGCAAAGTCGGCAACTTCGATGCGCGCCTGTCCGACGTCTACAAGAGCCTGGTTGACTTCGCCGCGAAAGAGTAGGACTCGGCTTCCGGCTCTAATTCCGGCTCAGCCAGATTTCAGGGGTCGCCCGCTCAAAATTTGACACGACGTGAGGCGTGATGACGATCATCAGTTCGTCATCATCTTCCGTCTTGGTGTTGTTGACCATGGCCATGTTCAGGCCTGGTATGAAGCCCAGCCCCGGGATCCCGCTCATCGAGCGCGCGTCGTTGTGAGAAATCTCACCCGCCACAAAGGCCGGCTCGCCATCCTTCAGATTGATGCTTCCTTTGTATTCGCGATTGGAAATCACCGGCACGCCGTTATCCGATTGCCCGGTGAGCGACCTCACTTGTAGTTCGAGCTGCAGGCTGACCGTCCCGTCTCCGCGAACTGTAGGCTTCACCTTCACCTCCAATCCCAGGTCCTCATAGCTGACCGAAGGAAACGGGGGAATGTAGCTCTGATTTCCCAGCACCTGCGAAATCTGCGGCGAGTTAAAAATTGGCGCATAGCTGGCGTTCAAAATCGGAAAGCGCTCTCCCAGATGAAAGGTTGCGTCGGTGGCCTGACCGGCGCGCATCGACAAGTTGTCGAGGCGGCGCACCCAGGATTCGTTGACCGATAACGCGGCGGATAGCTGATCCAGGCTTAACCCCATGAACGTCTTTCCGCCGCCAAACGTCGCCAGCGGCTGGCTGAAGATGGAATTCTGCTGGCCTCCCAGTTGCGACAGCAGCCCAGAAAGCGCCGTGCTGCCCGCCTGGTTGATGCCGCCGGAGGAGATGAGCTGGTTGATCAAGTCCTGAATGTTCTGTCCCGCCAATCCGGCCAGCGCGGCGGCGGGGATGTTGAACATGTTAAAGGTATTGGGGATATGCACGCCAATGTTGCGCGTCAGCTGATGGCTGATCTGAAACACTCGCACATCCAGTACGATCTGCGGCCGCTGGTTGCTGAGTTGCTGCATCAGCCTGGCGCACGCCTCAACCGCATAGCGGGGCCCGCGCACCTCCACCGTACCCGCGGTTTGTCCTGAGCTGACGAAGCGCAGGTCGAACATGTTGCGCATGGTCGTCACCAGGTCAGTGGCTTCCTGGGGCGTGGAGTGTGGCGGCAGAATGAAAGTCTGCAGCAGCATGCGGTCAAAATTCTTGTGGTTCTCGGGACTGTCGGCGGCGATCAGCATCTGGTGCGCATCGAGAGCCGCCCACATCGTCTTGCTGACCTGGCATGCCAGCGTGAGCGCGGTGAAGAAATCCACGTTGTCCAGGTTGAACCGCACCTGCCGCGCCTGCACCGAATCGTCAAACTGCACTTTCATGCTGTACGCGCTGGCCAATTCAGAGAACAGCTCTTTCACATCTCCGGTGAAATGAAAGGTAGCCCGGTTGTCTAGCGGCTCCAAGTGGATTTCATTGGATTCGATTGGCGCGGGCACGCTCTTCGGCAATGGCGCCGCTTCGCCTGTGGCCTCGTCAAACCGTTCGCGCGCAAATTCATTTTCCGGATCGAGCTCAAGTGCCGCGCGAAATTCTGCCGCAGCCCGCAACCGCGCTTCTTCCGCCAGCAGCAGGTTGCCGCGCTGCACGTGATCGAACACCAGCTTGGCCTTGACCACCTCGCGCGCTGTCAGGAATTGCGCATTCTGCGGATCGAGCCGCGAAGCGTCGCTGTACTTCTCCAGCGCCTGTTCCAGCCGTTGCGCCTTGTGCAACTTGATGCCCTGGTTAAACGCTTCCCGAGCCTGCTTGAGATCTTGCTTGGTGGGAATGCAGTTCACCCCCCCGATCAGCCCGTTTCCGCAGGAGACGGGAAGCGGAGGAGAAGACTCATCCGTGGCCGCCCCGGCGGGCAAGGCGCACGCCGCAGCCAACAGTGCCGCGAAGATGAAGGACGAGTGCCGCATCGCTCCTGATTTTAACGTGCTTTCCGCACAGAAAAGACAGCCATTAGGGCCTCGTACCTTTGGGCACACCCTCAGTTTCCTAGTAGCCCTCGGAAGAACGCCGGCTTGCGGCAGTCTTGCACTCAAATTCGAAGACGTAGCTGGCTCGATCTTGATGAAGAGGAAAGGGAAGTGTGCTAAGACAACATCAACCGTTCAATCGACTGCGCCCTGCCCGTAGCCTCGTCGCACTCGATCACCACCGCGCACAGCCGCACGTCTCCGGTTGCGGGCTCAAAGCGCACCGGCATGCCGTTCAAGAACTTGCCCACCACCAGTTCTTTTTTCACTCCGATCACGCCATCGTAAGGGCCACTCATCCCCACGTCCGTGATGTAGGCAGTGCCCTTCGGCAGAATTCGCTCATCCGCCGTCGGGACGTGAGTATGTGTCCCCACGACCGCAGTGACCCGTCCATCCAAATACCAGCCGAGCGAAATCTTCTCCGAAGTCGCTTCTGCGTGCATGTCGACAAAGATGATCTTCGCTTTAATCTTTTGCAGCAGTTGGTCTGCCACGCGGAAGGGATCGTCATTCGAGGCCATGAAGACTCGCCCCTGCAGATTAATCACCGCGTACGGCACTTTTCCCTTAAACCCTTCGTACACGCCCGAGCCCGGCATGTCCGCCGGATAATTTGCGGGCCGCAACACGCGTCGCGCCGGCCCATGCCCATTGCCTTCTACCATCTGAAAGTAGTCGACAATTTCCCGTTTGTCCCAGACGTGATTCCCGGTGGTAATGACGTCGACATTCAGTTCGAAGAGTTCCTCGGCCAGGGCGGGAGTAATGCCGAATCCTGCCGCGGAGTTTTCCCCATTCGCGATGATGAGATCAATATCTCGTTCTCGAACGATCCCCGGCAGCCGGTCTTTGACAATGTTTCGTCCGGGCCGCCCAAAAATATCGCCAATGAAGAGAATGCGCATAAATTCCGCTAAAACTCGATGGTAACACGTTGTGTGCGCCGCCCCTGGAAGTGGGTTTGGCGTCGTTTTTATGAGGAATTCAGCGCTGAATTTGGGCCTACTCTGCGGAAGGCGCCAGCTCCGCCGTGCGCAGAAAGTCGTAATTCCCCGAAGGGTTCAGCCGCAGGCCGCGTACTCGCTTTGTATGCACCAGAACGTTATCCAGATACCACAAGTTGATGTACGGTAAATCCTCCGCGAGAATACTTTGCACCTGGACGTATAGCGATTTCCGTTTGGCCTGATCCACTTCCCGCCGCGCCTGATCGATCAGCGCATCCACCTTGGGGTTGGAGTAATAGTCGCGGTTCGCCCCATTGGGAGGAAACTTTGACGAATGAAATACGTATTCAAAAATGTCCGGATCTTCATTCCCTCCGATCCAGCGCAAGCCGTACATCTGAAACGCCCCGTGCTGCACATCCGCGAAAAAAGTCGCGAACTCGAAGCTGTGGATATCGAGCGCAATGCCCACGTCGCGCAGTTGCTGCTGCATCACGGCCACCATCAGGCGAGTGTTCGGGTCCGTCGAGGTTTTCATGGTGATGTGGAAGCGAACGCCATTCACCGGCGCGTATCCGGCCGCGTCGAGCAGTTGCTTGGCCTTCTCCGGATCATGCGGGTAGGTGGGAACGTTTCCGTTATAGGCCCAGCTCTGCGCGGGCAGAATGCTGCGCGCCGGTTCCGCGAGGCCACGCCACAAATATTCGATCATCGGCCCGCGGTCAAGGGCATAAGCAATCGCTTGCCGCACGCGCACATCTTTCAAAATCGGATCGCGGAGATTGAACGCCAGGTAAGCCAGCCGCGTTCCCGGTTGGTGATCCACCTGAATGTTGGAATCGCGTTCCAAAACGACCAGAGTGTCCGGGGTGAGCGAGTTAATCGTCACATCGGAAGTGCCTTTGCGCAACTCCAGAGCCTCAGTCGTCTCATCCGGCACGACCACGAAGCGCACACGCTCCAGCTTTGCCTTCTCTCCCCAATACGCGTCGTTGCGCTCGAGGACGACGTCGCGGTCGGTTTCGGCACTCACGAACTTGAATGGCCCGGACCCCATCGGATGCTGCGTAATCTCGTCGAGGCTTCCGTAGGGAACGATTCCCATGGCTCCGTCGCAAAGATTCCACAATAGCGGTGCGTCAGGCTCCTTCATGTGAAAAATTACCGTGAAATCGTCGGGGGCATCGATGTGATCCACGAACCGGTAGTTCGCGGCCTTGGTGCTGGGAACCTTGCCTTGCATCAGAGAGTCAAACGTCCACTTCACATCGTGCGAAGTGAGGGGACGGCCATCATGAAAGCGCACGCCCCGATGCAGGTGAAAGATATATGTCAGCGGATCGGGAACCTCCCAGCGCTCGGCCAGACCCGGCGCCACATTCAAGTCATCGCCTTTGGTCAGCAGGTCGTCGAAGATCAGGCTGTCAATATTTTCCGCCCGTCCGTCTATGCCGATGCGCGGGTCAAGATTGGTCGGGCTCGACTCGATAATCATCACCAACGTTTTGGTGTCGGGCTTGGTGGTGCAGCAAAGAAGGAAAAGTGCAGTGAATACGAGAATTGAGGCCGCTGCCTTACGCATACGAAATCTTCCCCAGCACAGCCGCCCGTTTCGCCCCCGTCGCAGACGCTACGTTCGAAGGTCGGCGGTTCCATGTCTTATACGCCAACACGGCGAAGGCAACCGCTTCTTTGGCCTCGGAAGGCAGCCCGAATTCGTCTGAAAATCGCACCACTATTCCGAGCGGTACCAGATGCTCCGCCAGCATCACCACCAGCGTGGCATTTCTGGCACCGCCTCCGGAAAGAATGATCTCGTGAAAACGTTTTTTACTCGTTGACTTCGGAAGGACGAACCGGTCCACTGCATGGGCTATGGACCGTGCCGTCAACGCCGTCGCGGTCGCCACCACATCCTGCTTGCGTGCGTTTCGGCAGGAACGCAGAAACTCCCGCACGAACTCGCGCCCAAACTCCTCCCGCCCTGCGGTCTTCGGAGGCTTCGCTCGAAAATACCCCTGACGCAAGATTCGTGCCAGCACCGGTTCGATCACGTCCCCCTCAGCCGCAATCTTTCCCCCACGATCGAATGGCTGCCCAAACAAAGCTTGCGTAACCGCATCGATCACCATGTTCCCGGGCCCGGTGTCGAACGCCAGCACATTGCTAGCTTTCGCGCCGGCGGGAATCGCCGTGAGATTCGCAATGCCTCCAATGTTCTGCACAATCCGTCCAACCTGCTCGTCACGAAACCACAAATAGTCGAGATAGGGAACCAGCGGTGCGCCTTTGCCGCCAACGGCCATATCTGCTGGACGAAAGTCCGACACCACGGGCGCGCCCACGCGCGCGGCCAGCACTGCCGCCTCTCCCGTCTGCCAGGTCGTGCTGATTTTTCGTCCCAGAAAAGCCTGCGGCTCGCCCTGATGGTACAGAGTCTGCCCGTGGCATCCGACCAGATCTACCTTGACCCGAAACCGCCGCGCCGTGGCCAGTACCGCCTCGGCGTAAAGTTCGCCCAACAAAAAGTTCAGCCGCGCCAGGTCGGCAACGCTGGCGGCCGATGCGTTCATGGCGGCCAGTACAGCCGCCCGCACTTTCGGCGGATAAGGATATTCCGAGTGTCCGAGTAACCGGATCATGTGGCGCGGGCGCCCCAGCCCGCGAGTGCCTGCAGCGCCCGCGCCGATCTGCACCAGCGCCACGTTGATGCCGTCGGCAGAAGTCCCGCTCATCACTCCAGCGACGATCATTCGCCCCCGGTTCATGAGCGCCGCCGCCGATCTTCCCGACGGCTCAATGGCCCCAGTCGCACCTGCTCGCCAAACTCCCACAAATTCCGCGTTAACTTCTCGACGGTGGCGCCTGACGGAACTTTTACCGGCCGCATTTCTTTGTGCTTCTTCTTGAAAGCCAGCACGCGCCGTCCGGACTCGGCGACGCGCCTCGCAAACTGCCGGTCGCGCTCCGCAGTTCGGGTCAGTGCCTCGTAAGCCTGCAGCACATAATCTTCGCGGTGGCACACCAAGCACAAATCTCCGCCGGCGCGCACAAATTCCACCGCCGCCTCGCCCACCGGAGCTGCCGAAAGTACTCCCCCCATCTCGAGATCATCCGAGACGATCAGATTGCGGTACCCGATCCGCTCGCGCAGAATATCGCTGATCCAAAAGGTTGAAAGCGAAGCGGGAGTCTTCTCCTTCGTAACCTGCGGATACGAGGCATGAGAGATCATCACAAACGGCAACTGCCGGCGCAGCGTGCGGTAAGGAAGCAAATCTTCGGCCCACAGATCTCTCAATGGCTTTTCAATGACCGGCAATTCCTGATGGCTGTCGAGCCTGCCTTCGCCCAGTCCTGGAAAGTGTTTGCCGCATCCCAAAACTTTCGCCGCCGAGAGTCCCGCGAGAAATTCTCTGGCATAGAGCACCGCCTGCTGCGGATCTGCCGACACCGCCCGCGAGCCCATCACAGCGTGCGAAGCTTCGAAGGCCAGGTCGAGCACCGGCGCGAAGTCCACATTAAATCCGAGCGCCCGGCAGTTCTCGCCGATAATCTGCCCGTGCCTGCGAAACAGCTTGGGATCATCGATGGCAAAAACTTCCGCTGCTGCAGGCGCCGCACCCAGCGCATCGCGGAACCGGTCGACGCTCCCACCCTCCAGATCCACGCAGGTGAATAGCGGTGTAGCCACACATTTCTGGCACTCGCGCAACAGAGTCCAGGTTTGTTCCGCGCTCTTGATATTTCGCGCAAACAGAATCACTCCGGCCGGCTGCACTTTTTTCAGCAGCGAAGAGAGCCGCGACGTCATCTCGATTCCATCGAAGCCGATGATCAGAAGTTGCCCAGGGTCTCGCTCCAGAACTTCCTCCGTGTTCCTCTGTGCCCTCTGTGGTTAAATTTCTTTTTTCAACTCCGCCAAAAGGTTCAGCGCTTCCAAAGGCGTAAGGCGGTTCAAGTCAACCTCCCGAAGCTTGTCCAGCACTGGCTGCGAAAGCGGCGTGAAGATAGTCAACTGCGCTGCCGGAGGACCCGCCCCCGGCGACAGGTGCGCCGTTGCCTGCTGCTCGGCAAACTCATGCTCGGCCAAGACTTCCCGCGCCCGCTCCACGACTTCTTGCGGCAACCCCGCCAGCTTGGCAACTTCGATCCCGTAGCTGCGGTCGGCCGCCCCCGGCTCGACCTTCCGCAAAAACACGATGCCGCCGCCAGTCTCTTTGACTGAGACGTGATAGTTCTTCACGCCCGCCAGTTGCTCGGCCAGTTCCGTCAACTCAAAGTAATGGGTCGCGAACAAAGTCTTCGCCCGCACCCGCGCATGCAGATACTCCACCGCCGCCCAGGCGATCGCCAGCCCATCGTAAGTCGCGGTTCCGCGTCCCACTTCGTCGAGCAGAATGAGTGACCGCGCCGTCGCCGTATGCAGGATCGCCGCCGTCTCGGTCATCTCGACCATAAACGTCGAACGTCCGCGGGCCAGGTTGTCGCTAGCGCCAATGCGCGTGAACACTCGGTCCACGATGCTCAACTTGGCCGAGCGAGCCGGTACAAACGACCCCATCTGCGCCAGAATCACGATCAACGCCGTCTGCCGCAGGTAAGTCGACTTGCCTCCCATGTTCGGCCCGGTCAGCAGCAGAATATTGTGCGTGGTGCCGTTCAGATACAGATCGTTCGGCACAAACCGGTCACTACCTCCAACCATCTCCTGCTGCTCGATTACCGGATGCCGGCCTTCGATGATTTCCACTTCTCCGGCACTCTCCACAAACTGCGGCCGGCAATAATTTCGCAGCGCCGCAATGTGCGCGAGCGCGGCCAGCACATCCACTTCCGCAAGCGCCAGCGCCGTCTGCCGGATGCGCTTGGCCTCGCCTGCAATCGCAGTGCGCAACTCGGTAAACAGCCGCCGCTCGATCTCGACGATCTTTTCCTGCGCGTCGAGAATCTTAGCCTCGTATTCCTTCAACTCCGGAGTGGTGAAGCGCTCGGCCCCGACCAGCGTCTGCTTGCGCTCGTAATCCTGCGGAACCAGGTGCAGGTTCGATTTGGAAACCTCGATGTAATACCCGAAGATGGAATTGAACTTCACCTTCAGCGATGCGATGCCGGTGCGCCCGCGCTCCCGTTGCTCGATCTGCGCCAGCACCAACTTGCTGTTGCGCGAGAGTTCGCGCAGTTCGTCGAGATCGCGATCCACCCCGGCGGCAATCACGCCTCCATCCGCGAAGCTTAACGGCGGCTCCGGCACGATCGTCGCGTCAATGCGTCCGCGCAGGTCGCCCAACTCATCGAGCGCCCCATGCAGGACCTGCAATCGCGCCGAGTCGAGACGTCCAACCGCACCTTTCACCGCCGGAATCTTTCCCAGCGACGCGGCCAGCGCCAGCACATCCCGTGGATTCGCCGTCTCCAGCGTGACCCGGCTCAGCAGTCGCTCCAGATCGAGAACACCATCCAGCGCCCGCCGCAACTCCTCTCGCGCGACGATGTCCTTTACTCCCGATTCCACAGCATCGAGCCGCGCGTGAATTTCCTCCAAGTCCAGCGATGGCCGCAGCATCCACGCCCGCAGCAGCCGCTTGCCCATCGGCGTGGCAGCGGCATCGATCGACCGGAACAAAGTCACTCCGGCGTCCGTCCCGGCAAACAGCGGCTCGATCAACTCCAGATTCCGCACCGTGACTGCATCCAGCACGAGGCAATTCTGCCGCTCGTACCACCCGATGCGGTCCACATGATCAAGCGACCCGCGCTGCGTCGAGCGAACGTAATACAAAATCGCTCCCGCCGCCGAAGCCGCAGCCGTGCGCCCCGCCAGCCCGAATCCTTCCAGCGACAGCACTCCAAAATGATTTTCCAGTAAGGGCAGCGCGTGATCCGGCGAGAAAATCCAATCCTCCAGCGGAGTCTCTGTGGGAAAAGAAGCACCATGTGGGGACAGCCGCCCTCGGCTGTCCTGCCGAGCGAAGCTCGGCTGCGGGCCACTGGATTCAAACAGCGGCGCCGCCGACCCGTACAGTACCTCCCTCGGCCGCAACTGTTCCAACTCCTCCTGCACCCTCCGCAGCGCGCCCTCGCCCACAAATTCCGTCGCCCGAAACTCTCCCGTCGACAGATCCAACGCTGCAAATCCCACCCGATCGCCCACCTGCGCCAGCGCCGCCAGAAAATTATTCTCTTCCGAGCCCAGCGACGAATCTGCCGCCGTCCCCGGCGTCACCACGCGCGTCACTTCCCGGCGCACCAGTTTCTTCGCCAGACGCGGGTCCTCCATCTGCTCGCAGATGGCCACCTTGAATCCCTTGCGGATCAGCTTCCCGATATATCCCTCGGCCGCGTGATAGGGCACCCCGCACATAGGTACGGCCATCCCTTTTTCTTTGTTGCGCGAGGTCAGCGTGATCTGCAGCTCCTTTGACGCCACGATCGCATCGTCGAAGAAGAGTTCGTAGAAGTCTCCCAAACGGAAGAACAAAAGCGCGGTGGGATGTTCTTTCTTGACCGCGGCATATTGCCGCATCAGCGGAGTGGACGGCTCGGTCATCTAAGCGGGCTTCGGCGGATTATAACAAAGCGCGGCATTCCGTCTCTGCGTGATTTCGCATCCCTCGCCGAAAATTACCGCAGCAACTAGCGGTTGACTCCGCTTCTCCTCCGGTGTTCTCCTTCTCCTGTCTTATGGAACTGCGCAAAGACCCGATCACGCGCTCCTGGGTGATCACCGGCGACGATCCCGGCGAGGGCGGCCCGCGTCTCGATGGGCCCTGCCCCTTCTGCGCCAATTCCGGAGCGCCTCTGCAAGTGATCGCTAAGTCGCCCAACACGGGCGGATCCTGGTCCGCGCAGTCCGTCGTCCATCCCCGGCCGCTCTACCGCATCGAAGGCGAACCCGGCCGCCGCGGCGACGGCATTTACGATCGCATGCACTCGGTCGGCGCCCATGAAGTGCTGGTCGAAAATCCCAACCATGACCGTCAATTGTGGAACGCCTCCGACGACGAGATCGCCCAGTTCTTGCGCCTGGCCGCCGAGCGCATCCTCGACCTCAAGCGCGACCCGCGCATCAAGTACATCAGCCTGTTCAAAGATTACGGCAAAAACGCCGGTCAGGAATTCGGCCATGCCACCTCGCAGATCACAGCCACCCTGTTCGTGCCCCGGCGAGTGCTCTACGAACTGCGCGCCGGTCGCGAATATTTCGCCACCAAGGAGCGCTGCGTCTTCTGCGACATCATCCAGCAGGAGGAGCGCGAGGCGCAGCGCGTTGTCGAAGCCCGCGGTGATTATCTCGCCCTCTGTCCCTACGCCCCGCGCGTCCCCTATGAAACCTGGATCCTGCCGCGCAACCACGATGCCGCCTTCGAGCGTACCGGCTTGAACAAGCCAGGCCTCCGGACGAACCTGGCCGCGCTTCTGCGCCGTACCCTGCAGCGCATTCGCACCGTGACCGAAGACTTTCATCTCGTCCTGCACACTTCGCCCAGCAGCCTGCATCCTTCGAAGACTCTCGGCTACTGGAAGACTATCGACGACGACTACCACTGGCACATCGAGATCCTTCCCGTCGTAGGCTCAAAGTCGAAGTCTTACACCTTCAAAGAGGTGTATTACTCGCCGGTAAGCTCCGAGACCGCAGTGAAGCAACTCCGCGAAGCCAAGATCGAAGGATGAAGATGAACTCGGAAGAATCGGGCCTCTACGCTGGCGCGGCTGGGGTTTCTCCCACGACTGGCGGGTCGGTCACGGCAAAGGCCAAAAGATGAGCTTTGTTATTACCTATGAGGAGCGATTGGCCAGACTGGCCGCTACGAAAATCGCTCTTCGACAGACCGACGGCCAGACATTTGAGCATCTAGTACCCACGGTCTACGAACGAATCATGACCGAAGGATTTGGAAATATCCGTTCGCAAGTATTTGATCTGATCATAGACTTCATTCACAGGGCGATCGAAGAGGGGAAGGATGCTACCGAAATTAGGAAATCGGCTGTGCTCTTTGTATGCGGTAGGCTGCGGTGATAACGACGCTTTCTTCGCACGCTAAGGCTACAAGACCGCGAGATGGAGATTGTAAGAATCAAGGGAGCATTGCAGAGAGCGGAACTGAACGATGAAGATGCCCTGCCGTCGAGGGAAGTCTATGAAGTCGCGCTGGCCCCGTAAAGATCGAACTTTTGCACTGGTGGTTGTGGCAATAGCACTTTACGGCATGCGTGTTTCAACTGCTGCGCAGCATGCGCAGCATTCGCGCGGTAGACTGACAATCTTCGATCCTGATCCAGAACACATTTGGAACCGGACATACAGCTGCCTCTTTATCCGGCAAAGCGCCGACGGGAAGGAGTACGGTGCGGACGTACTTGATCCATTACTATGGCCGGCGACTCAACATTTATTGACGGATGATTCGCATCGGCGCGCGGTGACTTGCCTAGACGAGTTTCTTCACAGCCACGCTGAGCGTGCGGTCCGAGATCCAGTGAGGCGTGCGATCCTGCAGCGCGATCTGTGGGCGGTCTTCGACTGGGCGGCTTCGGGTGAAGATCTACCCCAGCAGCGGCGAGAGTTGGAGGTACGGTTGGCCGAGGCCATCCGTCGCTTGGCGCTCACACCGGATCAGGTTCATGCACTGCCCAACACCTATGCCGACGCCGTGGCCGCGCAGCGGTTCCCAGCAGAATACGATCCGCGCACTCCGCAGCAACCATTCCTGCCGCCGGAGTTGTTCCGCTCCGATGGTCCGTGGGTCTGTCTTAGTTCGTATTCTGAGAGCCCCACCGCAATTGTCCATTTTTCCGGTCGTTCACGATTCCTGGTATTCATGCGGCTGCCCGAAGGACGCGATGCCACGCTTGCGTATATTCGCAAGCTGCGCTCTTCGTCCGAACCGCCGCTGCTCTCCACAGGGTCTGGGGCTACTCTATTGAACCTGGCATTGCCACAGTTTCCGGTTGGGACCGAAGTCGCGCTGGTGAGGCAGGCGATCATCATCGACACCGATGACAAGTTACTTCCGACCGCGCTGACCGAGAGCGTTCAACTTCGCGTCTATCACGCAATCACTTCTGGGACGCGATACATAAACTACATCAATGGTCCATCCAGTCACGATCAAGATTTCTTTGAGTTCCGGATCAGCCGACCTGAGTTGTTCGCGGGTCATGAGGGCGGCCTGTTTGCTGTGGGTCCCAGACAGACCGAATTCGCCACGTTCAGTACCCACGGGATGGACTGGGACGGGCAGGGCGCTATTCTGGAACGTTGCCGATCTTGCCATGTCGATTCAGGCATCCACTCTGTCCAGAGCCGAATTCAATGGATGAAAGCGCCACGAGACACCGGTGGCCGACTGAGCCGTGAGGCTGGTGACGACCCAATTGCTTGGGAGACCAATGTGACGATTACACGCAAGTACCAACAACCCGAGTTCAAAATGTTGCAACGGCTGTGGCATGGTAAACACGACTGAGTCGAAGATTCCGCTATCATCGGTGATAGAAGTGGCTATTGAGGAGATGCTCTGGGTGGTGCTCGCGGAGTCCATTCAAACTTGCTCCGCTGATGTGGCGCAGTTCATCAGTCGTCTGTTGCTTCGTAACGTTTGCCTCACCTGTGCGGACTTTTTGTGAACGGGAAGATATTGTTTATTAGCCCAGCCTCCACCAGCATGTTTTCTCCCTGCTAGAATCCCTCCCGTCAGGAGACTCCCGTGAAATACATTCTTTGTATTGCCCTTTTTCTTTCCACCTGCCTCGCCCAATCCGCCCCACCTTCTGCAGGCAAGCAAAAAGTTCTCTGGCAGAAACTCGAATCTAGCATTCAGGATGTCGACCAGCATCTCGACGGCGTCATGGGACTCGCTATCGAAGACCTCACCAACGGCGAACACTACTTCCTGCGCGAAGACGAAGTGTTCGCCCAGGCCAGTTCCATCAAGATCACGGTCCTCGCCAATCTGTACCTGCAGGCGCAGGAAGGGAAGCTCAAGCTCACCGATCTCTACACCGTGCAATCCTCCGACCTTGTCCCCGACAGCGACATCATGAACGGCCTTACGCCCGGAGTCACTCGCGTCACGCTCCGCGACATGGCCACCATGATGGTGGCGGTCAGCGACAACTCCGCCACCAACGTCCTCATCGACCGCGTGGGGATGCAAAACGTCAACGCCATGCTCGACTCGCTCGGCCTGACCCACACCCGCTTGCGCCGCAAAATGATGGACCTCGAAGCCGCCAAGCAGGGTCGCGAGAACATCTCCACCCCGCGCGAAATGATGACCCTGCTCGACGCCATCTATCACGGCAAAGTGTTGAACAAGCAATCCACCGACGATTTCTTCAAGATGCTCAGCACCAACAAAAGTTCCTTCATTCCCCGCGATCTTCCCCCCGACCTCAAGGTCGCCAACAAGCCCGGCGAACTCGAAGCCGTCCGCAACGATTCTGGCATCGTCTTCGTCGAGGGCCGTCCCTACGTGATTTGCATGATGACCGCCTTCCTGCGCAACGAACGCCAGGGAGAAGAAGCGATCAGCAAAGTCTCACTCGAGACTTGGCGCATGTTCGACCGCCTAAGCCGCGCCACTGAATATGGCCGAGTCGTCTCGCCCGGCAACGGCACAAGATGAACGTAGCGCCGCCGTCCCCACGGCTGTCCGGCGGGCGTCCGCTCCCGCCGCGAATGTGCAACCCAGGCGGCCGATTTTTCTTATGAAAGTCGCTGGCAGCCGTTACTTCGCCCGCGCCCCGTTCGCCCGCGGTCCCGCCCCCTGCTGCCGCATGAATTCCTGCGCCGCCTGCGCCTTCAGCGGCTGCGAGAAATAATATCCCTGCCCGTACTCGCAACCGAGCTTCAGCAAACGTTCCGCCTGCCGGATATTCTCAATCCCTTCCGCGATGACCTTCAAATTCATCTTGTGCGCCAGCGTGATGATCAGTTCTACAATGTCGGCGATGGTGCGGTCGGTCTGCATCTCGCGCACCAGCGACAAGTCAATCTTCAACGCGTCCACCGGGAACTGCCGCAGCCCGCGCAGGGAAGTCGATCCAGTTCCGAAATCGTCCAGAATCACTCCAATGCCCATGTGCTTGAGATGCGCCAGCACCGTGACTGTCAGCTTCGGATCGGCTGCAGCGATGCTCTCCGTCATCTCCAACTGCAGTCGCGAAGGATCAATCCCGGTCTCCTGCAACGCCGCCTGCAGATCGGTTACCAGCCGCGCGTCGGCAAACTGCCGGGCCGAGATGTTCACCGTGATCTTTATGGGCTCGCCGGCGTAATCGTTTGTATCCCAATCCCGCAGTTGCTGGCATGCCTGCATGATCTGCCAATGCCCGATCGAGACCAGAATCCCCGAATCCTCTGCCGCCTCGACGAACCGGTGAGGCGAGATCAGCCCTTGCGCTGGATGCTGCCAGCGCAACAGCGCCTCGAAACTCACGATCCGGCGTGTATCCAGCTGCAATACCGGCTGGTAATAGACGCGAAACTGCCGCTCGGTGAACGCCGTGCGTAAATCCGATTCCAGCCGCAACCGGCCCATGGCGCGGGCGTGCATGGCCTCATCGAAAACTTCTGAGCGCGATCCGCCCAGCGCCTTGGCCCGCCGCATGGCAACATCCGCGTCTTTCAAAACGTCTTCGGAACGCTCGTGCGTGGGGGCGCTCAAGGCGATGCCAATGCTCACCGACGCCCGCACCTCCCGCAACTCGATAAGCAATGGTTCTGCCACCGCCGCCTGGATTCTCCTGGCCACGCGCATGGCATCGCTGGGATCGACAATCGCGTCCAGCAGGATGGTGAATTCATCTCCGCCCAGCCGGAAAAGCACCGCCTCGGCAACAGTGCTGTTGCCTTCGTGGCGCGCGATCGTGTCGTTGCGGCGCAAGTGCGCCGCCAGCCGCCGGCTGATTTCCAGCAGTAGCTGATCCCCAGCCGCCGCCTCATTGAATACCTTGAAGTGATCGATGTTGGCCAGCAGCAGGGCATACGAACGCCCCGGATCCCGATGTGCGGCCGCAAACGCGGTCTCCAGCCGGTCAAGAAACAGCCGTCGATTAGGCAAACCAGTCAGCGGATCGTGAAACAGGTTGTGTTCGAGTTGCTCTTCGGCCCGCTTGCGCTCGGTGATGTCGCGGTTCACGATCACCAGCTTCGCCACTTCGCCCTTGGCGTCGCGGATGGTGTTGGCTACCGACTCCAGCACACGCCAGCTCCCATCCTTGTGCTTGATGCGGTACTCCAATCGCTGGCCCACGCCGCTCTCGCGCGCCAGCCGTGCCGCCTCCAGCACCCTGTAGCGATCGTCGGGATGAATCTGTTCGAACGACGAGGTCTCGCCCAACTCCGTCGGCGTGTATCCCAGGACCGTCTTGTACGCGGGACTGTTGTAGAGCCGCCTCCCCTTCACGTCCACCAAGGCAATCATGTCGGCGGCATTTTCGGTCACGATCTGGAAAAGTTCTTCGCGGCGCTGGCTGTTTCTGTGGATCTGGTAAATCCGGAACTGCTGGTACAACACCAGCACAGTCAGCGCCCCCAGCGAAATCCAGGACCATTCGTGTAGCAAGTGGAGTTCTCCCAGTAGATAGATCGGCAGAACGCTTGAAGTCCATTAGGGCGCATCATTTCTGCCCTGATTTTGGAGAAGTGGTTTTTTCGACATTCTGCTGCGGCAGTCCTGGCGCTCCAATCGTCACGCCCGGATCTGTCGAGATACACTTGTCGGCACCGTCACGGCCAGACTTGGTTTCGACCGCGAAGCCACCAAACAGGAACCTGCTCTAATGCGATTTATCAGCCGCGAAGAAGTCTCCAGACGCCTTACTTATGAGATGTGCATTCCCATCGTGCGCCAGGCGATGATCGCGTTCTCTAAGGGCGAGACCAAGCAGCTACTGCGCTCCATCATCACGCTCTCCGACGGGCGATTGTTCGGGGTCATGCCTGGCGCCATGGGTGCGCACGCCGTGTTCGGCGCCAAGTTGATCAGCGTCTTCCATGGAAATTTCGCTCGCGGAGTGCAGTCGCATCAGGGTCTGGTGGTTCTGTTTGACCCCGAAAATGGCGCGCCTGTCTGTGTCCTGGACGCCGGGGAGATCACAGCGATTCGCACCGCGGCGGCGAGCGCCGTCGCCACCGATGCACTTGCCCGCAAAGACTCCCGCAGCCTGGCTCTACTCGGCTACGGAGAACAAGCCCAGACTCACGCCCGCGCGATCTCGAAAATCCGCAATCTCGAATCCATCGTCGTCTGGGGACGCTCGCCAGAACGCGCTCAGGCTTTTGCGCGAACCATGCAAGCCGAACTCTCCATTCCCGTCATCGCCGCAGCCGACGTCCAGACCGCAGTTTCCGAAGCTGACATCATCTGCACGGTTACCTCGGCCGCTGAGCCGATCTTGAAAGGAGCCTGGGTTCGCCGCGGCACCCATCTGAACCTCGTCGGCTCCAGCCATGCCGGGCCCTCGGAGGTCGACAACGATCTCGTCATGCGCTCGCGCTTCATCGCCGACAGCCGCGAGGGCGTGCTCAACCAGGGCGCTGAATTTCTCCGTGCAAAGAAAGCCGGCTTGATCGGCGACGATCACATCGTCGCTGAAATTGGTCAGGTATTGGCCGGAGAGATCGCCGGCCGCCGCTCCCCAGACGAGATCACCGTCTACAAATCTCTCGGCCACATCGTCCAGGATCTGGCCAGCGCCTGGGCGCTCTATTCCCAACGGGACGACAAACCCCCGACAGCCGTTCCATAATGTCCGCATGACCGTTCGCCGCCTCAAGACCTACACCGGCGCCCAAGGCTATGTGTACCAGTACTATTTCGTGGGCAAACGCGCCGCCTTGCCGGACGACGCTGAAGCTCCCGCCACCGAATTCATCTTCGACGTCACCTCCGACCGCAAGATCACGTATGCGGTCAGCGTCTTCTTGTCCGAAACCACAGTTTCCACCTGGGCCCAAACCCACGGCCGCCCCCTGAACGACGCCGAACAATATGCGGCCGTGAAACTCCGCCTGTTCCGCGCCTTCGACGAACTTGAAGACGTCAAAGCCCACGGTCGCCGCCTCACGATCGACCCCGCTCTGCTCGAGGAAGCACTCTCGAGCCTGGGCGTCGATTGACGCGTAGCGAGCGTCCCGCCGGCTGTCGCGCGGGCATCCTGCACGCGCTGCCTGAGCAAAGCTACGGAGCCTGCGCTACCATAGCGAGTTCATCTTTGTTGCACTCGGAGCGAAACCGTGAAGCGTCCATTTCATCTTGCGGTCCTGTTTTTTCTCTCCTTCACTGCTGCCGCTTTCTCCCAAACTTCCCGCTGGTCCGAGCAAGAAGCCAACGACTGGTACGCTCAGCAGCCCTGGCTGGTCGGCAGCAACTACATCCCCAAGGATGCCATCAACGAACTCGAGATGTGGCAGGAGGACACCTTCGATCCCGCCGAAATCGACAAGGAACTCGGCTGGGCCGAAGGCCTCGGCATGAACACTATGCGCGTCTTTCTCCACGATCTGCTCTGGCAGCAGGACACCCCCGGCTTCCGCAAGCGCATCGATGAGTTTCTGGCCATCGCCGCGCGCCATCACATCCGCCCGCTGTTTGTGCTCTTCGATTCCTGCTGGGACCCCGCTCCGCAACTTGGCCCGCAGCATCCTCCCGTCCCTGGCATTCACAACTCCGGATGGATGCAGAGTCCCGGCGCCAAGGCCCTCGCCGATCCCAGCCAGGTTCCGCGGCTGAAAGCCTACGTGCAGGGCGTCGTCGGAGCGTTCGCCAACGACGATCGCATTCTCGGCTGGGACATCTGGAACGAACCCGGCTCCGACCAGACCGACAACTATCCCAAGAACGAGATGCAGAACAAAGACAAGGTCGCCCGCGTCGCCGTCCTCCTGCCGCAAGCCTTCGCGTGGGCCCGCGAGATGAGGCCGACTCAGCCCCTCACCAGCGGCGTCTATGAAATTGATACGTCCAAGGATGAAAGTGCCGTCGACGAACTCGAGCGCATTCAGCTGCGCGAGTCCGACATCATCACCTTCCACAACTACAGCTGGCCTGAGTCCTTCAAAAAGGAAATCACCTGGCTGCGCAGGTTCCACCGTCCCGTGATCTGCACCGAATACATGGCGCGCTCGGTCGGCAGCACCTTCGACACAATCCTTCCCATCGCAAAGGAAGAGCGCGTAGGCGCGATCAACTGGGGCTTCGTCGTCGGAAAAACGCAGACCAATC
The DNA here is from genome assembly GCA_035710825.1 of Candidatus Sulfotelmatobacter sp. GTDB lineage: Bacteria > Acidobacteriota > Terriglobia > Terriglobales > Acidobacteriaceae > Sulfotelmatobacter. The sequence goes on from DASTCU010000255.1 coordinate 27,609, forward strand.
TACCCTGGGAATCCTGGAATCATCCCTACATCAAGCAGCCGCCCCCGGTCTGGTTCCACGAAGTCCTGCGCCCCGACGGAACCCCGTACCGCCAGGCCGAGGTGGATCTGATCATGCAATTGACCGGCAAGCAGTGAAAAAAATAAATTGTGTGCCCCACTTCTCCCGATTTTGGGAGAAGCGGGGTTTTTGCGAACCCTGCCCGTGTGCAACATTTACAATCACTCTGCTATGAAAATTTCCGCTCTCATTCTCGTGATCTTTCTCTGTGGCTTCACTGCCTGCAACAAATCTTCCGCTCCGGCATCGTCTGCCAGTTCCACGTCGCCCAAGTCCGCCGACGCTGTCCAGCTGAAGTTGCAGGAGTTTGCCGGCGGCGCCTCGGCCACCGATTGTGGACGCCTCGACGTCCACGCCACCCAGGACCAATCCAAGAACGCCAGCGACTGTGCCCTGCAGGCCAGCCAGAGCAAGCACCCGTTCTATGTCGCCTATGACATGCCCGGCATGACAGTCGGTGTCGCCGGCAATTCCGACGGCAAACTTTTCACCGTGCAAGCGCAGGGATCTCCCTCTCCGAGCGTGACCGCCGGCGCGTGTCCCTCGCAGCTCCGCGTCGCCTCCAGCGGACGCGTCACCTGCCTCGCCCCCGGTGATATGGGCGCGATGAGCGGCAGCCACCCAGCCGGCGCCGTTCCTTCCGGAATGGCGAACCCTCACGGCGCGCCCGCGAAACCGCCCAGTAACTAACCAGGTAGCCCCGGTCGCATTCGTCCCGGGCCACTCGTTCCCTGGGACGGACGAAACAGCCGAGCCTGCACGAACATCGGAATCCCAGCGATTCACGTCTGTGATCCTAATCACACCCTTAAGTGACCCTCTTTCTTTGCCTTACGTCTTTGACCCGTACAGAATGGTCACGTAGCGCCAGAGATATCAGCCTCTGGCGCGTAAATGCGGTAAACTCATGAAATTCCGCACTCATTTCTCAATTCCAGGCGTCGAAAGCACCCGCACCGAACTGAGAACTGAGTACTGAGAACTGGGTACTGCTTCTATGTCGCTGCTCTGGCTGCGTTTTGCACTGGCGTGCTACTTCATTGGACTGGTCTACGCCTTCGTGGCGCTGACCCGCACCAGCGATCTGTTCAGCCGCATCGCCCTGCACGCCGCCAGCCTGGGCATGGTCTTCCACTTCGTTTCGCTCACCGAACTCTTCCTCTCCGGCCAGGTAGTCTGGGCATCGGTCCACAACGGTGAGTCGCTTCTGGCGTTCCTGTCCATGACCTTCTTCATGATCATCTACACGATCTACCAGACGACATCGCCGGGAGTCGTTGTCTTTCCTGTGGTATTTTTCCTCACCTTCGTTGCCGCTGTTGACCAACAGCCCGTCCTGCTGACGCAATTCGTCTCACACAAGGGATGGCTCATCGCCCACATCATCCTGATTTTCACCGGATATGCGGCGTTGGTCCTCAGCTTCGGCGCCAGCCTGCTCTATCTGGTGCAGGAGCGCCGCCTCAAGTCGAAGAAGCCGGCCAGCCTGACCTCCTTCCTGCCCGCGCTCGAAGTGATCGACCAGATCGGCTACCGCTCGCTTCTCCTCGGTTTCCCCTTCATGACGCTTGGCCTGATCACCGGCTCGATCGTCGCGGTCACCACCTATGGCCACGTAGATTTCCTCGATCCCAAGATTCTCTTGTCGCTTCTGATGTGGGCCGTTTACATGCTGATGGTCTTCACCCGCTGGAACTCGGGATGGCGCGGACGCCGTGCCGCCTTCCTCGCCACTTTCGCCTTCGCGGCCGCACTGGCCGCCTGGGCGGCCAATTATTTCTCCGCGATCCACAGGTTCGCCGCCTCATGAGATTCCAGCTCATTGGCGTGAATCACAAGAGCGCTCCGCTTGAAGTGCGTGAGCGCCTCGCCATCCCCGAGGCGCGTCTGCCCGACACCTGCCGCGATCTCATCGCTTATCCCGGAATCGAAGAGGGCATGCTGATCTCGACCTGCAATCGTGTCGAGATCGTCGCCCACACCACCAACGGACACGCCGACCTGCGCGGATTCCTGCACGACCACTTTCATCTGCAGCCCGACGAACTCGATCCACACCTCTACGAGTTCCGCGAGAAAGACGCCGTGCGCCACTTGTTCCGCGTGGCTTCGAGCTTGGACTCGATGGTCGTCGGCGAAGCCCAGATTCTCGGCCAGGTCAAGGAAGCCTATGCCACCGCGCGTGCAGTAGGCGCCGTGCGCGGACAGCTTGATCAGCTCTTCAGCCGCGCCTTCGCCGTCGCCAAGCGCGTGCGCAGCGAGACCGCCGTCGGATCCTCCTCGGTTTCCATCGCATCGGTCGCGGTCGAGTTGGCAAAGAAGATCTTTGGCAGTCTGCACGGCAAGAATGTATTTATCGTCGGCGCCGGCAAAATGAGCGAACTCGCCGCCCGCCACCTGATGGCTCACGGCTGCGCTTCAATCTTCGTTGCCAACCGCACCTACGAGCGCGCCATCGGACTTGCACAAAAGTTCGACGGACAGGCCATCAAGTTCGAAGATCTCTACAACACCTGCGACCGCGCCGACATCGTCATCACCTCTACCGGCGCGCCCCATGCGATTTTCCGCCGCGAGCACGGCGAACAGTTTCTCGCCCGCCGCAAGAACCGCCCCATGTTCTTCATCGACATCGCCGTTCCGCGCGACGTTTCGCAGGACATGGCCAAGCTCGACGGCATCTTCGCCTACGACATCGACGACCTGCAGCAGGCGGTCTCAAGCCACGTGGCCGACCGCCGCAAAGAAGCCGAACGCGCCGAAGCCATCATCGCCAGCGAAGTAGAACGCTTCGAAGCGCGGCTGCATACGCTGGATGTCGTGCCGACGATCGTCAGCCTGCAAGATCATCTGGAAACCATCCGCCAGGCAGAAATCGATCGCGTCCGCGGCCGCCTCGGTCAGCTGAGCCCGGAGCAGGAAATCGCCGTCGAAGCTCTTACGCGCGGCATCATCAACAAAGTCATGCACACCCCGATCACCACCCTGAAAAGTGCCGCGAAAGAATCCGAAGCAACCACGATCGTCGACGTAGTCCGCCGCCTGTTCAACCTGCAAGTAAAAGGAAAAGAACCGCAGCAGGATGCCCCCAAGAAAGACGAGATAGGTGTGCGCCGATGAGGTTTATGACCCAGCGCTCCGTCACAAATTCAAGATGACTTCCTCACCTACCAACGGCGACCGTCCTAAGTTTCGCATCGGCTCCCGCGGCTCCCAGCTCGCCCTCTGGCAAGCCAACCACATCTCCGCCCTTCTCCGCGCGCGCGGCCACGAAATCGAAATTGAAATTATTCATACCACCGGAGACAAGATCACCGACGTTGCCCTCGCCAAGGTCGGCACCAAGGGCATGTTCACCAAAGAAATCGAAGAGGCCCTCGCCGCGGGACGCGTCGACCTCGCCGTCCACTCGCTGAAAGACCTGCCCACCGAGCTTCCTCGAGGATTCGAAATCGCCGCCATCACCGAACGGCAAGACCCGCGCGACGCCTTCTGCTCGCGCCACTATAACAAGATTGAAGACCTGCCCCAGCGCGCCCGCGTCGGCACCTCCAGCCTGCGCCGCCAGGCGCAACTCAAAGCCATCCGCCCCGACCTCGACATCCATCCTCTGCGCGGCAACGTCGACACCCGCCTGCGCAAGCTCGAGCAAGGAGAATACGACGCCATCATCCTCGCCTCTGCCGGACTGAAGCGCCTCGGCAAGACGGAACTGATCAAGCAGATCATTCCCGCCGAAATCATGTGCCCCGCCGCCGGACAGGGAGCCCTAGGCATCGAAGTCCGCGAAGGCGACGCGCAGACTCGCGACCTCCTCCAATTCCTGAACGACCCGAACGCCCGCGCCGCCACCACCTGCGAGCGCGCCCTCCTCAACAGTCTGGGCGGAGGCTGCCAGGTCCCCATTGGCGCCTTTGCCGAAAAAAAGAATGGCAAGCTCCATCTCGAATCCATCGTTGCCGATCCCGACGGCTCCAAAATCCTCCGTGACTCCCGCGATGGCACCGACCCCGAAAAACTGGGCAACGAAGCCGGCGCATCGCTCCTGGCCCGCGGCGGCGACCAAATCCTCGAGGCCGTCTACGGCCGCGGCTTGGCCGTCCCGCCGCAACCATAATCCACTCATGAGCCGGAACGTCCTCCTGAAACTTCTCGGCGGCTCCAGCGCGCGCGCTCTTCGCCGCTGGATCAACTTCTGGCCTCCATTCCTCGGCGCCGGCATCCGCGTCCAACGCATCGCCCCCGACATGAAATCCATCGACGTCGAAATGAAGCTCCGCTGGTGGAACGCCAACTACGTCGGCACCCATTTCGGCGGATCGCTCTTTGCCATGACCGACGCTTTCTATATGCTCATGCTGATGGCAAACCTCGGCCGCGATTACATCGTCTGGGACAAAGCCGCCACCATCCGTTACCGCAAGCCCGGGAAAGGCACGGTCCGCGCCGAGTTCCGCCTGACCGACGCCCAACTCGACGACGTTCGTGAGAAGCTGAAGACATTGCCAAAATACGAACCGGTCTTCAAAGTAGAAGTGAAAGACGAGCAGGGAACCGTGATCGCCGAAGTAGAAAAGCTTCTCCACGTTCGCAAGAAGGATTTGAAAAATTCAGAATTACCCTCGGAGCCGCGAGGTCATGTTGGCGTCGCATCTGCCGAGGCCGGGAAGCCCCTGTGAACCTCTGTGTACTCTGTGGTGATTGATTTTCATCGAACTGGGAGGCAGGTCGAAATTCGTGTACATCCCCGAACACTTCCGCGTCCGCGATCATGGCGATGCCCTGTCGTTCATGCGCGCGAATCCCTTCACCATCCTCGTCTCCTCCACTGACGACGGCCCCTTCGCCACGCATCTTCCACTCGTCATCCGTGAAAATGGAGATCACCTCATCCTTCGCGGTCACGTGGCCAAGGCCAACCCGCACTGGCGCTATCTCGAGCAACAACCGCTCTGCATGGCCATTTTTCACGGCCCGCACTCCTACATTTCGCCGGCGAACTACAACACCCGTGAAGTCGTCCCCACGTGGAATTACGGCGCCGTGCACGTCTATGGCAATGCCCGCGTCTTTGCCGCGCCCGACGAACTCCTGACCGTCCTGCACGAACTGATCCCGATGTTTGAGCCAGCCTACGCTGACCAGTGGGCGAGCCTGAACCAGGCGTATCGCGAACGCATGCTGAGCCACATTGTCGGCTTTGAAATCGCCGTGACGAAAATAGAGGCCAAGTTCAAGCTCAGTCAGAACCGCACCAAAGAAGAGCAGGAAAACGTCATCGAGTCTCTGAGGTCCGCTCCCGACACAGCCGTCTCCGGCACAGCTGCCCTGATGCGCAAACAAGGACTAGGAATAAAGAAGGAGCACGATTGACCCAATCTGGAGCCGGCGCCCTCGCCCGCGAATTCCAACCGTGAGCGATGATCCCAAGTCCGCGACGAACCCGCCATTGCGTGGCATCCGTGTGCTTGTCGGCCGCGCCCGTCATCAGGCAGGAAGTCTTTCCTCGGAACTGCGTACTCTGGGCGCACAAGTCATCGAGATCCCCTTCATCGAAATCCGCAAGCCGCGCTCGTTCAAGCCCCTCGATTACGCCCTGAAAAATCTCGCCACCTACGACTGGCTCATCCTGACCAGCGTAAACGGCGTCGAAGCCATGTGGGATCGTCTGGAGCAAATTTCGTCGGAAGGCAGTTTGCTGGAACGCACGTCGCAGCGAGATCCGTGGAAGAGCGGCCCTTTAGGGCCGCGTATGCGCCAGGACAACTCTCGGGCTTTAGCCCCAGCGGCCCGCCTGCGCATCGCCGCCATCGGACCCGCCACCAAAAAAGCTATCGAACAACGCGGACTCCCAGTCGACGTCGTCCCCAAAGAATACGTAGCCGAATCCGTTGTCCGCAGCCTGAAATCAAAAGTAAAAGGGAAGCGCGTCCTTCTGGTCCGCGCCAAAGTCGCTCGCGACGTCATCCCCCGCGAACTGCGCAGAGCCGGAGCCCACGTCGGCGTCGTCGAAGCCTACGAAACCGTCGTGCCCCAGTCCTCGCGCACGCGCCTGCGAGCCGCGCTCAGCAATCCCCGCAAGCGACCGCACGTCGTAACCTTTACCAGTTCCTCGACGGTACGAAACTTCGCCGAGTTGCTCGGCAGACCCGGGCCCAAAAATCTCGATGGCATCCTCACGTCGTCCATTGGTCCTGTAACATCAGCTACCCTGCGCGAACTGGGATTTCCGGTCCACATCGCCGCGAAAGAATTCACCATCCCCGGACTCGTCGCCGCAATCGTCGAGTCTTTTACTGCCCGCGAACGTCGGTAGCTCGCGGCAATCTATGCGATCTGATTGTTCTCCTGCGCGGCTCGCTCGTTCAGCGCGGTCGCCCAGTTCGCAGACGCCTTCGACGTGCTCTGCTCGCCGGTGCGCACATCAGTTCCAATTCCTCGCGGCGGGGGCAGCAGGCGGTTCACCAACCCCAGCAAATCCACCGTCACATCGGGAAACACGCCATGAATCATCGTTGCTACCCTGGCCGGCATCGTCAGCACCACCTCGGCGTCGCCGCGGGCGCAGGCATCCACAATCTGCCGCGCGGCCCGGTTCGCGCTCATCGAGATCAGCGGCATGGCATCGCTGGTGCTGAACCACGCATACTCCGCTTCGTTGTTACCCTTGAATAGCGCGTTCCGCGGGCTGCCGGTGCGCATCAGCCCCGGGCACACGGTCGTCACATAGACCTTGTCTTTCAGCAGTTCCGCCCGCAATCCTTCGGAGAATCCCGTCAATGCAAACTTTCCCACGCAATACGGAACGAGATGCGGCACGCTGATCTTCCCGCCGATCGATGAGATGTTGACGATGCGTCCCGCCTGTCGCTGCTGCATTCCCGGCAGTACCGCCATGGTCGTGAAATATGGTCCCCAGAAATGCGTGTTGATCGAATCGCGGTAGTCATCAATCGTCATCGTCTCGATCGGGCCGACGCTGATGGTTCCCGCATTGTTCACCAGGATGTCCACCGCTCCGAATTGATTCTCCACCTTGCGCACGGCATTCTCTGCCTCTTCGCGCATGGTCATGTCGGCTTCGATGGCGAGCACATCGCCGCCATCGGCGCGCAACTGTTTTTCCGCGCGCGCTAACTCATCGGCATCACGTGCCGCAATCGCCACGCGGGCTCCTCGCGCGACAAACTCACGCGCAAGCAACAACCCTAAGCCGCGGGATCCGCCGGTGATGAATGCGGTTCGATTACGCAAATCAATAGGGAAGCGGCGGCGCACCAGCAACGTCGCCGCAAGGCCGGCAGCCACTCCGGCTGCGATGGTCAGGTTCCGTGCATGCATTAGAGACCTCAGAAAGAATGGCTGCGGAGTAAATCCCGCAGCCTGCAGATGGTTGGGTCGGTGAAACTTAAACTTCCTGGCCGAGCTTACTGACCCGCGCTGGGCTTCATTCCATTATTCTGCGCGGTCGTCTTCTTTTGCTGGTTCTTTTGCTGGGGAGCCAGCTTTTCCGCTTCCTTCAGGTGCTGACGCAAGGTCGGCAACGTCTGCCGCGCGAAGTTCTTCAGCGCCGGATCTTTCGCCGACTGGCTTTCCCGGGCAAACTCAGATACGTCGGTCTTGTGATCCATCACCATGTCGCGCATGTATGCCCGATCGAACTGCTCGCCCGACAGCTTCTCCAGTTGCGCTTTCGTGGCTTTATCTTTTGCGCTCGGCTCGGTCGGCAGATCGATGTGCTTCTGCGCCGCGACATCTTTCAGTTGTTCGTTGGCCTTGGTGTGATCGTCGACCATGCGCTGGCCGAACTTCTTGACCTCTTCATTGGAGGCCTTTTCCGTCGCCAGTTTGCCGAGTTCCACTTCCGCCAGTCCGCCTTCCGCAGCCTTCTTGATGAACGTCTTGTCGGCCATGCTTACTCTCGCCGACTCTTTAGAAGACATCGCGGTGCCGTTGGGATTCTTGTCTTCCGGGGTGCTGGTTTTGTTTTCCTGCGCGACGGCGCTTAATGTCATCGCCGCGCCAAATGCAAATACGAATAGCGTGCTCAATAATCGTTTCATGAGTAACTCCAGGGAATCTGAAAGTGCCCGTTAAAGCCAGCCTAGAGTTTTGGGCGCGTGCTCGCTATCGGGCGATCACTGCAAGGGGAGGTACGAATGTCTGTAACGTCGACATTTGGGAGTAAAACGATGGTGGTCTCTCGATTTAATAAAATCCGGAAATTCGGGGACTTAATTTATTGAATCATCTGTTTATGGCAAACCGCCAAATCACAAGGACTTAGTCCATGACCATGGAGGGCGTCGATTCCCCAAGTGCGAAAAAGGTCGGAGACTGAACATTCCCGTAGGCAGCGTGGCGTCACATTCCGAAAACCGCTAGTCGTCGTCCCGTCTTGTTACGAATTCCGAACAGAATTTTCGCCGTGGTTGTAGTGGACGGATATTTTGACACTATTTCCTGTTGGAATCCCAGAACCCGAGCTCGACACCACCGAAAGCGGTGGCGCGGGGTGGAACTCGAATTCCGTGCGAGATTCCAATCACCCTCACCAGCCTGGATCCGCGCGATCCTTTCTCCGAGCCCTGCAAAATTATCTTGGCCAATCTCGGCGGGTGTGCGGCTCGCTCGCCGCGTCCGGTGCGGACCGGGATGATCGTCCATCTGAATGGCCTGCCCACCAAGACAGAGGTCGCCGCGCGCGTGGTCCACTGCATCTCTCTCGGGGAGTATGAAAAGCTCTGGCTCCTCGGTCTGTCCCTGAACGAATCGGGGAATGTGTGGGGCATTGAACCCGTGCCCGAAGATTGGGAGCAGCAGGGATGACCGCGAATCTCCAGCAGCCTAGCAAAAAACGCAAAGACCTGCGCTGAACGCAGTCGAAGGGTCACCGAGCTTTTGCTGGACTACACGTCGGTTACTTCAGGTGCTTGTTCACCGCCTTGGTCATCTGAAACATGTCCAATTTATCGGTGCCGAAGATGGGCTGCAGCTTGCCGTCCGCGATGATTTCCCGCTTGTTCTCAGGGTTCTGCAGGTTGTGTTCCTTGATGTAAGCCCAGATCTTTTTCGTCACCTCACTGCGAGGAAGCGGTTCCGATCCTACAATTTCAGACAATTCCTTGGAAGGCTGCACCGGCTTGCTGAGGGCATTGCTCGTTCCCGCTTTCGCGGTCGCTGCTTTTACCATGATTTCTCCCGAAAGATACCGACCATCAGATGCCACGGTTGGCGATTGAGTAGCTGCAATATTAACTGACAACCACGACATCGTGCGAGCGGCCCAACCGCGGTCGAATGCCTTACGCTGCGAGGGGCTGCTGGTATACCCCGATTTGCTCGAGCATTCCGAGCTGATCCCAGTTGTCCCAGGCCTCGATGACCTTCCCGTCAACGAACCGGGCGATCGTGATGCCTCGACTGCGCACGGTCCGGCCGCTTGCCGGCAGCCCGAGCGCATCGCCCGTGTGCGTCATTGTGGCCGACCAGCGCAGGACCACTTTGTCGCCCGCGCCAAACACGTCCTCGACTTTGACCCGGATATCGGGGAACGCGTCCCGAATTTCCCGCACGAATTTTACAAATTCCTCCGGCCCGCGAATTTCCTTGTCGCCGCCCCGCTGTCCCGTCGTCACTCCATCGGCAGAAAGCAAGTCGTAAACCGTCTCGAGTCTGCCCTCATTCCAGACTTCCTGGAACCAGCGTCGCATCAATTGAATGTTTTCCTCTGCTGCCATAGGCGTGTACTCCTGGCGAACGATTTCGCGCACCACACGTTAGCTCGTTGCCCCGGAGCGAACAAGCGAAATTTCGACGCGGAACTGAAGGCCCGACCGCGCGTGAGACCAGGGAAGCTAACATCAAGTCGTGCGCTGGAGCTTCGTTCGGTGGCCCGAGTTGGGTCAATACATCGTGGAAGGTCTTCCAACCCATATTTTTCCAACCACTGCTCGGCTTCGACACTGCGGACTGTGGTACGGGGTATCCCCCCTCCCCCCCGAATCTTTGGATTCAGTGGGTTAGCACGAAATTCCCCGCAAAATCCGCTGTTCAAAGAACTTAGATATTAAAATCCGTAAAACAAAGGACTTAGGACCGAACGAGTTCGCGTCTAAGCGATTGTTGCGCCCTCGGCCATGATTTCTGATTTTGCCTGTGGAACGCAAGGGCAGATGTCACAAGGATGGGCTGTGGAAAGCTGTGGAAAAAGTTGAAGACGGGTTTGCCTGCGCCATCTCGTTCGGAAATATGGCCAAGTTGGCTCGCACCGGAAACGACGGCTTTGTGCGTTTCCCGCTCGAAACTGTGGTGCCCCCGACAGGCTTCGCTCTCGTCGAGGCGCAACCCGGCCTCATATCACCGACCCTTGACAACAGGAAAGGGTGAGGCGACAATCCCTGCGCCCTCCCTTTGTTGATCGAGACCTCGATCAGCCTGCTTACGCAAGCGGCCCCCGAAACAAAAACTTCCTAAGGAGATTCTCGTGCGAATGAACCGGAATAGTGGCCCCCTGTTGCTTATCCTGCTCGCGTTGGTCTCTTGGGGCGCTGTCGGGGCTCATGCCCAGACTTATACCGTTCTCGATAACCTTGGAATGACCAATACCGACCCGCTGCAGCCGGCGTGGATGGGAGTCTTCGCGCAGGGCCGCGATGGCAATCTTTATAGCACGACGCAAGCTGGCGGAGCGTTCACGAACAGTCATCAATACGGGACGGTTTTCAGCCTTACTCCGTCGGGGACGATGACGGTGTTGCATAGCTTCGACGCGACGAATGGCGGCATCCCCAACAGTGGCCTGACACTCGGCACCGACGGCAATTTCTATGGCACCACAACCATTGGCGGGCTGGGTTGGGGTACGATCTTCCGGATCACGCCCAGCGGAACTTACACTCTGCTGCACAGCTTGAACGGGTTCAGCGAGGGTACGAGTCCAAACACCCCGCCAATCCAAGGATTGGATGGTAATTATTACGGGACAGCAGGGAACGGCAATAACAGCGTGTTTGGGACGTTTTACAAAATGACTGCGGGCGGGGTCGTGACCATCCTGTACACGTTTGACTCGACGAACCGCTACCCGCGCGGTCTAGTGCTGGGGACGGACGGCAACTTCTACGGCACGACAATAGGCACCAGCACCGGCCTGGGCACAGTGTTCAAGATGACTCCGCTAGGGAAAATCACGATCCTGCACAAGTTCAGCGGAACGGATGGTTCGAACCCGATGGGACAGCTGATCCAGGCAACGGATGGCAATTTTTACGGCACGACAAAGACGGGCGGGACCGGAGCGCAAGGAGTGGTTTACAAGATCACTCCCGCGGGCGTGTTCAGCGTGCTCCATAACTTCGCTAACGACGGCCAGGGAATGTCGCCGATTGCAGGGCTGGTTCAGGCGACAGATGGAAATTTCTATGGCATGGCTTTCACCAACCCGGGCGTGGGGTCGGGGCTGATTTATCAGATCACGTCGAGCGGTGTGTACACGATCTTGCACGAGTACCTGGTGAAGAACAAAGACGGGGCGTCGCCGCAGACGGCGATGATCCAGCACACAGGGGGGATTCTGTTTGGCGACACTTACTCCGGCGGAATTGGGACGTTCTGCGCGTGCGGCGTTCTCTTTAGCTTGGACATGGGGCTTGGACCTTTTGTCACGTTCTTGCCGCCGCACTCGGCAGGCAAGGTCGGAAAATCGATCGGCCTGTTGGGACAGGGGTTCACAGGTACGACGGATGTAACTTTTGGCGGAATTTCCGCTTCTTTTGCCGTGGCCTCGGACACATACATGACAGCGACGGTACCGAATCTCGCGAAGACCGGACCGATCAAGGTGATTACTCCCGGCGGAACCTTGACGAGCAACAAAACGTTCCGGGTCACGCCGCAGATCACGACCTTTGATCCGCCTAGTGGACCCGTTGGCACCGTGGTGACAATCAACGGCGTGAGCCTGACGCAAACATCCAAGGTGACGTTTGGCGGGGTGAAGGCGACGACGTTCGCCGTGGTTTCCGATTCACAACTGACGGCAACCGTTCCGACAGGCGCGGTGACCGGGAGAATTGCGGTCACAACGAAGGGAGGGACTGCAATCAGCGCCACAGATTTCACTGTCACACCGTAAGCATTGGCACTGAAAAATGCGCTGGCTTGAGCGCACCAAGTTTACTCGGCATCCTAAAGAGAGTCGCAGAAGGCAAATGAACCCTCCGTCCGCTCTTTTTCAGCAGCCTGCCAGGCAAGGATGAAGGTTCGGCCGTGTGCCAGGCTTACCAAAAAACTCCCACTATTTGTCGAATTGCGAATCCTCCGACGAGTGACACAGCTATGCTGGCCAAGGTTCCAAGCAGGAAGTATTCCGCCCATTCACGATTTTCGAGATCCTTTGATCGAATGAAACCCTTTGCGGCCATCAGAAAAGCAATGGCGTCATAACTTGCTTCGGCGACGATCACCAGCAGGAGAATGCGCTCCAGATTTCCGATCCAGCGGCCGCGATTGATTTCCACGACGTCCACTGTTGTTTCCGTGACGACCCGATCGGGGCGGGGCACAACGGTACTCTCTTGCGGAACGACTAATTCCGGAAGTGCGCCGCATTTGTTAAGGATGCCGCGCACCACATACGTTGCTCCTCGCAGGTTGAACGTGACGATTGCGGCGATAAGAAAAATCGCCGATTTCCGGGTTTCCGAAAAGGGGAGAGCCGTCCATCCGTGCAGGGCTTCAAGGTGCCAATGCACTACACAGAAGACAACCAGGATCAACAAGGATGCTGTGGTCCCGATCTCAAGCTCTGCTCCGTACTCCGGCGGTACCAACCACCGCCTGGCAATGGGAAGCAGGAGAGATCCCGCTACCAGAATTATGGCTAAGAATAACGACCCAGTGCTGGTGCCTGCAACGATGACTGCCCCTGCTCCGAGGGCTAGGCTCCTGAGAATCAGCAAGACGCTCCAGAACCTCGGCACGGCAGGCTTTTGTGTGGGAGCGTGTTTCGTTTCCCGGACGGGATCGGATGTTACCGCATAGTTGGCGAGGCTCCAAAACATCGCGAGTTCAGAGATGAGCAGCAAAGAGCCGGGGGTTTTGGCTGCAATCTCGGTAAGGGTCATTTTGGACTGGAGACTCCTCGTGGAATTTGCGCAAGGAGCGCGCGCCAGCCGTTTTCCCCTTCGCGATACGCTTCCCAGCCAGCGGCAGCAGCATAGAGCGAGACGGCCTGTCGGGAAACTCCCATTTGTTCAGCGATGGCTGACTGGGTCAGGGATTGGCGTAACAGTTCGATCACTCTCCGTTGCTGCCTTTTCAGCCGAAACCGATGGCGATGCAGGAGCCGTGCAAAGCCGTTGAACGCGGGATCGTAAGGTTCTCCGAAACCCAGAAAGACGCCTCCCAGAAGTTTCTCTTTCCTGGAAGCTTCAATGGCCTCGCGTGCATGGTGCAAGGCTGGTCCGTCAATATTGATTGCGACCTTGCCGATGGGAGTATCGATCATGCCGAAGCCAACCCCCGCGCGAAGCCCGCGTGTTTGGAATTTATGGTCCAAATCCCATAGCAAATCAGGAATTATACGAGCGTCGGAGAGTAAACCCTGGAACTCGTCTCCAAGGGTGACCACAAAGCGGGCGAGGATGGCCTTCTTATATTTCTCATTGAGGTAGGCAACGAACTCGGAAAAGTTCAGTTGTACTTGGGGGCGCTGGGCGCGGGACAACTCCCGCGATTTGACCATATCCGCGATGACGGCGATACACGGTTCGTCCCGGAGTTTGCCTGGCGGGTTCATGGTGGTTAAGTCTGCTCTTAGCTTAGTTCGGCGACTAGAGTTGTGTCAATATAAATATATTGCTTGTAAATAAATCAATAATATTAAGTTGATACAATAATAAGCAACAAGAATCTGTTGACACGCTTGGAACCAAACAGAATCTACGGATTCATCGAATTGCCGGAGCATCCCGACCGGTTGTTCATTCCCATGCAGACGATTGAAGAACTGCTGGAGAGCTAAGGGGAAATCTGGGACAGACCGGTTCCCGAGATTCCGCCCGATCACAGGGGAACGTCTGTCGCAAAGGGTGGGTTGGACACCTTACGCGTCGGCGCAAACTCACGACGGTCGCTTGCTGAGAATCTTGTGTACATCACGCCGACCGTGCAGAATCGCGACGATCTGTAAGGGTTTCGTCTTCGGACGATATACGATCAAGTACGAATAGATGGGGAAGAATCGTACGTCGAAGTCTGTTAGATCCCTGCGCTGGTGACCCGCATCGGGGTTATGCGCCAGAAAGGCAATCCGCTCGCGAACGACCGACTCCACCCGATCCGCCATCTCCACGCTACTTTGTGTGTGGATGTACTGCCAGATCGAGGCCAAATCCTCTGCTGCCTCAGGAGACAGGACGTAGCGGGACTTCATCGCGACTTAGCTTTGAGAGTTTTCAGCCGCGCATCCAATTGATCTTCCGGAATTCCTTCGCCCCGATCGAGTTGAGCCAAGCCGCGGCCGATCTTAGCATTGATGTCATCTCGATTTTCCAGAAGCCATCGGTCCTGCTCCTCCTGGGTCTCCAGTAAGCGGGCCAGCAGTTCCTCGACACTTCCGGAACCCGTCAGCTCGAGTTGCTTTTGAATACGGGCTTGCAGGGCAGAGTCGCGGATTTCGATGTTCATCCTGGGCCTTTCCTGAATCATCGTAGCGTGGGGGAAGGGAAAGTCAAGTGGTGGTCACGGGCCAACATCGCTGTCGAACTCCGCTCGACGGACGGCGCCGAGGGCGGCCGTCCCCACAAGGCCCCGAATCGCCGCACGTTTCCTTTACGCTCCGCAACCCCGCGTGATATTCTCTAACTGTCACAAGACAATCGATTAAAGACAGGAGTGCAGGAACTTAGTGTTAGCCAGAGAGCAAAAGAAATCCCTCATTGACCAGTACGGCACGCATGCCAGCGATACCGGAAGCCCGGAAGTCCAGATCGCCCTGCTGAGCGAACGGATTGGCCAGTTGACGGAGCACTTCAAGACGCACCAGAAAGATCACGGCTCGCGCCGCGGGCTTCTCATGCTGGTCAGCAAGCGCCGTAGCTTGCTCGACTACCTCAAGAAATACGATTCCGAGCGCTACAAGACCGTCATTACCAAACTCGGCATCCGCAAGTAGAGGCTTGGCCTGGAATCCCGTCTGTAGCGACGACGGGAGTCAAAATCCCCACCCTGTCGCACAGAACGCGACAAGGATTAGGGCACCCCATTCCAAGCTATTTCATGATGGCCGTCTCCGATGAGGCGGTAAGCATCGAGGAACTCTCCACCAGTGCGTCCTTCTAGCGCAGGATATCTTTCACATCGCGTGATCACGGGTGAGGTGTCGCTTGCCGACGTCAAAATCCCCGCCGTCTTTCGCCTAGAACGCGGAAGAAGGATGGGCCCCCCGCTCTTAGGGGGTACCCGCGCACAGCGCATCATTCTCGGCTCTCAGCTCACAGCTCCCACTCCCCAAAGGAATGAATTATGAAACCAGAACCAACGACCGTTACAGTCAATCTCTCCGGCGGCAAAACCATCTCATTTGAAACTGGAAAACTGGCCAAGCAGGCCCACGGATCTGCCGTGGTCCGCATCGGCGAGAATGTTGTGCTCGCCACCGCCACCGCCAACGCCGATCCCCGCGAAGGCATCGACTTTTTCCCTCTCACCGTGGACTACCGCGAGTACACCTATGCCGGCGGACGTTTCCCCGGAGGCTTCATCAAGCGCGAAGGCCGCATGAGCGAGCGCGAAGTGCTCACCAGCCGCCAGATCGACCGGCCCATCCGTCCCATGTTCGCCGAGGGATTCAAGTGCGAGACCCAGGTCATCGCCTTCGTGCTCTCCGCCGACACCGATAACGATCCGGACGTATGCGGCATCAACGGCGCCTCGGCCGCGCTGCACGTTTCCGATATCCCGTTCCTCGGTCCCATCGGCGCTGTGCGCGTGGGCCTGGTGAATGGACAGTTCATCGTCAATCCCACCTACAACGAGATGCGCGAAAGCCTGCTCAACATCATGGTCGTCGGAACGTCCGAAGGCATCCTGATGATCGAGTCGGGCGCGAAGGAAGTGAAAGAAGAAACCGTCGTCGACGCCATCGAGTTCGGGCACACCGAGATCAAGAAGATCTGCACCGCGATCGCCGAACTGCGCGACAAGGCGGGCAAGCCCAAGCGCACGGTTGAGCCTCCGGCGTTCGATGAGGCGTACTACAACGACCTGCAGAAACGCATCGGCGCCGAACTTGCGGACGCGCTCGATACCAAGAAACATCCCAAGGCCGAAAGCCACACGCTGGTGAAAGGTTTGAAGAAGAAGCTGGCGGAGGGCCTGCCGGAAGACGACGAAGAAGCCAAGAAGAAGCTCGATCATTATTACGAGACTTTGCGGGAACGCATTTTCCGAGACGCAGTGATCAAGCAGAAGCGGCGTCCTGATGGCCGCGCCTTCGACGAGATCCGCGAAATCTGGATTGAAGCTGGAGTCCTGCCGCGCACCCACGGTAGCGCCATCTTCACCCGCGGCGAAACCCAGGCGCTGGTAACGACGACGCTCGGCACCAGCGACGACATGCAGCGCCTCGAAGGTTTCGAAGGCGAAGCCAAAAAACGCTTCATGCTGCATTACAATTTTCCGCCGTTCTCGGTGGGAGAGGTGGCGTTCTTGCGCGGGGCAGGACGCCGCGAGATTGGGCACGGGGCGCTGGCGGAGCGGTCGATCTCGGCGGTACTGCCGAGCGAAGAGAGCTGGCCGTATGCGATGCGCGTGGTCTCCGACATTCTGGAGTCGAACGGATCTTCGTCAATGGCGACGGTTTGCGGAGCGTCAGTGGCGCTGATGGATGCGGGCGTGCCGTTGAAGGCTCCGGTCGCTGGAGTCGCGATGGGGCTGGTGAAGGAAGGCGAGGAGTACGCGATCCTCACCGACATCGCGGGCGCAGAAGATCATTATGGCGACATGGATTTCAAAGTTGCCGGAACGCGAGATGGCATCACCGCGCTGCAGATGGATATTAAAGTTGGCGGCATCACGGCGCAGATCATGCGCGAGGCGCTGTCGCAAGCGCAACGCGGGAGGATGCACATCCTCGGCAAGATGGAGGAAGTGATTTCGACCGGGCGCGCGAAGATTTCCGACTACGCGCCGCGCTTCTACACCGTGCAGATTCCGGTCGACAAGATTCGCGACCTGATCGGGCCGGGCGGCAAGATGATTCGCAGCATCGTGGAGCAGACGGGAGTGAAGATCGACGTGGAAGACTCCGGACTGGTCAAAGTCGCATCGAGCGATCAGGCGTCGGCGGCGAAGGCGCTGCAGATTATCGGCGACATCACGGCGACGGCGGAAGTAGGGAAGACGTATCTGGGGAAAGTCACGCGGCTGGCGGATTTCGGCGCGTTTGTCGAAATCATTCCCGGCACCGAGGGATTGCTGCACATCAGCGAAGTGGCGGAGCATCGCATTGCCGATGTGCGCGACGAGTTGAAAGAAGGTGATCAGGTGCTGGTGAAGGTGCTGGCGGTGGAAGGCAACCGCATCCGGCTCTCGCGCAAGGCGATTCTGAAAGAGCAGCGCGCGAAGATGGGCGGAGGGGAAGCGCCTCCGCGTCCGGCAGCGGGCGAGAGCGAACCGGCTCCGACCGGCACGCTGGTGATTGAGGGCGGCGGCGATTTTCCGGATGAGCCGGACGAGCCGAACTTCAATCGCGAAGGCGCGCCGCACGTTGGCGCTCCCGCCGGAGATCGTCCGCACGGCGGAGATCGCGGAGGCGATCGTGGCGGCCGCGGCGGGCGTCCGGGAGGTGGCGGACGTGGGCGCGGGCGCGGCGGACGTCATGGCGGTGGCGGTGGTGGCCGGCATGGCGGTGGCGGGCACGGCGGGGGAAGGCACTAACCTCCCCGCAGATCAACTTCGTTAACGTGGATTTCGCGGATTTAGAAAAAGGGCTGCGACTTCGGTCGCGGTCCTTTTCTGTTTTCGGCTTCTGTTTTCGGGGGACAGACAATCTTGGGAAGAGTTTTCTTTCGGCGAGCAAGAAATTCTCACGACGGGGGAGAGGTGCTGATCCTCCGACGGTCATTCGACTACAGGGTTCCGTGTAGCGCTGCGGAAAACATTGCTGACATGCGCGCCGGGCATTCCCGATCAAAGGAGCTAACCCTTGCAGATACAATCGCCGGGCGGCGGTGCACAGGAAAGGAGCGAGGGATGGCAGAGCGTTTGCAAAGACTTAGCTACGAGCCCTATTGGCTCCTGGAGGATTTTTGTGAAAAAGATTCAGTCTCTCTCGTTTCTCGCCACCCTGGCGGTCGTCATCGGAATGATCTCCTGGGGCAGCGCGCTCAACGCTCAGTCAACTCCGTCGGCACCGGCGGACCAGCAACAGCCGCAGACGCAGCCCGCGCCGTCGCCGGAAATGCCGCCCGCCGCGCAGCAGACTCCGTCCTCGAGCACGCCGTCTTCGCAGACGCCGTCCAGCACTCCGGACCAGTCTTCGCAGAGCCCCTCTTCGCAGACTCCGTCGCAGCCCCCGTCCAGCACGCCGGACCAGGCTGCACCGTCATCGCAAGCTCCTTCGGCACAGCCCCCGTCTTCGCAGACTCCGGACGCGACAACTCCTGAATCCGGTTCGAAGACCGCCAGCCCGTCCGGTGCGCCAGCGTCCTCCGGTGCGGCAGCTTCCTCCAATCCCGATGGCAGCCAGACGTTCTCGGGTACGGTTGTGAAGCAGGGCGACAAGTACATGCTGAAAGACGATTCCGGCAAGACCTATGACATCGATCATCAGACCGACGTCGCGAAGTTCGAAGGCAAGCGCGTGCGCGTGCAGGGCACGCTCGACCCCAGCGGCAAAATTATGGTGAAGTAAGTTTCGTAAGATTTGTTTCTGTGGAGAAAAGGCACCGAAAGGCACCGGGCAAACCGCCCCGTGCTGATCGGTGCCAAGTTTTTTTGCGTAAAAATTCCGGCCACGGATTTACGCGGATCAAAACAAAGAGCGGGGAATCGGATATAGGCGGACGATCGGAACTCAAATCCCCCACCCTGTCGCATAGAACGCGACAAGGTGCGGGAGACCCTCGAGAGTTTTGATTTTTAGGCTGCGGAGCGCTTGGATTCTAATGGCAGGCCGGCGTTCTGCCAGGCCTGCAGGCCGCCTTGAAGGGCGTAGGCGTTCTTGTAACCACGGTCGAGAAGTTTTTGCGCCAAACTGGCGCTGGATCCTTCGCTGGGTCAGGTGCAGTAAGCAACGATCGGTCTTCCTTTGGGAATCTGGTCAAGATGTTTCTCCCATTCGTCCATGGGAACGTAGATCGCCTCGGGGATCTTGCTATCGGACTGTGCCCACGCCTGCGGATTGCGAACATCAATCACGGTGAAGTCTTCTCCCGCTTCCATTCGCTTTCGCAGTTCATCGACTGTGATTCGCAGAGCATCCGGCATGGACAAGCCCCTTTTCTACCCCAAGGATTCTTGCGGGATTGAACTAGGTAGTTGATTCCGGCGGCCCGAAAGGGGTTGGCGGCAATCATGGTTGCGACCCGACCTTAGCTCCGACAGCAGAGCCCACCTGCAACCTTGAGGAGATGGTCCCCATCCAAAACTCGGACTTTTCCCGGGGAGGGACGGTATGCGCAGTAACTGGTGGATTGCTTTGGCGATGGGAACGATTCTGTTTGCGCTCGAAAGCCCTGGATTTGCGGCGAAGTTTAAAGTGATTCACACCTTCCAGGCGGGTACGGATGGCCTGGTTCCCGAAGGCGCGCTGATTCTCGACGCGACGGGCAATCTCTATGGCACCACCGTTGGCGGAGGGCTCTACGGAGGGGGAACAGTCTTCGAGTTAAGTCCGAATAGCGACGGGAGTTGGGCGGAAACGATTCTCTACAACTTCAAATACCAGGGCGATGGCGGGCTGCCGAACGCCGCGCTCGTGTTCGATGCGCAAGGGAATCTGTATGGGACAACCCAGCAGGGAGGGATCTTCAATTCCGCCTGCTCGGGGACCGGGTGCGGAGTGGTGTTTGAGTTGACGCCGGGATCGGGAGGCTGGACCGAGACTGTGCTGTACAGCTTTACCGGACTGCCCGACGGCGCCTTTCCAAGCGGGCCGGTAGTGCTGGATGCCGCGGGGAATCTCTATGGCACTACGAGTGGCGGAGGGGTGGACAACCAGTGCTTCGAGGGATGCGGCACGGCGTTCGAGTTGGTGAAGGCGAGCGGGTGGGCAGAGCAGCAACTGCATGTGTTCCAGAACTATCCTTTCGACGGAGCGTACCCGCTCGGCGGTCTGACATTCGATCGCACGGGAAACCTGTTTGGCACGACCGAGATTGGCGGGCCGTCGGAAGGGTTCGGCGCGGACGGCATCGCATACGTGCTGCAGCCGGGTTCAAACGGGCAATGGAGCGAACACATTCTGCATACTTTTTGCTCGAGGGTGTATTGCGGGGATGGCAACGGGCCCGAAGCCGGAGTGATTCTGGTGAATGGAAGCGTGCTGGGAACGACGAGCATGGGAGGGGGATCTGGACGCTACGGGGTGGTGTTTAAGTTGACGCCGTTGGCGGGAAAAATGACGGTGAGTTCTTATGCTTTCAACACCACGGATGGCGCCGACCCGGTAGCCCCGGTGCTGGCACTCGACGGAAAGCTATTCGGAGTGACCTCGCAGGGCGGAATTCAAAATAATGCCTGCGTGCTATATCCGAGTGGGAACGGGGTTGTGTTCGAACTGGCGCCGCAGAATGGCAAGCTCACCGAGACTGTGCTTTACAGCTTTACGGGCGGCAGCGACGGCTGCGGGCCGGTAGGGGGACTGGTCGCGGATGCGGCGGGAAACCTTTATGGCACGACGAATCAAGGCGGAGGGAGCGCGAACGGCGGCACCGTGTTTGAGGTGACCCCGTAGGTGACGTTTCAAAGTTTCAGGGTTTCATGAACGTTGAGCTCTCAATCAGCGCGCGGCGAGGATGAATTCCTGTAATCTGCTGGGAATGAAGGCCGCGCAGAATGCTCGGTACTGGATTGAGAAGCTGCGGTTGGAGCCGCATCCGGAAGGTGGATATTTCCGGCAGACATATCGCTCTGAGTTGATGATTGCGCGGCAGGCGCTGCCGCAGGAATTTGACGGGGCCCGGGCGGCTTCGACGGCGATTTATTTTCTGCTTGAAGGGGAAAACTTTTCGGCATTTCACCGGTTGCGGTCGGATGAAATGTGGCACTTCTATGCGGGATCGCCGCTGCTGATACACGTCATTGAGCCGGGCGGGAAGCACGACAGGAGTTTTCTTGGCACGAATCCGGAAGCGGAGCAAGTGCCTCAAGCTGTGGTGCGTGCTGGATGCTGGTTTGGCTCGCACGTGGCGGATTGGAAATCATGGGCGCTGGTGGGATGCACGGTCGCCCCGGGATTCGACTTCCTGGATTTTGAATTAGCCAAGCGCGCGGACTTGCTGGCGAGTTACCCGCAGCATGGAGAGATTATTCGGAAGCTGACAAGGAGCTAATGCTCGGCGAGATTCTTCCGGCTCGCGCCGTTACTGGGGTGATATGGCCGGGGGCGGTCCCTCGGGATGGTCGCGCACATACTGCTCGAAGGGCTCGTTGCGCAGCATGAATCGGAATCCGCGACGCGTATTCACGTCGACTGTCCTCTGCAAGTCCAGTTCGTCGAAGGCAATCACCTCCTCTGTGGGTTTTGCCCCCTCCTCCTCGCTGATCATGAAATGAAGTTGGCGGTCGACGAGCCAGTAGTCGCTCACATTGAGGACTGTGCCATCGTTCAAAAAGAGCTGCGGGAGTTCCCGTGGTTCTGCGCCGTAGACGTACACGGGTTCGGGTGCCGGTGGCAGATAGTTCGCGGGATTCCACGACGAGACGGGCACAGCACTGTACAAAAACGCCGAGGCCCAGAACTGGTCACAGGTTGCCCACCAGCAGAAATAGGATGGCCAGAACGGGCCGGCGACGAGCGGGAAAACATAAATCTGGATGATCGGCGGGGCCGGACGGATGGGGCGAAGTGGAGGCCGAAATGCGATCGTGCCGAGCGGGTCCACCGGCGATAGGGATGAGATGCGCGGCACGTAAATCGGCGCGTAAACCGGAGCGCGGTTCATGGGTGTCTGGTAAATCGGTGCGTGATAAACCGGTGCCTGGTAAACCGGTGCGCGGTAAACCGGAGGATGAAGGATCGGAGCAGGAACGGGGGCCGATGCTCCGGCAGTGCGGCCGGTGTGCTGTGCCAGGGCCGGTGCGGTGATCGCACAAACCACCAGGAGGAAGACGCAGTAACGGACAACTGAAAATTTAATGAGGATCGAGCGGCGAACTAAGAGCGCCATAGTCTCACCCTCCCGACGCGCTGCAGCGGAGCAGATTCCACGGGCACTCAGGTAATTCTAACTCCGAGGTACAAGGTGGATGTTAACGGTCAGGGGCAAGGATTGCCTGCACCGGGTTGAGTATTTGCCAGTTGGCGAAACATCGCCATAGCACTCAAAATGCCTGGGCAGTGGGTTTTGAGCGCTATGGTCTGCTTAAATCAACCCAGTGAGCAGGCTAGCTATCCGGATACATGCTGTAGATTGCGTGCATGCTGATTTTCTGTTCGACCTTGTAACCATCGATGAACTTATCAGGGATGAACCATATTTGGGGATTGTCTGGATCATAGCGCAATAGGATTTTACGTCCAATCATGTGCTCGATCATGGAGTCGACGGCCGCGTCGTCGGGAAAAGGTTTAGGCAAGAGAGAAAAACGCCCAGAATAGTATTTGTTCGAAACCTCATAAGAGAATGCGAATGTCGGCAAGATGATTTTGTTTGACGCGTGGGTCGATTCGAGGCCACCAGATTCAATCCTAGCTTCAACCAGAATCCATTGCTCCGCTTGCTGGATCAATCTACGTGCCCGGTACAACGAGATGACATAAGCCGCAATAGCAACGCAAACAGCGCCTGCGATTAACAGGACCACGGCCACCAGATTTAAATCCATGACGGGATTATTATCAGAGCACACGACCTCCGCAAGTGTTCGGTGGTGATCGATTTGCGAAAAATTCCGATTTCACCGAAAGCCCCTGTGTCACGACCGTCCCTGTTCGCGAAAAAACTAGTGGGGTGAAACTGGCGCGGACCAGTGAGCGTTACGGAACCGCCAGTGTCCGTCGCGATACTCTACGAGGGCAGTAAAATATCCCGTTTCAGTTACGCAATGCCCGCCCGTGTCAACTTGAACTTCGCGCCATGAAACCCCCACTACGGCGTATTCATTGGTGAGGGGATCGACGCGCAAATCATCCCCCCACTTCAAGTCAATCTGACGGATGGTTTGGGCAAACTTTCGAGTGCCCTCCTCTGCGGCAGAGGCATTCGGGAACGCCATCTGACCGTTAACGGCCATAAAGAATGCTGGACTTTCATCGAAATATTTAATCCAAGCCACAGGGCCATCTTGGGTGACCGAATGTGAGACGGTTTGCATAAATGAACGCACCGCTTGGTCGACCGCGCCCGAGGGAAAGGCGGGTGGATGGCTCGCGCCCCCGCTAGGAAGGCAGGCTATGAAGGTGGTCGGCAGCAGCAGAAAAGAAATTCGCAACCGGCGCGAAAGGAGCAGAGCAGAGAGAACGCGAGTCGAAGACGACATGCAAAACCCTCCATAGACCGTCGAGTAATAGCAGCCGAGGTATAACAAAGCAAATCTGGTGCGGTCAATTGTCGTGACATCCTGCCGGGGCTTTGAGAGTAATCGCGTTTTCAACATCGGTATGGAAGCGCATAATGTGATATGAGGCGGACTACAAAAGACTCCGCTCGGCCCGTCGTGCCAACCGATCTGTATATGAATAGCCCTTCACCCGCAGTCCGTGAATAATGTGAACATCATAAATTCTCTCGCTTCGTCGGTGAGGGCGAGTTTGACTATCTTCTGCGACGCTGGACGCGTATCGTGGCTCACGTCGAGGACGGCTACCACGGGATCCCATTGCACTCAGAGGCAAATATCGCCCTGTCTCAGAGGCAGACCGTTCGGTGCCAGCATTCGCACCAGGGGCATGTTGGTAGAACAAGGGGCATGCATCTGTCCACAAGGTCGGCAGGCAAGTGACAAAGATCTGGGAAAAACTCTATCTCGGGAGCCTCAAAGATGCGTTGCAGCTGGCGCGTTCCAATCCGCGGCGTATCGCGACTGTCATTTCGCTTTGCCGCGAGAAGCCTGTTCCGCGAGCACCGAAAATCATCTACATCCAAGTTCCAATCCCGGACGCAGTTCCGATCGCTGCGCAAAAGTTCGAGGACATCATGTACGCCATCGCGATCGGCGTGCGACGAGGGAGCGTGCTGGTGCATTGCCGGGAGGGCATGAACCGGTCGCCGATCCTGATTGCAGCCTGGATGGATCGTTGCGGCTATGCGGACATTGACCGAGCATTGTCGGAGATTGCCAAACTACGGGATCTCGCACCTTCGCGCGCATTGCTGACCAGCGTACAGGACTTACTCCGCAAGTGAAAAAAAAGATTTGGCACCGTTCTACTTTGCGGCAACGGCTTTCTTGGGGAACATCTCGCCGATGCGCTTGATTTGCGCTCCGACTCCCTTCAGCTTTTCTTCGATGTGCTCGTAGCCGCGATCGATGTGGTAGACGCGGTCGATGATGGTTTCTCCATCTGCAACCAAAGCCGCGAGCACGAGGGAGGCTGACGCGCGCAGATCGCTGGCCAGCACTGCGGCGGCGCTGAGAGGGGTCTTGCCGCGCACCACGGCGCGGCGTCCTTCCGTCTTGATGTTGGCTCCCATGCGGACTAATTCCTGCGCGTGCATGAAGCGGTTCTCAAAAATATTTTCTGTGATGATTGAGGTGCCCTCCGCCTGCGTGGCGAGCGCCATGTATTGTGCCTGGCAATCGGTGGGGAAGCCGGGATGCTCTTCGGTGGACATGTCGGCGGCGGTGAATGGGTTGTCTCCCATCACGCGCACGGAGTCGGCGGAGAGCTTGGTCTTGACTCCGACTTCGTGAAGCTTGCTGAGCAGCGCGTCGAGGTGAGCGGGATCGCATCCGGCGATGTTAAGGTCGCCACCCGTCATGGCTCCGGCGATGATGAACGTTCCGGCCTCGATGCGGTCAGGAATGATGCGGTGCTTCGCGCCTTTTAACTTGCTGACGCCTTTCACGCGAATGGTGGGCGTGCCTGCGCCTTCGATTTTCGCTCCCATCTTGTTGAGCAGGGCTGCGAGGTCGGCAACCTCGGGCTCGCGAGCGCAATTCTGCAGGAGGGTTTCACCGTCGGCGAGAGTAGCGGCCATGAGCAGGTCTTCGGTGCCGGTCACGGTGATCTTGTCGAAAACAATTTCCGCGCCCTTGAGGCGATTGGCGGTGGCTTCGACGTAGCCGTGCTCCTGCGTGATTTTGGCGCCGAGTTGCTCCAGGCCCTTGATGTGAAGATCAATGGGGCGCGATCCGATGGCGCAGCCTCCCGGAAGCGAAACGCGGGCGCGGCCGCAGCGCGCGAGAAGCGGGCCAAGAACGAGCGTGGAGGCGCGCATCGTCTTTACTAGTTCGTAAGAAGCTTCGGGGCTGGCGAGGGTGGCGCAGTGGATGCTGGTGCGGTGCTGGGCGCGTCCGTAGCCGAGTTCGACTTCGGCGCCCATCGCGGTGAGCAGGTTGCGCGTGGTGTGAATGTCGCGAACCTGGGGAATGTTTTCGAGGATGACGGGCTGATCGGTGAGCAGGGCGGCGGCCATGCAGGGGAGCGCGGCATTTTTTGCCCCGCTGACGCGGACGGTGCCGAGCAGCGGCTCTCCGCCGCGGATGACGAATTTATCCATGAAGGAATCCTGGGTCTCATTGTAACGGGAGAGGTAGGTGCGGCTGTTGTTACCGACGGAACTGTTCGCCGGCGAAGAGCATTGACCGCGGAGTTCGCCGAGGTCTCGCGGAGGGCGCAGAAGAAATAACGCGCGGGGGCGAGACGCCCCCATGACAGCCGGCGGGACGCCGGCGCTACGACTTCGCCATCTCGATCGCTTGGCGGACGTGGCCCTTGGTCTTTTTGAGGGCAGCGGCGGCTTGGGATTTGGTGACTCCGGCAGCCAGCATCACGACTGCGACCGGGGTTCGATTCCCGCTGGCTTTCAGAGCACGCGTGGCGGCCTCGTGATCGGCTCCGGTGGCCTGTTCGACGATGCGGATGGCCCGCTGGATGAGCTTTTCATTCTTGGTCCAGACGCTGACCATAAGGTTGCCGTAGACATAGCCAAGGCGGACCATGGCGCCCGTAGAGATCATGTTGAGCACCATCTTGTGAGCCGTGCCGGCCTTCATGCGGGAGGATCCGGCGAGAACTTCGGGGCCGACTTCGGTGACGATGGCGAAGTCGGCGGCGCGCTCGAGCGGGGAGTCGCGGTTGCAAGTCAGGGCGATGGTGTGCGCTCCGCGCTGGCCGGCGTACTCGATGGCGGTAATGGTGAAGGGAGTGCGTCCGCTGCTGGCGATGCCTAAAACGATGTCGTGCTTGCCGGGCTTGCGTTTCTTGATTTCGGCAAGGGCGAGGCGGGTGTCGTCTTCGCTCGCTTCGGTGGAGGCGCCCAGAGCCCTGGGACCTCCAGCCATGATGTATTGCACGCTGCGCGGATCGGTATTGAAGGTGGGTGGGATTTCCGAGGCGTCGAGGGCGCCGAGACGGCCGCTGGTTCCGGCGCCGACGTAGATGAGGCGTCCACCTTGACGAAGTCCGGCGGCGACAACGTCGATGGCGCGCGCGATCTGTGGAAGTGCGCGACGCACGGCCTCGGCAATGGTGGCGTCCTCGTCGTTGATCAGGCGAACGATGTCGAGCGAGGACATGCGGTCGAGATCGGCGGCGGTGGGGAGAATCTGCTCGGTGGGAAGCTGGCGAAGGTCAGGGTTCGCGGTGCGGGTCAAATCGTGGGCCTCTCCTGGATCGCAAAATTCCGCTTCTCGCATCCAGAATGCACGAGAGCGGGTGATTATTAAAACGTTTCATTGTAAATGTTCGAACGCTTTGGGGAAGTGATCATCCACACACGAGTGAACTGTGGGTCAGCGGAGAACTTCGATGATGGCGTCGTGAAATCTGGGACGGATTTGCTTGATGGCCTGGTTGGAGCAGTCGGGCCACGTGCGATTGGTGAGCAGAACGATGGAAAGCTGGCGGTCGGGATCGATCCAGAGCGAAGTGCCGGTGTAGCCGAGATGCCCGAAGGCGGCTGGGCCAAAATATTTTCCGGATTGCGAGGGGGATGACGGAGTATCCCAGCCGAGAGTGCGGGTTGTACCCGGCGGGAGAGATTCGCGGTGGGTGAAGAGAGAGAGGGTTTCGGGGCGGAGGATGGGATTACCGCCCTGAAGCAGGACGTGGGCGAAGCGGGCGAGGTCTTCGGCGGTGGAGAACAGGCCCGCGTGTCCGGCGACGCCGCCGAGAATGGAAGCGTTTTCGTCCTGGACTTCGCCCTGAATGATGCGGTTGCGGAACGTGCTGCGGGGCTTGTCCGGGGTGGTGGCCGGTGCGCGGGCGGGGGCGCCCGCGCCACATTCTGATTTCTCTCGCTCGTCGGCCGTGGGCGGGATATTGCTTCGTTGGTTGGCGGGAGGATTGAATGTCGTATTCGACATCGCGAGCGGGCCGAAGATTTCGCGCTGGCAGAAGATGTCGAGCGGTTCCTGCGTGATGCGTTCGAGGGCGGCGCCGAGGATGATGAATCCGATGTCGCTGTATTCGGCGCGGATGGCGGGGGCGGCGGTCAGTGGCGTCGTGAATGCGGCCCGAAGCAGATCTTCGCGCGTGCGCGCGTTCAGAAACAACTTTTCGTAGGCGGGGAGGCCTGAAGAGTGAGCCAGGAGCATGCGGAAAGTCACTTCGCGGCGGCGAGGATCGGGGTCCGTGAGGAATTCTGGGATGGTGCCGGAGATCGGGGCGTCGAGTTCGAGCAGTCCGCGCTCGTAGAGGAGCATGGCTGTGGTGGTGGTGGCAACGGGCTTGGTTAGAGAAGCGAGATCGAAGAGCGTGGCGACATCAACGTCAAAATCCCCCGCGTCGTCTTCATATACGAATTTTCCAAAAGATTTCAGGGCGCGGAGTTTGCCGGCTTGGGCGACTGCGATGGAGGCCGCGGGAAAGGCTCGCTGTGCGATGGCTTCACGCAGGATGGAGAAGCCGGTGGAAAAGATATCGTCCTGGCCTTCGAACGATGCTTGCAGCCGCGAGTGCGTGGTTGAGTTCAGATTCGTGTCCTTAGCAGGGTTCCCGTCTGAGCGGGTTATAGCAGAGTGCGGGAAAGGCTGCCAAGGCTAGCGGCACCGGTCGATTTCGTACCAGGGGATGCGGAAGGCTCCGGGATAAAGATCGACGCAGACCGTTACGCCGACATCTGCGTAGTGATAAAGCGAAGAGGGCACAGAGACATCTTGCGAAGTGGTTTCGGGGCCCCAGGGTTCGAGGCGGAGATAGTAGGTCGTGGTTTTGCCACTGCTGATGTGCTTTCCGGTTACGGCAACTTGAAAGACATGCGCCGGCGAGGTATCGAGAAGGGCATTCGCCTGCGCCATCAGACCCCAGCCGTAGAAGGCGCCGAAGATGAAGATGATGACGGCAGTCCATGGGCGTTTGCGTAAAGCGCGGTCGCAGGCGGAGACGACGAGCAACAGCAGCAGCGCGCACACGATCGCAGCCACGAGGATGGAAGTCCATTCGAGGAGATGAATATCCTGCACGGTGCGGGCTACCAGGACCATGCCGGGAAAGATGAAGGGGACGGCAAGGCTGGGGCGCGCGTCGTTGCGGCGGCCTTCGATCTGATAGATGCCGCGCGAGCGGACCAGCAGCACAACAGAGACGATGGGCAGAGCGGCCAGCACGGAGATGACGAGAAGATACGGGCGCGGTGCAATGAAGCCCCAGAGCAGCGCGATCCAGGCAATGACGTTGAGAACCTTGGCGGTCTGTTTCGCTTGCGCCACGCGCTGCTTACGGTCTTCGGAGTGGAAGCCGAGGTCGGGATCGGCGTTGAGGTCGGCTTGCGACTCAGCGACCTCCTTCGCGTCAAAATCGGGGATGTCGGCGAACCAGGCGTCGAAGGCGGGATCGGTCCGCAGTGCCAACGCCAGTTTTAGTTTTTTCTGATGGGCGGAGTGAGGAATCAAGACCAGTGTCTTTACGTACTGTGTGGGGAGGATGCGGCGTCCGGCGATTTCGGAGCGGAGAAGCGTGCGCGAGCTGAACATTCCCTGGACGACGATGGCGTCGGCGCGCAGGGTGACGGTTGAGCGAAAAATCGAGGCGATCAGGAATATTCCAAGCAGGACGAACAGGAAGCAGAGCGCGGCCATGATGGCGGCCTGGCGGGCGCTGGTCATCTCGTGGCCGGTTGCGAAATACCAGCTGCCGAGGCTGCCGGCGGCGATTGCGATTCCACCCAGGAAATAGAAGAAGCCGGCGTATCCGGTGGAGACGCGATACGTGGCCGGATACAGCGATACGTCGAGCGTCGGCGGTGCGGCAATGGGCACGACGCGGAAATCGTAGCATGGGGTTGAGGGCGCTCCGATGAGATCGGAAACACGGGAACCACAGAGGTCACGGAGGTGCACAGGGGAACCAGCGGCTCTTAAGTGGACGTTGTTCCGCTGCCGAAGGGCCCCGTGGCCACGCGCGCCAGATTCTCCAGTTCCTTGACGTAGATTGGCCGCAGCAGAAGCGTCGCCAGCTTTCTTTCGAGACCGCCGAGGAATCGACTTCGGACAGGCAGTTCGGTTGCAATGGTCACGTTAGAATCCGCCGGCGCGGTCCCTGGATTTACCGTAAAGGTCGTGACTGCCCCATTGGTGTCCAAATCCGTTTCCACCAGCACGCGTCCCGGTTCCGGTTCGGTGATTGCGGCGCGGAATGTCTGCTTCTTGCCAAACACACTCATCTGAAACCGAATCACCGTTCCCGCGCCCACGCCGCCCTGCTCCACTACCAGATTGCTGAACTGTTTCGGAAGAATGCGGGGATGGCCGTCGCGATAATTGGCAATCAGCGAGTACACGCGCTCGCGGCGGGCGGGAATGATCGCCGAGGCGCTGACGACGTATCGCTCTGGTTTGCGCTCCGTCACCGATTTCGGCTCTCGGCTCTCGGCTCCCGCTTCCGGAAGCCGGATAGCGGAAGCCGAAAGCCGTGCTTCCTTACTTCTGAAAGTGATTGCGAATCGCCTCTGCCTGCACCCGTGTCACCACTGCCGACAACGCTGCGGCATCTGCCTGCCTCACCGCCTGCACGCTGCCAAAGTGTTCCAGCAGCCGCCGCGTCGTGCTGGCTCCGACGCCCGGGATCTCCAGCAGTTCGGTGGAACGATCGCGCATCTGGCGCCGCTTGCGGTGAAACGTTACGGCAAAACGGTGCGCCTCGTCGCGGATCATCTGAATCAGGTGCAGCACCGGCGAGTGATGATCGAGCGCGATCGGATCCTTCTCCTGCCCGTACACATACAGAATTTCTTCGCGTTTCGCGATCGCGGCGAGCGGCTGGTTGATGATTTCCAGCGCCTCCAGCGCCGAGGCGGCAGCATGCAATTGCCCGAGTCCGCCGTCGATCAGCACCAGCGATGGCATGGGCTTCCCCTCGTCCTGCAGCCGCTTGTAGCGGCGCGTCACCACCTCGCGCATGGAAGCGAAGTCGTCTACGCCCTCCACCGTGCGGATGATGAACTTGCGGTAATCCGATTTCTTCATCTTGCCGTCTTCCCACACCACCATCGAAGCCACCGTCTCCGCGCCCTGGATGTGCGAGATGTCGAAGCACTCGATGCGCTTCGGCAATTCCGGCAAGCTGACGGCCTCCTGCAATTCCTCCTGAATCTTCCGCGCATTCGGCTTCAGCACGCGGAAGCGCTGATCGTACGACTGCTTGGCGTTGTTGCCGGCAAGATCGATGAGCGACCGCTTGTCCCCGCGCAGAGGCACGAGAATATGGACTCGCGCAGAGCGAGCCCCCTCGCCCGCGATCTGGTCGGAAAGCAAGTCCTCAAGTTCTGCGCGGTCCTCAAAATCCACGGGGACGTACAGATTGCGCGGCACGTACGGCTGCCCGATATAAAGCTGCTTCAGCAGCGCCGAAAAGAATTCAGCGGGAGAAAACTCCGTCGCAACTTTGTCGGCGGTGTCATCATGCTCGGGCAGGGCGAACTCCGGCAAGTCCTCCCAGAAAAATTCGCGCCGGTCCACCATCTTCCCGCCGCGCATGTGAAACAGATTTACCGCCAGCATCCCATTCTCGTAGTGATACCCAAACACATCCGCGTCATCTCCCTCAGCCGCGGCGATGCGCTGCCGTTCCTGCAACTGCTCGACGGTCGAAACAAGGTCGCGATAGCGCGCTGCCCGCTCATACTCCTGCGCCGCCGCAGCCTGCTCCATGCGCGCCCGCAGCGACCGCGCCAGATCCGTCGGCCGCCCTTCCAGAAACATCTTCACATCGTGCACCGCCTCCTGATACAACTCCGGCGTCGTCAACGCTTCGACGCACGGCCCCAGGCAGCGCTTGATGTAGTACTGCAAACAGGGGCGCGGATGAAACCGCGTCAAGTCCACCTTGCACGACGGAATCAGAAAATTGCGGTGGATCAAATCGACGATCCGGTACGCCAGATTGGCAGGGAAGTACGGCCCGTAATATGCGCTGCCATCCTTGCGCAACCGCCGCGTGACGTAAACCCGAGGCCAGCGCTCGCCCAGCGTCAGCTTCACATAAGGATAGGTCTTATCATCACGCAGCAGGATGTTGAATCGCGGCTTGCGCTGCTTGATCAGATTGTTTTCAAGCGCAAGCGCCTCTTTATTGTTGGCGACAACGATGTATTCGACATCCACCGCCTCGCGCACCAGCGTGCCGGTCTTCGCGTCTTCCCATCGCCCCTCGTGGAAATAGCTCGCCACCCGGCTGCGCAGGTTCTTGGCTTTCCCCACATAGATGACCTCGCCCTCGGCGTTCTTGTACAGATACACGCCGGGCTCGGTGGGAATCGTGCGAATTTTGGCCTGCAGGTCCATGGCGCGGGGTATTTCCAATTCTAATTGGATGGGAGCAGTACGCGTTGTGTTACAAAAAGGTCAGATGCCCTTGTATTGCGCCGCCCGGGCGGCCTTTTCCCGGACTTTCTCGATGGCCGCGCTGCTAGCGGTTCTTAGCGCTGTCTCGAGCCCGTCGCTCGCGCAGTCGATCACTCCCGCGCCGCAGAACCAGCCCGTCATCACGAAGTCTCCCCAGGGCCAAAAGGACGAAGCAGCGCGTGCCGCAGCGCGCTCTCCCGCCCACCACTTCGACCGGGTTCTCATCATCGTCCTCGAAAACGTCGACTATGAGCGCGCCATCCAGAATAAAGATCTCACCGACTTGGCCGCCAAAGGCGCCAGCTTCAGCAATTTTCACGCGCTGTTTCACCCCTCGTACCCCAACTATCTGGCGATGATTGCCGGCACCGACTTCGACATTCACCGCCGCGGAAGCTTTCTGGGCGACAAGCAGGTGAACTTCCCCAACGACTCCGCCCACCAGACGATCGCAGACCGCCTGATCGCTGCCGGGCTTAATTTCAAGCAATACGCCGAAGAACTTCCCCCCGGCCCTTGCCCCTGGAATGTCTCCGGCCAGCACGTTGCCGAAAGAAGAGGCAACTACGTCCGCCGCCACGTTCCCTTCCTGAGTTTTAGCGAAGTACATGAAAAATGGTGCGATCGCGTCATCCGCGTGGATTCCGGCCGCGCCGACAACTTCTTCGCGCAGGATGCAAAGAAGGGTTTAGTGGCCTACTCGTTCTATACGCCCAACATGAACCACGATGGGCACGACACTACCGTCGACGTCGCAGCCGCCTGGCTGAAGAAGTTCCTCGACGACACCTTCCCTGAAAAACTGCGGCAGGGAACGCTGGTCATCGTGACCTTCGACGAATCCGGCGGCAATGAAGACAACCGCGTCTTCACGATGTTTCTCGGCGACATGGTCAAGGACGGCAGCCTGCAGGATCCGAAAGCCCTCGCCAAACGCTATAACCACTACAGCGTCCTGCGGACGATTGAAGACAACTTTGGCTTGGCCCCTCTCACCGCCAACGATCGCGCCGCCCAGCCGATCACTGATATCTGGAAGTGAAGGCTCTGATCCATGATTTCGCAGCTGTGTGGGTTCCCGGCAATCTCTTTGCGGTAGGAAAAGCTCAACCGCAGAGGTCGCTGAGGAATTCGCAGAGGGCGCAGAGGAAATGCGAGGAGCAAACCCGACCTGTGAAATGCTTTGCGGTGATTTGCCTTGCCCTAGGGCCTAGAACTCATTTCCCGTTCGGCAACAATCCCGCTGAGCCCAGGGGACTGCCCTCATACGCAATTATTCGGGAGGAGTCCGCAAATAGCGTTTCGATCTGCCCAAGGCCCTACCGTATAAAATTTCCATGCATGATGTCCCTTTGCATATCTTGCAGCCAACCCCGCCTCCTGCACAATTGCATGTCTTTCCTGCAAGCCATTGAAAGCGGTATACTTACTGCGTTCGGTTGGCGGACCTACAACTGGCATTTCCCGTGCACATATCAGGTACGGGACTTGTATATTGGTAACTCATTCCCAGGGCCTCAAAGATTCGAAATTCTGCGCGCAGGGGTAACCCAGACGCGCCAAGATGGAAACCAAGGAGCCTCACCCTATGAACCGCACTTCGTTAATGATTTGCCTGGCAGCCAGCATGGTCGCCACCGTCGGCTGCTCCAGCAAGAATTACGTGAAGAGCCAGACCACCCCGCTCATCAACAAGACCAACGAACTCGACGACCTGACCGCCAAGAACACCCGCGACATTAAAGACGTCGACCAGCGCGCTCAGGCTGCTATCCAGGCGGTCAACACCAAGACCGCTGAAGTCGAGCAGAAGACCCAGACCGCCGCCCAGAACGCCACCCAGGCACAGCAGATGGCTGACGCCGCCAACGGTCGCGTGGGCGTGCTGACCAACACGGTCGCCAACCTCGACAACTATCACCCCGTCGCCGAGACCAGCGTGAAGTTCGGCTTCAATAAGGACAATCTGACCCAGAAGGCGCAGGAGGCCCTCGATCAGCTCGCGGCGCAAATCGCCTCGACCAAGGGCTACATCATCGCGCTCGAAGGCGGAACGGACTCGGTTGGTCCCGCTGACTATAACTATGATCTCAGCCAGCGCCGCGCCAATTCGGTGATCCAGTACCTGGCCAGCAAATACAACGTGCCGGCGCACAAGATTTATGTGATTGGCCTGGGCAAGGACAAGCCGGTGGAGCCGAACAAAACCGCCGCCGGCCGCGCCGGTAACCGCCGCGTCGATGTCCGCCTGATGACCAACACGACGGGCGGCAACGCTCCGGCTGCCACCCCGGCGACGGGCAATAATCCGTCCTCGATGTAAACGACTTTACCCTCCTCCCCGGAGGACTTCGCCAACCAGGCCGCTCAATGCCTCCCCCTGAGCGGCCTGTTTTTTTTGAGCTGTGAGTTGTGAGCTATGAGCGGCGAGTGCGGCGGCCGCGCTGCAATCCGCGAGGTGGAAACCGCCCAAGGCGCTTCTCATGTCGGTGGAAAGCTGGCCCTCTAGGGCCGCGTCTGGCGCCGGAAATTCTTCGGGCTTTAGCCCCGGTGGAGGATTTCCGCGACCCGGAGTACGATGTCTGCCATGTCTATCCCAGACCTCTCCCGTCGATCGTTTCTCGCCATATCGGCAACGTTGCCCTGGGCCTTTCGCAGTCTCGCATCCGCTGCTGCAGCCAAAATTCCCGTCGGCCTCGAGCTGTATTCCGTTCGCGACGCGCTCGCAAAAGATCCCCAAGGCACCGTGCGCGCCGTCGCTCAAATGGGATACCAGTGCGTCGAATTCTACGCGCCTTACCTCGAGTGGACTGACCCGCAGGCCAAGCAGATGCGCAAGCTCATGGACGATCTCGGCATCCGCTGCTACTCCACCCACAATGACGAAGATTTCTTCAGTGCCCAGAAGATCGATCACGCCCGCGACCTCAACCTGATTCTCGGCGCCAAATACATGGTGCAGGCATGGAGCGATCCCAAGCCCAATGTGGAGGGATGGAAGGCTCTGGCCGACAGCCTGAATGCGGCCGCCGACAAGCTCGCGCCTGCCGGACTCAAGGTCGGCTACCACAATCATGACGCGGAATGGAAACCCGTGGACGGCAAGCGCCCCATCGAGATTCTTGCCGCCAACACGAAGCCCACCGTCATGCTGCAACTGGACGTCGGCACTTGTCTCGAAGCCGGTTCCGATCCCGTTGCCTGGATCCGAAGCAACCCCGGCCGCATCCACTCCATCCATTGCAAAGACTGGTCTCCCGATCCCAACATCGCTTACAAAACTCTGTTCGGGGAAGGGAAGGCGGATTGGAAGGGAATCTTCCAGGCCGCAGAAAGCGTCGGCGGAGTCGAGTACTACCTGATCGAGCAGGAAGGCAGCCGCTACCCCGAGCTGGAGACGGCGCGTCGGTGCCTGGCCGGATTCCACTCGACGCACGGATGACGATAAAATAGACACATGCGTAGTTGGCTGGTGGTCCTGCTGTTTACTGTCGGTACCGCGCTCTGGGGGCAAGAGTCGTCGTCTGCCCCATCGAAGGCGCAGGCTCCAGATTCGTCCTCCAAGGCGTCCCGGCCAGTTGCCCAAAATCCTAATCTCGCGCCACCCCGTTCGGACACCGTGAATGTCAGAGATCTGGGTGCCGATTCCGGCGACAGCTCCAGCAAGAATACCCAGATCGACCTGTCTGCTCCCGCCGACGACGCCAAAGCGCATCCGAAGAGTTCAGAAGTTCTCGAGGATGTCGAAGGCGAGCCCGGCAGCGGCGATGTAAACGAGATGCATCCCTGGGACCCGCATAAGGCGGCCAAAGACGTCGAAGTCGGCGACTACTACTTCAAACGCAAGAACTACGTCGGCGCCGAGAGCCGCTATCGCGAAGCGCTCTATTACAAGGACAACGACGCGATTGCCACCTACCGCCTCGCCATCTGCCTGGAAAAAATGGGGCGCCCCGATGAAGCCATCGCCGAATTTGAAAGTTATCTGCGGATTCTGCCTCACGGCCCTCAGGCAGAAGATTCCAGAAAAGCGATCGATCGGTTAAAAACGCCGTCCAACACCAAAGCAGCCAAATGAATCATTGAGACTTCTGCCGCAGGATTGCTTTGTGTCCGCGCAACTCGCGGACCTGCTGTCCGTCAACGCGGCGGTGTTGTACGTTTTGGTCTACCCTTGTTGACGCTATTCCCGTTCCCCACCTTGCTGTGCGTGCCCTCGCCGAGAATCAGGTTTGCCGGCCACTTCGGGCCGGATTGCGCCAGTTGTTTCCGCCGCGCCGCTTTGAGCAAAGTTTCCGCCGAGTCCTGGCAGGAGTGAATTGCCTGCGTGCGCAGCGCCCCTTCAAAGTTCCCGCGGATGATCAGCATCGCCGTGCCATGCATCAGGCACCAGATCGAAAGCATCAAACGGTTGTGATCGCGCGGGGTTCCGCCAATCAGGCTGGCGACACGCTCGCGCATCAGGTTGAACGAAGGCCACGGTTCATGCAGGGACGGCGGCTTGCCCACTCCATCGAACAGCACTTCATAGGCGTGGGTGTGGTCGAGCGCAAACTGCACGTGCCCCTCGATCGCATCGCGCAGCGTCCGGGTGCGGCTCAGCGCGGCGAACAGTTCACGCCGCGTCTCCAGGCGGAGGGCGCGCAGAATGTCGTCGCGGTCGCGGTAACGCTCGTACACGGTGGGAGTGGTTGTGCCGGCCGCCTTGGCCACCGCCCGCATGGTCAGCGATTTCTCGCCGCCGCGGGCCCACAGGCGCGACGCCGCGCCCAGAATGCGCTTTTCCAATGCCGGATCGGGTTGTCGGGGCACGTTTCCCCTCCCATTTCTGCTAAATCGAATTAGTAGCTTGAACTATGTAAAACTAACGTTGTATAATTTATCTACATCATAGAACAATAGAACAATTGACCTCGCAACCCGGGTCCCGCAGGTCCGTAGAATTGGCAGTCCTCCCATGCGGGCTTCGAGACCCGGTTGCGTTATCCCCACAGTACGGAGTGTTGTACATGAAGTCTGGAGGTAAGCAGTTGGATGTTGTCCGTCTTAAAGCTGACCTTGCGGCCGCCTGCGTAGAACTGTTAAGCGCGCAATGTGCCATGGACCGCGTTCGTCTCCAGTATTCCCCACATGACGTCGTGGCGTGCGCCGAACGAAGTGCCGTGAAGAAGGCCCTGGCTTCTGCCGAGGCCGTATACCGTTTTTTTTCCCAGATCGAGGCTCACATCAAACACCGGGAAGAGCCCAAGCGCTAGGGTCACTCCCCGGCTACGGTCCATCCCAGTGCAGGAGGAACTTACTTCTCCACCCGGATAAACTCTCCCGTGGAAGCGTTGACTGCCACGGTCAACTTCGCTCCGTCACGGCTCGTACCGTAGATGACATGCCAGACCAATTCGTTGGTATTGTGGTTCCAATCGCACACGTAGGTGACGGGCGTGTCTGCCGCCTTTTCCAGGACCTTGTCGCCTCCGTGCTTCTGCGCGGTCTCGAACGCCTGGTCCGAGTCGATCTTTAAAAATGCCATATCCCAGACCTGCGTGGACGCATTCGTGGAACTGTAGCTGTCTTCAATGCCGAAGCTGATGCCCCGCGCCGGCGCCCCATCCGCATTGCTGCCGGACCAGGTGTAAGTCTTGGCGGCGCGCTGGGTCGCCGAAGCGAAACCGCCGCGCCAGACCGCCCACTTGCCGTCGTGTCCGTTGCCGTCGCTGGTCGCGATCGAGGAGATACGGTACGGCTTCGCATCCTGATTCCAGCCGCGCGCCGCCACATATAACTTTTGGAAAGCCGAGCGCGCGGTGATCAACTCCGGCCCCTTGTTCTCCGGCTTTGCCGGTTCCGCCGGTTTTCCGGAGTCCGAAGTGCATGCACTCAGCAGCGACAACAGCAGCACCATCGCCGACACTGCCAACACGTTTCCGCGGACACCCCGCGCCGCGATCTTTGGATGCGACCTCAGGGTTTGATCCGACATCAGTTCAACGGGCGCTTGATTGCCCAGGCTGGCCGTCTTCATGGCATCCTTCCTGATATAACTGCAATGAGTTTTGTTGTGCCGCAACATTCTAACCGAAAGAGTGCAAAAGGTTAGTAACCCTCATGGACCCTCACCTGAGAAATCTGCAACAGGAGATCGCTGCGGCGCTCGCCACCTTTTCGGCGGAACAGTTGCTCTGGCATCCTCCGGGTAAGTGGTGCGCCGCGGAAATCGCCGAACACCTGTATCTGACTTACACCGGTACGCTGAAGGGTTTTGGCCGCCTCGTCGAGTCTGGCAAGCCGCTGGCAGCCACTCCCAACTGGAAGCAGCGCGCGCAAGCCTGGGTAGTCGTAGGACTCGGATACTTGCCGCCGGGCAGGGAAGCGCCCGCCGTCGCGCGTCCTCGCGGAACTCCCGCCGAGAAAGTGCTCGCCGAAATCGGCTCCGCGATTACGGCAATGGACGGGATCATGGCGGATTGCGAGTCCAAGTTCGGCGCGCATCGCAAAGTCCTCGACCATCCTATTCTCGGCCCCTTCTCCATCGCGCAATGGCGGAAATTCCATCTCGTGCATGGCCGGCATCATGTGAAGCAGCTTCAATATCTAAACGCACTAAGCCGGAACGACAACGTGGCGGCGTCTGGTTCTTAGCCTCGATCTGGCATCGCTTGGCTAGTAGCTCGAAGCTGGAAACTAAAAAGCGCCGGACCCTGTCCGGCGCTTTTCATATCGTCTGGGGCGATTATTGCTGCTGCGTCGACTCCGGCATTCCCGCCTTGCGGGCTTGCTCCTGCATGTCGGCCAGCTTCTCCTTGGCGTCGTCAATGCTCTTCTGTTTGTCGGCGATCTGTTGCTTATACTGCGCGTCCTGCTTGTCCCAATCGGCGGAATTGCGCAGCCGGTTGCCCGCATCCGCATACATCGCCGCCGCGCGGACCTGATATTCACGCTGCGCCACATCCAGTTCCCGCGTGAGGAGATCGATCTGCTGCTTCTGCGCGTCAATCTTGTCTTCCCACTGTTTCGCGGCCGTCTGCTTGGCGGCTGGGTCCTCCGGAGCTTTCTTCGTCGTCTCCGCAGTTGCCGGCTTGGCTTCGGCGTTGGCAGCTTCGGTACCCGGCTTGGCTTCGGTGGCGGGGGCGTTCTCAGCCTTCGGCGCCTCGGCCGGCTTGGTTTCGCCGGTAGCTTCGGCGGGGGCCACCTTGCCTACGATCGATAGCTTGTCCGACTTCGGCAGATTGTCGTTGTCGAAGACTTTCGCCTTGCCGCCTGGCTCCGGACTTTTGCGCATCTGGCGCGCATAGTCCCCTAACGACTGCCCCGAGGAGGCGCTCTGCGTGTTGGAGGACGTCTGATCCTGGGCCTTCGCCAGAATTCCGGACAACCCGAGAACCAGCATGAGTCCGACTGCGCTGCTTGCGATTCGTTTCATAGCTCCCACCTTCTCCTTACATCAGATTCAGATGCGCGGCGCTCGTTCGCCGCTGAATTCCTGTGCCTTCATGATTCCTTGCTGCTTGCGGCCGCTGCCTTCGCAGACGGACTTGTGATTAAAAATCCTCCCAGGTTCT
The DNA here is from genome assembly GCA_035710825.1 of Candidatus Sulfotelmatobacter sp. GTDB lineage: Bacteria > Acidobacteriota > Terriglobia > Terriglobales > Acidobacteriaceae > Sulfotelmatobacter. The sequence continues at coordinate 67,400 of DASTCU010000255.1, forward strand.
GGTCCAGGTGTGCCGCCTCCTGCGCAATGTCGCTCGCCAGTTGCTGCGCCAACTCCGCATCGCGGTTGTTCGCCAGTTGCTGCGCGTACCCGGAGATCGTCGTCAACGACGTCCGCAACTGCAGCGCCATTTCCGCCGACAGTTCGCCTTGCAGTGCCTGCTGTTGCCGGATGCTTTCCAGTTCGGTCCGATCGTTGATCAGGCAGGTCACGCCCAGCAACTCGCCATCGGTGGCGGGCACGGGCGAGATGGTTATCTGGATGTACCGCTTCTCGCCCCCTGGCGTTTCATATTCGGTTTCCACCTGCCGCTGTTTGCTGTCCTTGCGCATCACCCTCTGGATCTCATCGGCAACTCCTACCGCTTCATCCAGTCCCGCACCGGCTATGAGTTTTGATGTCGCCTGTTGCACCAGGGCGCCGCGAAAAATGTCTTCTGCGCTCATCCCCGTGGTCGACCCGAACCCCAGGATGGCCTTGGCCGCCGCATTCGAGGTCTTCACCAGCGCGTTGGCTCCAAACACCAGCACGCCGCAGGAAAGATTTGAGAGCACTGCCTGGCTGAAACTTTCGCTGGTGCGCGCCCGCTGTTGTTCGGCCTGCGATTGTACCTGCAACTCATGTTTCTGCTGCTTCAACTGCTGGATCACCGTGTTGTAAAGATGCAGAGGCAGCGTATCGAGAGAAGGAGTGGAGGCACTCGACAAATCGCCTTCCTCAGAAATTTTCTTGCGCAGCAGTCGCATCGATAGCAGCGCCACCAGAAACGCCGTGCCTGCGCACATCAGCACCACCGCCGCCCGCAACAGTACCGGATTTGCCAGGATCCTCACCAGAGCCTCCCATACCAGCGCAGTACCCGGTCGCCGAAAAAGAATGCCAGCACCGACATGCTTCCCAGAAATACTCCGAACGGCATCTGGTAATTTCTGTAAACCACCTGCGCCGACTGCCAGGCTCGTTCCCGCGCTGCTTTCGCACTCGCCAGCCGTTTCATAAAGCGGTGCGTGCGCTTGACCCACACCACAAAAACCGTCCACAGCCCAAACAGCGATCCCGCCAGCGAGGCCGTGAAAATCGTGAGCACGGTTAGCTTCACACCCAGAAACGCGCCTGCCATCGCCATCAGCTTCACGTCGCCAAATCCCATACCCTCAGCGTGCCGCCAGCGAAAATAAAGTGCTCCCGCCCCGTAGATGAATCCCGCTCCCGCCGCCGCGCCCAGCAGCGAATCCAGGAAAGAAATCAGCCGCATCGAAACATCGCCGCTAACGGGCAGGTTGATCGTCCCGGTCAGAAACTGCGCCGCCAGATCGTTGACCGGGACCAGCCAGCTAAGAATCACGCCCAGCGCCAGCCCCGTCAGCGTCAATTTATCGGGCAGCAGCTTGGTTTCGGCGTCGGTGAAAACTAGTCCCACCAGCAGGAACGAAAACGTGCAGTACTTCAGCGTCGCGAACGTCCATCCAAAATGCCAGTAACAGGCCAGCCAGAGCCCCGCGTTCAGCAGTTCAATCAGCAGGTAGCGCGGCGAAATCGCAGCCTTACAATGCCGGCACCGCCCGCGCAAGATCAGCCAGCTAAGCACCGGCACATTGTCATAGAACGCGATGGCATGCTTGCAGTTGGGGCACGCCGAGCGCGGCGCCACCACCGACAATCCCCGTGGCAGCCGGTAAATACACACGTTCAGAAAGCTGCCAAAAACCAGCCCGAGGAAAAAAATCGCCGATGCCATCACAGGATCCACAGTGTTTTTGAGAACTCAACAGCCGCCCGCGCCATTCCGCCCGAGCCTCTCCTGAAGAACGCCGCTCCATTCACTTCTTGGATGGATTATAAGTCTATGATTCCGGAGACACTAAGGTACTGAAGTCACTGCCCAAACGGCCAAGGGGTGAGTAAGCCATTGAACAATGGAGCTTTAGGAGTCCGGTCGAGCGCAGGAACTGTTTTGGTACTTACGACGTCGAGACCTGGATGCCGCAGCCGGTAATAGGGCGGTTCCGGAGCCTTCCAAGGTGCCCCGGAATCCGCCGTTGAACCTTGTTGCTCGGCGCTCTCTGCGGCTTTTCTCGGCGAACTCTGCGGTCAAAGTACCTGCTGCATAGAAGCGAAAACCGCAAAAGAGTGAACGAGTTCGACGCGCCTACTTCGCCTGCAATCCCTCAATATACGTGACCAGGTTCGTGATCCTCTGCTGTACCATGCCCTGTCGGCCTTGGCTGAGGCTCGAGAATAGTGGCCCCCAAATCGGCATATCCTGGCTGCCATGCGATGGCGTGCTGGCCTGTCCGCGAAGCACCGCTGCCACATGCGCTGCCGGATACTTTCCGCCTTCTTTCGTCGCCAGCTTGGTCAGGTCCGTCGGCGCAGTCTTCATCGCTGATGCCGCCGGGCCGTTACCCTTGGCGTCCTTGCCATGGCACACCGCGCAGTAGCTATTGAACATCTCTTTGCCGGAGTTCGACGGAGTGTTGGTAATTGGGACGTGCTTTACAGCAGGAGAACTCTCAGCCGGAGCCTGCTGGGCCACGGCGAATGCAGAAATCATCGTCACAATGATGCCGAAACCAATAAATTTCATCACACGCATGATCTTCCTCCAAGGGGCGACAACGCCCGAAACTGCCACAACCACGCAGTTTAGGCGAGCGCCCGCCCGAGGAATGTGACCAATATCACAAGCGCCTGTGACGGCTGAGCACTGGTGGAGCGTGGCGGGGGAATTGATAAAGGTTAGGACGCTCCAGGATCCGCAGAAGACTCGGGTGGTTTTTAATCAACAATCAACAATCAAAAATCGATCTACTCACGGCATCACAAACCGCAAGATTTCCCCTTCCAGTGACACCGCATTCGGATCGTTTACCGGCAACCGTCCCTGCCAGCGATCCCATTCCGCGGGAACCAGCCTGGTCTGGGCCGCCGGATTGTCGACCCAGCCCGACGCAGTCTCTTCCCGCACAAACATCGAGAAAGCCCGCACTCTCGAGGCATCCCCTCGCACTTCTTCCGACTTCCACTCGTACAAACTGGCCGCCAGGCTTTCGGTCAACGATTCGGACGACTCCAGGCACAAAATCCATCTCGCGTTGGCTAATCGAACGTAGGAACCTGGCGCGGCTCCAGTCCTGGCTCCTACCACGCGCGCTCCATATTCGCGCGCCACCTGCAGTGTGCCATCACTCGAGCCGTGATCGACGATCAACACTTCATCGCACGGATAGAGCGCTTCCAGGCATCTCCCCAGCCGGAGGCCGTCATTTTGTGTATGTACCAGCGCGGTAATTTTTTGCATGTACAAGAAGAAATCGCAGAGACGTAGTGGGCTACGTCTCTGCGTCACAGATGCACAAAGGTCTTGCTGAGCAAAAGGGCTACGGTTGTTGCGACTCGTTCAGTTTCTGGCGGTTGGCGTCGGCGTTGCTCGCCTGCACCACCGTGATCGGCGCCTGCAGCGTGAAGTTCAGCACTGTCTCCGAAGGCAACTTGATCTGCTGACCCTTGGTTGCGGCCTGCACGCCGCCGCCCACGCCTGCCCCGGCCGCTGCGCCAATCGCCGCGCCCTTGCCGCCGCCCGCCAGCGCCCCAATGATGCCGCCAATCACCGCTCCGCCGCCCACTTTCTCGGCCGTATTTTTGCCGCGCGAGCTGCCGGTCTTGTGGTACTGATCGGTCTGCAGATTGTACGTCTTGCCTGCAGAAGTAAGGCTGTCGAGCTGCATCACCACCGACGACGCTCCGGCAAACTTGCCCGCGCTCTTCACTTCGACGAGATGGCCGGTAAGTTCCACTCCCGCCGGCACCGCTTGTTCGCCGTCGGAGGTGAGAGGAGCGTTCAACGTAGCGTGAAACGTGTCCCCGGTCTGATTCTTCTCGCTGTCAATGGGGTCCACCAGCCTCACCGTCAACTGCGTTCCCTGATCGATAATCAACTTCTTCGGCGCTGGCGGCGCGGGCGGTGGCGCCGGCGTGTTGTCCACAGGAGGCGGTGCAGCAGAATTATCCGGCGGCGGATTGTTGGCCGCCATCTGCTGCTGCCCGGAATCCTGTCCGGCCGCCGAATCTTCAGCCTGATGACGCCGCGTCTTCTTCGCCTTCGCCGGCTTGCTCTTCTCTACAGGAGGAGGACTGGCAGCCGCGCTATCAGGAGCAGTGGCTGCGTCTCCCGGCATGGGCTTCTGCGATGCCGATGCTATCGCCGAACTATCTCCAACCTGCAGATTATTGATAACCGTCTTCACGCCCGGTTCCGCCGCAGCCTGCCGCGCGGCGGCCTGCCGTTGCGCCTCATTGTCAACCGTCCCCGACAGCGTCACCACTCCGTTATTCGCTTGCACCGTGAGTTGCTTGGAAGCCAAGCCCGAGTCCTGGCTGTACTTGCTCTGAATGTCACTCGACATCTTGGCGTCATCCAGCTTTTTTGCGCAGGCAACGCCCAGGCTGAAAATTATTGCGATAACAACAAACTCAAGGAAATGAGATTTTCTTTTCATACTCGACTCCTTACTGGGCACAAATTGCGCCCGCCCCTTGTCGAATACAGTTTAGATGCTTCCAGCTTTTCTTGCAGATGTAAAAGCGCATGCCCCGTCGTAATGGCCAAGTTACTAATCCCAACTCCGGTTGGGTTGAACAAATTACGCTCCGTCATCGTACCCCTGTGATAACCAAAGGTCCGGGTGAACCGTCTTACTAGATACCGAGAGATTTGACGCCGGCTGGGATTTGCCGGAACTGGGCCCGCAAAGAATCCGCCACGCCATACGAGGATTCCATGGAAACGCTCAATCAAGATGTCCGGTACGCGTTCAGGAACTTAAGAAAAGCGCCCAGCTTCGCGGTAGTCTCCGTGCTCACGCTGGCGCTGGGGATCGGCGCCTCCACCGCCATCTTCAGCATTCTGGAAAACATTTTGATGGAGCCCTTTCCTTACCCCGACGTGCAGCGCTACATGTCCCTGCAAATCCATGACACGGACCGAAATGAGCCCGGCGGACGCGCTGCCTTCAGCGGACCCGAATTCCTTGCCTACGTAGAACAGAATCATGTCTTCGACCGCGTTATCGCCAATGACCGCATGGACGTACTCTACCGCTCCGGCGAAGGCACCCAGTTGCTGCAGGGAGGCATAGTAACCCCGGGAACATTTGAATTCCTGGGCGTGGCGCCGCTCCTCGGCCGCGCGATGCAGCCCGCCGATTACGAGCCGGGCGCCCCTCCCGTCTTCGTGCTGCGCTATAAGACCTGGGTCAACGAGTTTGGTGCGGATCCCAAAATCCTGAACCGCACCTTCGTCCTGAACGAAACGCAGCGCACCTTGATCGGTATTATGCCGCCGCGCTTCGGATGGGGCGACTCCGATTTATGGATTCCAGAAAAGCCAAGCCACGCCGTTCAGAAATTCGTGGTTGCCGGAGCCTTCAACCGCTACTGGTTTTTTATGGGACATTTGAAGCCAGGCGTTTCCCACCAACAAGCGGTTGCCGACATGACGGTCATCGCCAACCGCCTCGCCCCGCTTTATCAGAAGGACTATCCCAAGCATTTCACGGTAGAGATTCAATCGCTCACCGATCTGGTCGTCGGCCGCTTCCGCACCACTCTTTATATCGTGTTGGCCGCGGTTGGCTTGTTGCTGCTGATCGGTTGCGGGAATGTAGCCAATCTTCTTCTGGCTCGAGCGACCACCCGCGAAAAAGAATTTGCCATTCGTTCCGCCATGGGTGCGAGCCGCTTCCGAGTGATCCGCCAGCTCTTGGTTGAGAGTCTGATTCTGGCGCTGGGTGGCGCAACCCTCGGGGCGCTGCTGGCTTGGGGTGGATTGAAATCCATCGTCACCCTCATGCCGCAAAACATTATTCCTGCGGAAGCCGTCATCCGCCTGAATGCGCCGGTACTGCTGTTCACCCTGGGCGTTTCCGTGCTGACCGCCCTTATCTTCGGACTCGTCCCCGCACTCAAGGCCGCCCGAAAAGATTTGAATGAGCCGTTGCGCGACACCAGCAAGGGAATCAGCGGCGGCTTCCACCACGCCAGACTGCGTAGCTCCGTGGTGATCGTGGAAGTCGCGCTGTCGCTCACGCTGATGATCGCCGCCGGTCTTCTGATGCGCAGTTTTGTCGCCCTCCGCGAAGTGCATCTCGGCCTTCAGCCCGATCATGTGCTGGTCGCCAGGCTGCCACTCCCCGTCGAACGCTACAAGACTGCCGACCAGGTCACCGGTTTCTACCGCCCGCTCTTGCTGCGTTTGAAAGCTCTGCCCGGTGTCGTCGCCGCTACCGAAACCAGCACACTTCCGCCTTACGGCGGCATTCCCAGCGACATCGAAGTCCTGGGAAAGACTCACACCGAGAAATGGGAATCCATTTTTCAACTCTGTAGCGAAGGATACTTTCAGGTTCTCAGAATCCAGTTCCTTAACGGCCGACCATTCAACGAAGCTGAGGTTGCCGGAGCGCGCAAGCTAGCCGTCGTCAACCAGACTTTTGTGAACAAATACCTTAACGGGGAGAATCCTATCGGCCGGCAGGTGCGCATCGCTCAACTTGCAGAATTCGAGGATAAGGTCGCGGACCCGACCTTCGACATCATTGGAGTCGTCGCCGACGTCAAGAATCACGGGCTCCAGGACCCGGTCGGGCCTGAGATGTGGATTCCCTATACGGTCACTGGTTCTGCCTTCCGCGGCATTCTGGTGCGCACCGCGCAAGAGCCGCTTTCCATGCTGAAGGCCGTCCGCCACGAGGTTTGGGCCACGGACTCCAACGTCGCCCTGACGCTCACCGGCACGCTCGAGGGCTACATCAGCCAGTTTTCATACGCCGGGCCGCGCTTCGGTTTCATGCTGATGATCATCTTCGGAACAATCGGGCTGATCCTCGTCACCATCGGCGTTTACAGCGTGCTCTCTTACACGACGGCACGGCGCACGCAGGAAATCGGCATTCGCATGGCGCTGGGCGCGCAAGGCGCCGATGTGCTCACCATGGTCATCCGCATGGGCCTGCAACTTGTGGCGATTGGTGTGGGCGTGGGATTGATCGTGAGCGTGGCGCTAGGACGAATCCTCGCCACGCAACTTTGGGGAGTCTCGGCCTATGATCCGTGGACATTAACCTGTGTGCCCATCGTGCTGCTGCTAACCGGGTTTCTGGCGTGCTGGATACCCGCCCGCCGCGCCGCTCGAGTGAATCCATTAGTTGCCCTGCGCTACGAATGAAAGGAATGAAGGATCAGGAATGTTTGAATTGAGAAGCTTCCCGGAAGAGCAGCCCGTAGGGGTTGTTAGGTTATGAAGTTCTGTGGAAGAACAGCCCTGTAGGGCTGAATTGAAGTCAGGTGGAAGAGCAGCCCTTAGGGCGTATTGGGTTGTGAAGTTCCGTGGAAGAGCGGCCCTTTAGGGCCGCGTAACGCGAGCGAATAAGATCGGGCTTTTAGCCCCCGTGGTCCGCAAGCCTTAATGAATGAACTTGTAGTCCACAATCGACGCTGCCAGCGTCGGATTCTCCTCTGCCTTCGGCCCGTCTTTGGCGCGCATCACCCGTCCCTGGCACACCACGTTACTGTTCTTCTGCCCGGAAATTTCTTCCGGCATCTCAAACACCATCTCGATCAGGGCATTGACGGGAAGTTCTTGCGGGCCGTTGAACAGCACTCCGCTCTGGCTGATGTTTTCGATGATGCCCTCATACCACGCGCTGGTCTTGTTGACGCGGTAGCGCAGGGGAATGTCGAGCTTTAAGCGGCGCGCACGGGGTACCCACACCGGACGCTTCTCGCGCGTGTGGCTGCGCTTGATGCCCGTCTCGGGCTTGGCATGCTCCACCCGCTCGGTGCGGCGCATCGTGGTCCAGTCATATTTATATTCCGCGGCGCATAGCAGGCACACCTGGTAGTAGTCGCCATCGGCGCCACGGCGCGGCCAGGAGAATTCGTGGGAGCAGCGCCCAAGCATAAGCACATCCATGAATTTCTGCGGCATGAGTTTACTTCCGGGTCAGTCCGAAGCCTCGGACGCAACGCCATCATCGCCCGAACCGCGAACTTTGGGTAGGTTACTATCGTGCATCC
>DASTCU010000256.1:0-103373 GCA_035710825.1 Candidatus Sulfotelmatobacter sp.
CCAGAATCGCAATTATGACCGCCTCGGCGCCATAACTCAGAACAAACTCGTGCCACGGCGCTTTCCACCTGGGAAGGGAGGAAAACAGTACTGACTGGTCAGAAAGGGGCGCCATAATCAGGTTCTTTGCTTCAGTGATGCGAACACCGGATACAGTTCAAAAGTTTCCCATCTTTTGTGAAACGCGGAGAGTCCGGGCAAGTCACGTCCAAATAGAGTCTACTCTCCTCGCTGGCAGTCATGCACGAAATAGGCCATTCAGAGACGCCGCCAAAGTGATAAGCCAATAACAAATCAACGACTTACAAAAGGAGTAGTTGGTCTGAGGACCGCGGCCACCCTAGGGCGTGCAAAAAACTACACTATTTCACGACAGATTTCCCGATACCTAGGGCCCGTTCAGCAGCGCACGATCTTTGGGCTCTGAATGTCTCGGGTGGCGTTGCGGGTGTCGACCACCAGTTGTGACTCCTGAACGATGTGGCGGTAATCGTAGTCGGAATGGTCGGTTACGATGACGATGCAATCGTACTGTCCAAGGTTCTTCAACTCGGCACACTTCATCTGCAAGTCGTATTTACGGCCCTTGCCGATGAAAGGGAAATAGGGGTCGTGATAGCTCACCTGAGCTCCATCCCTTTGCAGAAGTTCGATAATGGTGAGCGACGGGGATTCCCGCAGGTCATCGATGTCTTTCTTGTAGGCGACGCCCAGCACCAGCACGCGGGCTCCATTCACCGATTTCTTCTGCGTGTTCAGTGCCCCGCTTACAGAGGCTAGGACGTGATACGGCATATTGGTATTAATTTCACCGGCCAGTTCGATAAAGCGAGTGCGGAAGTCCCACTCTTTGGCCTTCCAGGAGAGATAAAAGGGGTCGACGGGAATGCAGTGGCCGCCGAGGCCGGGGCCGGGATAAAAGGGATGAAAGCCGAAGGGTTTGGTGGAAGCTGCTTCGATGACTTCCCAGATGTCGATTCCCATGCGCAGGCACAGAAGCTTGAGTTCGTTGACCAAGGCGATGTTGACACAGCGGTAAATATTCTCGAGAAGCTTAGTCATCTCGGCGGCGGCTGGTGAAGAGACCGGGACCGTGCGCTGGAAGATGGAGCCGTACAGAGCCTGGGCGAGCTCGGAGGCCTGGGGATTGAGTCCACCAACGACTTTCGGGATATCGCGGCGAGCCACGCTGGTGTTGCCGGGATCTTCGCGCTCTGGGGAAAAGGCGACGAAAAATTCCTTGCCCGTAAAGCTTTCATTCCGCGCACCCTTAAGGCCCGCTTTATTCTCTTTTTCGAGAATAGGAAGCATCACCTCTTCCGTAGTGCCGGGGTACGTGGTGCTCTCGAGTACGACCAGTTGTCCTGCGCGCAGATGGGGCGCTATGGAATGAGTCGTGTCGGTGATGAAGCTGAGGTCGGGCTCGTGATATTCATCGAGCGGGGTAGGTACGCAGATGATAACTGCATCCATGTCGCTGATTTGGGAATAATCGGATGTGGCCGAGAACCCTTGAGCTTTGGCTGCCTGAATCTCTTCGGGAGCGATGCGATAGATGTAGGAGCCGCCTTTGGCTAAAGTATCGACTTTGCGGGAGTCGATGTCGAAACCGGTGACCCGGAATTTCTGTTCGCTGTAGAGTAGGGCGAGGGGAAGTCCAACGTAGCCGAGCCCGATAATGCCGACTCGCGCTTGGCGCTGTTGAATCTTGGTCTTGACCTGATCAATAAACGAATCTGCGACAGAGGAAGTTGTCATAGAATTTTCTGTACAAACAAAGAAAGAAACAGCAGGAAAAACTCCCAATTTTAGCATGCGGAAAGGAGCCTGGGATGAGCGAAGAGCCTCGCAGGTTCAGGTGGTAAAGGGGATCGGGGGATCAGGGGACTGCATTCCAGAAGAATGAAGAGGTTCTGCCGCCGGACCGGATTTTGGGTCGTTGCCGTTGCCGCGGTGCTGGTCGGTGTGTTTGCCGCAAATGCGGGGAAAATGCTGGTGATCGACGATCCCAAGCCATCCGACGTGATCGTGGTATTAGCCGGCGAGACGGACCACCGGCCGACGCACGCCCTCGAGTTGCTGGAGCAAGGCTATGCCCACCGAGTGCTGATCGACGCTCCTGCCGACGCAAAGATTTACGATTCCACTCAGGTCCAGTTGGCCGAGAAATACATTCGAGGTTTGCCCCAGGCTGCGGACGTCGGGATCTGCCCCATTGTGGGGCTTTCCACCAGGGATGAATCCCACGACGTAGAACAGTGCCTGAGGCATGAGCAAGGCACGCGAATCTTACTCGTGACCTCCGAGTTCCATACTCGGCGTTCGCTGAGTACCTTTCGTCAGGAGCTTCGTGGGAAAACCTTTTCGGTGGCGGCTCGCGATGCTACGCAATTCGGTACGCGCTGGTGGACTCATCGCCAGTGGGCCAAGACTTGTCTAGATGAGTGGTTGAAAGTCGTCTGGTGGAACGCTGTTGAACGATGGCAGTGAGAGAACACTTGCCCAGAGCCTGAATTCCGAGCTTTGGGAAGATGAGTTTTCCACCGCAAAACGCCTCCAACAACACGAAAAGCATTGACTGAGAACAATCAGGAGGGTTACGATTTCGACCAACGAGAAAAATCGAAGTTCTCAACGGAGCGTGGGAATGGGTGGATCCGCGATACGCGGTATCGTGAGCATTTTTCTGTTGATTCTATTCCCCGTCTCGTTATTCGCCGCGGATACCAATGCGGCCATGCTTTACACCAACGGGGCGGCTTGGATCAACGGCGCGCACGTTCCTCATTCCTCGTCAGCGATTTTCTCGGGAGATCTGTTGCAAACGCGCTCCGATTCTGTCGCCAATATCAATGAACCGGGTTCGAGCATCACAGTGCTCTCCGATTCTCTGGTGAAGTTCGAAGGCGCCTCCGTTCGAATCGAGCACGGCGGGGTGACGGTCTCGACCTCCAAAGCAGTTGCAACCAGCGCAGGGGACGTGAAGGTTAGTCCCGTTTCGAATGCCTGGACAGAATTTAACGTCACCGATGTGGATGGGACCGTGAGGATTGCAGCACGCAAAGGTGACCTGAAGATCGACGATGGCAAGGAAACCGTGGTCTTGGCGCAAGGTCAAGAAACCACGCGCGATGAAACCCCTGCTACCGACAACGAAGGCAGGAAGAAGAGCAAGAAGCGAGGCGCGGGAGCCATTCCCGCAGCTGGCGGTGGGGTGCTCAGCTCTCCATATGCGATTGGAGTGGGTGGGGCAGCCATCGTCGGATTGACGACTTGGGTCTTGATAAAAAATGACGACCCTGCCAGCCCTGCAAAACCGTAGCCTTGCTCCAAGAACATAGTAGAAAATAAGGACGAAGGCTCTGGAAGTTGAACCCTGCTACCGGCCAAATTTTCCATCAAATCTCAGACGACTTCGGAGGCTGGCTCCATTTCGGCCGGTTCGGTCTCGACTGGCTTCCGTTTGCGGGCACGCTGCAGCAGGGGAGAAGCAGAGGCAAGACTGCAATACACGTAGAACCAGGCAGCATTGGCAGGAATCTGCAGATTGAAATCGAAGAAACTGTGCATAAGAATTCCGGTCACGCCTAACATGCAGGCCAGCGTAACCGCGCCGGTGATCTGGGTGGTCCAGTTCGCGATTTTGCCCAGGGCCCGGCGATAAAGCACGACCAGGAACCACACCATCACGCCGAAGCCGGCCAAGCCCATTTCAGTAAGCAGTTGCATGTAGTCATTGTGGGCTTCGTTGACAAAGAAATTTGTGTAGAAGCTGCGGAACTGCGGATACACGACGGGGAAGGTTCGCAATCCCCAGCCCAGCACGGGCTTGTGACGAAACATTTGGATCGCGTCACGATCGATGGAGAGGCGCATGCCGCCGGAAATTTCGGTGCGAGCTTCCGAGGAAATGCTGGAGACGCGGGCGGTAAGCTCCTTCCCGCCGAGCCAACTGAGTAAGCTGACCAGAACCACAGCGAACGCGACAGCAGCGATGGCGAGCCGGACTCGTCTCTTTTGTCGGAACAACACGGTTGCAAGAACCGCTAACTCGGCGAAGATCGCGATCATGCCGCCTCGCGAACCGGAGAGGAAAATTGTTCCAATCATGATCGCGGCTGCGATGCCGGCCAGGATGCGTCCTCTCTCAGGCACCAGGCGAGAGAGAGAAAAGACCAGCGGAATCGGAACCAGCATCTCCATGATGCCCGCGTAATGGTTGTGATTTACGTAAGGACCATAGATCCAGCCGCCCAAGCGTGGTATACGAGTCCAGTAGATTCGACCATTGGGAGAAACTCCCTGAACGAGCGCAAAGGCGGCGAGAGCAAAGCCGTAAAGGGCCAGGATCACCGCAATTCTGCGCGCCTGCGCGGTCCGAATCAAGGTCTGGGTTGCCAGGAAGCAGAGCAGGCCATAGGTGACGTACAACATGGCGCCAGAAATCGTGTCGTGCAGGTAAGCGCTAGCTTTGAATACGATTTGAACAATGATCAGTAGATCGAACGCCGTCATGGGGACAAACAGTGGATTCCAGGAGAGGGTGATCTCATGGTCAAGCCACTGCTTGGCCAGCCAGAGGAGACTGAGGATCACGGCGCCGGTTTGGAGCACGAAGATCGACCAGGGCTCGACCGTTCCGAATGCAAGCGGACCGAACATCAGCAAGCCGAAAGTGCCGTATAGCACGATGGCGCCTAACCGCGCCGACCCTGACTGCGGAATCATTCCGTTCTTTTTGTTATCGGAACTCATGAAGCTGTAGCGTTTCCGGGTGCCCTTTATGAAGGTTTCCTGTTGATGTGGAAGTCGCCGATCCAGAGCTTACCACGCATCGGACTGCCCGCTGGGAGCCTGCGGATGTGCAGCACGATGAGCTTGCAATCTGGACCCGTGGTGAATTCGCCGTCAGCCGATTTCCAGAACGTAGCCTGTTTTAATTCTTCGCTTTCGTAGTAGACCGCTTGGGTATACATGTCTTGAATGGTGAAGTGCGGGCCACCGGCACCCTGCATTTCACCTTCACCATTCTTGTAATAAGCCGTGAAATCATAACTCGTATGGGGCTGTACGGGGATGAGCTGATATAGACCCGATTCTCTGATTCCCGGGCCATCGAAGGCGATCAGCAGAGAGCGGCGTCCAGTATGAAAATCGCCGGCGTCGAAGTTTAGCATGACGCTGGACTGCTTTTGATACTGCCAGTCGAATCCGGCATTAAGGATGTCCAAACTAAAATTTCCATTCACGACGAGATTAGCAGTCGAGGGCAAGTAGGAGGAGAGACCAAAGCGGTTGGTGGTCTGCTTCCAGGCCAGCACCGCCTCATCAACTTCTTTGTGTTCAATGAGGTAACGAATGTAGTCGAAGGCGTTTCGCCGTTCGAAGGGTTCGCTGGTTTGCATCAGCGCGTCCCATACCTTCATCGTGCCGGCGGTTTCTCCTTTGGACTCCAGCAGCGTGAGGAAGTGCAGGTATGCGTTGGCGCGCGCAGGGATGACGTCCTTCAAGAGCGCGTCGACGTCAGGTTTTAGGCGCCAAGAGAGTTGGAGAGCGGCAACGTCAAGGTCGGTGTCATTGGCGATCACAACACCGAACTCGCGAAGTGCCTTCTCGTTTTCGCCTTGGACGAGATAGAGATTGCCCGCCTCCCAGGCGACGTCGGGCGTCATCGAGTCGGCTTGGATGGCGTGTTCGAGGGCGGCGGTTTGGTTCGGGGTATCTCCGAGAATCTGGTAGGCGTTGGCCAGATCGAACCAGTAGCGCGATGAATGTGGATTGAGTTGAACCGCTGATTGGTAGTATCCAATCGCCGAGCCTGGATCGTGAGCTACGAGATCGTAATATCGGCCCAAGTGATCGCGATAGTCTGCGCTACCCGGATCGAACCACGCTGCCCTTTCCAGACTGGTTAACTGCGGCCGGCTTCCCAGCCAGGAAGCGATCAACTGGCGTGCGGCGAGTCCCCAATACGCGAGCGCAAGGATTGCAGCAGCAGCCACGATGAGCCACTTGCGAGCGGGAGTGTGGAAGGGAATCTTCATTTCGAGGTGAGCAACTTCCTGCTAAGCGCTGCTGGGCGCGGATGTTTCCTCTACTTCTTCGCCCTCTTCCTGAACTTCGGGCAAGTCTTCATCGCGATAGTACCCGGCGTACTTGCCTTGATACTCGTAATAGTAATAGTAGTCCGGCGAGCTCAGATCCACGGCATTCAGCAGAACTCCCACCAATTTGGCATTGACCTGGAAGAGAATATCGCGGGATCGGCGCAGCGCCTGCTTCGAGGTCTGGCCGGAGCGAATGACCAGGATGACGGCATCGGCGCGCGGCGACAGCACAACCGCGTCAGTTACAGAGAGCGAAGGCGGCGTGTCGATCACAATATGGTCGTATTGCTCACGCAGCTGCAAGAGCACATCCCGCATGTTGGAGGATGCCAGCAATTCCGCCGGATTCGGTGGAGGGGTGCCCGCCGGGAGCACAAATAAATTGGGAAGAACGGTGGTTCGGACGATTGCCTCATCCAGCGTTGTGCTGCCGGTCAGCACATTGCTCAGCCCGCTATGCGGTCCCATGCCCAAGGTCTTGTGGATGCTGGGCCTGCGAAGGTCGCCATCGATCAGCAATACACGAACGCCTTTCTGAGCAAGAACGACAGCCGTGTTAATGCTGGTGGTGGTCTTGCCTTCCTGGGGCAAAGCGCTGGTGATCATGATGACTTTGGGCGGGGCGCCAAGGCTCGATAAGAGCAGAGAGGTGCGCAGAGCGCGATAGGACTCCGCCATTTGTGACTGCGGCCGGACTTGGGTCACCAGTTCCACGGCTTCCCTGGACGTTGTGAGTACCAGCCGCTTCGGGTTGGAGCCCTCGCGGGTGGACTTGGAACCGAGCGGAATCATGCCCAGAGAAGCGAGGCCTGAAATCAACTGGGCTTGCTCCGTGGTTCGCACCGTGCTGTCCAAGGCTTCAAGAGCAAAAGCTAAGCCCACACCAGAAGCGAGGCCGAGAACGAGACCAAACAGCAGATTACGCGGGATGTCCGGCTCGATCGGCCCAGCAGGCGGGCGGGCGTTGTCGACGATGCGGAAGTTATTTGATTTCAAGCCGGCCGCCACACCTGCTTCCTTCAACTTCTCGAGTAAACCCTCATAGAGCTGGCGACTGGCATCCACGTCGCGTTTCAACATGCTGTACTCGATGGCGCTTTCGTTGAGTTTGTTCGCCTCCTGTTTTTGCTTTTCAAGGGCAGAGTGCAGCATGTTTTCGCGCTGCAGGGCAGTGGTGTACTGGCCACGCAGCGTAGCCGCGATCTTCTTCATCTCCGCCTGAATTTGCGCATCCACTTCCTTCAGCTGATTGTTCAACTGGGTCAGCTTCGGATAGGACGGGCCAAACTGCGTGCTCAAATCGGCAACCTGAATCTTGAGATCGACCTGCTTGGTGCGCAGGTTGTCGAGCAGCACCGATGCAGATTGAGAGTTGGGTCCTTGCGTGACGCTACTCGAACTGGCGGCAATGGCATCAGGATCGCCGGACTCAACCAGCCGGTAAAGTGCCTCTTTGTCCATGCGGTCGCTCTCGGCTTCTGTCAGTGCCTTGTTGAGCTCATCCAGCTTGGACATGATGATGTTCTGTTTTTCATCCGTTCCCAGGATTTCGTGTTCTTTCTGATAACGGACGAGCTTTTCCTCGTCAGTTTCCACTTTCATCTGTAGATCAACGAGCTGTTTGGTCAGCCAATCCGAGGCCTGCATGGTGGATTCGAAACGAGCCTTATAGTTGTTCTCCACATAGGTCTGCATCAAGGTGTTCACGACATTGGCGGCCATCTGTGGATCCGGGCTGCGGTAATGCACTTCGATGATGCGAGTGTTCTGGCTGAGGGCGACTTTCAGGTTTGATTTGAAGCTGCCCACAGCCGCCGAAGCGCGGGCGGGATCGCTCTGCAAAGGGTCCGGAGCGAGGTCGATGGACTGCGGAGACGGTGGTGCTTGTCCGTTCAACCCCGGGCCGCGATCAAGATTCAGTTCCCGGATGACCTGGGTTGCGAGAAGATCGCTCTGCAGAATCTTGATTTCGGTTTCCAATTCCGTGGGATCGTAGTAGTCCACGTTGAAGGTCGGAGAGTTCTGGAAATTCAGGTTGGCGTCGGGCTTGTTGATCTGGATCGTGCCACTGGCTTCGTAGATAGGGGTCATTCTCAAGCTGGCGATCGCGACGATCGAAAAAATTGTGCAGAGAACGCCAACGATGATCCACTTGCGCTTGCGCAGTACTCGGAAGGTTTCGCTCAAGGCGGACTCATGGGAAGGCAGATCGGGGTAAAGGCGGGGTCCATTGGGCCTTCCCAGGTCCAGGCCTGGGGAAGACTGATTTTCGCGAATGATGGAATTACTCGCTTGTACAAGGGGCCCGAAATCCATGCCTACTCCCTCACCGCTTATATCACTGCCTTGAAAAGGCCCGATGAGGCCTTGTATTGCACACGCTACCTACGAAATCCCGAGTCGAAGGGGCTGGTCTTTCGCGCAGGGTACTATTTCGCACACGGGAACTGGAGAGTTCGTGGGACATTCTAGCATTGGAAGGGAAAAGTCGCGGGGCAAATTTCATTCGAAGGCGCGCCCGCAGCGAGATCCTGCAGCAATTCGCAAGAAACTCCGTTATACTGGCGGGCACATACGGCCCACCAGTGCATGGCCCATCCTGCAGGTCACGATGGGTCTTTATATTGGCAACAGGTCTGGAGCATTTGCTGGGGCTACCGAGATAGCAGAGGCGGATGGGATGAATTGGTCGGAACAGGCAATTCTGGTGACCGGCGGGACCGGGTCTTTCGGGAAGAAATTCGTCGAGATCATGCTGAACGAGTACAGGCCGAAACGCCTGGTGATCTTCAGCCGTGACGAACTCAAGCAGCACGACATGCGCGCCTCGGGGCTGGACCATCCCAGCCTGCGATATTTCCTCGGCGATGTTCGAGACTTAGGACGCCTGGAGCGGGCCTTCGCCGGGATCACCGTGGTTGTTCACGCGGCCGCGCTGAAGCAGGTGCCAGCCTGCGAGTACAACCCTTTCGAAGCCATTCAGACCAACATTATTGGTGGACGCAACGTGATTGATGCTGCCATCAATCAGGGCGTGCGGCGTGTTCTGGCAATTAGCACAGATAAAGCCGTTAATCCAATTAACCTCTACGGGGCTACGAAGCTCTGCGCCGAGAAAATGTTTGTGCAGGCAAATGCGTATGCGGGTGGTCAGGAGGCCAGGTTTAGTTGTGCACGTTACGGCAACGTGGTCGGAAGCCGGGGCAGTGTCATCCCGGTTTTTCAGGAACAAAAACGTCGCGGACGGATTACGCTTACCGATCCGCGCATGACTCGTTTCTGGCTGACCCTGGAGCGGGGAGTGCGGTTTGTGGTGAGCAGCATCGAGCAGATGCACGGCGGAGAAATTTTCGTTCCTAAGATTCCCAGCATGCGATTGATGGACCTGGCCGAGACAATTGCTCCCGGATGCGAGATCGAGACGATCGGCATTCGTCCCGGAGAAAAGCTCCACGAAGTGCTGGTCTCGGAAGACGAGGCGCGGAATACGCTCGAGGTCGAGGATCGCTATATCATTCAGCCGTCGCATTCGTGGTGGCGGCGGGAAAATTGGGTGAACGGCCGGTCGTTGCCTGAAGGATTCCGCTACGCCAGCGATACCAACGACCGGTGGCTCACAAACCGAGAATTGCAGGAGCTAATTTCTCCCGCCGCGTCCGAAGAACAGACAATTCCCGCCAGGGTTCCAGCATAGAGCGCAATCATGAGCACGACTTCCGTTATCCAGCAGCCGCTTGCCATCAACGGGGGATCGCCCGTGCGTGCTACTTTCCTGCCTTATGGGCGGCAGTCGGTGAGCGAGGCGGACATCCAGGCGG
Organism: Candidatus Sulfotelmatobacter sp.; assembly: GCA_035710825.1. Lineage (GTDB taxonomy): Bacteria > Acidobacteriota > Terriglobia > Terriglobales > Acidobacteriaceae > Sulfotelmatobacter. The sequence goes on from DASTCU010000256.1 coordinate 9,926, forward strand.
TAGTCGAAGTGCTGCGCTCGGATTGGCTGACGACCGGTCCCAAGGTTGGGGAGTTCGAGGAGTCCTTCGCTGCCCGAGTGGGTGCGAAGCACGCCATTAGCTTCAGTTCCGGAACGGCTGCGCTCCATGCGGCTGCATTCGCGGCCGGACTGAAGTCCGGTGATGAAGCCATTTCGACGCCCATGACATTCGCCGCCACCGCGAATTGCGTCTTATATCAGGCTGCGACGCCGGTGTTTGCGGATGTCAGCAAGGACACACTGAATCTCGATCCGGAACAGGTTGAGAGGCGCATTACTCCCAGGACGCGAGCGATTCTTCCGGTGGATTACGCCGGGCATCCGGCGGATCTTGCGCCGATTATCGAGATAGCGCGGCGGCATAAACTTCTTGTCATCGAAGACGCCTGTCACGCCCTGGGCGCTATTTACCGTGAGCGGCGTGTGGGAAGCATTGCCGATATGACCGTATTCAGCTTCCATCCCGTGAAGCACATCACAACCGGGGAAGGAGGCATGGTCGCTACGGACAATCCGCAGTTTGCCGAGACTCTGCGGCGATTCCGCAACCATGGAATCTCGAGTGATGCGCGCCAGAGGCAGAGCGCAGGGGAGTGGCACTACGAGATGGTCCTGCTCGGATTCAACTACCGCTTACCCGACATTGTTTGTGCTTTGGGGATTCAGCAACTGAAGAAACTGGATGCAAATCTAAGACGGCGGCGGGAAATTGCGGCGCAGTATACGGCTGCGTTTCAGGAAATCCCTGGAGTCATTCTACCGAGCGTGCGAGGGGAAGTGAACCCGGCGTGGCACCTGTATCCGATTCGTCTGAACTTAGAGAAGTTGACGGCAGATCGCACGCAAATCTTTCGCGCCCTGCGCGCGGAAAATATCGGAGTAAATGTACACTACATTCCGGTGCACTGGCATCGCTACTACCGCGAGCAATTTGGATACAAGGGCGGAGAATTTCCGGTGGCAGAAGATGCCTATGAGCGACTGATCAGCCTGCCCATATTTCATGGGATGAGCGAGCAGGACGTGGAGGACACGATCGTCGCCGTGCGCAAGGTGATGCACTACTACGCACGCTGATCGGCGCAGCGCACGTGATTTTGCAAAAGGAATTGGGAATGTCGAGCGGGGCTCTCTACATCATCACGCAGGACCCGAGGTACGTGGACATGCTGCTGACTTCGGCAGCGAGTCTGAAGAGAGCGATGCCGGACTTGCCGATTACGGCGTTTTCGCAGTTCCCGATCGAGAGCCCGTTATTTGACAGCGTCGTCCAGATTCAGCCCACTAAGGATGGTTTCTACGATAAGAGCAGGCTGATTCAGAGTTCTCCCTACGAGCGGACGTTATTCATCGATGCGGACACCTACGTGCTGGAACCGATTCCCGAACTGTTTCCGTTGCTCGACCGGTTCGATTGCGCCGCGACCCATGAGGAATATCTCAATACCGACTGGCATCAGCGCTACCCGCGGACCGACATACCCTCTAGCTTTCCAGAGTTCAATACCGGAATCCTCATGTTCAAACGCTCCGAGAGGATGAACCGCGTGCTGGAACAATGGGGGGCTCTGTACCGACAATATCTGGAAGAAAAACCGGGGCACCCTATCAATGACCAACCATTTTTCCGCGTGGCAGCTTATTGCGGAGATGTGCGCATCGCCACTTTGACGCGCGAATACAACTGCAAGTTTCGGGGTCAAGGATATCTCAAGGGCAAAGTGAAGATCGTGCACGGTCATGTGGACTTCAAGCTCGACTGCGCCTTCCTCGACAAAGCGGTGAGAGTGCTCAATGCTAGCGAGAAGCCCAGAGTCTATATCGCGGGAAGAGTGTACGAACAAAAGCTGGTCGGAAGGTTTGCGGATCGACGGAGAGCGCGACTGGTGGGAACTTTTCCCATGCTGCCCGAGCCTGGGCTGTGGGCGGAGGCGAAGGGTCTGCGGCGGACTTTGAAAAAGCGGGGGCAGCGCAATCCAGTGGCGCAGCAGGGATCTGTGCCGGATTGACTCGAAAAGGGCGAGTATTTGAGCGATGAAAACTGTGGCGATCATTCAGGCGCGAATGGGCAGCACGCGGCTGCCGGGGAAGGTGCTAAAGGACCTTGCCGGCGCAACGGTGCTGGCGCGGGTGGTGAGCCGGGTGCGACGCGCGCGCTTGATCGATGACGTGCTGGTGGCGACCACGGATCGTCCTGCAGATGATGCCCTCGTGGCCGAGTGCCGGAAGTGCTCAGTCGCGGTTTCGCGCGGTGCTCAGGAGGACGTGCTCGATCGCTACTACCGGGCGGCTCAGTTGGTGAGAGCGGAAATCGTGGTGCGCATCACCTCGGATTGTCCGCTGATCGAACCGGAGATTACCGATAAGACCATTGCGGCCTTTCTGGACGCGCGACCCGATTACGCTTCCAATGCGTTGCAACGGACTTATCCGCGTGGTTTGGATACGGAAGTGATGTCATTGGACGCTCTGGCGAGAGCCTGGAAGGAAGCACAAAAGCCTCACGAGCGCGAGCATGTTACGCCGTATATCTACGAACATCCGGAAAAGTTCAGAACTTTGTCCGTCCCCGGGAACGCAGACTACAGCAGCCATCGCTGGACCTTGGATACGCCGGAGGACTTGGAGTTCTTGCGCGCGATTTACGCTCGATTGAACAACCACACTACGTTTTCGTGGCGGCAGGTTCTGGATGTTGTCGATCGAGAGCCGGAGCTGATGGATCTGAATCGCTTCGTCATGCAGAAAGCCGTACACGAAGGCTGATCGATTAAAGATTGTCACGCGCCTGCGGTGGGCGCTCGGCTTGCCATGAATATGAAGAGCATGACAAAGGATCTGGTGGGGCGGACTGCCGAGAATAACCTGGCCTGGCTGGCGTACCGCATGTGCGGGCGGGTTTCACATTATCTGGGACAGTTGTATGGACATGCGCGCTGGACGCGAGAGATCAATCACAGGGATCGGGTGCTGGCGCGTGTCCTGGACGATCTCTTCCCGGATTTGACCGTGGCTTCTGGCCCGTTCCAGTGCATGCGGTATCCCAAAGGTCGAGCATTCGCCAGCGCCTTCCTGCCGAAACTGGTGGGCTCTTACGAATCGGAATTGCATGGGACGCTGGAACGTCTCCTGACCAACAGCTATACCGCGGTCGTCGACGTCGGTTGTGCGGAGGGATACTACGCGGTGGGGCTGGGACTGCGTCTCAAAGATGCACAGGTCTACGCGTTTGATACCGACTCCAGGGCGAGAGATTGCTGCGCGGAAATGGCACAGTTGAACGGCATCTCCGACAAGGTCCACATCGGCGGGCTCTGCGACAGCAACGTGCTGCGATCACTTCCCCTTGGAGAAAAGGCACTTATTATTGCCGACTGCGAAGGATACGAGAAACAGTTATTCACTCAGGAAGTGCGCGAAACTCTGGCAGGGCACGATCTCATTGTCGAAGCGCACGATTTTATTGACATCGATATCAGCCAGTACCTGCGCCACGCTTTTTCCGGCACGCACTGTATTGAGTCCATCATGAGCACGGATGACATTCAAAAGGCCCACCGCTACACGTACGAGCGGCTCGCCAAGTACAGCGCCAGCGAGCGGCGAATGATTCTGGGAGAGCGAAGACCCGCCATCATGGAGTGGCTGGTGATGACGCCGCTGTCCGCGCAATCTGGTTTGCAGATTGGTGCTCCTGCAGCATGAATCTTCTAATCCGCACCGATGCCAGCGTGACGATGGGCACTGGTCACATGATGCGCTGCCTGGCACTGGCGCAGGCCTGGCAAGATGCCGGCGGACGGGCCCTGTTCACAGTGGCGGAGTCCACCTCCGCGGTCCGAGCGCGGGTGGCAGCCGAGTCGTGCGAAGTTTTGGCGGTTTCGTCCGAGGCGGGAACGGCGGAGGATGCGAGCGAGACGGTCGCGATCGCCAAGGAACAGGGGGCCGAGTGGATCGCAGTGGATGGATATCATTTCACGGCCGACTATCAGCGCGCTTTGAAGGGGTCTGGGTTCAAGCTCCTGTGTTTCGATGACTATGGCCATGCCGAGCACTATTCTGCCGATGTTGTTCTAAATCAGAATGTGGGCGCCCGCGAATCACTATATCCGAGTCGCGATCCGCAGACCAGGCTCTTACTTGGGCCGCGATACTGCGTGCTACGGCGCGAGTTCTCGGCGTGGAGGGATTGGAAGCGGGAAATTCCGCCAGTGGGGCGCCGATTGCTGGTTACGATGGGCGGCAGCGATCCGGAAAACGTGGCCGTCAGGATCGTTGAGGCGCTGGCGTTCGTCCAACTCGAGGACTTGGAAGCCATCATTGTCGTGGGCGGCAGCAGTCCGCATACTGAGTTGGAAAAACGGGAGGGTCACCCCGGCATGAAAATCAGTGTGCGCAGGGATGTCCCCAACGTTGCAGAATTGATGGCATGGGCCGACGCTGCCGTTTCCTCAGCAGGAACGACTTGCTGGGAGCTTTGTCTGCTGGCAGTGCCCTCGTTGCTTGTGGATGTGGCGCAGAATCAAACCCCGCTAGCGCGAGAGTTGGCCCACCGACATTGCGCTATTCACGTGGGCGGTCCGCGAGATTTTACTGCGACAAAACTTGCTGAACAGATAGAGCAGTTGCTCAGCTCTCGAGAGATGCGGCAGGATCTTTCCCTGCGTTCGCGCCAGCTTGTAGATGGGAGAGGGGCGTGGCGCGTGGTGTCTGCGATGCGCGCGAGGTTGCGCTTGCGGCCGGCTCGGGAAAACGATTGCCGTCTTTTGTGGGAATGGGCCAACGATCCGAAAGTCCGGGCCGCTGCTTTTTCGCCGGCGCCCATCCCGTGGGAGCAGCACAAGGTTTGGTTCGCTAGTAAGATGAAGGATCCAGATTGCCACATTCTAGTGGCGGAAGACGGCCAGGGGAAGGCTGTCGGTCAGTTTCGCGTGGACTGGAGCTCAAATGGAGACGGCCACATTGATGTGAGCCTGGCATCCGAGTGCCGCGGAGTTGGGTATGGGAGCGTGCTCATCGATCTGGGCGTAACCAGCGTTTTCGCCGAAAGGGGTGGGCGCGTTCACGCTTTCATCAAAGTGGAGAACCATGCCTCGCGGCACGCGTTTGAACTGGCTGGGTTCACGAGTCTCGGTAAAGAGAGTGTGGATGGGCAGCAAGCCGTTCACTATGTGCGTATCAACAAGCACGATCAAACACTAAGGAGCGAGTAATGTCGCGGGCAACACAGTCAGAATTACTCGAACAGAGAATCGCCGAAAACGCCTCTTCTCAAGAGATCGATCTGGCCACCTGGATTCTCGACCGGGTGCGGGTGCGGCCCGGGGATCAAGTATTGGAGTTGTGTTGCGGCACCGGCGGTCAGACTCTGCCGCTGCTTGACCGCGTGGGCGATGATGGCCGCGTGGTAGCACTGGATGTTTCCAAAACCGCACTCGATACGCTTGCCTCCAAAGCTGGAGCGCGCAGTCGTAACCTTGTTTGCGTCGAGGGGACGCTCGAAGATTTTTCATCTTCACTCTGTCAGGCTGGAGTTCAACAGGATCGTTTTGACCTGGTGTTTTGCGCTTACGGGCTCTATTACAGTCGCGATTCTCAGCGAACGTTGGTCGATGCCCGATCCAGGCTGAAGCGCGATGGCCGGATCGTGATAGTGGGTCCGTTCGGTCCCAACAACAAACCACTGTTCGACTTGGTGCGTGCCAGCGGCGCGACGATCTCAGAGCCTGTTATCTACTCGAGCGAGGCGTTCATGCTGCAGGCGGTTTTGCCCTGGGGAGCGCAAAACTTCGAGTCGATCTCCGTCCACACGATGGTGAATCCGGTGCGATGGACCACGCCAGAACGAGTGCTGAATTACTGGCAGAACACGACTTTCTATAATCCCGAAAAGTGTTCAGAGTTCGAAAGGCTGGTGCGGCTCCATTTTGCGGACCATCCAGTCTTCGTGAATCAGAAGTGGGTCATGCTGGCGGAGATGAGCCATGGACGAGCCTAGCCGCATACTCGTCGTCGCGGCTCACCCCGACGACGAGGTCCTTGGTTGTGGGGGGACTGCGGCTCGTCTGGTTAGCGAAGGTCATGAGGTGCATTTCGCCATTCTGGGTGAGGGCATGACTTCACGCCATGCGCAGCGGTCCGATGCTGACCGAGTCAAGTTAACGAGGCTGCATCAGCAGGTGCACGCGGCGGCGGAGAGGGTCGGTGTGAAGAATGTAGTGCTGCACAAACTGCCCGATAATCGTCTTGACACGGTGCCTTTGTTGGAGGTCGTGAAGATCATAGAAGCTCTGGTCGATCGGGTTAAGCCCGAAGTCGTGTACACGCATCACGCCGGGGACCTCAACGTCGACCACGGGGTGATCCATCGGGCGGTTTTGACCGCAACCCGTCCCGTCGCCGGACAGCCGGTACTTGAGATCTACGCGTTTGAAGTACCCTCCTCGACGGAGTGGGCCTTTCAGCGGATAGAGCCGGCGTTTCGCCCTAATGTTTTTGTGGACATCACGCGAACGATCGAAACAAAGATTGCGGCGATGGAATGTTATGAAACCGAGGCGCGCAAGTTTCCTCACCCGCGGTCACCTGAGGCGCTGCGTGCGCTGGCTACGCGGTGGGGCAGCGTCGTCGGATGCGAGGCGGCGGAAGCGTTCGAACTGGTACGTTCCGTTCGTCGCCAACTGGATTGAGCATGACAGCGCAAATCAAAATTGGACAGCGATCGGTCGGGGAGGGGCACGCAGTATATGTGATTGCAGAGGTTTCCGCTAATCATCATCAGAACTTCGACGAGGCGGTGAAGATCATTCACGCGGCGAAAGCCACCGGTTGCGACGCAGTTAAACTGCAGACCTACACTGCAGACACGATCACGATCCCATGCGATCGCGAGCCGTTCCGAGTCGGCGGCGGGACGCTGTGGGATGGGCGACTCCTGCACGAACTCTATGCCGAAGCGCACACCCCTTGGGAATGGCAGCCTAAGTTGAAACAGGTGGCCAATGATCTGGGTCTCGATCTATTCTCTACGCCCTTTGACGATACGGCGGTGGATTTTCTTGAGGAGATGAAAGTGCCGGCGCACAAAGTGGCGTCGTTTGAAATAGTGGATATCCCACTGATTCAGAAAGTTGCGCGGACGGGAAAGCCTATGATCATGTCCACCGGAATGGCAACGCTGGAAGAAATCGAAGAGGCCGTTCAGACGGCTCGTGAAGGCGGGGCCACTCAGATCGCGCTACTGAAGTGTTCGAGCGCCTACCCAGCATCGCCGGAGGAGATGAACCTCCGCGCCATTCCGGAGTTGGCGCGGCGTTTCTCTGTGCCGGCAGGACTTTCCGATCACACAATGGGGATTGCGGTTCCGGTGGCCGCCGTGGCCTTGGGCGCGTGCATCATCGAGAAGCACATCACCCTGTCGCGGTCAGAGCCGGGCCCGGATAGCGCGTTCTCTCTGGAACCCCATGAGTTCAAGGCAATGGTGGAGGCGGTGCGCGTCGCCGAGAAAGCTCTAGGCCAGCCGCAGTTCGGGCCCAGCGAACGCGAAGCTAGTAGTCTCAAATTTCGCCGTTCCTTGTTTGTCGTCGAAGACCTGCGGCAGGGAGAGGCGTTTACAAAGAAAAATGTGCGCTCGATCAGACCTGCCGACGGATTGCATCCACGCCACATGGACGAAGTGGTTGGCCGGCGCGCTACTTGCGACATCGAGAGGGGAACTCCTTTACGTTGGACGATGGTGGAACGGTAAAGATCTCCGGCGAGTTTTTCATTCATGCGAGTTCTCCTGGTCCATCCCGAAGACAACTTTGACGCTTTATGGGGGAGTGAGCATTGGGATCTGATCGTCGATCTGGGAAAGGCGCCAAGATCTTTCTACGAAGCTTGGAGTCGCAGCCTGGGCTGCAGAGTCTTCAGCATCTTCGATCTCGCGATCGAGATTGACGACCTGAAGGTTTGGCGCAATCTGCTGCGTGCGGGAATGGGCTGCGTGGTCGACCGCTTCGGCATTGACTGGTGGGATGTCTTAAGTCTGACGCTCCAGCCCGAGTTGCAAGATATGCGGCTCGTGTCGCGCCTCGCAGAGCAACTCCGGCAATGCAGTGAGCTAGTTGTCAGTCGCCCGTCGATAATGGCGCATGCTCTGCATTTGCAATTAAGAGTCCCTCTCACAGTTCGGCAGTCGAGCTTAAGATCCCGGTTCGCAACCCGCGTGATGCATTACGGGGAGGCTCTCCACAATCTAAGTTTCCGGCAAGTTCGGCAGGTGGTATATGACAAGTACGATGTGCACTACGCGTGGAGACGAAACTTTTCGACGATGCCGGCACGTTCTGCCGAGCCGCTAGTTCTGTTGCCAAGCGCCTACTCCAACGTAACGAAAACTGCTTTGCAATACACGCGATCGTTGCCCGACCAACGGTTTCTGGTGGTGTTGGCCCGCGAATCCGGGGCCGTGTCCGGCCTGCCAGCAAATGTGACAATGGCGCCATTGGCAGCCTTTGCCAAACGATCACCTGAGATCAGTGAAGTCCAACAACTCGAGGACCGCTGGACCCGATTGGAGCAATCGTTGCAGGAAGAGCCTGACTTCAGGCTTTCCCTGCAAGTCGGTCTCTTGACGAAAGCGCGGAACTGGTTAAGCTGGGGACTTACGGTTCGCGATGCTTGGGAAGGTGTTTTCGGGAAGCAGAGCATCGTCGGTTGTCTGAGCGCAGATGATTCGAATCCGAATACGCGAATTCCACTACTGCTGGCCCGCCATCGTGGAATCCCAACGGTCTCCTGTCATCACGGAGCACTCGACTCTTCGGCAGCGTTCAAGGCGCCCTGTTCCTCGATACGTTTGGCTCAGGGAGAGATGGAGCGCGATTATCTGGAGAGAGTGTGTGGCGTTAATGCTGGTACGATTCGCGTCGGCGCTCCGATTTCTTCCTCAGAAAACAGATTGCTCTGGAAAGACGATTCCCCGTGGATTGTTTTCTTTACCGAACCCTATGAGGCGGGTTTCTGGCGTGCGGAAGCCGTCTATCGCGATGTATTGCCTCGGCTTTGCGCTCTAGCGCGGAAGGCGGGTAAGAGTATTGTTCTCAAGGTGCATCCGTTTGAGACTGCGCGTCAACGGCGAAGGCTGGTGAAGAAAATCTTAAATGAAGACGATCAGAAACTCGCGGTTGTTATGGAAGCGCCACTATCGTCGGAAATCTTGAGCAAAACCTGGTGTGCGGTAACCGTGGAATCGACGGTAGCGTTGCAATGCGCAGTCGCAGGGATTCCAGTTTTTTTATGCGGGTGGATGCGGCATGCTTATTCCGGATATGCTCTGCAATACGTGCGCTTCGGCCTGGGCTACATGATGGAAAGCCCCGGGGACCTGCTGCGTATCCCCCAGATAATGAATGACGCAATGCGGCGCGCAGACGTTGCAGATCGCGTCGTGCAAGCAATCTCTTCCAGTGCGCTCGCCGAAATTTTGCTACGGACGCCGGCGCGCAGTTTAGTGTCTTAATTCGAAAATAAAGCGCAGATCTTGCTTCAGCCCAGGTTTTGCGACGTGGCGAGGCGAAGAATGAGGTCTTCCCATTGGGGTGCAATCCGATCCCAATCCCAATCTTTGGCCATGGTTGCACTCCGCCGCCCCATGGTCGCTCTCAAATCTGGATCACGGATCAACGTTCCCACGTGCTCGATCAGTTCCTCATCGGACCAGGCCACCAGGCCGTTGTACTCGTGGACCACAGTCGGGGCCTCGTAGAAACCATTTAGAACGATGGGAAGGCCACAGGCGGCAGCCTCGTGGGTCACCTTAGGAACTCCCTCGGAGTAGGAAGGTAGGACGAAGAGAGACGAGTTGCGAAATTCGTCTGCCAATGGCCCAGGCTGCATCGGCCCTGGAAACCGAATATTGTCCAAACCCATTTTTCTTGTCTCGGCAACGAGCTGGGGTCGCATGGCGCCATCGCCAAACCACACAAAATCGGCCTCTTTGTAGCGTGCAGCCAGCTGAAGGAAGGTTTGAGGGTTTTTGCGCGGCTTCACACTTCCGCAGCCGATAACACGGCAGCGCGGCAGTGGTTGGTAGCCGGCTGGGTAGAAGACGCTTGTTTCCACCCCTAGAGGCAGCCATGAAACTTTATCGCCGTACAGGAACTTGGCCACACGGGCCAAAAACGGGCTGATGGCAATGATGTGATCGGCTTGGCCGTAAAGATAGCGAAGGCGTGGAAGGAAACGCTCGCAGAACGGTTCGGGAAATACGCGATGACCGAGTAGATCGGAAAGCTGGCGGACGTTGTCAGCGCTGGCGGCGACACCCTCAACCGTCGCAATGACTGGAATCTTTCTCTTCAACAAGCGCCGGAGTCTGAGGCCGATTTCATCTGATCGATCGGGAACGGGATAAAAGATAGCATCGAACTTTGACTGGTACGCTACTGCCGTGCGAAGTTCGTGCCAGCGAGTGTTGGAAACGCGGATGGTTTGGATGCCATTGTGGCGGATGAATTCTGCCGGCTGATCGCCACAAAGTGCAGTCCAATGGGCGCGCGGATCGCTGAACCGCGACAGCATCCCTTTGGCGTTCAAATTCTGAGCGTTCGTATTGGCTTCATCCATCCATCGGGGAACAAAAACGCGAATCGCCATGCTTGTGATCTTGGAGAGCCCGTAAGTTCGTTCTGCACGCCTGGGATGCGAAGACGTGGATGCGCCTAAGCCACCATCATCTTACCGTATCGCTATGCTGCCAATTTCTATCAGCGGGCGGCGATTGCAACCGAACGTAAGGTGAAGGGGAGAATCTAATCGCAGATAGTCAGACCCCGGCTCTCGATTTCTGCCGTATACTATGCGCTCGCGCTCACGAAAGTAATTGTCGAGAATCTGTTTGGTGTGTTGAGGCCGTTTGAATACTTTCTGGTCCTGATGAAGAACGCCCTCCTCATGGTGGGGAATTCAAGCGCCGGGGGGGGAGCGCCCGCATATGCGGTGCCTACAGTGAATATTGACAGCAGACAGAACCGCCGCTTCCGCTGTGATTCCATTCTGGACGTGGAGGAGAACCGGGAAGCCATTTCTGCGTGCTCTGACGGACCTTCCTTGCGTGCTCTGACGGACCTTCCTAAAGGGCTCAAGCCGACACATCATTTCGGCAGAGGCAACTGTCCTTCGGCATTTCTACAAGTCCTGCAAAGACCGGAGATCTGGAACTTGCCGAAGCAGAAGCTCTTCAATGATGTTTCTGAGATGCAGACCAGTTTTGCGAAGTGAGACTGATTAGCCCATTACTGAGGCAAGTGGTTTACCCGACGCTGTCAGCCATTGGTTATCTCCGTCCCCGGAGTGGCGAGGGCCAGCTTGCGATTGTGACGTATCACGGAGTTGTGCCGGTAAGTTATGCCCAGCGAGATTCGGCTCTGGATGGGAATCTTGTCTCAGCCGATCGACTTCGCGCGCAATTGCGACTTCTGAAGGATCGTTACTCTGTGATTTCGCCGGAGACTTTTCTGTCCTGGTTGCGCAATCAAGAGCGGTTGCCGCCGTATTCGGTGCTACTCACTTGCGACGACGGACTGCGGAATGTGCTGACTGACATGCTTCCGGTGTTGCTGGACGAAGGCGTGCGCTGCCTTTTCTTCGTTACCGGAGCTTCGGCGAGCGAATCACGGACAATGCTGTGGTACGAAGATCTTTTTCTGCTCTTCTTGCGTGCTCCGGCTGGGAATTTTGAGGTTTCCTATGGAGGAGTTTCGATTCAAGCTGAGTTGCGTTCTGTCGAGCAGCGGCGGGCGGCTTGGTGGAACTCGGTGAAGCAGTTATCGCGGCTTGATCCCGACAGCCGCACCTCTCTTGTCCGATTTGCTCGTGGACAGTTCGGATTAACGGAGCGAGACCTCGACCGCGAAGGTCCCGCCTGTCGGCGTTTTGGGTTATTGACTGCGACAGAACTTCGCGAACTGGCCTCGGCGGGAATGACCATCGGCGCGCATACGCTGAGCCATCCCGTGTTGTCACAGGCTTCGCCTGAAACGGCGTTTGCGGAAATCTCCGGCAGTAAGAGCAGGCTTGAATCCGTCCTCAATACAATGGTTTGGGCATTCGCGTATCCTTTTGGAGACAAGGAATCAGTCACCCCGCAGATTTTGGCGATGCCGCGGCGAGCAGGTTTTGAAGCCGCTTTCATGAACGAAGCCGGGGGATTTGGGGCTGCCACCTCGCCCTTTGCTTTGGCACGCGTGCACGTGACCGCAGAGATGCGCCTGCCAGAGTTTGAGGCCTCTGTGTCAGGCTTCCATGAGCGATTGCGCCGCGCCAGTCGGGGGGCGAGCTTTGGATTGAGGCGCGGGTGAAATGACTTGCCTCGATGGAGATACGAATCTTCAGACCTATGATGCGCCGAAGTGGCTGCCTTCGAATCTGCGGCCGAGATGCGTCCTGGGCGATGACTATTCGCAGCCGAGTCTCCCTTACACGACGGATTGGTACTATTACGTATTCACCAAAGCTTTCGAGAAGTGAGTTGAACCTTGCGGCTTGTCCTGCTCAGAGAAATTCCGGAAGACTTGAACCTGCGTCAGAGGTGGAACGCTCTCGTCATGGCCGTGGACCAGCCACAGGTCTTTTATACCTACGAGTGGTCACTCGCCGTGCACCGAGCGTATCGGGAGACCCTCGCTGCACTGCTGTTTTTGGGATACGAGGGAGAATCCTTGTGCGGAGTCGTGGCTCTTGCTGCAGACAGTCAAGGAGGCCATGTCTCTTTCCTTTGTGCCACCACGGGGGACTACTGTGATTTTCTCAGTACGCCGGAATCCAAAGCAGTGTTCGTCTCAGCGGTTCTTGCCGAATTGAGGAGGCAGGGATTCGTTCGGTTTACCCTTACCAATTTGCCCGCCGACTCCACCACGCTGGAGGTTCTTGAAAAATCATCAACACAGAACGGATATCACTGTTTCGCGCGCACAGCGTACGAGTGCGCTCAGGTCTGCTTGAGCCGGCTTGAACGTCAACCGGCTGGGGAAAAACTCATCTTGCCGCGTGCCAGAAAGCTGCGTCGCTCTCTAAATGCGATGGGACGCGAGGCTCCGGTGCGGTTCGAGCACGTACGCTCGTGGAATGCGGCCGAGTCCGTTGTACCGAAATTCGCGCAGGCGCACGTCGCAAGGTTTTTGGCGACGGGGCGGATCAGCAATCTTGCCCGCCGCGACCGGCGCTTTTTCCTTCAGGAATTAGCCAAACTATTGTCGGAGTCGGGCTGGCTGACCATCACGCTGCTGCAGTCAGGAAGCGACGTGTATGCCTGGAATTACGGCTTCCAGTTTGCGGGGAGCTGGTTCTGGTATCAACCTACTTTCGAGAGCAGTCGCGAAAAGCTATCACCTGGACTTTGCCTTCTGGTGAAAATCGTTGAAGAGGCCGCTCAAAACCCGACGATGAAGATCGTTGATCTGGGACTCGGAGCGGAGGAGTACAAGGATATATTTGCCAACCAGACGCGCAAGACGCTTTACGTAACGCTCCATGCATCGCTTGCGCAACACGCCCGCGAGATTGCGCGCTATTACGCAGTTCGCTTCGTCAAAACTTCGCCTCAAGGTGAGAGTGTAATTCGAGCAGTCCTAGCGAAGGGACAGAAAGTCGTCAGGCGGGTGAGCCGAGACGGTATATGGCCGACTCTCGGTTGGTTGACCAGGCGGTTCCGCGATTTCCTGTGGTCGAGTTCCGAGGTATGTTTTTTCGACTGTCGAGCTGCGTTTTCTTTGGCAAACGGGACAAGGTTAGAACGGCTCGATCTGAACCGCTTAGCGACGGCCGTACAGCAGTATGCGGCTGACACTTCCACCTGCGCCTACTTGATACGTTCGGCGGCTCGCTTGAAAGATGATGCCGCCCAGGGCTTTGGACTGATCGATAGGGAAGGGAATTGGCTGCATTTTGCTTGGGTCGCTGCGTTCGATGGCTTTTTTCTTTCAGAATTGAACGAGAAGGTGGAGGCGCCTTCGGTCGACTGCGTCATGCTGTTCGATTGTTGGACCCCTGTAGCAGTTCGGGGACACGGTTATTACGGGCAGACCGCGAGGCTGATCTCAAAACTAATGAGCGATCAAGGGAAAAGGCCCTGGATCTTCAGCGCTGCCACGAACATCGCCTCGGTGCGAGGATTGGAAAGAGCCGGATTTCAACGCCGCTATTCCCTGGTGCGTCACCATATTCTGTGGTGGCAACGGATTAAAGGAAAGGTACCCAGGACCTACGACAGCCTTTCCGAGGAGATATCGGCCCGCGCGTGACCGGTCATCGCATGAACGAAGAGGTCGCCCAGGAAACGCCACCGCAGACGATTGACCGCGACACGCAGCAATTCCGGTCGCAGGTGGGACACATCTCGCGACACTCGGGGATGTACTTTGCCGGGACAATTTTTACGGGCGCCTTGGGTTATGTCTTCAAGGTATATGTGGCACGAGTCCTGGGAGCGGAGAACTTAGGTCTGTACGCGCTGGGCATTACGCTGATTGGATTTATTGGCATCTTCAACACGCTGGGCTTGCCACAGGCAGCGGTACGCTTCGTGGCCGAGTATCGCGCCGCTGGAAAGTTCAAAGAGCTACACGCGCTATTGTGGCGCGGAGTCGCCTTGCTGCTGATCTCGAACGTGCTGCTGGCTGGAATCCTGCTCAGCTTTGGCAAATTCATAGCGGCGCGCTTTTACCATTCTCCAGCCCTCGTGCGTTATTTGCCTCTGTTTGCGTTAATGATGCTTTTCGGCGTGGTGACCACTTTCTACAGCAAAGTGCTGGCCGGTTATCGCGATCTCAAGCTCCGAACTCTGATTGTGAATTTTATTGGCAGTCCGCTGAACATGTTGCTGACGGTCCTCCTGCTTTCCATGGGAATGGAACTGCGTGGATATCTTGTTTCCCAGATTGTGACAGCCGCAATCGTTTGCCTGCTTCTTTTAGCCGCCGTCTGGCAACTTACGCCACCAGAAGCTCGATTCTTTAATCAATCGGGATCTTTTCCGGGAAGAACACTATGGTCGTTTTCCGGAACGATGCTGGGAGTGGGATTCCTGGGCTTCGTCATGAGCCAGGTAGACAGGGTTGCGTTGGGTTATTACCGCGGAGCCCGCGATGTGGGCATCTATTCGGTAGCTGCGGCATTGGTGGTTTATATGCCGCTGGCATTGAATTCTGTGAACCAGATCTTTGCTCCGACTATTGCAGACCTGCACACGCGCGGGGAGCACGCTCTCCTGGCGCGCCTTTTTCAGTCATTCACGAAGTGGATCGTGGGGCTTACGTTGCCCCTGGCGCTGGTGATCATTGTTTTCGCGCGCCCGCTGATGCGCATTTTCGGCCATGACTTTGAAGTGGGCTGGCCCATCCTGATCATCGGGGCAGTAGGCCAACTGGTAAACTGCGGGGTCGGCTCCGTGGGTAATCTGCTCATCATGTCGGGCAATGAAAGACGCTTGATCAAGGTGCAGATCGCGATGGCCGCATTCATGACGACTGGTAGCGTCGCTTTAGTTCCACTTTGGGGGATTTATGGCGCGGCGCTGGCAGCGGCCATGACGACCGTAGGAATGAATGTATTGAATCTGTTGGAGGTGCGGAAGGCTCTGGGCATTTCTCCCTACAATCGAAGCTATCTGCACCTGTTCTTGCCGACGGCGGCAACACTCGCCCTGACCCTGGTTTTGAAGAAGTGGGCGTTTGTATTCCGTCATGACTGGCTTGCGGTGGGGGTCGCCCTCGTGCTGGCCTATTGCGTCTTTCCTGCTGTTTTTTACTTCATCGCAGGGCTCGATGCCGATGACCGGCTCATCGCATCGGCGCTACGATCGAGGATGAGAACAGCCTTGGGACATACCGGAGCACAAGCATGAGCGGAGAACGGGACGTCCGGCTACCCGCTGATTTGTGTGCAGCCGCTGAGCAGAAATTTGGGCAACAGTTCGCTAGCTTGGACGAATTGCTGGCATTTGTTCTACGCGAGTTGTTGCGGGATGAGATAGCACAATTCGATCAACAGGAACAGCGGTTGGTGGAAGAGCGTTTGCGGGAGCTTGGGTACTTGTGAACCTCGCATTCGTCTCGGATGCAGAATTCGGGACGGCAGCGCGAGGTTAGAAATTCATGTGCTAAGATGCGCACATTCGCCAGCCGTAACATCATCCTGATCGTCGTGTCTCTATGAGGATTATTGTGAACGCTGATGACCTCGGAATCAGCGAGTCAGTCAACGAAGCCATATTCCAGGGGATGCAGCGAAAAGTCATTACGTCGGCGACAATGCTGGCGAACGGGGCGGCGCTGAACGCTGCAGCGAGGGAGTTGCACCGTTTCCCCGATTGTTCATTTGGAATCCATCTCAATCTTACCGAACTTGAACCGATGTCTTCGGAATCCTTGCGCGATCTGAAGCCCATCCTGAACGAAGAAAACTGCTTCAACGGAAACTCAATTCGCGAGGTACATATCAGCCTTTCGATGCTGGGGGCCATCTTCCGAGAATGGTGTTGTCAAATCGAACATCTCATTCAACTTGGAATTCAACCCACGCATTTCGATGGGCACCATCACGTCCATACGATTCCGCAGTTGCTTCCGGTGCTGGCGGCGCTACGCCGGCGCTACAAGATCAATAAAATCAGGATAAGCCGGAACATGTACGATTTATCGGAATGCCCGGCGCGAAGTCTTTTGGCGAAGAAATCGGTTTTCAATTTGGCATTGAGAACGGTTGGGTTTCGCACGACGCGGATTTTTACGGATTTGCAGACGTTTGTGGGAAGGTGCGGCCTGCGAGCTCCAGCAGCGGCGACGGCTGAACTGATGACTCACCCGGGAGCTTTGCCGCGCGATGGAGAGGCGGTTCTGCTGGACGAGTACTGGCCGAGCAAACTGTCTTACCACGTGGCATCGATCAGCTATAAAGACCTGTGAATGTCAGGCTTATTCCGCAACCATGGAAAAGCAAAAATCAATTGTGCTGGTAACGGTGGACTGCCTGCGGGCCGACCACGTTGGCTGTATGGGATATGGGCGTCCCGTCACCCCGTTTCTGGACGCGCTCGCTGGCGAGAGTTTCGTTTTTCCCACTGCGATCGTTGCCGGCGCCCCCACTTTCTACTCGTTCCCGGCGATTCTCGCTTCGCGATATCCCTTGGGGCTCGGACGCGACATTTTGGGCTTGGGGCCGGGTGAGCCGACGTTGGCATCTGTGCTGCAGCATGCTGGATATGGCACAGCTGCATTCATCGCAGCAAACCCATACATTTCATCGCGTTTCGGATACGGACAGGGATTCAATACGTTCCGCGATTTTCTGGAAGATCAACCTGAGCCGATTCCGGACCAGAAGGGAGCGGTCAGGGGTTGGGCAAGCCGGGTAAACCGCACACTGCAAACGATTCGACCACGCATGGGGCCGCTGGGCGTCGTTTATGACGAGCTTTATTTCCACTATTGTCAGCGTGTGACTCCGATTCCCGCATCTCTCGACGCACTCCGTCGGTTTCCTGCCGCGGACGTGATTGTGGACCATGCCTGTAGCTGGCTCACCTCTGTCGGGGAGACGCCGTTTTTCCTGTGGCTACATCTGATGGATCCACATTCTCCTTACTACCCTAAAGGAAATGCCCTCGCACTTATGGGCGACCGTCCCGTCACACCTTTTCGCGCGCGCTATTTGAACGAATACTGGAATCGATCGAATCTGGGACCGAGACGGTTCGCTCGTCACCGCGATGAGATTGTGCGCTTGTACGACGCCGGCATTCGCTGGGTGGATGCGCAGATGGCGCGCCTGATCGAGAGCCTTCGCCGTGCGAACGTCTGGAACGACTGCATCTTCGTTTTGACCGGTGATCACGGCGAAGAATTTCTGGATCATGGAGGCCGCTATCATCCGCCATCGCGGCTGATGGAGGAATTGATCCGGGTGCCTCTCCTGATGCGCGTGCCCGGTGCCGCAAAGAAGAACATTTCGGATTCGCCATTTAGCCTGTTGCACCTTGCGCCGACATTGTTGGACTGTGCGCATGTGCCCGCGCCTGCGGCATTCCAGGGAAGTAGTTACTGGCCGCAATTGCAACGCGACGGGAAATTCGACGGGGTTGCACTGTCGGAGTGTGTCTCTGGTTGCAACAATCCATTCCGCCCAGAGAATCGGATGGGCACGCGGGTTTTTTCGGTGCGCGAAGCGCGATACAAGCTGGTTCTCCATTTTGGACCTGGGGCAGAGTATCTGTACGACCTGGTGGCTGATCCTGGGGAGCAAGCGCCACTAGCACCAGGAGCGCAGAAGGTGATACGCCGCCGCTTGCTGGAGATTGCACGCGAACACTTGCGGGCGTCGAGCAGTCAGCGGGATGGGAAGAAGCGCATGCAAGCGCGGCTCAGCAGTCTTCGGCTAGAATGGAAAAACCCAGCCGGCAAGGCTTCAGGAGTGGCTTCCTGACCCGCGAGTGGTCTGCGCACCCCGAATGACTGAGAATTCACCACTTCTGCCCATACTTGGACAGGCGAAAGGCGATGCAACCCGCGGATCCGGCAGGGCACTTCATCTTTTGACGCTAACGCCTTTTTACCCGCGCGTGGGCGATGATGGTTTTGGCTGCTTCGTCGCGGAACCGCTCGCTGCTGTGGCCACGGTCGGGATCAGAAACACGGTCTTCGCCGTTCAACCCTTTTACCATGGGAGATATCAGCCCTCCGCGGCGGGCGTGCCGGGGCGATGGTTTCGATATTTTTCTTTCCCCGGCGGACTGGGGCTCCCCACCCATGGCGCGTTCGTTTTCGCGAGAATCGTGTCCCAGGTGAGGGAATTGCACCGCTCACAGCCGATTGACTTGATCCATGCCCACGCACCTTTGCCTGGCGGACACGCGGCCATGCTCCTGAGCGCGGAACTGGGGCTGCCATATGTGGTTTCAGTCCACGGCCTGGATGCCTTCTCGACCAACCAGGTCAGGGGACGTGCGGGGGAATGGTGCCGAAGAATCTCTCAGCGCGTATACCGATCATCGAAGCGCGTGATCTGCGTCAGCGAGCTCGTACGCGAAGAAGTATTGAAGGGCACGGGAAGCAGTTGCCGGACCTCAGTTGTGTACAACGGCGTGGATCCGGATCTGTTTTCGCCCGGTCAGGACGAGGCCGCTGGTGGACCGACCATACTCGGTATTGGGGATCTCATCCCCATCAAGGGGTTCGACGTATTGGTGCGTGCATTTGCCGCCGTGGCGTCGGAATTCCCCAAACTTACTCTGCAAATCATCGGGGAAGGGCCAGAGCTTTCCCACCTCCAGGCTTTGAGCAAGCAACTGCAATTAACCGACCGGGTGAGTTTCCTGGAGCGGCGATCGCGGCAGCAGATTGCCGCCGCGATGCGACAATGCACTTTGTTCGTGCTGCCCAGCCGATATGAGGGACTAGGCTGCGTATACCTGGAGGCGATGTCAGTGGGAAAACCGGTGATTGGTTGCCGGGGACAGGGAATTGCGGAGGTGATCAATCACGGTTCGAACGGATTTTTGGTAGGACCCGACAATGACAGGGAATTAGCCCTTGCAATGACCATGCTGCTGCGCGACGAGAGGCGGCGCCACAATTTAGGCATCGCTGCGCGAGATACGATCCTGGACCGGTTTACTCTTGCCCAGCAGGCAGAACAATTGACACGAATATATCGCGAGGCAGTCGCATGAGGCGGCGCCTGGTGATCATCACGGAAATCATCTCTCCCTACAGGATTCCGTTATTCAACGCGTTGGCGGACCGAGGGGACATCGATCTTCACGTAGTTTTTCTATCGGAGACCGATCCAGAGTTGCGGGAATGGAAAGTCTATAAGGAGGAAATCAAGTTTTCGTACCAGGTGCTTCGTTCCCGGCGCTGGCAGATCGGCAAATACAATTGCCTGCTCAATGTTGGGATTGGCCATGCCCTGGAGTCAGCGCGTCCGGAAATAATTCTGTGTGGAGGCTACAATTACCTGGCGTCGTGGCAGGCGCTGCTGTGGGCGCGACTTCACAGCACGCCGTTCTTGCTCTGGTCGGAAAGTACTCTTCGAGACTCGCGCAGCGGCCACCCGGCCGTGGAGCTACTCAAAACTGAGTTTCTCCGCCACTGCGGCGGGTTCGTTGTGCCGGGGCATGCCGCGCTGGAATATCTGCTGTTTCGTCGACTGAGAAAAGACAGAATCTACACGGCGGTGAACGCCGTGGATAATGATTTATTCGCTTCAACTGCGGCATGCGCTCGTCGAAATCCAGCCCAACGCCGGACTGAACTTGGATTGCCGGACCGCTATTTCCTTTTTGCCGGGCGATTGGTTCGGGAAAAAGGAGTGTTTGAATTGCTCTCTGCTTATGCCAAACTGGATGGGGCTTTGCGCCAAGAGATCGCACTGGTGTTTGTTGGGGATGGGGCGGCCAGGCATGCGTTGGAAGCAGAATCCTCCGGGGTCAAGCCGGGAACTATCAAATTTGCCGGCTTCGCCCAGCGGGAACAGCTGGCCTCGTATTATGCTCTGGCCGAGATGCTGATTTTGCCAACCTACACCGACACCTGGGGATTGGTTGTCAACGAAGCTATGGCCTGCGGTTTGCCCGTGATCCTGAGCGAAGCAGCAGGTTGCGGGGCGGATTTGGTGACCGACAATTGGAACGGCCGAATCGTGCCGCCGAAGGATGTCAAGGCTTTGGCGTCTGCCATGGGTGCGCTCGCCAGCAAAACAGAACAGCTTGCCAGGATGAGCGTCAACAGCAAAAGTCGCATACTCGAATATTCGCCAGGTGAATGGTGCCGAGGGATTGTCCGCATGATGGAAGCAGCCGGAGGAAGATGTGAATGATCGTACTCCCAAAATAATTGCCGTGGCTGCGATGGCCGCTGGAGTACTGGTTCTCTTGTTAGTTGCGACGACCCGTCCCGAATACTTCACGAGCCAAAGATATCTCGCTGGCTTATTGGCTGCGGAATGCCTTATTGCAGCGGTCTGGCTCTACAAGCGGGCATTTTTTCCGGTCTTCATTGCGACGTTCTTGCTGGCCGGACTAGACCTGCCGATCGCTTCAGCGGGGACGATAGGTCGCTGGTTGGTTCTCGGCCTGGGCGCGGTGGTTGGGACGCTCATCATGCTGAAAGAGCGCCGGCACCGCCTCAGCAGTTTTCACGCTCTGGCGCTTTTTTCCGTGCTCGCGGGGATGGTTTCGGCCGCCGTATCGCGCTATGCGCTGCAATCTTCGATGAAAGTCCTCAGCCTGTCCTTGCTGTTCATTTACGGTGCCACGGGAGCACGACTCGCGGTGAGCGGCCGCGAGAACCGGTTCTTTCTAGGCTTGTTGACTGGATGCGAAGTCTTTGTGGCAGTGATTGCGGCATTCTACTTGTCCGGCAAAGAAATAATGGGGAATCCCAACTCACTGGGGGCGGTGATGGGCGTGGTGGCAGCCCCAATTCTGCTGTGGGGTACGCTATTGAAGCAGGAGGCGTTCGCCCATCGGCGGCGGGTGTTTTTCTTTGCAGTCGCGATGTATTTCACGTTTTCTAGCCAGGCGCGAGCGGCTTTGCTGGCGGCGACGGTCAGTTGCGGATTACTTTGTCTTGTTCTGCGTAGATATCAACTCCTGGCGCAAGGCCTGGGAATTATCGCAATCGTTGCGGCCTGCACAGCGATTGTGAGGCCCGACGCGTTTTCAAACATGATCTCGGCGACCACTTCCGCGGTTGTATACAAGGGGAAGGATCCAGCCGAGGGGATTATGTCCTCTCGAGAGTCGCCATGGCAGGATACGATCGATGTCATTCGAGACCATGTTTGGTTTGGCACCGGCTTCGGAACGTCTGACAAAGGGGATGTGGATAGGTCCCAACTGGGCAGATTCGCGAGTACAAGCTCCCTATCCGCTGAGCATGGAAGCGGGTATTTGGCGATTCTTTCGTGGGTCGGGGTGTTAGGCGTGCTGCCTTTTCTGTTATTGGTGGGAGCTCTGCTGAGCAAGGTGATTCAGACTTTTACGTGGATGTTTAGAACCCGAGATCCGTCGCATGCGGCTGTTCCCCTGGCCATTGTGGTGTTAGCCGGGTTGATTCATACAGGATTTGAAGACTGGCTTTTCGCCCCGGGATATTACCTTTGCGTCTTCTTCTGGAGCATAGCGTTTATGTTAGTGGATCAGGCGTCGACGCTGGGCCAGCCCGACTGGCACAGCAAGTTCGTTTTGAGGAACAGGATGATGCACCCGGATCTTCGGGCCGTTGCGCCGAACCGATGATGCGCCTGTTTATCAACTCTCTGGCCGCGAGCGCAGGGGGTGGCCTCACCTACATCCGAAACATCCTGCCGCATTTGGCCGCGCGATCCGACGTGCAGGTCACTGTAGCGCTGAATTCCGGCGTGCGCGAGGAGTTTCGCGGCCTTCCGACCGTTGAAATTCTGGAATTGCAACGCCCGGTCGGCCGGCGCTTCTGGCATGAGCAGATGGCTTTGCCCGCTGTGATTCGCGCGTCTCATGCCGACCTGCTGCTGTCCACGGGGAATTTTGCGCTGAGGAGTTCTCCCGTCCCGCAAATCCTGTTGTCGCGCAATTCCATCTACACTTCAGCCGATTTCTATCGCGATTTGCGCTCACGACATGAGTACCGCGCCTGGCTCGACACGCGGCTGAGATCTCTGCTGGCGAAGCGATCGATTCACTGGGCACAGGTTACGGTTGCTCCCAGCGAGGCGTTTGCCGCCGAACTGCAGCGTTGGACGGGAGTCCGCGTGCAGGCGATTCATCACGGATTCGATCCTGACGCGTTCACCCAGGACGCAAGTCCACTCCCACCGGATGTGGAGGAAAAACTGCGGAACGTCGACCAATGCTTCAAACTTCTCTTGGTTAGTCATTACAACTACTACCGGAATTTTGAGACCCTGATTCGCGCGCTGCCACTCTTGCGGGATCGTGTACAGGACCGTCCCATCAAACTTGTGCTGACCTGCCGGTTGGAAGCGGGTCAAAATCCCGGAGCGTATCGTCCTGAAGCAGCCGCCAAGCTTGTGAGGACGCTCGGCGTTTCTGACATGATCGTCGAACTGGGAGCTATTCCCTACAGCCAATTGCATCAGCTCTATGCAAGCGCGGATTTGTATGTGACTCCTGCGTATACAGAAACATTCGCGCATCCGTTGGTGGAGGCGATGGCCAGCGGGGTTCCGGTGGTCGCCTCCGATCTTGCTATCCATCGTGAGATTTGCGGCGAGGCCGCTGTCTACTTTCCTCGTTTTTCTGCGGAGGCATTGGCTGAGAAAGTCTTGCAAGTCTCTCGATCACCAGAGGCGATGGGACAGATGGCTGCTAAGGGCCGGGAACAATCTCATCAATTCTCTTGGAAAAGGCACGTGGAGAAAATTGTGGAGTTGTGCGCTTCGCTGATTACACCTAAAGTGGCTCAGCCAGGCGCCCCGCTTGGAGACGGACTGTCCAAGAATCGTTTTCATGCGACTTCCGAATAGAATAAGCAGGTCGCGCGGTCTGGTTCCTATCTGCCAGTTCAGTGAATTATCAGTCTCAAATGCCGATTAGCCCCATACGACCTTATTTGTTGGACTTGCTGGTCTGTCCTCGGGATAAGGGAGAATTGCGGGTTGAAGGCGACAGCCTCGTTTGCGCGCAAGGGCATAAGTATGCCGTTATTGAAGACATCCCCATTCTGCTGGTATCCGAAGCGGAGCAGACCCACATCGAGGGCAAACGCGCTTTAGCTCTGGCCGAAACGCGAGATGCATCACTGTTGACGCAGATTGAGGTTAAGCAAGGAGAGATAGATCCATTCGTCAAGAATGCGATTGGCGCGACTAACGGTATCCTGTACAAACATCTGGTCGGAACGTTGACCGAATATCCGATCCCAAGACTGCGGCTGCCTCAGGGGAACGGTCAGTTGTTTCTGGAAATTGGTTGCAACTGGGGCAGGTGGTGCATCGCGGCTGCGCGCCTCGGGTATCGGCCGATTGGCATTGACCCTTCTTTGAAAAGTATTCGCGCGGCGATCCGCGTATCGCGGCAGTTGGGTATTGACGCGTCCTACATCGTGGCTGATGGCCGTTTTCTGCCATTCTCAGATCAAAGCTTCGAGCAGATTTTTTCTTATAGCGTGCTGCAGCATCTTTCCAAGGAGAACGCGCGGGCTACTCTCTCGGAAATCCGGCGCGTATTGCGTGTAGGGGCACATGCGCAGGTCCAAATGCCGAACGTGTATGGCGTGCGATGCCTCTATCATCAAATGCGGCGTGGATTCCGGGAAGGCCGTGACTTCGACGTACGCTACTGGAGACCGGCAGAGCTGCTTTCGGCTTTTACGCAGGCGATTGGGCCGTCAGAGTTGAGCGTGGATGGATATTTCTCTTTGAATGTTCAGCCAACCGATCTCCATTTGTTGCGCGGCCGTCACCGTGCCATTGTGCATGTTTCCGAGGCGTTGCGCCGCTTGAGCACTAAGATTCCGATTCTGACCCGGGTCGCTGATAGCCTTTACGTCAATGCCCGGCGGACAGAGCAGTAACTTTGGCCCATCGAGAAGAGTGTCTCTACTTGTATTTAGGATCGAAAAATGGCGGCCAGGAGTTGCGCTTCGCCGTAACCACCAGTTCTGAGCCGAACTGCCCTCCATAGTTCACTCCGAACAGCCAGTGGCGAATTCTGCTCTCTAAGAGAAAGATCCCTCTCAGCAACTCACCTGCACGCTGTTTCAAGTTCGGACGCTTTATTCGCGGCGGATGAAGGCGGACCTCGTCGAATCCACAAATATCGAGCAAGGACGCGAGATTCGAACCGCTGAAGCCATACTCATGCGTGAGCGTAACGTAGAGACTCGAATTGGCGGTGGGCCCTTCCATGTTGGGAGTTCGCAAACAGAGGGTGCCGCCTTGCTGCAGGCTGCGATAGATATTGTCCACAACCCACAGCAGAGAGTATTTCGGAATGTGCTCAATCACGTGCGACATGTGGATGAATGAGTATTGCTCGGGACGCGTGGCCAGGAAACTGCCAATGTCCTGTTCAATTTCATGCAGCGTGATGGAATCGGGACGCCATGATCGCACGTATTCTTTATTCTTTATGGCGAAATCAGCCCCGCTGAGATTCTTGTACCCCAACTTCAAACAGGCGGCAAGGAACCAGCCTTGCCCGAAACCGATATCGAGAACAGGGGCACTCTTGTCAGACGGCAGCAACGGTGCGTACTCGAATGCGGCCTGCACTACACGGCTGTCTTCCATCAGGTCGGCGTAGCTGAAATGCTCGCGCTGAGATCGGTGGCGCAACGACATCCGGCGATAGACTTCCGCAACAAAAGCGTTCGGTTCCATAAGAGATTCCCGTCTTGTTCCGCGGGATCAAAATACGTGAAGCTCAGACTATAAGCTCATTAGCCGGCATGCACGCCCGCTTGCACCACGCGAGTGACTGCGTTGATGTGAGTGTCGGTCATCTCGGGGAATAGCGGAAGGGAGAGGACCTGAGAAGCGGCTTTCTCGGAATGCGGGAAAGTTCCTGGTCGGTACCCCAGATCGGCATAGGCTGGCTGAAGATGCACTGGGAGGGGATAGTGAATGCCGGTCTGAATTCCCTCCGCCGATAACGCCGCATGCAGGCTATCGCGATCGTTGGCTCGCAACGTGTAGACGTGATACACGTGATACGCCCACGGCATTTCGGCTGGAGTTTCCACTTCGCAATTGGCCAGGAGCTTGTTGTATTTCTGCACGATCGCCCGGCGAGCTTCGGTCCAACGGTCAAGATAGCGCAGCTTCACGCCTAAAATCGCCCCCTGAAAACCCTCCATCCGGTAGTTGTAACCGCGCAGCAGGTGATGATACTTGCGGTCCTGGCCCCAATCGCGCAACATCCGAATCGCGCGCGCATATTCGGGATTGCTCGTGGTCACCGCCCCACCCTCGCCATAGGCTCCCAGATTCTTGCCCGGATAAAAGCTAAAGCAGGCCATGTCGCCGATGCTGCCGGCGCGCCGTCCCTTGTACTTCGCCCCGTGAGCTTGTGCGGCGTCTTCAATCACCAGCAGATTGTGCCGGCGCGCAATTTCCACGATGGGGTCCATGTCGGCAGTTTGGCCATAGAGATGCACAGGAAGAATTGCTTTGGTGCGCGGGGTGATTGCGGCTTCAATCAGCGCCGTATCCAAGGTGAACGAGCGCGGATCGATATCCACCAGCACCGGACGAGCGCCTGCGTATATGACTGCGGCAACGCTGGCCACGAATGTGAACGGGACGGTAATGACTTCATCGCCGGGACCGATTCCAGCAGCAAGGAGCGCCAGATGCAAGGCGCTGGTCCCGGAGTTCAGCCCGATGCACTCGGCTGCTCCACAATACGATGCGAAATCCTTTTCGAACGAGGCGACTTCACCGCCCAGAACGAATTGACAACTATCGAGAACGCGGGCAATCGCTGCGTCAATTTCGGGTTTGATGCTCTGGTACTGCGCCTTCAAATCAAGGTAGGGTACTTTGATGTCTGCCATGAGTTCTTAGACTTGCTTTTGTAGAATGCTGCGTCCCAGCCTCGCAGGTACGCCCTTCGCGACGTGATGATCGGGGATATCGTGAGTCACCACCGCGCCAGCGCCGATCATTGCGCCCTCTCCGATGGTCAACCCAGCGAGAATGACTGCGCCGCTGCCAATGGATGCACCTCGCTTCACCCGCGTGGGAACGACCTTCCAATCCTCTTCAGTCTGCAGGCGTCCGTCCGTTGTCGCTCGGGGATAAAGATCGTTGATAAACATCACTCCGTGTCCCACGAAGACGTCGTCTTCAATGGTGACGCCCTCACAGACGAAGGTGTGCGATGAAATCTTGCATCGACTCCCGATGCATGCATTCTTTTGAATTTCGACGAAGGCTCCAATCTTGGTGTCATCTCCCAGCATGCAGCCGTAAAGATTGACCAAGTCGGGCTGGAAAATCTTCACTCTCTGGCCCATCACCACATTGGCAGAAATCGGCATGGACATTATTGTATCCGGCGCTGGCGCGCGATGGGAAAGGAGCACACTCATTTTGCGAAATGCAGGTTGACGCCTTAGAGTAGCCATACTGATCCGCTCGCATCGAATGTGATTGGTGGATTATCGTTGGGAGCAATGGCCAATTTTGGCCGCGGCAATATTTCGCTGTGTCGGCAGGCAATGCGGCGATCACTTATGCTACGTCTTACGCCGGTAGCAGCAAGACGCACGGCTGGTTACGCGCTGCGAATCGCAGTCGAAAAACTGCAATGAATTAAGGACATCATCCTGGAATGTGCGGAATTTTTGGAATTGTGGCGCATCGCGCGCAAGTTCCCGAGGGAGTCCTGGAGCGCGGCACGCGCTCGTTGGCGCATCGGGGGCCAGATGACTCGGGCACGATTCTGCTACGAGACACCGCACCAGAGGCTGAGATCGGCTTGGGGAACCGCCGTCTGGCGATTCTCGATCTCTCCCCGCTGGCGCACCAGCCGATGCAGGATTCCGAAACCGGCAACTGGATCGTTTACAACGGAGAGATTTACAACTTCCGCGAAATCCGCGGCGAACTTGAGCGAGCAGGCGCAAGTTTCGTCAGCCACTCCGATACCGAAGTTGTGCTTAAAGCTTACGCGTGCTGGGGCGAGCAGTGCCTTACTCGATTTCGCGGCATGTTCGCTTTCGCTCTTTGGGACGCAGTGCGGCATCGTTTGCTGATCGCGCGCGACCCGATGGGCATTAAGCCCCTTTATTTTGCACATGCAGGCTCTTATTTTATTTTCGCTTCAGAGGTGCGGACGCTTCTAGGAACCGGTCTTGTGCCGCGCCGCATCGATCTCGCGGGGCTGACGAATTACCTGACGTTTGGCTCGGCCTACGATCCGCTCACCTTGATTGAGGGCATTCGCTCGCTTCCTCCAGGCCACACCTTAATCTGGGAGCGGGGCACATTGCGGGAGGCGCTTTACTGGGATCTGGTAGACGAGTCAGGGCCTACCCAAGGCTCTCATCCACAACTCGAGAACCAACAAGCCATTCTGGGACAACTCAAGCCGATCCTGGAGGAGGCGGTTCGATCACAACTCGTCAGCGATGTTCCTGTGGGCGTGTTTCTTTCCGGGGGCATCGACTCGAGCGCGCTGGTGAGCATTCTTAGCCGCGGAGGCGTAAGGCCAAGCACGTTCTCGATCGTTTTTCGCGAAGCCGATTTTTCCGAGGCGCAGCACTCCCGCTCTATAGCGGCCAAGTTTCAAACCGACCATCACGAGATTAACGTATCGCAGACAGACGTCCTGGCGGCCATTCCGGATGCGTTGCGAGCCATGGACTTGCCCACCATGGACGGCATAAACACATACTTCGTTTCACGCGAAACGCGTGCGGCGGGGGTGAAGGTCGCTCTTTCGGGTTTGGGCGGGGACGAGGTGTTCGGCGGTTACGCATCCTTCCGCACCGTGCCCCGCATGGAACGTTTTTCGCGCCTATGGACCCATGTTCCGCGCCGGCTCCGCGGTGCATTTGCTTCAGCCTTTAGTTCGGTGGCTCCGGTAAGTGATCAAAACCGCAAGCTTAGCGATCTGGCGTGTGGCAACGGCAGGCTCTTACATCCCTATTTCCTGACGCGAATGTTGTTTACGCCTGGCCAGCGCGACCCGCTGTTATTCAATCGAGACTCCAGGGTAGCCGAGTTGGCCTCCCACTCGATCCGTGATCGACTGCAACGCGCTCGTCCCCTGGATGCTATCAATCGCGTTTCCTATCTGGAGGCGCGCTGTTATATGCTGAACACACTTTTGCGCGACGCCGATTTTATGAGCATGTCGCAGGGCTTGGAAGTGCGCGTTCCCCTCATTGATCATCAGCTAGCCAAGGCGGTACTGGCGCTTCCAGGGGCGTGGAAGCTCAACCGGACGCCGAAGAAGCTTCTGGTGGAAGCCTTGGAAGGTTCGTTGCCTGACGAAGTCGTCCATCGTCCGAAGCGCGGGTTTACGTTACCCTTCGAACATTGGATGCGTCGAGAACTTCGCTCTGAGATCGAGCCGGTCCTGGACCCAAATCGGATCAGCCAGGGGCCACTGGGCGGCTTGGTGAACGCGGACGAGGTGGGTCGTATCTGGCAGAGTTTCCTGGCTGGATCAGTATCCTGGTCGCGTGCGTGGTCGTTGTACGTGCTACAGCGCTGGTGTGAATTGCACTTTTGACACGCATCCTATGCAAAAAGTTGAAGAAGTCACGAAATCCGGTGCGCTGTCGTCTCAGGAGAAGTTGCCTGTGAGTGCGATCGTGGCGGTCCGCAACGAGGAGAAAAATCTTCCTCGCTGCCTGGAAGCACTGCGTGACGTGGGCGAAATCTATATTGTCGACTCCGGGAGCACGGATGCGACTCCTGAAATCGCGCGTGCTTTCGGTGCGAAGGTGGTGCAATTTCATTATCAGGGGGGCTGGCCAAAAAAGCGTCAATGGGCAATGGATAATCTCCCGCTCACATACGATTGGATTTTTCTTGTCGATGCCGATGAGGCTCTGACGCCCCAACTTGCGGAAGAGATTCGCCACTCGATTGCCAGAGAGGACGTTGACGGATATTACGTGTCTCTCCAGATGCACTTCCTGGGACGTGTTCTGCGGCACGGAGATGCTAATTTCTGGAAGCTTGCGCTTTTTCGGCGGGGCAGAGGACGGTACGAGTGCCGTCTCAGGGACCAAAATTCATCGATGGGTGACATGGAAATTCACGAACACGTCGTGGTGGACGGATCAACTGCAAGGCTCAGAAATCCACTGATTCACCATAACGTGGAATCGCTGTCGCGCTACATCCAAAAGCACGATGAATACTCGAATTGGGAGGCTCGCGTACTTCTTCGGGGAGACCAGAGTCAAGCCGAGATGGCTCCCTCACTTTTCGGTACGCAAGCACAGCGACGCCGCTGGCTCAAGCAGCGGTTCTACAAAGTGCCCGGCTCTCCCCTTATGCTTTTTTGTTACCGCTACATTGTTCGTGGGGGATTTATGGATGGAATCCCAGGGCTGATTTATTGCGCGTTTCAGGCAGTGCAGATGTTTCATACGAAAGCCAAGATCTACGAACTGAAATCGCACTTAAACAGCGAGAAATAAGGACCCGGTAGAAAATGTGCGGCATTAGCGGAGTGGTGAATTGCGGCGATCGGGAAACATTGGCGCGCATGACGCAGGTGCAGGCGCATCGCGGGCCGGATGACTCCGGCATCTGGGATCGGAAATTTCCCGATGGTTCCTACGTCGGATTGGGAAGCCGCCGTCTCGCCATTCTCGATTTATCGCCTGACGGCCATATGCCGATGTGCAACGAGGATCGCACCGTTTGGATTACTTATAACGGCGAGATCTACAACTTTGCCGAACTCCGGCGCGAACTGGAAAGCAAAGGCCACCGTTTTGCATCACACACCGATACCGAGGTGATCGTTCACCTCTACGAGCAGGAGGGCCCAGATTGCGTGAAGCGATTGAACGGAATGTTCGCGTTTGCGATTTGCGATCTCCGTTCCGCGACTCCGACGCTGTTCGTGGCCCGCGATCATTTCGGTATCAAGCCGTTTTACTATTTTCACGGTGGAGACCGGTTCGCGTTCGCGTCTGAGATCAAGGCGCTGCTGCAAGTGTCGGGAATCGAGGCGGAACTCGATCCACAATCGCTGCACCAATATCTGACGTTTCTGTGGGTGCCGGATCCGAAGACCATGTTCCGGCGCATTCTGAAGCTTCCTGCCGGGCACTACGCGATCTTGCGCGATGGCGAACTGAAGATCACGCAATATTGGGATCTCACATTTCCTCCCGCCAATCAGACCTACACCCGCCCTGATTCTCGTCTGGCAGAGGAAATTCGCGAGCGGTTCCGCCAATCTGTTGAAGCGCAGATGGTCAGCGACGTGCCGATCGGAGCGTTTCTCAGCGCCGGACTCGATTCGTCGAGCATTGTCGCGATTATGCGGCGCGCCACGAACCATCCGGTGCGAACTTATACCATCACTTTCCCGAGCAAATACCGCGTTGGTGAAAGCACACTGGACGATCCTGAGGTTGCCGCCAGATTGGCGCAGCACCTGGGATGCGAGAACCAGCAAATTGTTGTGGAGCCTGAGGTCGCTGGATTGTTACCTCGGCTGGTCTGGCACATGGATGAGCCCACGGCAGATCCCGCGATTATCACGGCATATCTTGTCTGCCGGGAGGCCCGTAAGCAGGCTACGGTTCTTCTTTCCGGGGTCGGTGGTGACGAGTTGTTTGCTGGATACCGCAAGCACGTGGCGCATTACTGGGCTCAGATGTATCGGCGCGTGCCTGCTCCGGCCCGAAATTTTGCCGAAGCTGCGATAGCCGCACTTCCAAGCTTGCGAGGCACATCTCTGAAAGGCCAAATCCGCTTGGCCAAGAAAATGTCGCGCAGTGCATCGCTTGCTCCGATGGATCGATTCATTGCCAACTGCACGTATTTAGATGAGGTGCAGAAATCGGACCTTTATGATGGCGAATTCGCCCGGGAGATTCGCGCGTCTGATCCCGCGGGGCAACATCGCGCGGCATTCGAGCGTGTGAGCGATGCCGACTTCCTGCATCAGATGCTTTACCTGGACACAAAGATTTTCATGACCACGCTGAACCTCACCTATAACGATAAGATGAGCATGGCGTCGTCAGTAGAGGTAAGGGTTCCGTTTCTGGATCGTGAACTGGCAGAATTTGTGGCCTGGAATGTACCGCCAGAGCTCAAGCTGAAGGGCTTTCTACGGCCAACGACCAAATACATTTTTCGACAGGCCATGCGCGACATCTTGCCCAGAGAAGTGTTGAAACAGCCGAAGGCGGGCTTTGCCGCTCCGGTAGATTATTGGTTGGCGCACGATTTGAAAGAGATGGTGGACGATCTACTTTCGCCGTCCCAGCTCGGCAAGCGCGGATTGTTCAAGCCTGATGCGGTACGACAGTTGGTTCAGGATCACCGCAGCGGCCGCAATGACTGTTCGATGCAGCTATGGCAATTCCTGACGCTTGAGCTGTGGATGCAGACCTTTCTCGACGGCGGAGCCCACAAATTTGAAAGGGAGGCGCTTCAGCCGATACAAGTGGCGACCGCATGAAACAAGTTCTTCAACACGCACGCACGGGCGAGATCACGGTAGAGGAAGTTCCTGCGCCACAGCTTCTTCCTGGCTGTGTGCTGGTACGAATTGCCGCCTCGGTGGTTTCGGCAGGCACCGAGCGGGCGGTGTCGGAGTTTGCCCGAAAAAACTTGTTGCAAAAGGCGCAATCGCGACCAGATCTGGTGCGCGACGTTATTAACAAAGTGAAGCGTGACGGGATTTTTTCCGCCATTCAAACCGTGCGCAGCCGTCTCGATCAGCCCCAGAGTCCTGGATATAGCAGCGCAGGAACCGTGATGGCGGTGGGCGAAGGGGTGACCGACATTCGACCGGGCGACCGCGTAGCCTGCGCCGGCGCAGGGCACGCCGTGCATGCTGAGATCGCTTGTGTGCCCCGCTTGCTGCTGGCCCGTATTCCCGCGTGCGATCCAATTGCGGGCGATGAAGTCCCGTTTGAGCAGGCCGCGTTTGCCACCTTGGGAGCGGTGGCGCTTCACGGCATCCGTACTGCGGAGGCAGGACTCGGCGATATCGTCGCTGTTATCGGACTGGGATTGCTGGGCCAAATCACCACACAACTGTTGAAAGCCGCGGGTTGTCGAGTCATTGGAATGGATATCGATGCCGCGCGCGCCGATCTGGCCCGCCGCATGGGGACGGATGCTGTCGCCAAATCTGCTTCAGAATTTCGAGATGTTTGCTTTGCGATGTCGAAGGGGCTAGGAGTCGACTGTGTGCTGATCACGGCCGAGACGCCGAGCAGCGATCCCGTGAATCTGGCGGGTGCAATTGCCCGAGATCGCGCAATCGTGGTCGCCGTGGGCACGGTGGGCATGGATATCGAGCGCAAAGCGTACTACGAGAAGGAACTCGACTTCCGGATTTCGCGCTCGTACGGCCCAGGGCGCTATGACGCGGCGTTCGAACAGAAAGGGCGCGATTATCCGATTGGCTACGTGCGCTGGACCGAAACCCGCAATATGGAAGCTTTTGTGAGCTTGCTTGCGGAAAGGAAAATCAATCTCGAACCGCTGATCACGCACCGTTTTCCGGTTGAACGCGCTCATCAGGCATACGAGTTGATCACGGGCAGACCGCGCGACCCGTTTCTGGGAGTGGTGATTCAGTATTCGGGGTTGGAAGATACTACGCGGACACTGGCGCTCGTGCGCGAAACCGCTGCGACGGTTCCTGGTTCGGGTGCTGCCGTAAGTCCGGCCGTAGGCCTGCTGGGTGCAGGAGCTTTCGCCTCATCCACGCTCATTCCTGCGATGAAGGCGGCATCCAACACCTCGCTGGTTTCGGTTTGCACGTCAACCGGTGCTCACGCCAAAGATGCGGCGCGCAAATTCGGCTTTCGCACTTGCACCTCCGACGACGCCGAACTAATCCACAATGCGGGCGTGAATACGGTGGTGGTGGCAACGCGCCATCACCTGCACGCAAAGCAGGTCCTTGCCGCACTAGAGGGGGGCAAGAACGTTTTC
This sequence comes from Candidatus Sulfotelmatobacter sp., assembly GCA_035710825.1. Lineage (GTDB taxonomy): Bacteria > Acidobacteriota > Terriglobia > Terriglobales > Acidobacteriaceae > Sulfotelmatobacter. The sequence goes on from DASTCU010000256.1 coordinate 43,585, forward strand.
TGCGAGAAGCCCCTGTGCTTGTCGGAAGAAGAATTGTGCTCGATCATCCGTGCTTTTGAAGGAATCTCTTCAGAGCGCCCTGTGCTGATGGTTGGTTTTAATCGGCGATTCGCCCCCATGGTCACAAGGATGAAGTCCTTCCTCTCGGCGGTTTCAGAGCCGCTGGCGCTGCACTATCGAATTAACGCGGGATATCTGGCGCCGGATCATTGGGTGAACGATCGCGAACAGGGCGGCGGGCGCATTCTTGGCGAGGTGTGTCACTTTATCGACCTGCTGATGTTTCTGGCCGGATCGCCGATTGTGGAGGTGGAGGCCCGCGCCGTGGGGGCTTTGGCGCGCTACAGCGGCGACAATGTGCTGATCGATCTTCGTTTCGCGAACGGTTCCGAGGGTGCGATCAGCTATCTTGCCAATGGCGACCGAGCTTTTTCAAAGGAACGAATTGAAGTCTTCGGCGGAGGCCGTACTTCGGTGCTGGAGGATTTCCGACGCCTTGAGCTTGTACACAATGGCCACAAAGAAACGATGACATCGCGCTTACGCCAGGATAAGGGACACCGCGCGGAGTGGGCCGCATTCGCGCAATCCCTGCAGCAGCATAATGAACCGCCAATTCGCTTCGATGAGATCGTGTGTTCCACGTTGGCGACTTTCCGCGTGGAAGATTCGCTCGCAACCGGAAATCGCGTCTCCGTCGATGGGGCGGCATTCATTGCACAGGCTCTGCAAAAATCCAGTCCGAACTCCAGCCTGAACGAATGATCTGACAAGCAAGGGGGGAAAGTAGTACATGCTGATTTTGGGCCTCAACATGTTTCACGCGGATGCTTCGGCCGCGATCGTCGTCGACGGCCAAGTAAAATTTGCCATCGCCGAGGAGCGCCTCAATCGCCATAAGCATTTCGGCGGGTTTCCGGCGTTGGCGGTAAGAGCGTGTCTCGATGCGGTTGGCGCAAAGATTTCGGACGTGGAACATGTAGCGGTCGGGCAGGACAGCGATGCGAATCTTGCCAAGAAGGTTCAGTACGCATTAGCAAATCCCGCAAAGATTCTGAATTTTATCCGGCTGCGGCAGCGCAAAGAAGCAATGCGCGATGTGCGGGCGCTGCTGTCGAAGGCGCTCGAGGTGGATCCGGCGAAACTCCGCTTTCAGGAACACCATCTCGAACACCACATCGCTCACATTGCCAGCGCTTACTACTGCTCTCCGTGGGAGAAGGCGGCCGGCTTCAGTTATGACGGTTCCGGAGACTTCGTTTCGACGATGATGGCGCGCTGCGAAGGTAAACAGATTGAAGTGCTGGAGCGCGTCTTTCTTCCGCATTCGCTGGGCAGCGTTTACACCATGATTTGCGAATTCATCGGCTATACGACCTATGGCGATGAAGGCAAAGTGATGGGACTCGCGCCGTACGGGAAAGAGACATATTCTGCCGAAATCGCCAAAATTGTGGCTGCCAAAAACGGCGGATTTCAACTCGATCTCAGCTACTTCAAGCCGCTGGGCAGTAACCAGGGTATGCACGTGCTGCCCGACGGCACCGTGCGCCTGGCTCGCCATTACTCCCATCGTATGGAGAAGCTATTCGGAAGGCCGCGAAAACCGCACACCGAGATCACGCAACGCGATATGGACCTGGCATTCGCTTTGCAGCGCCGATTCGAGGAAATATTCTTTCATCTCATCAAGCGGCTCCACGAACGGGTGCCTCTGGACGATCTTGTGATGGCCGGAGGGTGCGCGCTCAACAGCGTGGCCAATGGAAAGATCTTCGATCGCACACCTTTCCGGCGCACCTACATTCAACCCGCCGCGGGGGATGAAGGTTTAGCCATCGGCGCGGCCCTGCACACCTACCATGCGGTGCTCAACCAGCCTCGGCGCCACGAACTGAAGAACTCTTATCTTGGCCCTGAGTTTTGTGAGTCGCGGATTCAAGCTGCGCTGGAAAAAGCAGGCCTCGAATCTCGCAAGCTCGACCGCGAAGCCCTGCTTCAGCAAACGGCCGAGCAAATTGCTGCGGGGAATGTGGTGGGATGGTTTCAAGGTCGCATGGAGTGGGGGCCGCGGGCCCTGGGCAATCGTTCCATCATTGCGCATCCAGGCCTTCCCAACATGAAAGAAGTTCTCAACGCCCGCATCAAGCATCGCGAGTGGTTCCGTCCCTTTGCTCCGTCGATCATGGCCGATTACCAGCATGAATATTTCGAGCACGATCACCCATCACCGTTCATGCTGCACGTGTACAAGATTCGGCCGGAGAAACGGAAAGTGTTATGCGCCGTCAATCATGTGGATGACACCGGACGTCTGCAGACCGTGACTCGCGAGGAAAATCCACTGTACTACGATCTGATCTCTGTCTTTCATCGAAGGACTGGCATCCCTGTAATTCTCAACACCAGTTTCAATGAGAATGAACCCATCGTTTGCACGCCCGAAGAAGCCATCGATTGCTTCCAGCGGACTCGCATGGATGTACTGGCAATTGGTCCATTTATGGTGACGAAGCCGGAAGCGAACCTGCAATCTATGCATAATTGAGTTCCTGTCCGGTGATAATCTCAGAAAGTCTGTTGCAGACTTTTCCAATGTTCGTCTGAACTGGAACGACGCGGGGTTCAAAGAATATGCGGCGACTCCAACAAAAAGTCACGGCTGAGACGCGCCGAAAAGCGCATCAGCGTGGCGAGTTGGCAGGAGACCCTTACCGACTCGTCAAAACGTAGTGCGGCGGCCAGCATGGCGCCAGGGCACTGCATCCTGCACATGACGTCGAGGCGACATTACCGATTAGCTTAAGAAACCACTGGCCAAAGCTGTAACGCAGAGATTTCGCGTAAGAGTTCACTTGCGGGCCTCGGCGTCGCTTGCTCGGATTATTTTACAGGGAAAACGGCGGAGGATTGGGTGGTGAAAGCGAGACATCCCGGGCGGGCCAGCGCGGTGCGTGCTTGCAATTGAGTATTGCTGGTAGTCGGACAGTACTCGGAATTTCCAGTCGTGCCCATTTGGCGGGTTCAAGCCGCTGAGCCCACGGTACGCCTCAGATTGCAGATTTTAGATTGCAGATTGATCCAGAATTCCGATTTTCGTGCAATCGCAGTTTATTTTCTGGCCTCGACGTACAGGCTTTCACGACGTCGCACCTCAAGCTCAATCTGGTCGATCTCGGGAATCGCGCTCACACGGTAGCTGCTGATTTCCACCTGCTCGAAGCCCGCGCTGCGCAGCATCTGGACCAGCGAACGCCCATCGAACATCTGGGTCACACTCGATCCGGGATGAAGAAAATCGCGCCAGCTATGATGCAGGGACACGCGCTTCAGGAACTTTTCGGAGGCTAGGGGATCGGGATCGGCGAGATATTCGCGGGCCGCGCGCTCGAGGTCGGGGACGACGACGCGCATCACGCCTCCGGGTTGGAGCACCTGCCGGCATTTTCTGGCGAGTGCGAGGGATTCGTCCCGCGTTAACTGGTGGAACGAATGGGACAAGTAGATGAACTTCACGCTGTTATCTGGGAAGGGAAGGCCTTTGCGGACGTCGTAACGCTGAACATCCTTGGGCCACGCTGGCGTTCTCAGGATGTTTCTTATCACTGGAACGCGCGACAGGAGGATGGTTGGCGAGTTGTCCAAGTTGTGCCAACCGCTGATTCCGGAGAGACCGCAGCCGATGTTAATTTTAATTTCCGTGGAAGACATGTGCCCCACATGCTAGCAAAGATGGGGCAAACTTGGGGGCCAAGATGGCCGTTTGCGGTAGCTCTGCTCGCGCCTCTAAATTAGAAAGGGCACGGCATCCGCCATGCCCTTTTCTTGTGCAAGACCTTACTGAACCGGGAGAGATCAGCTCAATTTCTTACCCGCTTGAACGCCTCTACAAACAGCGAGTGTGGCAATCCGTTCGCGTCCGCAGGCTCAAATACCGGCACTGCCTCGCCGTAGACCCGGCTTGTTCCCTCGCCCGATTCTTCGACCTCCTGAAATCCTGCGCTTCGCAAGACTTCATCCAGGTAACTGAAATCGTACGCTGTTCGATGTTGTCCGTCACAAAAGACAAAGTTTGAAAATCTTCCGCCGAGCGAGTCGAAGTGGCGCGGGAAGGAGTCGTAGAACCACTCGTGGCGTCCCTGCTCGTATGCCGTGATCGCGCTTTTCAGGCTGGGAACAATCAGCCGCAACCCTCCCTCCGGCTTGAGCACCCGAGTGCATTCTCGAAGCAGTTTCTGGAGTTCATCCGGGTAGAAATGCTCAATCATGTGTGTCGAATAGATCGAATCCACCGAACCCGACGCAAACGGCAATCCGCAGCGCACATCCAGCCAAAGGTCAATCTTCTGGCGGGGATTAGCATCAATATTCAAAAAGCCGGGCAGATACACGGTGCCGCAGCCCAGGTGCAGGTGCAACGGTTTCCCATTGCGCGGACGACGCGCCCACACGGATTTCTTGATCCAATAGTTGGGAAGTGTGGCCTTCGATAAGCCCAGAAAATATAGATCTTTATATCGCTGATGTAACAAATGTTCTCCCCCGAATGCGGAAAATTATACGATACCCGGCGCCAGCCAAACCCTGACCTGCAGCATCATTCAAAGGGACTGCCAGTGCTGCATTCGCTGACCTGGATCTGACATAAGAGCCGCGGCGTGCTTAAAGCTCGAGAGGCAGCCGCGCATGACAGCGAGGCTGGCGTAGTAGTCGTTATAGCGGAAGAAACCGGTCTGTCCTCGCCACATGGGATAAAAATCGCAGGCCTGAAGCCACTTCTCGTACACCGGTTCAATATTGACGTACGTGTCTGGCACAAAGTTTGTGGCGTCCTCCCAGTTGTCAGCATAGAAGAGTTTGGATACGGGATGGGCCGGATGGCTGCGCGTCAGGGTTGCCAGGGCAGCATAGAAAATTGCGTCGCGGACGATCAGATGACAGTTCTGGTGATCCTTATGCCAGCTGCCGCTCCAATGAGTGACGATGATCTCTGGCCTCTGTTCCCGGATCAGGTCACAAACTTGTAAAGAACTCTCTTCATTGAATGGGATCTCGGCATCGGGATATGCCAGAAAAATGGCGTTAGCCCCGAGTAGTTGAACCGCTTTCTGCGTGGCCGTACGCTGCATTTCGCCGTACTGCGAAACGGGGATGTCTTTTGGAGCTCCCCTTTCTCCCAGCGAAAGGCTCAGCAGCACCCCTGCGCCGCCGCGTGCGATCTGTTGCGCAACCACCGCACCCATGGTGAAAAGCCCATCGCCGGGATGGGCCGCAATCGCCATGATTTTTCCGGGTGCTGTGCCTCCCGAGGTTTGCCCCCAGGATGACCCCGGAATCGCCGAGAGGATGGCAACACTTCCCACGCGTTGAGCAAAGCAACGCCGATTCATGGTCTCTCCTTCCAGCCTGTGAATGCCAAGCGCGCACAGCCGAGCAGGATCACTTTGTCGCCAAGCTTGCTGACAACGATTCTGACCTGCTTGGCCGCGAGTGGCTGAGCTCGTTCGAGCATTGCGGTCTTCAGAGACTCAAGATACAGGTCGGCCGCTGACGCCATGCCCCCACCCAGGATCACGACCAGCGGGTCGACGAGGCTGACAATATTGGCAATCCCGAATCCCAGAAGCCTACCGCATTGCTTGAAGATGTCTTGAGCCAACCGGTCGCCTTGGCGTGCTGCGGCGGCAACTTCATGGGCGGTGATTTTGGACGGATCCAGCTGGGCGAGACTGCTCTCTTCTCCGTCTCGCAAGCTCTTTCGGGCAGTTCGTGCAATAGCAGGCCCGGAGACCAAGGACTCTAACTCTCCGGTTCCTGACGTGTTGGGCACATTCTCGCGCATAACGGTGAGCCATCCCGCGCATCCGGCGAGTTCGTGTGCGCCCCGAACAATGCGTCCGCCGCTGAGAATGCCGGCGCCAATTCCTGTGCCGATCATCAAAACGACGACGTCGGATTTGCCTCGTGCCGCCCCACGCCAGCATTCTCCGACGACGGCGGCGTTGCGATCGCTTTCAACGACAACGGGGATTTCTAGCGATTGCTTGAGCCGGCTGGCCAGAGGCAGGTTATTCCATTCCGGCAGATTCGGCGCCCACACCGTGCCGTTTGGACGCACCAGTCCAGGTACGGCGACGGCAGCGGCTGCAAAAACCTGCTTGGGTTTCTTGCCCGCCGAGAGATCCTGTGCAAGTTGAAGAATCTGCCGCACCGGTCCTAACCGTGAGCTGACATCAACCGGCACCGTGCGACGGGAGAGAATGCGTCCCTCTTTGTCGACGATTGCCGCGGAGCATTTCGTTCCTCCGAGATCGATCGCAAGCGCGTCAGGCACCGTGAGTCCTTTTTGAATTTCGAGCAGACTTCTAATCGAAAACTTTGCAACCGCTAGAAATTTGCTGCGCGGGGCTCTGACCTCGCCGATCGTCGCTCCCGAAACATTACTGCCGCCGCTAATATCGTAATTCCAGCCGCTCCAAGGGACGGCACAATCATACCTGCACGAATGCTCACCCTCTGTGAGACCTGGCCCACCGCCCAAGGGAACAACATACCCCCAAGCAAAGCGACGGAGAACAGGAATCCAAAAACGGTTCCGGCCATTCTGGAATAGCGGTCGCCCGCCATGGCCAGTGCGGTTGGGAATATGGGTCCATAGGACAGTCCGATCAGGGCTGTTCCGGCAAACAACATCGGCAACGATCGGGCAGACAACAGAATCGCGCAACCGGCCGACGAGATCAACGCAACTACCAGCACGAGTTGGTTTTTCTTGTACCTTCTGAGCAACTGAGAGGCTAGTATGCGACTCAGCATCAAAGCCGCCCAATACGCGGCCAAAACCAGCGTAGCGGTACGCGGGGAGCGTCCCGTGGCGCCTACATACGTGGAAGTCCAGCCACCGATGCAGGCCTCGTTGCCGGATTCAAAAAACAAGATGAAGGCCAGCAGTAAGAGGCCCTCATATCTCGCCACCCCCAGAACGTCTCGCCATGAGGATGCCTGCGCCGCGTTTGTCGGCGGGAAAGCGATGACTCCATACGCGAGCGCGCACGCGGCAGACAGAATCGAGCACAAAAGAAATAGCTGGGCGATGGTGAAATGTCCTTCAAGACTGGCTGCGAGCAAGGGGACGAACAGCGCGCCGATGCCAAAGAAAATCCCCAACAGGTTCAACATGGGGCCTCGCTGGCTTCCGTACACATCAGACACGAGCGCGTTGGTGCAGGTATTCAACCCTCCACCACCCAACCCTAGTAGGACGGCAGCCAGGCTCGCAGCCAGAAATGTGTGAGCGTCGGCAAACGTTATCATGGCGGCGGCAACAAGCGCGGAGGATACGCACAGGTTGGCTTTGTTTCCGAAACGGTCGATCAGAGGGCCAACCAGCAACGAGGCGCAAAAAATACCGAGATAGAGCAACAGGATCAGGTTGCCTTGCTCTGCCAAATCAACGTGCAGGCGTGCGCGCATCTCGGGCAGGCCAAAAACAGTCCCGAGAATGGCGAGAACGATACCGAAGACAAGGATTCCGCCACACGCGCTGATGAAGAGTGTTCGCGATCGCAGAGTTTGATTCACAAGCTATCGCTTCAGCGAGCGTTCGTATGCTTCGTACACTCGATTGTTGTTATCCGCAGGGATTCCAGGAACATTGGGCGACACAAATACCGGTGGATTGTGACCCCTGGCAGAAAGCTCAGAAGCTACTTGAGCGATGATGGCCATCGCGATCGTGACGGTCGAAACCGTGGATCCGGCAGCCACGGGAGCCTTCCAGCCATTCACCGCGACTAGTGCGTCTTCGGCCGGCACGCAGTTATCAATCACATAATCAGCAACGTCAGCCAGTTTCTTTCCCGAGGAATGCGTGGCCTCCCGCTTCCGGTAATTGTCCATCGAGGTGATAGCCACCGTCGTTAAGCCGCGCTTCTTTGCTTCCTGGAGTACTTCGATGCCCGCGGCATTCAGTCCGCCATGAGAAAACACGAGCATCACATCGCCGCTGCGAATCAGTTCGTTCTCGAAAAGTACAGCCGCATAGCCTTCCCGGCGCTCCAACCAGAGCAAGCCCTTTGCGCCTCCAGAACCAATGACGTTGGTCCACATCAACCGCATATCCATGAGCGGACGGAATCCAGGAAATGCGCCGTAGCGTGGGAACATATCCTGCACCGGCAAGACAGAATGGCCGCTGCCGAACAGGTGTACCAATCCTCCACCCACAATGCAATCGGCCATTACTGCCGAAACCTTCTCGATAGGGGCAGTCTGGGTGTCCCAGATGCGATCGAGGATTTCGCTAATTCGCTCGCGATAGGCGAGAATGCTCACAGTAGTCCTCCTAAGAAAATGAAAGATGAAAAAATCTGTCAACGCACTCGACTCAGAAATCAATCCTGTATATCCGTACGCTCTCCAAAGGGACTTCGGTTTTCAGCTCCAGATTCCTTCCTGCAGACTGAATTTTCTGATCGGTCACAATCTCTCGAATACCCAAGGCAGGCTGTTCCAGAATTCGATTGAACTCGACCGATGCGGGTCTGTCTCCGTGATTAAACAGGAAAATCCATCGGCCTTTCGGCGCGTACATCTGTCGAAGCTCCAATGAGGGCGGTGCCTGGAGCTCGGGTACAGAAAGCCCTGTCCATTGAGCCAGAATCGCGGCTAGAGGGTGCATCGGAACTGGGTGCTCGTAATTCTCCTGGCCAGCAAAGCTGCCAAAAATGATTGCGTCGCCCTTGTTGTAATGATTCTCATAAGCCACCGCGGTTCGGTCGGACAGAAATGCCACGGGATGCGCAGACTTATTTTCTAAATCGAACTGCTCGTGAAATGTCATTCCCTTGAAATCGGCATCTCCCCATTTCACTTGAAACTCTTTGTCAGGGATCAATTGTTTCTCGCGAACCCCGAGCATCTCGTCCCAACCGAACCCGGGAATTTTGGGTTCAGCGTGGCCTCGCTCATCCACCCATCCCGGCCGGGCTTCGACAAAAAGATGCCCGCCCTTGGAGACGTAATCTTTCAGGATTTTCGCTTCCTCGTTCGTCAGCATCAGTGGATAAGGAACGATGACCAATTTGTATTGCTGCACTTCATCATGAGCGAGTTCGCGAGCGCTGAGGATATCAACCGGCAAATTCCGTTCGAAGAACATCCTGTGATACCCAGCGACGGCTTTGTGAATCGCATTCCGGTTACCTTCCTCGTCGTAGCCGCCCAGCAACGGAGTCAACGGACTGAACACAATGGCAACTTCTGCCCGCTCCGGGCGCGAGGGCAACAACAGGTCCGCATTCTCCTGAATGCGCTGGGCAATTTCTCCCGCACGTCGACTCCTGTCGGTCAATGTGCCGTCCAAGTTGATCATTCCGTAGCCGCCGGATTCATAGCCGGCATTCATGGGGTAAAAGGCGTAGTAGTTGATGGCGCGGGCGCCGCGCGAGACCATGCCCCACGTCCACATCTCCAAATCGCTCGATGTCACAGGCGAACCGACCACTGTGCCATGCACGCCGTACCCACTCTGCAGTTCGCCAACGTAGAATCCTCGCCCGGCACTCATGCTGTCGGTCAGATCCATGGCCAAAATCTGCCGTTCAAGTGTCCAGTTGTGCTCGGCAGCGGTGAGCTTCGGATAGAAGCTGGTTCCGAAGAAATCAACGGAGTCTTTCATGAGAAAGTCGTCGGTCGGATCGTACGGGTCCGCTAAGGTACGGACCAGCGGCGAAGGATTTGGTGCATGGCTGGTAGTCACATGCGCTGGATCAATCGCTTTAACCGCATCGTTGCGCATCTTCAAATCTTCGGCCAGCTTGTAGCCGTAATAAACACGCCAATCCATGAAATCGGTGTAAGTCAGAATCGTTCCGTAACGGGGAGGCTCGACCTGGCTCCAATCAGTGAAAGTCCGATGCCAGGCTTCATTCAGCTGATCGAGCGTTCCGTACTTGCTTTTCAGCCACTGCCGGAAGCGCTCAATGCTGCTCGGGCAATAGCAGAACATGGGCTCCGACTTGTAGCCGATTCTTGCCCAGTTGAGCGCGGCCGGCTCACTCCACAAATCCCAGCCATAAAATGAAGAACTCGCCGATACATGCCTGGCAATTTCCTGAAAGAAGTCGAGAACCGCCTTGCGGACACCGCGGTGATCGAAGCAGTATCCCGGCGCAGCTTGGGAAACGATTGGCTGCCCGTCCTGGGCGGCGTAGCGGCCATCGGGATACTTCGTGCCAACCCATTCCGGAGCGGAATCTACGTAAACCTGCACAATCACTTTCAATCCAACTTCGCCGGCCAGGTGCAGCAGCAAATCGAGATTTTCGAGGTGGTATTCGCCCTCTTTGGGTTCTCCTACGTTCCATTCCACCCAGGTCCGAACCGTATTTAAACCCAAACCTTTGATCTTCAACAGATCGTCCTTCCAGAATTTGGGTGAATCCGGCGTAATGGTCTCCAGCATCGGCGCGCGTGCTTTGCCTCCGCTATACCACACCGCAACTGGAAAGAACGACGATTCGCGCACATTCGCCGGCGTGCCCTTCGGAGGTGGGGCCGACAAGTCCTGTGTATTTATCGTGCTAATCGGAGTGTTGGTGGACGCCAGCATGGCTAAGGCAAATACAGCAACGGCAAGCAAGGGAATCGTCTGTCGTGGGAGTCGCCTGCTATGCATGAGTTGACCTGAGGCGATGCCATTGTACGCTGGCGTGCGCCTCCATCAGGCTCACACTCTCGTCCCAAGGCCGCTATCAAGGGGTTAGGACCTCCATGCCGAACGACAGGAAGGTTCCGGAGTCCCAGCTTTGTTACTGCACTGGCCTCATGCTGGGTATATACTTTCTGCACGTCGGGGCGCGGTTGGGGCGTGCGGGCGTTGATCCCTAACTGTACGAAGCATGCGAGAGAGCAATCGGTCAGTCGATCCCCTTGGCGAGGGGGACGCTAAAACACAGGTTGGCGGCGTGGGGATCCCCCTCAAAGGGGACAGCTCCAGCTCGAACGTACCCGTTGACGATACCCCTACCTTCGTTGACGCCCAAGCCACCTCGGTCGACATTGACGCCACCGTTGGGGACTGGACTCCCCAGCGCCGCCCACCTCCACAGCGCCGGTCGCTTGTTCCCCAGGCCTCCGTTCCTCTCTTCGAAGCCGGCGATGTTCTAGCCGGGCGTTATGAGATTCTGCAGCTTCTAGGCGAAGGGGGGATGGGAGCGGTTTACAAAGCTCAGGACCGCGAACTCGACCGGCCTGTAGCGCTCAAGCTCATCCGCCCCGAACTCGCCGCCAGCGCTGCGATGCTGGCGCGCTTCAAGCAGGAACTCCTCCTCTCCCGCCAGGTCACGCACAAAAATGTAATCCGGATCTACGACCTGGGCGACGCCGACGGCGCCAAGTTCATCACCATGGAGTACGTCGACGGGCGCGACCTGCGCTCCTTGATCCAGGAGAAAAAGAAATTCTCTCCGGAAGAAGCCATCGAGGTCATGCAGCAAGTCTGTCAGGCTCTCGAAGCTGCGCATAGCGTGGGCGTCATTCACCGCGACCTGAAGCCGCAAAACATCATGCAGGAAAGTACGGGCCGGATTCTGGTCATGGACTTCGGCCTGGCCCGGACGATGGAAGGCGACGGCATGACGCAGGTTGGGGCTCTGGTCGGCACCATGGAATACATGTCGCCGGAGCAGGCACTGGGCAAACAACTCGACCAGCGCTCCGATCTGTTCACCGCGGGATTGATTCTCTACGAACTACTCACCGGCAAGATGCCGTTCCATGCAGAAAGTGCGCTGGCCAGCCTGATCAAGCGTACGCAGGAAAGAGCAATTCCGGTTTCCGATCTTGACCGCACGATTCCAGGTGCGCTGAGCGGCGTCGTCAGCAAGTGTTTGGAGACCGATCCCAACTTGCGCTATCAGAGCGCGACGGAGATGCTGCGCGATCTGGACTCGTGGCAAGGCAAGCGCGCAGCGGCCACCCTGGCGTTTCATCCGGATGTGAAGCCTTGGGGGCAGACCATTCCCTGGCCGCTGCTGACGGGCATCATCACCGTTCTGATTTTGGCGATCGTCGGCTCTGTTTTTCGGGCCAAGCTCTTCTCCTCAGCAGCGAAGGCAGGCCCGGCACTTTCGATGGCGGTCATGCCATTCCAAAACGCCTCGGGCGATCAATCCTGGGATTGGCTTGGGCCCAGTCTGGCCGACATGTTGAGCACCGACGTCGGGCAATCGGCGCACCTGCGCAGCGTCCCTTCCGATCGTGTGCAACAGGTTTTTCACGATCTCAGAATCGCTTCCAATTCCGCCGTGGATTCTTCGACTCTGAATCGTGTCGCTGAATTTACCAACGCCGACACACTGGTCTGGGGACAATACACAAAACTCGGAGACCAGATTCGCATTGACGCCACGTTGCAAGATCGGAAACATAACCGCACGGTTCGTTTGAAATCGGAGGCGGCCGACCAGAAGGAATTGTCCGCGGCGGTGGATCGGCTGGCCGGAATGATCCGCGAGAACCTGGCACTTTCTTCGGACCTGGTGAAAGAGCTGCAGGCGCAGTCATTCAAACCCACCTCGAATTCTGTGGACGCGCTCCGGGACTACAACGAGGGCCTGCAACTGTTGCGGCAAGGTAATAATCTGGAAGCCCAAAAGCGCCTGCAGACGGCCACCAAGGAAGATCCGCAGTTCGCGGTCGCATTTTCGCGTCTTGGCGAAGCCTTTTCTGCACTGGGATATGACACTGAAGCCGAGCAAGCCTCGCGCCATGCGGTGGAACTAAGCCAGAATCTTCCGCTGGCTCAGAGATATTTCATCGAAGCCAGTCTGGCTCGTGTAACCAAAGACAATCAGAAAGCAATTGCGGCTTACGGGAATCTGGAAAAAAGTTTCCCCGACAACCAGGACGTGCTCTTCGCGCTGGGCAGCCTCAACGAGGACGCGGGCAGTCTCGATAAGGCCCGCTCCTACTATGCCAAGGTCCTGCAAGCCGATGGCAAGAATCTCGACACGCTTCTCGCTATGGGGCGCGTCGAGATCAAGTCCGGGAATCCTCAGCAGGGACTTGATCCGCTGGATCGCGCGCGCCATCTCGCCATCGATCTAGATAACCAGGAGCAGCAGGCGCTCATCTTGCAGGCCACCGGCATCGCTTACAAGCTGATGAACAAGCCCGCGGAGGCCTTGCGCAACTATCAAGACTCAATGTCCATCAACCAACACCTGGGCCAGAAGCGCGGCGTTGCCGCCAGTCTGGTGGAAATCGCCCAGGTACAGCTTATGCTTGGTAAGCCCGATGCGGCTCTTTCCGCTTATAACCAGGCTTTGAAGATCAGGCAGGAGATCGGCGCCAGGAAAGAGGCCGGCGACACTTTGATCGATCTGGGCGCGTTTTACATGGAGCGCGGTCAATTCGACCAGGCCCTACAGGCATTCAAAGAGTCGCTGCAGATTCAGAGGGACGCCGGAGACGAGACTTACCAAGGGTTGTGTCTCAACAACATCGCCAGTGCATATGCGCAAAAGGGAGAAAACGAGGACGCCCTCACCTATTTGCAGCAGGCATTGCAAATCCGCGAGAAGCTGAATGTCCCCGGCGATATCGCCGAAACGCTGCAGAATCTGGGATCGGTATACGCCGCCTTGGGCCAATATGACCAGGCAATGACGGCCTACATGCGGGGGCTCGATTTATATCGCAAGTCAGGTGACAATCGCGGCGCAGCCGCCATGTCGCACAGCATGGGCCTGATCTTCGAATACCAAGGTCGCTTGGGGCCCGCCATTGGCGCATTGCAGGATGCGGTCAAGACATTTCGTGATCTCGGCGACCGCACTAGTACGATGGCGGATTCTCTGGACGACCTCGCCGATGGGCTTGCCAAGGCCGGAAGAGGCGCCGAGGGGGCCAAATTGGTTGCTGAAGCCCAGGAATTGGCGCGCGGCCTCAAGAACGACGCCTTGCTCGCATCAGCTCTGAACAGCCAGGGAGATATTTCCTTTTATCAGGGCGACCTTAAAACGGCCAAGGCTTCATACGAACAAGCGCTCCACCTAAGTTCACCTACAAAGGACAAGGAGAGTTCGCTCACTTCCAGAATCAATCTGGCGAAAGTTGCGGTGGCGGACGGAAACGCGCGTTCCGCGGCCAGCGAGTTGCGAATCCTAACACAGCGGGCTGACTCCCTGGGCTTGAAATATCTTTCTGTTGTCTCTTCAGTGTTACTCGCCGAGGCCATGATTAAGAACAACGAATACGCCCCGGCCCGCCAGGAATTGCAGCGAGATTTAGGCAAAAGCGAAAAGCTCGGGCTTCGCCTGGAGAGCGCGCGCATTCACTACCTCTTGGCCACAGATCTCCGCCTCTCCTCCAGTGCTTCCGAGGCCACCGGTCAATACCGCGAAGCGCAGCGCCTGCTCGAGACTGTCGGCAAGGAACCGGGCGCTGAGCATTTGAGCGATCGTTACGATCTCAAGCCCATCTACGCAGAAATAAAACAATTCGCGCCGTAGCCCCCTCCTCAGATCGCGAGTGCCGGCAACCTTAAGGACTAGAATGCTTCTAAGGTTGAAGCAGTCCTGACGTACTGAAACACTCTTCCGGGGGAGGGCATGAGGAAATCCAACGTTGCGTGCGCACTCTTCTTGGTCTTGGCGGTCGCAGCGTACTCGGTCAGCTGCAGCGGCAATAACGCGAGCATGGGCAAAGGAGACAACGGCAATCAGCCGCCCCCGCCGCCCACCACAAACGTTGTGACTACCTATCACAACGATAATGCCCGCACTGGGCAGAACCTGAACGAGACTACTCTTACAACCGGAAACGTAAATTCCTCCACTTTTGGCCTGCTGTTCGTAATCCCCACCGACGGAAAGGTAGACGCGCAGCCGCTCTATCTCCCCAGCTTGACTACTTCCAACGGAACCCACAATGTCCTTTTTGTTGTCACGGAACACGGCAGCGTTTACGGCTTCGATGCTGACAAAGGCACTCAGCTTTGGCAAGTCTCGACTTTGGGCTCGGGTGAAACCACAAGCGATAATCACGGCTGCGATCAAGTGACCCCGGAAATCGGTGTAACCTCGACTCCCGTCATAGATCCCGGCGCAGGACCGCACGGAACGATCTATGTCATCGGCATGTCGAAAGATGGATCGGGCAACTATCATCAGCGCCTGCACGCGCTCGATGTAACTACGGGTGCAGAAGAGTTCGGCGGCCCCAAAGAAGTTCAGGCTTCCTATCCGGGAGCGGGCGACAACAGCTCTGGCGGGAATGTGATCTTCGATCCCGGTCAGCAGCTGGAGCGGCCCGGATTGCTTCTTCTGAATGGCGTGATCTACACCACTTGGGGCTCGCATTGCGACATTCGCCCTTACACCGGTTGGGTGATTGGCTACGATGAAAAAACGCTCTCCCAGGTGTCGGTGTTGAATGTCACACCGAATGGCAACGAGGGAGGTTTCTGGATGGGCGGGACGGCTCCGTCCGCCGATTCGAGCGGGAATATTTATGCGCTGGACGCGAATGGCGTTTTCGATACCACGCTGAATGCCCAGGGATTTCCCAGCGAGGGCGATTACGGCAACGCATTTCTCAAAATCTCAACAACCAATAAACAGCTAACAGTCGCCGACTATTTTGAGATGTCTTACCAAAATTCGGAAAATTCGACGGACGAAGATCTCGGCTCAGGAGGGGCGCTTGTCCTGCCAGACCTGAAGGACGGCTCCGGTAACACGCGCCATCTGGCGGTGGGAGCGGGGAAAGACGGCCACGTGTATGTTGTCGATCGGGATTCGATGGGGAAATTCAATCCTACCTCCAACAACATCTATCAGGATCTTCCAGGCGCAGTGTCAGATGGAGTCTTTTCTATGCCCGCATATTTCAACAACACGGTTTACTACGGACCGGTCGGGAAAAGCATGAAGGCCTTCGCCGTCAGTAACGCGCAACTCGGAAGTACTCCGACCTCTCAGACGGCCAACTCTTTTCCCTATCCGGGCGCGACTCCGAGCATTTCTGCCAGCGGCAGCAGCAATGCGATTCTCTGGGCTGCGGAGAACGCGAACCCAGCGGTTCTGCATGCCTACGATGCGTCGAATCTCGCGACCGAACTGTACAACAGTAATCAGGCTTCCGGTGGGCGGGACCACTTCGGGGCGGGGAATAAATTCATTACACCAATGGTGATCAACGGCAAGGTCTACGTAGGAACGACAAGCGGAGTCGGAGCCTTCGGACTATTGCATTAGTCCTAATGAAGAAGACGACGCAACAAGAACCGGGCGGGATTCCACGAATCCCGCCCGGTCTACTTAGTTCTGTCCTTTAACAGTAAGGCTGACGGACGTGCTGTGTACCAGTGCACCATTGCCATACGAACCAGTGAAGGTCAAGGTATAGGTGCCGTGCGTCACATTCTTGCTGGACATCAAAGTAACGGTTGAAGTAATCGGATTGCCCTGGAGATTATCCACCGAGGGCGAAACCGAGCAACTCGTATTGGGCGGCCCCCCCGAGCAACTCAGGTTGACGTTTCCGGTGAGCCCGCCAATTGGCGTCAGAGTTATCGTGTACACCGCCTGATGACCCGAGGAGATGGTGACAGACGGTGGCATCGCTGAGATCGAGAAATCCCCCACACTGACTTGTACCGAAGAGGAGGTCGAACTCGCCATGAAGTTCGCATCCCCACTGTAGCTGGCGGTGACGGTTCGGAGTCCGGTGGTTGCGAACGTGAGTGTGCAGCCTCCGGCCGCAACCGCGGCACTGCAGGTTTCCCCTGTACTTGCTTTGACGGTCACCGTACCTGTCGGAGCGCTGACGTTGGTCGAGCCCGTCACACTGACATTTACGGCCACAGGATTGCCCGGCAGTGCCGGGTTTGGCGAGACCGAGGTGACAGTGGTCGTTGTAGACGCCTGGTTGACGGTGAGCGGAACGTTCTTCGTTGCAGTCGTGTAGTCCACACTATCGGTGGGTGTGAAGGTGACGCCCAAAGTTTGAACGCCCACAGCGAGTATGGTCCCAGCAGCCGGGGAATACGCAAATGTTCCAGGCACATTGGCCGTAGCGTTCAACTGCGTAGCACTTAAGGCGGTTCCATAAGTGATGGCCGCCGGATTCGCCCAGGTGATGACGGGGCTCGCCATTGCCACCTTGTAAGTGACAGAACTCGGCACGCTATTATTCCCAACCAGATCCTGAGCATTCACGGTAAATGTGTGTGTGCCCACCGTGCTGTCTGCGGGACTTGTCAGCGTGCCTGTGTTTGAGGTTGGACCAATCTTCGCCGAGCCCGAGGGACCGCACAATACAACTCCGGAACCTCCGTCTGTGCAACTGTAGCTCGCAGTAACCGTCTGGCCGAACACGGGCGATGCCGGGGAGACGGTTGGCGCGTTGATCACCGGAGCTGCCTTATCCACCTCGAAGGGTCCAAAAGAACCTTGTGCAGGCTGAGGCGCCGATGTGTTCCCGGCCAGATCTTTCACCGTCACTGCCGGAATTGTTGCACTGCTCGTTTCTGTTCCCTGGGGTACGTTTGTTTGAACCGAAAACGAAGAGGGTCCGACCAGTCCTGAGCCGCCGGCGGTGTCGCTCGCAGTGCACGGCACTTTGACGTCCGTTGCCTGCCAGACCGGCGCCGGAGGTGTGCAAACGAGGGTGGGCGGGGTCAGGTCGACGTTGAACGTAAAAGTTGGAGACGCGGAGCTGAAGATATTTCCGCTGTTCGTAACTACGGTCTCGACAATATTGGAGCTGTCGGTCGCCGAGTATGTGATTACGGTCGTTCCTTCCTTTGTGACCGGAATGTTGATCGACCCGCTGGTGCCGGTGAATGTGCCCGATGCAGGACTGGGCAGGTTCGCTCCTGTCACGCTGTACTTGATTGAGGTCACGGTCGGCATCGTGGATGGCGGCCCCGTGTTGCTGCTGGGCACGATCTCAGCGCCGCTGAAGTTGACACTCAGACTGCCATTGATCCATCCCCCATTGAGGGCCGGGGTAGTGGTGACGCTTGTGTCCGGTTGCACGCTCCCAAAGATCGGAATCAACACGGAGTTGAAATTGTTCGTGTGCCCGGTGGTAGTGGTCGCGTCTCCGCTGATACCGGCGAAAATGCTGACCAATCCTTTGCAGGTGTTGTCGCCCGATGCTCCGCAACTCAGAGCGTTATCCTTTCCCATGATGTAGCCGGGAGCGATCATGAGGGGCTTTTGCGCAGGATCGATGTCGTACGTGTTGGAAACCGAAATCAGGGGATTCGTTCCCGTGGTCAAGCAGTTTGCGCCGGACGCCTGGGAATTTGTCGGAGTCGTGCACAAATCAGTGGTGGTGACGCAAGCGAAGCTTCCGTTTCCCGTGTCCTGATGCTGGCAGCTACTGCCTTGGAAAGGTGTGTTGTTGACCAGATCGCTAAACTGCTGGTCGGTAATGGCTGTCACCGTGCCCTGCATGAACACGCCCTGAAACGAAGTTGGCGGGAGCCCGCTTTGGGAATAATCGGTCACCGCGCTCAGGTTCGAGGTGTAGTTGAAATTCGTAACCGTAGGCTGCAAAGGCTCGTTGATCGTAATCGGAGACAGCGGCCACTGGCTGAACGACCAACTGATAATGTCGTTGTTCTCTACACTGGCTCCCGTCGCTGCGGTAAACCCGATATACGCACTGCTGCCGCTGGTCAGGTTCAGTTGCTTCGTTATGTCCACAGTCGTTTGCAGAATAAGAGTGCTGTCGAAATAAACGCTCAGATTATTGCAACTGCTGGTGCAAGTTCCCGGTGGCAAGTAGTTGACGGTAATGGTGTGGGTAAGCCCGTCGGTTAGAGAAAGGCCGGTAGGCAGGCTCTGCAAGGCCAACTTCGCCAAGGCGCCGTTTGGGCAAATGTAATTGTGGTCTGCACTGTTGGGAGTCAGCGTGCTGCTGTCGTTCGGGCCGCAGCTTTGCACCGCAATGTGATTGCCGTCGGGGTCCAGGTAATTGGTGTTCTGGTGCGTGTCGAGTTCGATTGCGAGACTGTTCAGGATGGCTGAACCCGGTCCGCTCGCGGTCGAGACGTCGTTGTTGCCGTACGCCAAGTTTTGGCCGTTTCCCGTGTAACCCAGGGCTCCGGTCCCGGAGGGGTCATTCTGGATGACCAGTGCCAGACCGTCTGCCGGGAAAGTGCACAGAAAGCAAGAATTTGTCTTCGAGACCTGAAATTGAAAGGCAGTGGTGAAACCCGTTGCGAGTGGCTGCTTTATGTCGAACCATGCCGAACCATGCTGGTTCGTATTCGCGGTTGTCAGGCGTAAAATTCCGCCGCTGATAACTTGTGGCCTCGATGGAGAACCATTGGTCAATATCTGGCAGGAAGGCGGTGGAGTGCTGCTGTTCGCGCACACGTTGCTCGTAGTGAATCCACCCACCGGGAAACTGAAGGACTGTGCGAACGCCGGCGGTATTGACGAAATAGCTAGAAGACATATCGTTGTCGCGACGACAGCGAACCACACTCTGCGCATAGCTGTTTTCTCCGTTGCTCTAGTTGTAAGGAGACTGGACCGTGCACCGAGCATGTCCCTCCGCATGGGACCTGCTGCTCAAATGCTCAGGAATGGACGACCCGGAACTGGGATCGATAAAAAGGGGGAGAACTTACTACAAGGCTGTCCGTCGCCCATTCTGGGGGCTTAAGACGATCCTGTCAAGGAAAAACCGGAAATGGCAGCTGAAAGAGACTCTGCTTCGCTATTGAGTTGCGCTCGTGGTGTTACGAATACGCTCGGATAGAGAAATCCTTCTCATGTGCAGATATTTGCAACGCGCTCGGAAAAGAGCGCAGCTATGCTAGGGAAGAATGCTCGAGCGAATGGGTGCGCTGCCCCAGGCGTTCCGCAAAACACTGCGCGAAGAAAGCAATGACCCCGTCTTGGCAGGACGAGGCCATTGTCGGAGTAAAGATAGGGCTGTTGCAGTAGTGCTAGGGAGCAGGAATTTGAATGTTGGAGACGATATTCGAGTAGCCACTTTCCGCGCTACTGGTGTTCACCGCAGTGGCGGCATAGCAGTAGGACGTGCCGTCGGTCACTGCGGCATCTGTATACAGAGTGCCAGTATTCAGTAACGAATTGATTTTGGAGAATGATCCGCAGGACGTCGTGTATACCGCGCGATAGATGTTATAGCCAGAGACGTTGGAGGAAGTGCTCGCATTCCACGATAAGTTCACGCTGTGGACTGGCGCTGCAGTGCCATTCCCGGTGAGAGTCGCGGTTGTGGTTGCCGGCTGAGCATTGCTGGTAAATGTGAGCGTAGCCGTAGCCGTTCCGGTGGTCGAAGGACTAAACGTAACCGTAAACGGAGCGGACTGGCCCGCGAAGATCGTCACGGGCAGTGAGATCCCACTTACCACAAAGGCTGTATTGTTTGTGCTTGCTCCGGTGACGGTGACGTTGGCGCCCGTGGCGTTCAAATTGCCGGACGCGGTTCCGCTGGTTCCCACCACCACATCGCCAACCGCAATCGTGCTAGGTGAAACGCCCAGTTGGCCGGCGTTGGTGGTGCCTGTTCCTGACAAGGTGACCGTCAGCGTGGGATTGGAGGCATTCGATGTAAGCGTCAGGGTTCCCGTCGCATTGCCCGCCGCGGTTGGCGTGAAGGTCACACTAATAATTGTATTCGTCCCTGGACCCAGCGTGAGTGGGGTAGTGATCCCGCTTTCAGTGAATGCACTTCCAGAAGTCTGAACTTGAGAAATGGTGACACTCGATGCACCGGTGTTGCTGACGGTCACCGCCAGCGCTTGGTTGTGGCCTACGGTTACATTGCCAAAACTCAAAGCGGTTGGATTCGATCCGAGAACGCCCGGCGCGGGCTGCGAATTATTCGCGCTGACACCTTGGCATCCGTTGAGCAGGAGGAGGGCTGCCGAAATAAAGAGCGCTCCGCATACCGCGGCCAGATAGTTCAACAAAAACTTGCCTCGCGCTGTGTTTGACATGCTCTTCCGTTGAGCGGTATCCGCAATAAAAACGCACGAGGGAACACGGCTCATCGAGATCAGTTTCGCGCACGGGGCGGTTTGAAGGTAGATACCGTAAGTACCGGTGAGCGGAGCCGCAAGGGCATAAATCGTTCGTGCGGGTGGTTCAAAGGGATCTAATGCAATCTCAGCAGGCA
This sequence comes from Candidatus Sulfotelmatobacter sp., assembly GCA_035710825.1. Taxonomy (GTDB): domain Bacteria; phylum Acidobacteriota; class Terriglobia; order Terriglobales; family Acidobacteriaceae; genus Sulfotelmatobacter. Next base: position 64,759 of record DASTCU010000256.1, read on the forward strand.
CCGACGGACATGTCCGCAAGGACAATGGTCGTCAGCCACCTGTCTTGGCCAATTTCCGTCCCTTAGCATGATTGGGTGAGCCAATCTCAAGGCACTCACGGGCCCTACTCCAAAGAGCGAAGGTATCGCCGCTTCGACCTCCACTTTCCCGTGTCTCTCAGCTATCCCTGGGACGGCATGGTCCGTGAAGTGGAAACGACCAGCAGGAATGTCAGCGTGGGTGGTCTGCTGGTAACGGCCAACCACCAGGTCCCACTGCACACGCCCGTGAGCTTGACGATGAACGTGGTCGGGCCGCGATTCCAGCGTCCCGTCAGGCTTTCAGGCGAAGGCGAAGTGGTACGAGTGGAATCGCTTGGTCCGGGTGCCGGGTTCGCGATTGCAGTCGAATGCAAGCGCCCGATCGAAGAAATCGAAGATCACCTTCCTGCCTGAGAAGCCGATAACGGAAGCCCCCTCGGTTCGATCCTTCACGGCCCTGTACGGCCAAGGCCGCCGCGAAGTACAGTGAGCGAAGCAGGAGGCAAGTTGTATTGCATGCCCTGCTCGCCTTTGAGCGTTCGAGTCACAGGCGGGCCGTCCGGATCGGCGTGGCCCTTCTTGCGAGCTGGGTGCCACTGATATTGCTCCTTGCCAAACGTAATCATCGTGACTTCCCCGGCGAAGGATGAGTCCCCATTTCCGGCAGCATCATGAAACACGACGCGGACCTGGTGGGACCGATCGTGGTCCTTGTTGATCAGCATAAGTGACCACTGACCATCCGGACGATGCAGAGCGTAGGCCGTCACCAGCACGTGCCCCGCGGAATCCGCGATGTCACTCGAAGCCCGATAGAGAAGATGCTCGGCATCTTTCGGTTCGGCCCACTGCTGCGTGATGAGTTGAGTGGCAAAGAACTGCGAAGTGGGCTGCTGGATCTCGTAGTGATCGTCCGTCATGAACAGGTGGTAGGTCCCCCAACTATTGGGGCACGCCGGATGCGGCGGAGAATAGGACAGGTCGTGATAGTAGTGAGTGGAATAACCTCCCGCGGTGAGAAAACCTGCGAAAGAGTCGGCCAGCCATAAGGCGCCGAAGATGTCGACAGACGCTTCTCCTCCATGGGCATTGGTTTCTGTATCGAGCAGAGGAATTCCCGGCGGCAAGCCGTCGTCGCGCCAGACCTTCATGATGTGGGTAATAAGCTCGGGCTCCTGATAAAGGTTCTCCCAAGGCGTTTCGCATCCATCGTAGGGATAATGTTCGAAGGACATGAATGCCAGATCCTGCATGCGTCCATGAGCTTTCAGGTAATCGAGGAAACGCCCGAGCCAGGACGTCCGGCCTTGCGCATCCGGCCACACCTTAATGTCCTCAGTCACCCCTTCGAAAACCGGTCCGCCGAGCTTGAAATTTGGATCGACGCGATGCAGGGCGGTCGCAAATTGCAGGTATAGAGTCGCGTAATCTTCGGGCTGCATGTACTGCCCGTCGGGTTCCTCTCCCATTTCGATATAGGAAACCGGATAGCCACGTTTCTTGATGTAGCTCATTTGTGCGGCCGCATCTTCTGGAGTGCTGTAGAGCATTGCAACCGGCACAATCGCGGGCAGGTCGCGAGTGATTCCACTGGTGAAGAAAAGATCGAAGCCGGGCTGATCGCCCGACTCCATTCGGTCCGGCGCTACGTAAAGGTCAGAAGGTTCGTGCCAGGGATCAACGGATGAACAGAGCGTCAACGTTTGCTTCTGATCGGGAGAATGGTGAAGAAGATCCTTGAGCTCGCCGTTATCGCCCATCGTGCCCAGATAGAGTTCGCGGATGCCGTAGCCCATGCAGTTGCGGCGGTCCCCGGATCCGTGGGTGTCACAGGTGCTGGAAGAACGAGTCATCCAGACGCGGACGAATTTCGTGGTTACCGGCGCCGGTGACAGAAGCAAAGTCGAGTCTCCACCCTGGCCATCGGTAACGGTTCCTGAAGGGAAAGTCCTCCATGCGCCTTTATCCTGCTCGTCCATGGCATCGCCATCGCCAACCCAGTACTGCACCTGGAAGTCGCGAGCAAATGGATCTGCCCACCGGATGCGGATTCCATTGACGCTTTCTGGCTTGTCGAACGCAATGACTACCCACTGCGGATGCAGCGAGTCGTCCTCTCCGGTGAACTCATGGGTCAGGTACGGATTGCTCTTCCAGTACGACTCTGCATCTCCGTCGTCCAGCCGCGAGTAGGCGTCAAATTCTGTGCCTCCATTGCGCGTGAAGCCACGATGGCGCAGTGAGTAACCGTAGGAGTGGCGGATCATCTCGCTGGTCGGAGTGGCATCCCCGGTGAAGTATCCCTTGCCAGTGGGGTCGCTCCACGTACCCTTCGGATTCCAATGCCACGCCTGTACAAACAAATCAGTGTTCTGGCGATAGCTGATCACCCCCCAGCCGGCCGAGAGGACCTTCTTGATCTGGTCGGGACGGAAGAAAACGTCGGTTGCGCTGCTGGGAACACGATCAACCGTGGATCCCAAGGCATACAGTGGGCTGAATTTGTTCACAACATGGCCCGGTGCTGCGTCGATCGTGACAGTCTGGGCGGGAGCGTGCGACCCGCACAGAGGGACGGTGCTCAAGATGAGGGCGGAGAAGACTGTTTCGGAGATTCTCATTGCAATAATTCTCCTACACATTGCCAGCACGAATACGAGACAGAAGAGTCATACAACAGATCCCGCCAATCCCGCTATGATCCGGATTCTGTGTTTTCATACCATGAGACTCCAGTTGCATCGCCGCGGAGATTTGCCTTGTATAATTTGCGCTTTCCAATCCGCGATTGATTTCGGGATATCCCATGCTACTCAAAGTATTCAAGGACAAATCGAGTTTGGGTCAAGCAGCCGCCGAGCAGGCTGCAACTGCGATTCGACGGGCTATCTCTCAGCGCGGCCACGCCCGCATCATTGCGGCCACCGCTGCATCCCAGTTCGAGTTCCTGAATGCCCTGACCCAGACCAAAGACATTGATTGGACCAAGGTCGAAGCGTTTCATCTCGATGAATACATTGGTTTGCCGATTACCCATCCGGGAAGCTTTCGCAAGATGCTGACAGAGCAACTGGTCGAAAAAACTGGAATCACGCAGTATCACCTGCTCGACGGTGATGCCCGCGACCCGGCCGCTGCGATTCGTGAGGTGGGCAAGCAATTGGCCTCGGCGCCGGTTGATATTGCATTCCTCGGCATCGGCGAGAACGGACACATTGCCTTCAACGATCCGCCCGCCGATTTCAATACCGAAGAGCCGTATATCATAGTCAACCTCGATGTGGCCTGCCGCCAGCAGCAGGTAGGCGAGGCTTGGTTCTCCGATATTTCGCAGGTGCCGAAGCAAGCCATCTCCATGTCGGCGCGGCAGATTCTCAAGGCAAAAGAAATCCTGGCGGTGGTTCCCGACAAGCGCAAGGCACAGGCGGTGAAGGCATGCTTCGAAGGAGAGATTAGCCCCATGGCGCCGGCGTCAATTCTGCGGCGTCATCCCAATGCGACCGTTTACCTGGACTGGACCTCGGCGGCCCTGCTGAGTCCGCCGCTGCAGGGAGCACTGAAGGCAGATTCACAAGCGACGGTCACCTAATTACTATTCTTTAGGACCGGAACCGCTCCGAGATCTTCCGCTGGCGTTTGCGTCAAGACGTTCAGTGGATTTACAGCAATCCAGCTCAACCCTCCCAGCAAACACAAACCGGCTGCTACCAGGAATGAGGCCGTCCAGCCGTAGCGCACAGCGATCCAGGGCGTGAGAGAACCGGTCAAGGCCCCGCCGATCTGCCCGCCCATGTTCATGAATCCCGACACCGATCCTGCCGAGCCTCCCGCAATATCCGCGGTCACCGACCAGAATGAACTTTGCGAGAGATACAGCGCCCCGGCGCCGCCCGCGAGCACTACACTCGCCAGCCGGACGCCCTGAACCTGCGAGCCAAACGCGATGAAAATTGACGCTAGTCCCATCGCAAACGCTGCCAATCCGCATCGCCCCAGCCGTGGTCCGCGCCACTTTGTAAGACGATCATTTAAAGTCCCTCCCAACAGGCAGCACACCAGCATTGCCAGAAACGGCAACATGGAATAAAAAGCGCTCGCCTTGAGATCGAGTCCACGTACCTTGGCGAGGTAGCGATAGAACCAGCTGAAGAAAATCCAAGCCACATAGCCGTAGCAAAAATAACTGATGGTCACCGCCCAGACCTCGCGGCTTCGCACGACCCGTTTCCAAGGCACAAGCGTGTCGGCAGTTGCCCTTTGACGGGATGAGGCGTCTGTCACCGTAAGTCCGGATTGAATCGCCGCGAGTTCGGCTGCTGATACTCGCGGATGTTCCGCCGGACTGTCGCGCGCGGTGAAAAACCAGACGGCGCCCGCCACAAACCCAATGATGGCGCACATCCAGAACGACGAGCGCCAGCCATAGTGAATCATGAGATAAGTAATCAGAGGCGGCGTAAGTCCAGCGCCGGCGCCGACCCCGGCAAAGATCCAGCCGTTGGCAATGCCGCGCTCGCGCACCGGAATCCACCGCGCAACGAACTGGTTGGCCGCCGGATAGATTACTGCTTCGCCGGCTCCAAGAAGAAACCGAACCAGGACGAACAGAAGGAGCGCGTTCCCGATATCTGATGGGACGAGTGCTGTTGCAGCCGTGAAGATTCCCCACCAAACAACTCCCGCCGTCAGCACGCGTCGGGGACCAAACCGGTCGGCAAGATGACCGCCAACCGTCTGAAACAGCGCGTAACCCGCTACCAAAGCGCTGAAGACCTTCCCCAGTTGCACATCCGTAAGATGGTAAGCATCAACAATGGAGCCAGCAGCGATGGAAATGTTGACCCGGTCGAGATAAGACACGGCGCTCAGGATGAAAAGCCAGAAGACGAGAAACCAGCGCACGCGAGTTGTCTCTCGGGCGGTCACCAGCACCTCGCCACACCGGCAATCGCTCGGATGTATCTCCATGCGTGATTGTTTCGAATGTCAGCCTGTGATGATTTAGCCAGCGGCTTGAATTGTGTACTAGATTTTGCGACAGGCGCCATATTTCAAGCCGCTCCCCGAGGTACGCAGATCACGCGGAATGCTCCCGTAATACGCGTGACAGTTGCTCCGCAACGATCTTGTCCTCGCCAGGTTGAAGCATGAAGGAGCACATGGTCAGGCCAGGGCGGCCTTCGCCGCCGCCGATGACAATGGCGGGTTTTGAATTGCGCAACTGTTTTGAAGCCTCGCGCGGCTCCAGGGAGACTCTCGAATCCCACGTGATCTGCATGTGGGGCACGTGATTCGCAATGTCAGGTACGAAAAACGAGGTGCTCACTCCCGGAACTTTGTTTAGTTCGCGCGAGACCAGTTCCAGCCTGCCTTGCCATTCTCGCGCCAGCGCATCGTGATCTTCCTTCAGATAGAGTTCGAGCGCCTTCACCATCCCAATGATTTCTTCTTTGCCCACTTTCTGGCTGCGGCCCAGCGTGTCCTCGTGCGGGCTGTTATTCAGCAGAGCGTAGGCCACGAGATCCTTGCGCCCGATCAGCAAGCCTGCGCATTGCGGCCCGCGCATCGCCTTGCCGCCGCTGAACGTCACCAGATCGTATCCCATGTTGGCGTAGTCCCAGAGATGCGAAACCGGAGGAGTGTCCGCCGCCGCGTCGTTCATGCACGGAACGTTGTACTGCTTACCGAATTTGACCCACTCATCGACTTTGATTTGCCCAGCTGCGTTGGCAAAATTCGAGAAGTGCATCATGGCTGTGCGGTCGTTCACCGCTTGCCGAAGTTGATCAGGGGTTTCAATCTCGACCAGCTTGACGCCGGTAGAGCGCAGTTGGTGATCGAACGGGTTGCGATGCGATTTTTGAATAATGACTTCCGACTTCATGCCAGTTAAATCAGGAAGTTGTCGGATCAGTGCTTCATTGTCCCCGGTGAGAATGCCCGCCAGTCCAGACTGCATGGCCGCCGCCGCACCGGAGGTCACCAGCGCGGTGTAGCCCTCTGGAAGCTTCAGCATTTCTGCGATGCGCTTGCCCGCGGCGACTTCTAGGTCAGGGATGCTCACGAAGTGGCGTCCTGCCATCGCCATGACAGCCTCCAGTTCAGGCCGGAGGACGGAGCCGCCAAGCATCGTCATTGTGCCTTCGCAGTTGATCACGGTGGTCACGCCGAGCTCGTCGTAGGGATTGCCGGTCTGCCCAAAGCCGGTGACTCCCGTGTTCGTTTTTGCCGCCGCGGCCACGGTCGAAAAAAGTTTGCGAGGCGCAAAGATCGACGCCGCCATGGCGGCAGCCGTTCCCAGGAATCCACGCCGGTTCCACGCTGAGGCAAATCGCATGTGAAGCTCCTTGTTCGTCTACTTGCGGGTTACCGCCGCGATGCAGTTGATTTCCACCAATGAATCTCCGGGCAGCGCGGCCACCGCAACCGTCGTGCGCGCTGGTCCACCGTGTGGAAAGTAAGTCCCGAATACTTTGTGCATCCCATCCCAATGTTCGATCTTCACCAGGAACACATTCGCCTGCAGAATCGTGTCCATCGTTCCCCCGCCGATTTCCACATGCTTCTTGATCTTATCCATCACCATCGTCGTGTGGGATTCGATCGTCCAATCCTTCTGATCTCGCTTATCGTGCGCGCCTTGACCGGCGACATAGATCAGTCCGTTATGAACAATCACCGGCATGATCACGTCCTTTTCGCTGCCCGGCTTGCCTTCGCTGTTCAGCTTACGGATGGCGTTCGCATCCTGCGCGGAACTCTTCGCCATTCCACTCGTGGGCGCTACCGCCGCAGTAAGGCCCAAAGCCGAGAGAACGGAACCGAACCGCAGGGCGAATGTCCTTCGAGTCGAAGTCAGGTTCATATCGATGCTCCTTTCGATTTCATAATTTGAAAAAGCCTAAAGCGGACAATTGATACGAGGCCTTTCGTCGGCCTGTGTTAGACAGCCACCTTCCTAAGCCTGCTTTCTGTAGTACGGCTCCCATCCATCGAGGCACGAGCCAGATGAGATCCCTCTGGTTGGTAGCCGAGTTCAAGGGAGATTTGCAACCCCGCCTTTTGGATCAGAGGTGCGAGCTGCCGCAAACGTGTGACCGGCATCCGCACTGTCGGCGCAGTGATGCTGACGCTGGATTGCACGCTCCCTGTGTGATCCCATATCGGCGCGGCCACGCAGCGAATGTGCATCTCGTTTTCTTCCAGGTCACAGGCGTATCCGTTCTTGCGAACCCGGTACAACTCCGCCTTGAGCTCCTGAAGATTTCCCACCGAATTTGCCGTCTGCCGCTTCAGGTTCAGTTCGGGCAGAATCCGCTCCTGCTCGTCCGCCGGCATGTACGCCAACATGACTTTGCCGACAGCCGTGCAATAAAGGGGAACCGCCGCGCCAATCCGCGAATGAATGCGCAGCGGCTCGGGCGAGTCCAATTTTTCGACATACACGGCCGACAGTCCATGTCTGACGGTCAGGTGAATCGTCTCGCGCGTCTGCTGGTTCAGTTCGCGCAAATAAGGAATGCTCAAACGGCGGATATCGAGCTGTCCTACCGCCGCCTGTCCAATCGAGAAGCACGCGATTCCCAGGTAATGGGTGCCTTCCCCGTCGCGGTTCAGAAAGCCTGCAGTCACCAAATTCGCCAGGAAGCGGTGAACGGTACTCACCGGTAGCCGCGATAAAGCGGTTACCTGCTTGGCGGTGAGCCCCCGCGGAGATTCGCTGAACAGGTGCAGAAGCCGCAACCCGCGCTGCAGGGCAGTAATGTCGTAATTCCGTTTTGCACGAACCATCATAGGAGCTGGTTTTTTCGAAAAATGAAAGTGCCGGATTATCTGATGAAAATCAGATTTGTGCAAGCCCCACCGCCCTAAAGACGGCCGAACTTCTTCACCGCCTGCACAATCGACTTCAACTGCTCGATGACGGCATACATCGAGTGCTCCTTGTAGTCCATCTGTTGTGCCGTGCTCAGCACGGTTTGTGCCTGCGCTCTGGGCACAACGGCCACCCCGTCGCTATCCGCTACCACGATATCGCCCGGAGCAACCGGCACTCCATTGCACACTACGGGAATCTGCGCTCCGGCAAAGCGGTAGTGATGCACCGAGGTCGAGGGAACGATTCCCGTCGCAAAGACGGGAAAGCTAATCTTGCGCAGATAGGCCACATCTCGAACGCCCCCATCGATCACCGCCCCTGCATAGCCACGCGCCGCCATCGCAGTGCCCATCAGTCCACCCATTCCCGCGATATCTTCTCCGTCTTCGACCACCATCACGTACACTGCATCTGTCGAGCCCTGATCAATGGCCTCCAACATGCCCGTAAGGGCCTCGGGGTCTTTGTTGCCTTCGTCTTTCTTGAGTTGTACGGTTCGCGCATATCCCGCAAACTTGGCCGTAAAGATCGGTTGCATGCGATGGCTCATATACATCTTCTTGCCCGTAATCTGCTCCAGCGCATCGGAAACCGAAGCGACCTCGACGCGTCGAAATTGCGCGATCAGTTCGTTGTCGCTCAATGGAGTCGTCGGCGTCGCATTGGACTGTGCCTGTACTGTCCGAACGTGGTTGGCAGCCGCCACCATCACAACTAATGCTGCGAAAACGATGACGCCAGTGCGGATCCTCGTAGGCGCGTGGGATTTGTCCATTCCATCCTCCTGTTGTATATATGTCCGCGGACTCTAACACTATTGGCACCCTCGGTGGAAGAGCCAAGCCAGATGTGATCCTCGGCCTGGTTCATCTGCACAAGCACGATTCGTTTTCTCTGGACGGCGACTCTAGGAACCTATTTCCACACAGTAAAAATGCAGGAATGAATTTCTTAAAGCATGTTTTCGGTTACGATAGTCGCCTCAGCCCATGCTCTTGAGTCGTAACCCGTCGCATGCCTTGCTCGTGGTCGCACTCCTCTGGTGCACAGGAGTGTTTCAAGTCTCTGCCTCGTTCGCACAACAGAATCATTCCGGAAAGCACGGCTTAAATGAAGCTTCCGCACTCGGCCAAAGCACTTTCAACTCGTCCTGCGCGGGTTGCCATGGGCTGGATGGCCGAGGAAGCGACAAGGCGGTCAACATCTCGGGAAGCCCCAGGGTACAGCATCTGTCCGACAGCCAGCTAGCCGGCATCATTTCGAACGGCATACCCGGAACGGGCATGCCAGGTTTTCACAGTCTCAGTGCACCGCAGATTCACGCGGTGGTCGCCTACGTGCGATCGTTGCAGGGCAGGGTGGAATCACGAACACTACCCGGCGACGCAACGCGCGGCAAGGAAATTTTCTTCGGCAAAGGGCAATGCTCCACTTGCCATACGATTTCCGGCCAGGGCGGCTTCTTAGGCCCAGACCTGTCCGCCTACGGTTCTTCTGCCTCAGCAACGGCGATTCGCGATGAGATTGTCCGTACTCAAAGAACACCACCGCAAGGCTACCGCTGCGGCGTGGTCACCACCAACAACGGGGATCGACTGGAAGGCATCATTCGTAACGAAGACAATTTTTCTGTGCAGTTCCAAACCCAGGATGGCAGTTTCCACTTCTTCCAGAAGTCGGAACTGCGAAACCTGGACCATCTTGACACTTCGCTCATGCCAACAAACTATCGTGAGCGCTTTAGTCTCCTCGAACTCAACGATTTGGTGAGTTATCTCATGAGTGTCGCGCCAGGCGCGGGCAAAGCCCGACCTTCCCACAAGAAAGAGGACGATGCCGAATGAAACGCAGGCATAGAATTCTGCTCTCCGCGTTGGCTTTGTTCTTTTTGCCGCTAGGCGCTTCGGCCCAGGAACGGCGAGATTTCAAGCTTCAGCCACTCTCTCCCGAGTTCCTGCATCTCATCGCGAACGACGCGAAACTGGAAACGGTTGCGACCGGTTTTGGCTTTACCGAGGGCCCAATGTGGGACCCAGCAGGATTTCTATACGTTAGCGACGAGACCATCAACAAGATTTTCCGTGTCTATCCGAATGGCAAGAAAGAAGAGGTCATCGCATTGGGCGACCCGGACGGCAACACCTTCGACCGCCAGCATCGTTTGATCGATTGTGCGAGCGTGTTGCGCGCCATCATCGAGGTCACACCGGATGGAAAATACAAGGTGCTCGCTGACCGCTACGATGGGAAGAAGTTCAACAGTCCGAACGACGTGATCGTGGGACCGGACGGCGCACTCTATTTCACCGATCCGACGCTTGATCTGGTAGCGGGCGAAAAGCAGGAAATCCCCTTTCAAGGCGTCTACCGGCTCGACGACAGCGGCAAGCTGCGCCTGCTGACTCGAGATTTGACCCAGCCGAACGGATTGGCCTTCTCTCCGGATGGCAAGAAATTCTATGTAGACGACGACGAGCAACGAAACATTCGCGTCTACGATGTGGCCGCCGATGGAACCCTGAGCAATGGCCGCATCTTCGGCGATGAGCCCGGAGAAAAGAACGACGGTGTTCCGGATGGAATCAAGGTGGACAAGAACGGCAATCTGTTCGTCACCGGGCCAAAAGGGATCTGGGTCTGGGATGCGAAGGGCAATCACATCGGGACAATCATCCTGCCGGAGCAACCCGCAAACCTGACTTGGGGCGACAAGGACTACCGAACCCTTTACATTACGGCAACTACTTCGGTGTATCGTCTCCAAACGAAAACGCAAGGATACGTTCCCTACCTGGAGCACTGAGGCGCAGCCCGATTCACGGTAAGGCGGCCTCCGTAAACTCAAGAACCCAGTGGTCGGGAGTATCCAGGTGACAATCGAATCCGTAAAAGTGATTCTTGAAGACGTGCTGAAACAAGCACGCTCTCTGGCCGCGTAAAATCGGATTCCCCGCCACGGGCTGAAAGTTTCCGTCCGGAGCGTCGGCGGCGAATACTTTTACTTGCCACTCGCCTTCTGGATCCTCGGTGTATCGGTGAGGATAAATCTCAGTCGCCAAATAATAGATTCCGGCCTTCTTCTTCGCCCCCGGCGCGTGTTTCAGATAGAGCAATGTAGGTGCTGCCACGGTATCGCTCGATTGCATCAGGATCTTCTCTGGCGCTTTATCGAGCTCCTGTAATCGAGCCGCGCTCTTGCTGACGATTTCGAAGTGATCGTGATCATTCCCCCGGTAGAAAGTCAGGTAGAAACGTCCGGAGCGCGGATCGCGAAACAGATTTGGGTTCTGGTTCCGCTGATTCGCTACAGCCTGCACCAGCGTCTTTTCCTGGTTGAGATGAATGCCATCTTGTGAACTCGCCAGGACGATGTAGCTGCTAGGCGTGTCGTAGTCTCGGGTGATCGCGAAGTAAAGCAACTTGGGATTTTTGGGATCCGCATGCTGCACCACCGACGGCCAGCGGGCATTGCTCCACAAAGGATTCTTGTCGTACTTCGTCCAATTCACGAGGTTGTTACTGCGAGCGAGACCGATTCCTCTCCCCTCATTGAGCCCATACCATCCCCAATAGCGGTAGCCGTCGCGTTTAAGTTCCAGAACGCTCAGCGTGTGCGGAAATTCGTTGCCTTCCCAAGGCTGAGGGTCCGCTAATACGCGGCGTGGAGTGCTCAATCTCAAGAAGGGAATTGCACCTGTATCCGCCTTGGAGGCGGCCGTCTGGCACAGCGCATAAGAACCGATTGTCAATGCAAAGAGGATGAATAAGAGCGACCGCGCACGATTCATGAAATATTCCCCCGCCGTCTCTGAACCTCGAGTTGTGGATGCGGCCGATCAGTGTGCAAGGGCAAAGCTGAACACGTCGCTGCCAGCGCAGATGGCGACATACTGCACCCCGCCAATGGCATAGGTCATCGGAGAGGCACTAAACGACTGGCCGGTGTTGAAGTGCCAGAGCGCCTGTCCCGTCCCTGCGTCAACTGCCTCCAGAGAGTCGGCATCGTCCGCAAAAAACACCAGTCCACCCGCCGTTGTGAGCGTACCTCCCCAAGAATTGCCCTGACCCGACTGGATATACCGCCATGCCGGCTTCCCATCCGAAAGCGAGAGTGCCAGTAAAATCTTGCTCGAGTGTTCGTCGGCCGGAAGCTTCGTGCCCGTGCCGTAGTAAGTCTCTCCCGGAGTAAAGGGCCTCGCCTTTGCAAAGAAAACGTGGCAGCTCTCCAGAGCCATCACGTAAAAGAGCCCGGTATCGGGATTATAGGAAGGCGAAAACCAGTTTGTGGCACCAATGATTCCCGGACAAATATAGGTGCCTTCCTTGGTCGGTTTTCGATCCGATAGCTGTGGACGACCAGAGGCGTCTATACCGGTGGCCCAGTTCAATTTCTCCACGAATGGAGTCGCCCGCAGAAACTTGCCGTTCGTGCGGTCGAGAATATAGAAAAAACCATTGCGGTTGGCTTGCACCAAAAGGTGACGGATCGTGCCATTCTCCTGTACATCCACTAGCACCGGCGTTTCATTGGCGTCATAGTCATACACGTCGTGCGGCGTGAACTGGAAATACCATTTCAGTTTCCCCGTGTCGGCATCGATTGCCAGGACGCAAGCAGTGTAGAGATCGTCTCCGGGACGCGAATCTCCGACAAAATCGGGCGCTGCATTGCTGGTGGTCCAATACAAAGTGTTGAGCTCGGGATCATACGTCCCCGGCGTCCACGTTGTCGCACCGCCATGCAGGTAGGAGTCTCCGGGCCAACTGGAAGAGCCGAATTCTCCCGGCGCCGGAATGGTCCACAAATGCCACTTCAGCTTTCCGCTTACCGCGTCGTAGGCTGCCAGAAAACCGCGCACTCCGGAATCACCACCGGACGTTCCGACGATGACTGCATCTTTCACAATCAGCGGAGCGCCGGTTGCGCCGTAATGCTGAACCTTGTCGGCGTAGTGGACGTCCCACTGCAGGTTTCCGGAACGAGCATCCAGGCAGAGCAAGTGTGCGTCATCGGTTTCGGTATAAACAAAATTTTGCCAGACAGCTACCCCGCGGTTTTTGTGAGCTGCGGCATCATCGAGCAACCCCGAACTCACCGGGCGTTGGTAATGCCACAGAACCCGTCCCGTGCGCGCATCAAGTGCGAATACATCATTCGCGGAAGTTACGTACATCGTGCCGCGGACGACCACTGGGGTTGCTTCGAGCCTCTGCGAGTTGCCGGGGTGGAAGACCCACGCCGCCCGAAGTTGCGGGACGTTGGACACTGTAATGTCGCGCAAACTGCTGAAGCGTTGCCCCGTGTAGTCTCCGTTATACGAAGGCCAGTTCGCGCCAACCGGCCGGCTCAACAGATCTTCTGCGCTTACCTTGGTATCGCCAGTGACCGGAGACTGCCCCGACATGGGCAGACCTGTGAAAATAGCGGCCAGGCAGTAGAGGATGAAAGATTTTTCGCGCCATCGCATGTCAGTGATTGTCCCCGGTTACCATGCGTACTTCCTGCAGAGAGCCTCGGTCCACCCCATGCTCGTCCTCCAGGTGAAGGGAGACACGCGCAGGTTTTCCCGGAGGCCCAATTTCAGTTTCGAGCGACACCGCTTCGGCGGGACTCACATCCAAAATTGGCATCACTCCGACAATCCGCCCATGTTCATCGTAAAAGTGTGCGACCAACCGTCCTGAAAAAAATACTCCAAAAGAAGCGGAAAGCTTGATCTTGCCACTCTCAAGGGCAGTGGCTCGAAGAGGGCGTATCACAATGCCCGCATCGGTCACGCCATGGAATTCGCTGCCGGCCCGTGTTGGGAACCACTCCGTCTCGAAATCGCAGCTCTCTCCGGGACGCAGCCGGCACATTGGACTATTGATCTCGGCTTCAAGGTAGTAAGGGCTTGCATCGGGATCCGCGCTAAGCGAGGGGATTCCGTCGCCATGCAACCTCATCTCGGGGCCATTGGTCCAGAAGATGACAGAAGCTTTGCCCGGGTATCGTTTGCTCTCCTCGTATCGAAAGCGTTCGACCATGGCGTATTGGGTTTTGCCGTCGACGACGGCCAGCCAGCCTTCGGTCGAATCCAGCCACAATTCAGCAGCCATGTGAACGTAGTGCACCGTGAAAAGATCATCGTCCCTTACCGAGACTGCAGGATTCTCCGCCGGGCCGAAGCGAACGTGATAGCGGTTCAGATAACTGCTGGAGCGGTTCGCGGGAGTGAAGGTCCAGAAATCATTGTTCATCCCGGCGGCGTGTTCAGCGCCTTGTGCGCCGGAAACGGACGTGTCGTATTGCGACACCGACTGCATCGACCACTCGAGCGTGTGGCCTGTAATGTTCTTCATGAATGCATGAAATCCAATGCGCGGAGAATCGGCATCCAGACGGATGTTCCGGGTAAATTGGATTCCTGTCTGGGGATCGGAGGGGCCCGTCAGTTCGATCTCACAGCGCTGCCCTTCCGAAAGCTTTCGAAAGGAGAATGGCCCATCGTCCAGGATGTCAGAGCCGCCGGCCCAATGTTGTTCATCGTTATTTCCCTCGGGCAAGAGCCACAGCTTGTCCCCACCGTAGTTGAACCACTGGCTCGAATCCGGCGGCAGGTACTTGCCCGCGAACTTGGGATTGACGAACAGGTAGGGATGTCCAGCGAAAGTGACCTGTATAAGCCGTCCGCCATTCTGCGGTACTATGATCAACTGCACCCACCGGTTCGACATCTGCTGCGCGTGCCAGCCCTTATAGTCCACGGACTCGATGCGGCAGTCTGCACCCTTCGGCAGATTTGATTGACTGAATGCCGGAGAGAAAGCCACTGCGGTCACGAAAGCGAATACAACAAATCCTGCCCGGATGCTTCGCAGTCGATTCAAAGGCACAGAATGGAGCGTCATGATCGCCTCTTCCATGGAAATAACGGCTGCGCGGTTGAGAGTAGCACGCACATCCTCCTTGCCAAAAACTTGAGCTACAAACGAAATGAATCCTAATAAAACGAAAGATTTCAATTTGCGTCAAGAAGATTCTGTGGTATACCAGCCTTCGCAAGCGAACAAGAATGGTGAAAACACTTCTCGTGGGAATGAACTTTAGGGCACCCCTGTTCCTGCTGCTGATCTCGGCGAGTCTCTTGGCCCAGGATCGGAAGGTTGACCCCACGTGGCTCCATCGGTACCTGCCACGCCTGGGCGAGACCAAGTCCGATCTGTCCTCACCCACCTGCCACTACCAGCCGATTTTCGGCGCAGGTGACACAGATGCTCGAGTTCTGCGAAGTGTATCCCGCTTCGCGGAAGTTTCGGTTGATGCCGGGGGCAAGTGTCAGAATGTTTCGTACGACCGTGAAGAAGAGATTGATTTTGTTCTGCAGGGCACGGGTACCCTGCAATACGGCGACGAGACGCATCCTCTGCGCGCGAATGATTTCGTGTATCTGGCCCCGGGAAGCAAGCATTTGATCGCCAACAATTCCAGTCAGGCTTTGCGAGTCCTGATTATGGGCTTCAATATCCCGTCTCGCACCGCGCTCGGCGCGCCCTCGCAGCTCCCTAAAATCATCAATCTCAATGACGTGAAAGAGGAAACTGTCGAAGGTCACCCGACCTCGGTGCTATACAAGCTGCTGGTCGGTCCACGGAGCGGGAAGCGCGACGCGATCGATGAGGCGTACGTGGTGACCAGCTTTTTCTGGATGAACTTTGCGCCCGGCGGTACAAACTTTCCGCATCACCACGAGACGGCGGAAGAGATCTATCTAGTCGTTGAGGGCGAGGGCGAAATGGTCGCAGGCAGCGGAATGGATGGAGTCGAGGGCCGCTATCCAGCCAAAGCAGGCGATGCCTACTACTTCCGGCCAAACTGCACCGTAGGCTTCTACAACCAGAACAAGCCGGGAGCCAAGGCCTACATCCTCGCCGTTCGATCGCGGATTCCAATGAGCGGTGAGGAAGATTAAGACTCTGGCTTCACCACAAATACTCAGAAGATTGGTCGACATTTTCACCTGTTGAATTTTTCTTTAGGAGGCATTGATGCTTACCCGGAATTCCAGCCGGAGATCGTTTGTAAAACTCGTGGCGGCTGCCCCGCTGTTGAGCCAAATTGCCGCGCGTGACCTATACGCGCAGGCCGCGACGGCCGTCGGCCGTGATCCGCGGCAGAATGTATACACTCGTCTCGGCGTGAAGACGGTCATTAATTGCCGCGGCACGTGGACTTACCTGAGCGGATCCCTGGAATTCCCAGAGGTTCGCCAGGCGCAGGTGGAAGCGGCGCAGCATTTCGTGAATGTGATCGATCTGCAACGCGCGGTGGGCCGGCGCTTGGCGGAGTTAACTGGTGCCGAGTCCGGCATCATCACTTCCGGCGCAGCGGGCGCGATGGCGGCCGCGACTGCCGGATGCATGGCGGGCACGAGCGATAAATTTATCTGGCAACTCCCCGACACGACTGGCCTGAAACATGAAGTGATCATGGTGGGAGGTCGCAGCGCGTTCGATAGCGCCATCCGGCTGACCGGCGCCAAACTGGTTCTCACGTACTCTCCGGAAGAACTCAGCAACGCCATCAACGAAAACACGGCGATGATTTACACCACGGACCTCGGTGAAAAACTGCAGCAAGAATTGAAAATTGCCAAAGACCGCAAGATTCCCATGTTGCTCGACGACGCCGCGGGTATCCCACCCGTCGACAATGCCAAACTCTATGCCCGCATGGGGCTTGACCTCTATTGTTTTTCGGGTGGGAAGGGACTGTGCGGCCCCCAGTGCAGCGGCTTGCTTCTGGGGCGAAAAGACCTGATCGAGGCCGCGCTTCTCAATTGCAGTCCGCGCGAGGGAGCCGTATGTCGCCCGATGAAGGTCGGGAAAGAAGAAATCATTGGATGCCTGACGGCGCTCGAGACCTGGTTGAAGGCCGATGACAAAAAGCTTTATGCCGAATGGAATGCCCGCGTCGATCGCATTCGCAAACTCGTGGATCTGGTGCCGGGCGTAAAGACCGAGACCTACGTTCCTGACGACGGAAATCGCTTTCCAACGCTGAAGATCTCCTGGGATCAGCAGGCGTGGCGATTCAGCATTTCCGATTGCGTCGATCAGTTGCGTGCGGGTAATCCTGTCATTGAGGTACTTGGTGCCGATAATCCGAGCCTTGTGACCGCGGTCCGCGAAGGCAATCCCAACCCCAACCGGAAAGAACGCAAGGGACCCGACCACATCGAACTGGTTTCCATGACGATCAAGCCGGGAGAAGAAATCATTGTCGGACAAAGACTACGCGCGATTCTGAGCGCGGCGCAGAAAAAGTCGGCGGCGTAGCGCGATCAACGGGGAAACTGATGCGTTTGAGAATCCATCAGCAAGTGGAATTACTATTCGTGGTTATTCTGTTTTCTTCGACTCTGGTCGCGCAGACACAAGCGCGAGCGGTCGTTCCAGCGCAAACTTCCGCGCCCGCGAATGCCTTCTACTCACCCGGTGTGGACGCTGGAGACTACGTCTACATCTCCGGACAGGGGCCTGCCCGAGCGGACGGAAGCGTCCCCGCAACCTTTGAGGCGCAGCTCCACCAGGTGCTCGACAATGTGAAGGCGGTAGTCACGTCTGCGGGCTTGACGATGGAGCATGTGGTATACACCCAGGTCTACCTGCAGGACATCAGCAACTATGGCGAGATGAACAAGGTTTTCGCCGAGTCCTTCGGCAAGACTCCGCCGGCGCGCGCGGTGCTGGGCGTGGCTCGTACTCCCCAGTCGCCCATTGAGATCAGCGCGGTTGCAGTGCGCAATTTAGCCGAGAAAAAGGCTATTCGTCCGCCAAACTACAGCGGCGGCGAGTCGGCATCGCCGGGCATCCTCACTCACGACCGCCTTTTCATCTCCAGCATGCCCGGCAGCGATCCCGTGAGCGGCAAGGTTCCGGACGATCCGGCGGCACAGGTCGATTTAGCTCTCGACCGCATGCAAGCAGTGTTGCAGGCAGCGGGCCTCGATCTCCGCCACATGGTTTTCGTCAATCCTTACCTGACTTCCGAAATTCCAATGCGTGTGATGAACGAGCATTATGCGCGCCGCTTTGAATTCGGCAACACCCCAGCGCGGGCTACCATTCAGGTGTCGAGTCTGCCGGGTGGCGCCCACATCGAGTACACAGGCGTGGCCGTGCGCGATCTCCTGCAACGGAAAGCCGTGCGCCCCAAAAACATGCCGCCCAGCCCGACCGCCAGTCCGTGTGTGTTTGCCGGTGACACTCTGTATTGTTCCGCCAAGGATGGCTTCATTCCCGGCCCGCACGGCGGCGTCTATGCCACCACCACGCAACATCAACTGCGGCAAACCATGCGCAATCTTCTCGACAATCTCGAAGAAGCCGACATGCATTTCGATCAGGTTGTCGCCACCAATGTCTATTTGGACGATCTGTCGGACCTGCAAAAATTTGACGAAGTGTACGCGCAGTATTTCGGCGGCACGTTGCCGGCACGAACCACCATCCAGCAAATTGCGCCTGCGGAGCGTAAGGCGGATAAAGAGGACCACTTTCCCGGCCTCGAACAGGTGTCGCTCATCGCAGTGCGCAATAGGACGAGTCACTGAGGCTCGCCATTTCAGACTGTCGTGCTCTGTGGAAGGGTTGGCAGTGGGCCAAACGAAAGGCTCTCAACAAAAAAGCCTCTGCCGGCGCAGAGGCTTTTGCATTTTCGACCAAACTCTTCTACTTCACCTTCAGGAAGATAATCGCCAGGGTGTATAGAGCCAGCGATTCGATCAGCACCAGGCCCAGAATCAGCGCGAACTGAATTCCCGGACGGGCGGCAGGATTGCGGGCCAGTGACTCTGTCGCCGACGCTACGGCCTTGCCTTGGGCCAGTCCGCAGACTGCCGACGCAATCGCCATCGAAAATCCGGCAGTGATGGCGATCCAATTGGTTTCGCCGGTTGCTCCGCCCTGCGCGAACGCAGGCATGGCGAAGCACAATGCCGACAGGATCATAAAGATACGGCTTAGGTGACTCATGGGTATTGCTCCTTGAATGAATTACCGCCAGTAGGTGGTTGACGCCATACCGTGCAGACGCCCTCACGCTGGAGGCCAGTACTCAGTTCTCAGTACGCGGTACCCAGCAATACACGCTGAAATTCCGAATACTGACAGCTGGGTGCTGACCATTCCTTCACGAATTCGACTGACCACTGACCACTGACCACTGAAAACTGAATTCTGAGTACTGAGTACTGAGTACTGTTCCTAATGCTCTTCCGCCACCGCCCCCGACACATAAATGATCGACAGCAGCATGAATACATACGCCTGCAGAACCGCGACCACGATGTGCAGCCCGATGAAGATGATCGGGATTCCGATTGGAATCATCGAAAAGAAAACCAGCGTGATCAGGTCGCCGGCAAAAATGTTGGCCCAGAGACGCACAGTGAGCGATAGCAGGCGTGCGAAGTGGCTGACCAATTCGATCGGCAGCATCAGCGCCGCTAGCAGAACCTTTGCGATCAAAGGCATGCCCTCCATTGGCGGCCCGAAAAAGTGCAGCAGATACTTCGCTCCCGCATGCTTGAATCCCTGCGTGTGATAGTAAAGGAACGAGCAGATCGCGCAGCCCAGCGGAACGACGGTGACTCCGGTGGGCGATTCCAGCCCAGGGATCAGTCCAATCAGATTGCACACCAAAATGAAAATAAAGAGGATCGCGAAGAAAGGAGTGTATTGCTCCACGTGGTGCCCGATGATCTCGTGGCTTTGGCCGAGCACGAATCCTTCAATCCCCTCAAACGAATGCTGCAGCGCCCCGGGAGATTCCACCGAGAGCCGCGACCGCACCAGCAAAAAGACCACCAGCAAAAAGATGAATACCAGTAACTCCATCGAGAACGAATCCGAAATCGGCTGGGTCGGATACTTCGGCTCAATGTGCAGCATCCGCAAAAAAGCGGTGACCGGTCCGGCAAAAAGCTGGTTCAGAAAATGTGCGAACCAAAGTTGTTCTGGCATGGTAACCGTAGCGCCGGCGTCCCGCCGGCTGTCGCGAAGGCGTCCCGCCCCCGTTGCCTTGAGCTAATCTAAATTCCCCGCACGATGCCCACGTACAGCTCGTACCCAGCTTCGCAGGCAATCGCCCCGACGGGCAAAAAAAGGCCCGCAAACAGGCCCTTCAGACTCGCGGGAAAACTGGTTAATATAGCATACGCAGCCGCTCCCAACAACACGTAACGCAGCAGGAAGCGAAACACGATCCCTTTCCCCGACTGGGCTTTTCCGCTATTAGTAACACGGTCCGCCAGGCCCGATACGCCGCTCTTCAGCCAGTGAAAGTTGAGATACGCGATTACGCATCCCAGTAGAAATCCCAGTGCCGCAAAACGCCCGAACCTCCACAGCGCCCCCGCCGTAAGTACCGGCCCCAACACCAGCATAAAATTGCGAATCCGCCACAACGCAGCCGCATAGAAAGCGTCCGATGTTGCCGTGGGCTCGGACTCCGAACTCGGTGTGTATTGCTTCATCGCGGCAGTTTAGAAATCCAGTGTACCGACCGCAGAAGATTTATGTGGGGACGACCGCCCTCGGCCGTCCCGCCGCGAAGCGGCGCAAAGCAGCGGCAGAAGTCTCAGCTACTTGGTATCGCGCGAAATCTGACGTATTAGCTCGATCAGCCCCGCGGCTGTGCCCAGCAGCAGGCCCACAACGTTGATCCATGTAACCTGAAGCCAGCGATCGAGCAGCGACCCCAGCAGGTATCCGGCGACCGTTCCCGCGGGCAACATGAAGGCCAGCTGGCTATAGCGCCCGACCTGGACCCATGGGCTCTTCTTGCGCTCGGGATCAGGCGGGTCGGTCATGATAAAGCGACGAGGTTGACTGCCTGCTCTATTAGTGCATCAGCTTCGCGACGTTGGAAGCCTTCTCGAGGTTCACAGCCCAGTTCACCGCTTGAATGAACTGATTCGGCAGGATTCCGATGTAGATCGTAGCCAGGCCCGTGACTGCCAACGCCGCGCGCATCGCCAGGCTGATCGGCAGTCTTCCCTCTCCCTTTTCCGGCTGCCGCATGAACATCGCATTGGCAATCTTCAGGTAGTAATACAGGCCGAATACAGAATAGAGCACCCCTAGGGAGGCCAGTACGTAGTGCTGGCTTTCAATCAGGCTCAGGAAGATGAAATATTTCCCCCAGAATCCCGCCAGTGGCGGAATCCCTGCGAGAGCCAGCATGAATACCAGCATCAACACGGCTTCCACGGGCGCACGCGACCACAGGCCGTTTAGGTCGTCGAGTTCGTCGCCGATCACATTCCGATGCCGCAGCGAGGTGATCACTGCAAAGGCTCCCAGGTTCATAAACGTGTAGACGAGCAGATAAATCAGGATGCCTTTGAAGGCGTCGAAAAACGGAGCGCTCGGATAGCTGGCAGTCGACAACACGACCATAGCCAGCAACATGTATCCCACGTGCGCGATCGAAGAGTATGCCAGCAGGCGCTTGGTATTCGATTGCGTGAGCGCGGCAAAATTCGCCCCCGTCATCGTGGCAATCGAAACGAAGACCAGCAGGGGTCCCCACACCGAGCGCATCGGGAACAGTCCCCACAGCAGGATGCGCATCAACATTGCCCAACCGGCCGCCTTGACCGCGACCGACATAAATCCTGTGATGCTGGTCGGCGCGCCCTCGTACGCGTCCGGCGCCCATTGATGGAAGGGAATGGCGGCAATCTTGAACAGCAGCCCCGTAATCGTCGTGATCAAGGCAATGATCGCGACCGCTTTGTATTGCGGGTCTGCTATGCGTCGCGACATCTCCTGGGCGATCACGGCAAGGCTGGTGCTACCCGACAATCCATAGAGCAGCGACAAGCCATAGGCGAAGATGCCTGAGGAGAACGCGCCCAGCAGAAGGTATTTCAGCGCGGCCTCATTCGACCGCTGGTCCCGCCGCAGAAATCCCACCAGAACATACGTGGAAATGGCCATCAATTCCAGGCCGATGAAGATCAGAACAATGTCATAGCCGGCTGCCATGCACATCATCCCGGCAACCGAGAGCAGCATCAGCGCGTAGTACTCGCCATGGCTCTCGTGTTCGGTTTGCAGGTACTTCACCGACATCAGGATCGCGACCGCAGTGCCGGCAAGAAATAAATAGAAGAAGTAAATCGCGAACCGGTCCACAATCATCGTGCCGAGCATCCCCCCAGCATATGGAGCACCCGCCATCCACATCTGGATTTTGTAGACTCCCGCCGCCGAGAAGCACACGCCAGCGAATGCCGTGAGCGCGTTAACCCACTTGCTCTCCTGTGGCAGCATGAAGTCGATCAGCAGAATGCCGAGCGCAAACAGCGTCAGCAGCGTGATCGGCAGCGCCAGAAGGTAGTCGGTCCAGGTCACTGGTTCTTTCCCTTCGCGGTATTTCCCGCAGTCCGCGGCGATGGCTGAGACGCCGTTGCGGCCTCTGGAACCGTCGAAGTCATCGAAGTGGGAGTGTAACCGGTCACCCCGTCACGCTGTGCCGTCGACGCATTCACGGTGTCGCCGTGCTCCTGTCCGTGAACCATGGCGATGGTGTGATTCACCGGCTGCTCAAGGATCTGGAAGAACGGCTTCGGATACAGTCCGATCCAGAACGCCATAATCAGCAGCGGAACGAAAGTCGCGACCTCGCGGGGTGTGAGATCTTGCAATTTTTCATTCTTCGGATTGGTGACCGCGCCGAAGAACACGCGCTGGTAAAGCCACAGCAGATAGGCAGCCGCCAGAATCACTCCCGGCACCGCCCATGCGCCCCAGCGCCAGCTCACCATAAAGGTCCCCTGCAGGATGGTGAACTCGCCCACGAACCCATTGAGCAGCGGCAGCCCCATCGACGAGAGAAACATGATCATGGTGATGGTCGCATACACCGGCATCACGTTCGAGATGCCACCGTATTCCGCGATCTCGCGCGTGTGCCGTCGCTCATACAGAATGCCCACAATCAAGAACAGCGCGCCTGTCGAAATCCCGTGGTTAATCTGCTGCAGCACCGATCCGCTCAGTCCCAGCGGAGTGAGCACGAATATCCCCAGCGTACAGAAGCCCAGGTGGCTGACCGAAGAGTAGGCCACCAGCTTCTTCATATCCTTTTGCATCAGCGAAACCAGCGCGCCATAAATGATGGCAACAATCGAAAGCCCGATCATCCAAGCGCGAACATGGCTCGCCGGATCGTTCAGCACCCGCGGAAAGAAGGGAAGCGAGAAGCGAATAAACCCGTACGTCCCCATCTTCAGCAGAACGCCCGCCAGGATGACCGAACCGGCCGTCGGCGCTTCTACGTGGGCGTCCGGCAGCCAGGTGTGGAAGGGGAACATCGGCACCTTGATGGCAAACGCAAAGAAGAAGCTCAGGAACAGCAGGGTGGCCGCGCGAGGGCCGTAATCGGAGTAGATCTGCGGCGCGGTTTTGTAGAGTTCAGGAATGCTGAAGGTGTAGACCTGCGTTACGCTGTGATGGTGGAAATAAAGGAACAGAATGCCCAGCAGCATCAGCACCGACCCGGCCAGCGTGTACAGGAAGAATTTGATCGCGGCGTACAGTTTGCGCGGGCCGCCCCAGATGCCGATTAGCAGGTACATCGGCACCAGCATCGCTTCCCAGAAAACGAAGAAGAGGAAGAAATCGAGCGCCATGAAGACGCCGAGCATGCCCGTCTGCAGGATTAAGAACCAAACGTAGTATTCCTTGACGCGATTCTCGATCGCCGTCCACGACGACATGATCGATATCCATCCCAACAGAGTCGTCAGCATGATCAGCAGAAACGAAATGCCGTCGATGCCCAGCACATACCCTGCGCCGATGGATGGAATCCAGTTGTTGGCCGTGCCCTCGATGAACTTGAATGGGGCCTTGTCCTGCTGCTTGACCAGTTCCCAGAACATCGGGACCAACGGCAGCGAGATCAGGAATCCCCCGAGCGCAAAAATGTTGCCGATCCAGCGAATGGCGTCCTTGTTCTCTTTAGGAACGAACAAGAGCAGGATCGCGCCCACCAGCGGCGTGAATAGAATGATCGAGAGTATGTGGTTTTCCATGAAAGCTTTAAGCCTTTAGCTCTTAGCGATTTAGCTCAAAGCTCGTCGCCTGGTTTTTGGCTAAAAGCTAAGAGCTGACAGCTAAAAGCTCGCTTCAGTGATAAACGTAATAAAACACGAACCCTACCAGCCCGGCGGTCATGACCAGCGCGTACCACTGCACCAGGCCCCACTCGAACATGCGCGCGGGATAACTCAACACTCGTGCCAGAATTGCCGGGCCATTAACGCCGATCCCATCAATAACCCACTTGTCCCACCAACTCGAAATCGTTCCCGTCAGCCGCGTCATCCATCCCGCCGCGTTGACCGCGCCATCGATGACGTGCGTGTCGAACCACGAACTGCCCTCGCCCAGTCCCATCGCGCCCAGGCGCACCTTGCCGAGCTTGCGCCGTCCTGTGAAGACATAGTCGTAGCCTTCGTCCACGTAATATTTATTGAGCAACACGTTGTAGACCTGCGGGGAAGCCGCAGCGATCGGTTCGGTATAACCCTTATCGGCGTTCGAATACGCGCGTCCCGCCATGAACCAGCCGATCCCGGCAGCGCCCACCGACAGGAACATCAGAAGATATTCGGCCGGAGTTGTGTGCTCCTCTTCCTTTTCCCCCGCAGAGAGCTGTGCCGCTTTTCCTTGTTCTGTCAGTACTCGCGCCTCGCCCCGCGCAAACACCGGGTCGAGGAAGTGCGCGAAGCGATCCGATCCGCCCAAACTATGCGGCCATCCCAGAAATCCCGCGAACAACGACATCACCGCCAGAACAATAAGCGGCATCGTCATCGAGGCGGGCGATTCGTGGATGTGGTGCTCGACTTCGTGGCTCATCCGCGGCTTGCTATAAAACGTGAGATAGACCAGGCGGAACATGTAGAACGCCGTCATCAGCGCCGTGATGTAGCCGATGCCCCAGAGAATTCGATACGCGCCACCCTCACTGGTCCACGTCTGCCACAAGATCTCGTCTTTCGAGAAGAATCCCGCAAATGGTGGAATGCCCGCAATGGCCAGCGTGGCAATGAACATCGTCCAATATGTCGTCGGAATCCGGTCTCGCAGCGCCCCCATGTTCCGCATATCCTGCTCGCCGCTCATGGCATGAATCACCGACCCGGCGCCCAGGAATAGCAGAGCCTTGAAGAAGGCATGCGTGAAGACGTGAAACACTCCAGCTGCAAACGCACCCACGCCGAGCGCAAGAAACATGTATCCAAGCTGCGAGACCGTCGAATACGCCAGCACGCGCTTGATGTCGTTCTGCACCAGCCCGATCGAAGCCGCAAAAATTGCCGTCAACGCTCCGATAATCGCGACTGTCTTCATCGACGTCGGCGCCAGCACGAACAGCGCATTCGACCGCGCCACCATGTACACGCCCGCCGTCACCATGGTGGCCGCATGGATCAGCGCCGAAACCGGCGTCGGCCCTTCCATCGCGTCCGGCAACCAAACATAAAGAGGAAGCTGCGCCGATTTCCCGCAGGCCCCCACGAAAAGCAACAGCGTCGCCGCCGTAATCACCGGATCGCCAATCTGGAACGCGCCGCTCCGCGCCAGATGATTTACATCGATATACCGCAGTGATCCGAAATATGACGCGATAAAGAACATCCCCAGAATGAACCCCGCATCGCCAATGCGGTTTACGATGAATGCCTTATTCGCCGCGTCACTCGCCGACTTGCGCTGGAAGTAGAACCCGATCAGCAGGTACGAGCACAGCCCCACGCCCTCCCATCCGACGAACATCAGCACGTAATTATCCGCCAGAATGAGCGTAAGCATGGAGAACATAAAGAGGTTGAGGTATCCAAAAAAGCGGTAGTACCCCCCTTCATGCGCCATGTAACCGGTGGAATAAATGTGGATGAGCATCCCGACTCCGGTCACAAACAGGAGCCAGATGCTCGAAAGCGGATCGAGCAGGAACCCGGCATCAGCCTGGAAGTTCGCCTGCGATCCGTTCCGCATGGTGTAGGTCAGATGGCCAGTGTCGGAACCCAGCCACGTATAAACGATCTTCTGAAATGGCTGATGATTGTTCGCATCTGCCCACGCGGTGTATTGCAGAACGGCGCCACACGCGATAAGAAACGCCAGCACGACCACGCCAACGCAAACCGCGCTGACCGCGGACTTCTGCAGCTTGCGGCCGAAGAAGAACATGACCGCCGCCCCGAAGGCGGGCAACAGCGGAATCAGCCAGATGTTGTTTAGAAATACCATGTAAGTTTTCAGCCGTCAGCTATCAGCTTTCAGTCAAAACTTTTCGTTCGTTCCCGCGAGCTGTTCTAATCCGCATCTACAAGGCTGACAGCTGAAAGCTGATAGCTGACAGCTTCTTTCCTACCACTTCAACAAATTCACCTCATCCACGTTGACCGTCTCTTTATTGCGGAAGAAGGCGATCAAAATGCCCAATCCGACGGCCGCCTCCGCCGCCGCATCGGTGATGATGAAAATCGCGAAGACTTGTCCATGCAAGGCTGACGGCCCATGAATGCTTTGCCAGAATCGCGAAAACGCCACCAGGTTCAAGTTCACCGCATTCAGGATCAACTCGATCGACATCAGCACGATGACCACATTGCGCCGCGTGAGCACGCCAATCACGCCCAGCAAGAACAAGGCCGCCCCCAGCACCAGGTAATGCAGCGTCGAGATGTCCAGCATTGCATGCATCGAGGTATGAGTTATGAACTGCGAGCCATCAGATTCTCTTCTTTGCCATCACCACCGCCCCGATAATCGCGACCAACAGCAGTAACGACGCAATCTCGAAGGCGAACATGTACATTCCCAGGTGTCGGTCAAACAGCAAAGATGCAATCGCCTGCGTGTTCCCCGACTCCATATAGGACACTCGCCCCACATTCGGGAAGAGAACCTGTCCTTTCGTGGTCGTCGTGTAAACCGCAATAAACAGTCCACCCAGCGCCGCGGCCGCAGCGATCCCCACCAGCCATTGTTTGTTGAACTGTCGCTCTCTTTGTGTGCGCTCGATCGAGATCAGCATGATCACGAACAGGAACAGCACCATGATTCCGCCCGCATAAAGAATGATCTGCACGCCGGCTACGAACGGCGCGTACAGCATCAGGTAGAGCGCTGATTGCGCCAGCAGCGTCGTGATCAGCGCCAGCGCCGAATGCACCGCATTCTTCCGCGTGATCACCAGGACGCCCCCGACGATCATGACCGCAGCCAGCAGATAGAAGAAGAACGGTGTTGCAACCGGAGGATTCATCGCCGCCACGCTCCTTGCAGGTCGGCCAATAGCTCGGCGCGCATGCCGACGATGGCCGTCAGGATCAGCAGAGCCAGCCCCGTCGGCAGCAGCACCTTCCACCCTACTTTCATGAGCTGGTCAAAGCGATAACGCGGGAACGTGCCACGATACCAGATATACAGGTACATGAACCCGGCAACTTTCGCCGAGAACCAGAAGATGTCCTGGATGCGGACGCGCACGCCAGGAATAAACAGGATCAGCCCGATCCCCGCCAGCACCAGGCCGAATCCCGCCAACCCAATCGTTTGAACCCTGAACAGCGGATGCTTGGGCATACGCGCCGTGTTGTAGAACGTAATCGCGCCCAGAAATAGAAACGTGGCCCCTGGGACCAGCGAGAACACCAGATTCGCCGTCGTGCCGTTCAATAAGTTCGGAAACGGCCGCATCCATCCCCCAAGCCACAGCGTGACCGCGATGGATGACACCGCGATCATCGCCGAGTATTCCGCCAGGAAGAATAAAGACCAGCGGAACCCGCTGTATTCGGTATGGAATCCCGCGGTCAACTCGGATTCAGCTTCCGGTAAGTCGAAAGGCGCGCGGTTGGTCTCCGCCACCATGGCCACCGCAAAAATTGCAAACGCGATCAGCCCCAGCGGAAAGAATTTGAAGATGAACCATTCCTGCTGAGCATTCTGCGCCTGCACAATGCCGATCATGCTGAGCGTGCCTTGATCGTTCAGGCTGGTCATCAGGATCGCAGAGACCACAGCCAATCCCATTGCCACTTCATACGAGACCATCTGCGCGCTCGACCGCAGCGCTCCCATCAGAGGATAGTGCGAGTTCGACGCCCATCCGGCAGTCACGATTCCCAACACGCTGAGTGACGAGACGCCCAGCATGAACAGAATCCCGATATTCATGTCGGTAATCGCGTGGGTCGGCCCGAACGGCACAACCACAAACACGGTGAACGCCGCCAGCACCACGATGAACGGCGCAATCCAGAAGACGGTTGCGTCGGCCTCGGCTGGAATGATGTCTTCTTTCAGCAGCAGCTTGATCGCGTCGGCGATGGGCTGCAACAGTCCGTGTGGCCCCACGCGCATGGGCCCGAGCCGAACCTGCATGTGCGCCAGGATCTTGCGCTCCAGCCAGTTCATCGCGATCACGGCGACGGACAGTCCCACGAATACCAACAGGATGTACACCGTGGCCCAGAAAAAATTCCCCGCGGCCCCGGGTGTCCGGTCGCTGTCGAGATACGACTGGATGTACTGCACCACCGCGTGCATCAGCGGTCTACCTCGCCAAGAACGATGTCGAGCGTACCAATCACGGCAATCACGTCAGCGACGAGTTGGCCGCGGCACATCAGTTCCAGCGCCTGCAGGTTCACGAAGCTCGGCGGCCTTACGCGAATCCTGTAAGGCTGCGTCGACCCGTCGCTGACAATGAAGTATCCCAACTCGCCTTTGGGTGCTTCGATCGAGTGATAGACCTCGCCCACCGGAGGCTTCATCACCTTCGCTACTTTCGCCATGATCGGCCCTTCGGGAATGCCCTCGACCGCCTGCTCGATAATCCGCAGCGATTGCCGCATCTCGACCATGCGCACCATGTACCGGTCATACGTGTCGCCGTTCTCGCCCGTAGGAATATCGAATTCGAAATTCTTGTAGTTGGCGTAGGGCAACGCTTTGCGGATATCCCACTTGACGCCGCTGGCGCGGAGCACGGGTCCGGTCACGCCCAGCGCAATGCAATCCTTGCCCGAGATGACTCCCACGCCTTTCGTCCGCTCCAGCCAGATGCGGTTCGTCGTCAGCAGCTCTTCATACTCATCGATCTTCGGCTTCACGAATGAGACGAAGTTCTTGACGTCTTTCTCGAACCCTTCATACGCCTCGTACTGCAGCCCTCCGATGCGGAAAGCATGCGTAGTCAGTCGCGCGCCGCAATATTTTTCGAAAATCTTGAGAATCTCTTCCCGGTCGCGGAACGTATAAAACAGCGGCGTGATCGCGCCAATGTCGAGCGCGTGCGTCCCCAGCCAGAGCTGGTGGCTGGCCATCCGGTTCAGTTCCGTCAGGATGACGCGAATGTACTGTGCCCGCGGCGGCGCCTCCACGCTCAGCAGTTTCTCGACCGCCTCGCAATATCCCAGCCCGTTCGAGACCGCCGCCACATAATCCATGCGGTCCACGTACGGATTGAACATCGTATAGGTGCGGTTCTCGGCAATCTTCTCGACGCCGCGGTGCAGGTATCCGATCACGCACTCGAGCCCCAACACCTTCTCGCCGTCCAGTCGCAAGATGACGCGCAATACTCCATGCGTCGCCGGATGCTGCGGCCCCATGTTGATGACAAGCTCGTTTGCGTCAAGAAACGTCTTGTCCGGTGTTTCCAGGTCGAGCGGCGAGAGTGAACGGGGATCGGCCATTATTGTCCGCTCTCGATTCCCAGGTTGATCTGCACCCACTCGTTGTCCTGCTGCAGAATGCCGTAATCCTTGCGCAGCGGATGCCCCTTCCACCCATCCGGCAGCAAAATGCGCTTCAGATCCGGATGTCCGTCAAACTTGATCCCAAACATGTCGAACACTTCGCGCTCCAGCCAGTTCGCGGTGGCCCAGATCGGCACCGAACTCGCCACCGACTCTCCATCCGCAATCTGCGTCTTCACCCGAATGCGCTCGTTTCGCGGAAACGAGTACAGCACCCAGACCAGGTCGAACTGCTTCTCGCGCTTGGGATAATGCACTGCGGTAATGTCCACGCAGTAGTCAAACTGCTCTTCATTGCGAAGAACCTGCAAAATTTCCGGAATCAGTGACCGGTCGACGATCATGTAGTTCTGGCCGAGATGCGTCAACGGCTCAATGCCCGAGCCGTAATTTTCCTTGAGCTTGGAGACCAGGGGCGAACTCCAAGGTGTTGGCACCGGTCCGGCAGGCTTGGGCGGCGCCGGATGTCCAGCGGCGGCCGGCGCTGCAGGTTTCGCAACTGGAGCCCCAGGCGCAGCGGGACCAGCAGGCGCAGCAGCTTTCGGAGGCGTTGCAGGTGTCTGGGGCGTCGAGGTCGTTGACGGAGCAGAAGGTTTGTTTGGAGTGGTCGCAGTTTCCGATTGAACCGAACCGGAGGGTGTAGCTCGCACCCCGCTCGGCTTCGCGGCTTGATCCGCCGTCGGCTTCGGTTCCTTCTCCGGCGGCGGTGTCGAGGGAGATTTAGTTTCGTCCGGCATAAGGCGACGGCACAAACTCCGGCGCAGGCTTCGTTTGGCGAGAACGTTAACTTTTATCAGCTTGAGAGAATAGTGTCAACGAGGGGAATGAGTGGCAAATGAGGAGTTCAGGCTGAGTTTCGGATTTGCAGCTCGGCTTCGTCTTGACTTCGCCGCAAGCGCTTCGCGCCTTCTTTGAAAGTAACAACCTCCACTGCGCCAGAGTCGCGCAACGCCGCCAGTTCTGCCATCTGCGCGCCGAATTGTTCCGTTGTGATCGGCTCCCAGCCATCATCCCAGGTCCCAATTCCGTGGAACACCAGAATGTGCCAATGCCCAGGCTGCAACCACTCGCTCACCTTTTCATTCTGCGTAATCTGGCGGCAGTCCAGGTCGAACCAGTCCACGGGTTCGTGCGATGAATAGAAGCCTGCATTGTGGCCGCCGCGTGCTTGCTTGTACCTGGACTCGATCACCGCACGCTTGATCGGCTCTGTAACGTGGTAGAACGGATAACAGTAAGAGTGCGTCTCGGCCGCGAGTCGACTCTCGATCCACTGCTTCGATCCCTCAGCCTCGAATTTCGGATCATCGTCCAACTCCGGTCTTCGATGACTCATGCTATGGGCGCCAATTTCGTGGCCACGGCGAATCATGCTCTTCAGCAATCCGATGTCCTGCTCGCTCCAGTTGATCTTGCACCAGTCGGAATGCTGACCTCCATCGGTGTGAATCGGGTCAGTGTTCGCGACGAGAAAAAATGTGGCCGGGAAATCGTATCGGTCGAGAATCGGAACGGCACGTTCGAACTGGCATCGCAGTCCGTCGTCGAAGGTGAGCGAGACCAGTGCGCGATCGCTCATATCTCATTCTCGCTGCAAATAGCCGCTACCCCCGTGCCTGCGCCTGGTACGTCTCGATCAAATCCCGGATGCGTTGCGCATCCGCCTTGCGGTGCCCGTGGCTGGTGATCGGATCCGTGCCGCCGGTGGATTCAATCATGATCTCCGACCAGAACACACCTGTCTTAATGTGCACCGAAGCCACCTTCGACATGGCGATGCTTTCTTCGTTGCTCCCAAACAGCCGCGACTTCACGCGCGCGACGCGCTGCGGACTGACCACCAGCTTGGTAGGAAAAAAGAAGTTGCCCTGCGTCCAACGCGAAGCAGTAAACGTCTCCGACGGCGAAGAATCCATGGAATCAAGTGACTGAGTCATTGAGTCATCGGCCCATTGAATCATCGGGTCATTGAATCATCGGGCCACTGCGTGATTAGATGCTAGTTTTTCAAGGACTCAATGACCCGATCACTCAATGACTCAATGCTTAGACCCACTCCAGCGCACCCTTCTTCCACACCCAGATGTACCCCACGATGAGGATGACGAGAAAAATAAACATCTCGATCAACCCAAATATGCCGAACGCCTTAAACTTCACCGCCCACGGAAACAGAAAAATTGTCTCCACGTCGAACACCACAAACAGTATTGCGATGATGTAATAACGCACGGTGTACCGTCCGCGGGCGCTGTCCACCGGGTCGATGCCGCACTCGTAGGGCATCAGCTTCGTCTTGCTGGGGTTGTCGGGCCGGACCAGTTTGGCCAGTAAGAGCGTGATCGGCAGCAGCGTTCCAACAATCGCGATAAAGATAAAGATGGGCACGTAGTTTTGCGGCATAGCGAAGCTGCAATCGGCGCAGCAGGTCATAGTAGCGCCGATGAGGCTGCGGTTCAAGCGCACGTCGCGCGCCAACTCACCGCTGGCCATTAAAAGCCTTCGATTGACATTAATATCTAATAGGCATATATATAGTAGATATATGGCACGTCGCACCAGCTCAACTGCGCACGCTCTGTTAGGTCTTCTCACCATTGAACCCATGTCGGGTTACGACTTGGGGCAGATGGTCCGAGCTTCCATCGGTCACATATGGAGCGAAAGCTACGGACAGATTTATCCCAACCTGAAGCGGCTGGCTGCGAATGGCCTCGTCGACTACAAAACCGAGAAGCACAAGGGAAGGCCGGATCGGCACATTTACTCCATCACCAGGAAGGGACGGGAGCACCTGGCCAAGTGGCTCACCCTTCCACCCCAACCCGAGATCCCGCGCAATGAGATGTTGCTCAAGCTGTTTTTTGGAGCGCAGGTTCCAACTCAAATTCTCATTGCCAACGTGGAGCGCATGGCCGAAGAACATCGCGCTCTCCTGCAGAAGTTCAAGCGAACCGAGCGCGAAGAAATTGACAAGAATCCGCAGTATCCCGACGCGCCATTCTGGAAGATGGCGGCGCACTACGGACAAATCGAAATGGAAGCGCACCTGACATGGGCCGAAGAGACCTTGGGCCAGCTGCGCAAGATGGCCGGAAAGCAACAGGGTTCTTCCCGCGTGGAGAAGACTCATGCAGGCCGATGAGATTGTTACGACAGACGCTTTACAAAGCACAGCAAAGCCGAAGCCAATAGCTTCGAGGATGCACTTCGTTGGCTTCCTCTTATTCATGGCCGGAACAGCCGCGTTGGGCTTTCGTGCTCAGCACGCAACCACTGACGCCACTGCGGGGCAGCTTGCTGATCACAGCAAAGCGATCTATGTCTATTTGGTCGCCGCCTTCATGGACTGGGCACTTCTCTATTACTGCTGGATCGGGGTGCACCGCCATGGCGGCAACCTGGAAACACTTTCGGGTGGCCGGTGGACTTCGTGGAAGGAGGTGGCTACCGATGTCGCCATCGCCGTTCCTTTCTGGGCACTGTGGGAGGCTACCGCCTATGTTGTGCACTGGCTACTTGGGCCGAGTAGCGCGAAATCGGTCGCCGGCCTGTTACCCCGCAGCCTTCTGGAAATCCTGGTCTGGATTGCAGTCTCGATTACCGCAGGAGTCTGCGAAGAACTGGCGTTTCGTGGATATCTGCAGCGGCAGTTCCAAGCCTTCAGCGGGAATGTCATGGTCGCTGTGATGGCACAGGCCATGGTATTCGGCGTGGCCCACGCCTACCAGGGATGGAAGCAGGTAATCGTGATCAGCGTCCTTGGATTGCTCTATGGAGCCCTCGCCGCCTGGCGCAGAAACGTGCGCGCAACCATGATCGCGCATGCCTGGTCCGACGTTTGGGGAGGCTGGCTGAGTGCCGTGGTGTGGAAGTAGGACCTGGCACGTTTCTCCGCCCAAAATTCTCAAACTCAGATGCGGTACGACGGCGGCTTGATCCCTTGGTCGCGCAGATAGATTTCCGCCTGCCCGCGATGATGCGCCACGTGAATGTACATGGCCAGCAGAACCTCGCGCCCGGGCAGTCGTCCATCCGGCGAATTGTGGGTTTGACTGAGCTGCGCCTCGGTGAGCTTGGGAATGATTGCGGAGCAGTAATCGAACGACGCCGCAAGAAACTTGACTACCCCATCTTTGTCAGTCGGAGCCGGTGCCGCTGATTGGGGCGCATCGGAATCTTTCAGCCCCGCGCAAAATGCGTAATTCGTGCTGGCAATGTGCAGCATGAGTTCGCCGAAGGTCATCGACTCGGGATGTGGCCGAAAAGTATATTTCTCCGCCGGCATCGCCTGGGCTACGGCCACGGAAAGCTGGCTCAGGGCAGAGAAGTGCTGAGCATACTCCCCAGCAGGCGACGCGAGCGCTTGACTAGCCGAAAAGGCGACAGCAAGAAGGGCGGCGACAAAGAATTTCATCCAGCCTCCGCGGACAGAAGTGTGACTTCACCCTGCGCGAGGTTTGACGGCACGAGCAGAAATTCGTTAGCCGTGAAACAGAACCGGTAGATGTGAACCGCAGATGTGGGGACAGCCGCCCTCGGCTGCCTGGACACCGGAATCACCGCTGGATCTCAGGCGAATCCGTTCCTCGTCAGCGGCAGCTCCCGCACCCGCTTCCCGGTCGCCGCATAGATCGCATTACACAATGCCGGCACGAACGGCGGCACTCCCGGTTCTCCCACTCCCGCCGGCGCCGCCGTACTTTCTACGATCTGCACATCCACCTGCACCGGCGCGTCATTCATCCGCGCCACTGGATAGTTATGGAAGTTCGACTGATCGATCACTCCATTCGTAGCCGTGATCTCTCCCGTCCGCGCGATGCTGGTCCCGAATACCGCCGCACCCTCGAACTGCGACCGCACCATGTCCGGATTGGCCACAATCCCCGCATCCACCACGGTGTACACATGCGGAATGCGCACCGCGCCGCTGCCGTCGACCTCCGCCTCCACCACGGTCGCCACGTAGGTCAGGAAGCTGCGGTGCACCGCCATCCCCATGCCCCATCCGTTGCCGGATTTCTTCTTGCCCCAATTTGCCTTGGCCGCTGCGAGTTCGGCCACGTGCTTCAGCCGCGCCGTCTCATACGGATATTTCTGCGACAGTTCCGGAGGCTGCGTCCCGTCCAGGGTCCGAGCCGATCCGATCAGCGCAACCAAGTAATCGTACGGATCCCGATTCGCCGCCACCGCGAGTTCGTTGGCAAAAGACTGCACTGCGAACGCGTGATAAATATTCGCCACCGACCGCAGCCATCCAATGCGCACGTGCGCCGCCGCCTGCCCATTCTCGCTGCGGAAGTTGGGCACCTCGAAGGGCACAACGTTCCAGCCCATCGACATCTCCCCGGCCCCGCCATAGGTCGCATCTTTGTCGAACGTCGACCCGATCGGAGGAAATACCGACCTCTGCAGCCACGCTCGCGGCGTTCCCGAGTCATCCAGCGCCGCCTTCAGATACATCGCCGCCACCGAGTGGTAATAGTCGAACTTGATATCGTCCTCGCGGCTCCAGACCACCTTCACCGGCTTACCGGTCTGTTTCGACAGCACCGCCGCCTCGACCGCATAATCCGGCTTCGATTTGCGCCCAAAGCCTCCGCCAAGAAAAGTCACGTGGCACGTCACATCCTCTTTCTTCAATCCCAGCGCCTTCGCCACCTCTTCCTGCACGCCCTGGGGATTTTGTGTTGGCGACCACACCGTCACCTTCTCACCCCGGACGTCAGCCACAGCCACCGGAGGCTCCATCGAAGCATGCGCCAGGTGTGGTGCGAAATATTCCGCCTCCACAATCTTCCCGCCCTTGGCAAACTCCGCATCCGGATCCCCAACCGTCTGCACTACCTTCCCCGGCTGGCGAGCGGTTTCCTGCAGTTGCTTCTTGTACTCGCTCGAAGTGTACGAAGCGTTAGCCCCGTTGTCCCACTCGATCTTCAGTTGCTTGCGTCCTTTGAATGCAGACCAGGTGTTATCGGCAATCACCGCCACTCCACCCAAAGGCTGAAACGCATGCGGTGCCTTGAACGGAGCGATCGGAATCGTCTTCTGCACCCCCTTCACCTTCAGCGCCGCCGAATCATCCACCGACTTCACCTTCCCCCCAAGCACGGGAGGGTGCGCGACCGCCGCATACACCATCCCGTCCACGCGGACGTCCATCCCGAACAGCGGCTTGCCCGCGCAAACGTCGGTCACGTCGTACCCGGGCGCAGGTTTGCCGATGTACCGCCATTGCTCTGGCGACTTCAGTTTGACCTCTTCCTTCTTCGGAACCGGCTGCTTCGCCGCCAGCGTCGCCAGTTCTCCGTATCCGAGTGACCGGCTCGACGCCTTATGCGTAACCGCGTGCACCGGATCGCCCACGCATTGTTCCTCGGGCACGCCCCACTGCTGTGCCGCCGCCCGTACCAGCATCAGCCGAGCCGTCGCTCCAGCCTCCCGCATCGTGTCGAAAAATTCCCGCACCGAGTGCGATCCATCCGTATCCTGCGAACCGTAGCGCTCATCGCCATCGCCCTGGATCACATGCACACGGCCCCAGTCCGCATCCAGTTCGTCGGCCAAAATGCGCGGCAGGCTCGTGCGCACACCGTTCCCCATCTCCGTCCGATGCGCCACGATGAACACCGTCCCATCCGTCTGGATCCCCAGATACATCCCAGGATGAAACGCGGTCGCATCAATCGAAAGGTCTCCGGTAGTGTTGGGCGCCAAGCTGCTCGCCGCCTTTGCGAAAAGCGGGTTGGTCCGCACGCACAGCACAAACGCCCCCGCCGACAACATACCCTGCAGAAAATTGCGCCGCGAAACATTCTCGATCGTGATCATGCGGTCTCCTTTGCCGCGGTCTTGATCGCGGCCCGGATGCGCTGGTACGTCCCGCACCTGCAAATATTCCCCGCCATCTGCTCGTCAATATCGGCATCGGTCGGCTTCGGCTTCGTCGCCAGCAGCGACACAGCCTGCATGATCTGCCCCGGCTGGCAGTATCCGCACTGCGGAACGTTGACTTCCGCCCACGCCTTCTGCACCGCATGCGGCCCGCGCGCAGAAATTCCTTCGATGGTCGTGATCTCACCCGAGACCGTCCCCATCTGTTTCTGGCACGACCGGATCGCTTTTCCATTCTCCAGCACGGTGCACGCGCCGCACAGCGCCATGCCGCATCCGAATTTCGTACCGGTGAGCCCAAGAATGTCCCGCAGATACCACAACAGCGGCATCTCCGGATCGCCATCAAACGATTGCGCGACTCCATTAACCTTGAAGTGAGTCATGAGCACCTTCCCCGGAAGGCTGAGATGAGAATTGACGCGCCCATTCTACTGCGGAACAACCCGCCCCGCACAACGGATGTTGTCCCAACGGCGAAATGTAGTGAAGTGAAAGGAAACGCCGCGGGAGGGTACCGCCGGCGTCTCGCCGGCTGTCGCGGGGGCGTCCCGCCCCCGAGCCTTGTATTTCGATATCGCGATTCCCCCAGACTTCTCTGCGTCCTCTGCGGGCCCTCTCAGCGCGCTCTGCGGTTTAAGATTCTTACCCCCGACTAGCCGACCAAATGCCAGCGCGACGCAAGTCCGTCCGATTGCCCGCTACTTCTCCCAGTGCGTCGCCGCGAACTGCTGCGGATCAAACACCCCGGGCGCCAATTTCACGTTGGCCTGAATATCGGTGTAATCTTCCGAAAAAACCTTCTTGCCCTCCGACCATACCTCGACCCCCGCCGCGATCCAAGCCCCTGCCAGCGGCCGGTAATTTGTGAAGCGTATGTCGTCGAGCTTCCCCGGTTCGCCCTGCGCCGGTTCGATCACCCGCACGAACAGCAACGTATCCTTGGCCACCCAGAACTGTTTCGACTTCAAATCTCCCAGATCCGCCCCGACCACGTACGCCGGTTTGCCCTCCCATGTGTCCTCGTGCAGTTTCGACAAATCGTACCCTTCGCTTCTCACCACTTTGATCGTGGTCTCCGGGTCCTGCCGGTTCACGTCGAATCCCAGCACCAGCAGCATGTTCACCGAATGTCGCGTGCCCGCGACTTTATTGTCTTTAATAATGCTGACGTCACCGTCGACCAGAACGTATCCCTTGCCGTCCGCGGGCGGACCGATGTCGATCCGCAGTTTGCCCGGGACCGACGCCGCCTCGTACCAGGTCTCAGCGGAGCTGGTCCCGTCCGGCTTGTAGGTAGTGCTCTTCTGCGTGAA
Source organism: Candidatus Sulfotelmatobacter sp. (assembly GCA_035710825.1). Taxonomy (GTDB): domain Bacteria; phylum Acidobacteriota; class Terriglobia; order Terriglobales; family Acidobacteriaceae; genus Sulfotelmatobacter. Next base: position 102,708 of record DASTCU010000256.1, read on the forward strand.
AGTAACGGTCTGATACCACGACGACTGGTAGCGGTCGTGCATGGCCCCCAGCAGGGCATCGCCGCTGCGGATGTCTTGAGCATTGGCCAAGGTAACAGTCAGAGTAAGCAGCAGGAGTGTAGGTCGCAGGAGTGTAGGTCGCATGCGAGTTGGACGTAATCAGAGAAGAAAAGACAGCCGACAGAGTATCAAACCCCCACGCACTTGTCGGGAAATACAAACACCGACCGCGCCAGTTCCGAGGTAAGCGTGCTCACGCGATAATAGCGCTCAAGAATTCCCGGCTTCCACTGCCGCAGATCGGGATTCTGCCGCGCGAACTCGTCCCAATCGATCGCCGAATCCCGCGCCATGCGCTCGCGAATCAAGAAAAAATACGCATGCGTGATGGTCTCATGATAAAGCTGTGCCTTTCCCCGCGCCGCCGCAAAGCGCTTCAGCCCCGCAGCGAACCTCTCCAGCGCCTCCATCGGCGGATAAAGACAAAGATATGCGAACGCAAGCCGCACGTGATCGGCGTGATGAAACTCCCCGGATAAAGAATCCGTCTCAAAACCGTGAATGACTTCTTCATTGCTCATGGCTTTATTAGGACGAACAAATTCGTAACGTGGCTGCTCCGTGGAAGAGCGGCCCTTCAGGGCCGCGTAAGCCGCATCGAAGAAT
>DASTCU010000257.1:0-3027 GCA_035710825.1 Candidatus Sulfotelmatobacter sp.
CGCCAGCGGATGGCACACCGCCGGCCTCATGACACGGCTATTCATGGATCATTATCTTACGAAGGTGGCAAGCTTGGGCTCCCCCGGCGGCGATGAGTTACGCTGGGTCAAGCCGGTGCGCCCAGGCGACACTCTGTCAGTGCGCGTGACCGTGCTCAAAGCCGTCCCCTCGAAATCAAAGCCCGATCGCGGCGCGGTCACCTCGTTCATCGAGGTGATCAATCAGGCCGGCGAAGTAGTGATGACGTTTAAGGTCGTCAACATTATCGCCAAGCGCTCGCCGGAGAGCTGAAAGTGGGAATGTCCGCTTTTGATGCTGTGGACGGCTCCTCCACTGGCACGGAAGTGCCATGCATGTGGGTGCTGTTAAGGGCCCCACGATTCGGAGGAGCCAAACATGCAAGCGGTCACGACAATCGGTCTCGACATCGCAAAGTCGGTTTTTCAAATCCATGGGGTTGACGCGGCAGGTAATGTAATTGTTCGCCGCCAGCTCAAGCGCCGCTACGTTTTGCCATTCTTCCAGAAGCTACCGCCGTGCCTCGTTGGCATCGAAGCCTGCGCCTCGTCTCATCATTGGTCGCGCGAACTGCAGGCTCTTGGTCATACGGTGCGCTTGATGCCGCCCGCCTACGTGAGGCCCTACGTCAAGCGACACAAAAATGATGCTGCCGACGCTGAGGCCATCTGCGAGGCGGTCACCAGGGCAAACATGCGGTTCGTGGCGACCAAGACACCCGAGCAGCAGAGCTGCCTGATGCTCCATCGCACCCGCCATCTGTTCATTCGCCACCAGACCGCGGTGATCAATGCGATCCGTGCCCATCTTGCCGAGTTTGGTATTGTCGCACCGGTCGGACGTAATGGTGTTGAACAACTGCTCGATGTGGCCGCCGACGCAAGCGACAAACGGTTGCCTGAGGCTGCACGTGCCTGTCTGCTAGCTCTTGGCGCCCAGCTGCGGACGCTAAAGGCACAGATTCTGAACTTCGATCGTCAGATCATGGCGTGGCACCGATCTAGCGAGGCGAGCAAGCGGCTGGATGAGATCCCGGGCGTCGGTCCGGCGCTGGCCACCGCTATCGTCGCCAGCGTCGCTGATCCGAAGGCTTTCCGTCTGGGCGGAATTTTTCGGCCTGGGTCGGGCTCGTGCCGAAGCAACACTCGAGCGGGGGCAAGGACAAGCTCGGCAGTATCAGCAAACAGGGCGATCGCTATCTGCGCAGCCTGTTCACGGCGGGCGCGCTGGCCGTCATCCGCTATGCCAAGATCCATGGCACCAAACATCGGCCCTGGCTCACGGCATTGCTGGCCCGGCGGCCAACGAAAGTCGCCGCGATCGCGCTCGCCAACAAGATCGCAAGGATGGCGTGGGCCATGATGGCTAAGAGTGAACGCTACAAGGAACCCGTTGCATTAGCGGCGTAAACGAGATCGCGCCGCCATCCGGCGTGATGTGAAGGTTGGGAGGGCGAACAGCACGTAATGCGGAGCCGGTCGATCCGGCGATCAGGACAACCCATAAGTGCCAGTGCATTATCGAATGCGGGCTTTTGACCGGGACCTGATCCGCGGAGGGCATTATGGCCAGCGGCCCTGTGTGCCGCGCTAACAGGCCGAACACATGGCTGCACCGACCAGCAATGCGACGTGAAGATTTCCCTTGCCAACTCGGAGCCGTCCACACATGGCACAAAGCGGACATGTCGTGATGAAACGCCCATGTCCGCTTTCGGGGGCAAAGCGGACATCGCCTAAGGATGGCGTGATGTCTGCTTATGACCCATCTCGGACATTGGCCGTCATTGCCAACGGCTAACTGGTTGTAAATCGTTCCGTTACCTCCTGGCGGCTGGCCCATTCTCAATGGGCGCGCATGATGCGCCGTCCTCTGGAGACAAATTCCTAATGGCTGAATAATCCAAGCTTGGGTTTGTAGACGTTGGCGACCGCGTCGGCGATGTCCCCCCAGTGGCTCGCGCGGGCGCGGGGGCTCTGCTCGATCTGGATACCGTTTGCTCCGCCGGCGGTGAGCCGGTTGACGATGTTCTTCAAGCTATCACCGCCGAACTTCTCGTCTGGGGACGCGATGTGCACCGTTATGTCCGAGCCGGTGATCGCGCCTTTGATGGCAGTCTCGATGTCCTGCTTCAGGGAGTAGGGCGCAGCGCCGCCGATGAGGATGTCAAAGAGGATTTCGGGGTCGTCGAACCCATGGAAGGCGACGGCATAGGTGAAGCCCCGAGAGATGATCGAGTTGAGGCGGGGGAAACTCGCCTCGTGAAGGTCAGTCGAGGTGATGTGCCAGCGAGCAAAGGCGCCTTCCCCCTTAAAGCCCTTACACCGCCATGAGCTGACTGCCTTGGCCGCGAGTCGCGACGCTACGCGCTCGGCCTGTTGGTCGGTGTGGGGCTCGATGTCTCCTCCGTGGGGTGCGATGACAACGAGTCCCGTATGGGTGCCGTTATCCTCCAGCCGCTCGACGAACTCGTTGTTGGTTTCGGCGTCGGCGTCGTCAAAGGTGGGATGTGGCACCTGGGAATCGAGCAAACCGACGAATTCGTCGCTCGTGCCGAGCCGCTTCCGGCCAGTAGAGCCCATGCGAACGATGTTGTCCGGGCTCTCCTGGCGGATTTGGCTAACCGTGTACAGCCCGTACTCAGAGTCGTTGCGCTTGATCCGAACCTGATGTCCACATTCACGCCCAACCGTCGCAAGCTTCACGGGATCGGCGGAGCAATGCTCTTTGTGGTCGATGAGGTCCTGCTGAGAGGCGGTCAGAGCCTTCTTGACCGATGCGTCGTAGGTGGTCATCAAAATCCTCCTTGCGTTGCGCTGAATACCGGTACGGCTCGCTTACGTCCAGTTTCGGGGGCAAACCGCAAAAAACATTTGCTCCCCTCTGAGCCTTATCGCTGAACCCAACGGTCATTCGGAAGCATTCACTCGACTTGCCTCGGCCTTAGTCACAGACCGCGCGATGGAAGCGTGGTATTATTCCAATGACCTCCAACCGGAGGGTCACAT
>DASTCU010000258.1:0-2595 GCA_035710825.1 Candidatus Sulfotelmatobacter sp.
TGGCGTGAGCTTCACGGTTACGGCGGCACCGAGCATTACGAGCCTGGTTCCCACTTCCGGGATCGTGGGCGCGGCGGTAACGATCAACGGATCGGGTTTTGGGCCGACCCAGGGCAATGGCAAAGTCACCTTCAACGGGACCACGGCCACGATCAATAGCTGGAGCGCGACGCAAATCACGACCAGCGTGCCTGCGGGAGCAACCACCGGAAGCGTGATTGTGACCGCGGCGGGCGGAGTCGCGAGCAAGGGAGTCACGTTCACGGTAATTCCGCCGCCCAGCATCACCAGCATCTCGCCGACCTCAGGGGTAACGGGAACAGCGGTTACGATTTCCGGCTCGAACTTTGGTTCCACTCAGGGAAGCAGCGCGGTCACATTCAATGGAACGGCCGGGACGGTCACAAGCTGGAGCAGCACCAAGGTGATCGCCACGGTTCCCACCGCCGCGACGACCGGCAACGTTGTAGTGACGGTGAACACGCAGGCCAGCAACGGCGTCAACTTCAAGGTTCTGCCGCACATCACTTCGGACAGTCCGACCACACAGCCGATTGGAAAAAACGTCACCATCAACGGCAGCGGGTTCGGGACCAGCCAGGGCAGCAGCACGGTGACGATTGGAGGAGTGGCGGCCTCGGCAGGCACGTGGACGACGACCCAGATTATTGCGACCGTGCCAAGCGGAGCGGCCGTTGGTTCAGATCCGATTGTGGTCACGGTTGGCGGATCGGCCAGCAATTCAGTGGCATTTACCGCGGTAGCGGCACTGGCGGTCACAGCCTCGGCTGCACCCACACCCAATGCCAACGGCTGGAACAACACCAATGTAACCATCAGCTACACCTGCTCGGGCGGGGTGACGCCGGTGCAGTGCCCTGCCACCAAGACGGTGAGCACAGAGGGCCTGAACCAGACGATCACGGCAACGGCCACGGATGCGAACGGCAATACGACCAGTGTTTCGACCAGCGTAAGCATTGACAAGACCGCGCCCACCATTACGGCTACGGTCACGCCTGCTGCGAACGCCAAGGGAGTGGTGACAGCGCCGGCCACAGTCACTTTCACCTGCTCGGACTCACTTTCGGGAATCGCGAGTTGTCCTTCGCCGGTGCAGGTAACGACGGCCGGGTTAAACAAATCGTTCAGCGGTTCGGCAACGGACAAAGCCGGGAACACCGCCAACGCAACACTGACGGTGAGCGTGCAGACAGCGCCACTGGCGATAACGGCAACAGCCGCGCCGCAGCCGAATGCGAACAACTGGAACAACAGCAATGTAACAATTTCTTACGCATGCTCGGGTGGAGTCGCACCGCTGCAGTGCCCTGGCTCGCAAACCGTCAGCGCGGAAGGCGCAAACCAGAGCGTTAGCGCCAGCGTGACAGATGCGGCAGGACAGACGGCCAGCGCCAGCAGCACGCTGAATATTGACAAGACACCGCCGACAATCACGGCGAGCGTAAGCCCGGTCCCGGATGCGCAGGGAGTAGTGGTTGCGCCAGCAACGATCACCTTCGCGTGTTCGGACACGCTCTCAGGAGTAGCGAGCTGTCCTTCCCCGATTCAGGCGAGCACGCTGGGGTTGAATGAATCCTTCAGCGGTACAGCGACGGACAAGGCGGGAAACTCAGCCAGTGCAACGATCACGATCAGCCTTGAAGCGTCGCCGCTGACGATCACAGCGACGGCAACGCCGCAGGCAAATGCCGCAGGCTGGAACAACACGCCGGTAACGATTTCCTACACGTGCAGTGGTGGGGTTGCGCCGCTGCAGTGCCCCGGTTCGCAGACGGTGAGCACCGAAGGCGCCAACCAGATCAGCGCAACGGTTACCGATGCAGCGGGACAAACAGCCAGCACCAGCCTCACGGTGAAAGTTGACCTTACGCCGCCCACGGCAACGCCGGTGATTACTCCCAGTCCCAATGCTGCGGGGTGGAACAACACTGCAGTCACGGTGAGCTTCACGTGCAGTGATTCGGTGTCCGGGGTGGCAAGCTGCCCGGCGTCGATTCAGCTCAGCACGGAAGGGTCAAACCAGCAGGCTTGCGGGACCGTGGTAGACATGGCGGGCAACACCGCCAATTTCTGCGCAACGGTGAGTATTGATGAGACCCCGCCGACGATCAGCGCTTCCGTCTCACCCACGCCCAACTCAAATGGAATTATTTTTGGGCCGAGCGCCACGGTAACGTTTACCTGCTCGGATGCGCTGTCCGGCGTGGCTAGCTGCCCTTCGACGCAGACGATAACTACGCAGGGATTCCAAACCATCAGCGGCACCGCATTCGATGTCGCGGGCAACAGTGCGAGCGGCAGCGTTCAGTTCAACCTGCAAAACTTCCCGCCATTACAGATCATCGCGGTGGTCACGCCTGCGCCGAATGCCGCCGGATGGAACAACAGTCCGGTCACAGTGAGTTTCCAGTGCTCCGGTGGCGCGCCGCCGGTTTCGTGTCCGGGTTCGCAAACTGTCTCCAGTGATGGGGCCAACCAGATCATCACGGGAACGGCCACGGATTCCGTGGGAAGCAGTGCCACGGCCAACGCGACCATCAATCTTGACCAGACGCCACCGCTTGTGAGCAT
>DASTCU010000259.1:0-1947 GCA_035710825.1 Candidatus Sulfotelmatobacter sp.
CGAGCCCATCATCCAGGAATTCCTCGAACTCGACGAGTTGAAGTTGGAAGCGTGAAGATAGTAGGCAGTGGGCAGTGGTCAGTTGCCAGTGCAATCGACAAGCTTCGGGCCATAGAACTACCGGTGCGATCGAATCCACGACATCGACTGCAGGATGCCGCCGTCATGAACGATGAAATCTCAGAGCGCACACTGGCAACCGACAACTGGCAACTGGTCACTGACAACTGATCACTGACCACTGGTCACTGACAACTGCCCCTAAAACCCCTGCTCCACCAACTCCTCCAGCCGCAGCGTCCCTTCCGCCGCCTCGCCCTTCATCATTTTCTCCACGTACTTCGCGATCAGATCCGCCTCCAGATTCACCGGATCTCCCGGCTTCAGCGAATGCAAATTCGTCATCTCGACGGTGTGCGGAATGATGGCAATCGTGCACCGGCCGCCTTGCAAGTTCGCCACGGTCAGGCTGATGCCCTCAATCGAAATCGATCCTTTGTACACGGTGTACTTCTCAATCTCCTCGGGAAGCTCAATATGCAGCCACCAGTTCTCCGAATCGCCAATGCGCTCAAACCCGATCAGCTTGCCCACGCCATCCACGTGCCCCTGCACAATGTGCCCGCCAAATCGCCCGTCGGCCTTCATCGGCAATTCCAGGTTGACCAGCGCCCCTTCATGAATGCGCGAGAACGAAGTCCGCACCCAGGTCTCCGGCGCCAGGTCCGCACAAAACGATCCCGGCTTGATATCGAGTGCCGTCAAGCACACTCCGCTCACCGAGACGCTATGCCCGGTTCCAAGCTCCTTGGGGGCATGCTGGGCGGCAATGGTAATGCGCCGGTTCTCCCCGCGCTGCTCGATGCTCGTAATCTTTCCCACTTCCTCCACAATGCCAGTAAACATAAATGCCTCCAAAGCCCAACATCATAATTCACCACGGAGCCACCGAGACACGGAGAAACCGAATGATAAAAAAGTTTTCTCCGTGCCGCCGTGCCTTCGTGGTGAATGGTTCTAATCCCCGTACGGATCCCGCAAATATCCCTCCACCGCGAAATCTTCCCCAAACCGGTGCAAGTGCACGTGCTTCACCTGCGCCGCCTGGCTCAGATGGCGGAATCCCGCGCCCGAAGCGAACGGAATCGAACCAGTCCCGGCAAGAATCTTCGGCGCGTAATACAAGAAGACTTTGTCGACCACATTCGCCGCCAGCGCTGCCCAGTTTACCGTCGCCCCGCCTTCAATCATCACGCTGGTGATTTCCAGTTGCCCCAGCCGCCGCAGGATTGCCGGCAAATCCGGACGCCCATCCGCCTCAAATGCCGAGATCTTTTCCACTCGCACTCCCATCGCCTCAAGTTCCGCCTGCTTCTGCGCATCGCCCGATGCGCAGAAAATCAGCACATCGTCCTTCCGTTCTGCCGCGACGCTCAGCACCAATCGCGACTCGACCGGCGTGCGCAGCCGCGAATCTAAGATCACCCGCAGCAACGGACGCCTGCGCGGCCGGCCGCTCCGATCGGTCAGCAGCGGGTTGTCGGAAAGAATCGTCCCCGCGCCCACCAGCAGCGCGTCATGCTGATGCCGCAACTCCTGCACGTGCGCCCGCGCCACTTCGCTGGTAATCCATCCACCCGCAGGAATGCCAACTGATTTGGCCAGCGCCTCCGCCGGAGGAGGCGCAATCTTCCCATCCAGCGTCATCGCCGCCTTCAGCGTCACCAGCGGAATCCCATGTCGCACATATCGCGCGAACGCCTCATTCAGCTTGCGAGCCTGCTCTTCCAGTCGTCCGACTTCCACGTGCACGCCCGCCGCCCGCAGTTGCTCAAAGCCGCGCCCGCTCACCTTGGGATTCGGATCGCTCATCGACGCGACCACGCGATGAATTCCCGCCGCAATCAGCGCGTCGGTGCACGGCGCAGTCCGCCCCTGGTGTGCGTG
>DASTCU010000260.1:0-42062 GCA_035710825.1 Candidatus Sulfotelmatobacter sp.
CCATTGAAGGTTCTTCAGGAATTACCGCAGTGCTGGCGTTGTATCGCTCAAACCAGGACGCGTTCAGCGCCGATGACCTGCGCGTGGTGGAAGCGGTGAGCTCCGGGCTGGGCCGTGCGATTGAAGCCGCAGGAACATCGCAGGCCGCCACCGCTGCTGCAAGATAGAACGTCAAAGGTAGCCATGGCTGAAATTCATTGTCCGCAGATGAACGGCGTCCCCATTTCGCGCGGCGGGGCTGCGCGGGCGGTGGCGCCCGCGCCACATGGCCGGCCACCCAGGACACACTACTCCATCTCAAAGCTCACGTACATCAGTCCATCCTCGCGCTCCACCTGGAGCACCACGGGGTCTTCGGGTTTAAGCTTGCCCACGGTGGCACGCAGAGTGTCCATGGTATCAATCGGCATCTGGTTGAGCTGGTGAATGATGTCGCCCGACTGCAGACCTGTGTCGGGCATCAACAGGTCCACCGCGCGTCCCAGGACGACCACGCCCGAAGGAATTCTTAAGTTCAGTCGCGAGCGCAGATTCTCGGTCAGATCAATGCCCAGGATGCCCAGACGAGGGATCAGGCTGTCTTCCGTATTAATCGCGTCCAGCATTTCGTCCATGTGATCACGATGCTCGATGGCCGGAACGTAGAGAGTCTTCTTTTCATTGCCACGCAGAATCTCCAGCTTCACCGCCTGGTCCAATCGGTGCAGGTACAGAGCTGCCGTAAGCGAGGGAAGAGTTTCGATCCGCCGGTCATCGGCGGTCAGAATAATGTCCTGAATTTTCAATCCGGCGGCGGCTGCCGGGCCGTCGGGCTTCACATCCACGACCACGACTCCCCATTTCTGGGGGAGCGCGAGACCCTCGGCCAGGTCAGGCGTGATCTCCTGGGCTACAGCGCCAATTTCGACGCGATGCACGTGCCCATGCCTGCGCAAGCTGCGATAGACGAAATCCACCACGCGCGCCGGGATGGCGAAGCCGAGGCCTTCGCTGCCTCCCCCCTGCGACAAGATAAAAGTATTGATTCCCACGACCGCGCCATTCATGTCGACCAAAGGTCCGCCGCTGTTTCCCGGGTTGATGGGAGCGTCGGTCTGGAGATAAGTGATGGGCTTGCTGGGATCCGGCTGGCGCGCGAGCGCGCTTAAAACGCCCATGGTGACGGAGTTCTGCAGGCCTTCAGGACTTCCGATGGCAAACACGAGTTGTCCCACGTGCGGCCGTCCCTGGCTCACGAGTGACAGCGTGGGAAGGTCCTTGTCATCGACTTTCAACAGCGCCAGATCGGTTTCTTTGTGCTGTCCCACGAGACGCGCCTCCAGGATGCGTCGCTTGCCGACCGGCACCTGCCCGGAGGCATCATCACCAGGCAGCGGGAGGGCGACTCGAATGCGCTGGGCACCCTCAACCACATGCGCATTGGTCATGATGTAGCCGTTCGGGTCAACGATTACGCCCGATCCCACTGCGTGCTGGCGAACGATGAATGCCGTCTGCGAGCGGTCTTCTTCGCGCAGGGGTGCGTATCCGGTGACCAGAATTTGCACGACCGCCGGAGACACCTTCGCTGCCAGCTTTTCGAGCGCCCCATTGAGTTGGATCAAAACGCCGGGCGGCTCGGCGGAAATGGATCCGGCCGTCTGACCGGCCTTTGCGGGATTCGGGGGCGGTGCCGCCGGCTTTTGATTGCTTTGCGCTGCAGATGCCGCGACCAGCAGAAAAAACAGTGCGAATCCTGCGACCATGACCCTCTGGATTCCTGCAAAACCCCACTTCTCGGGAGAATTTGCCATACCCTTGCGCTCCATCACTGCGGGAAAAAGGTGTAGCAAAACACTATCACGTGGGCTTGCGGGTAGAATGTAATCCTCGGTCAAAGGATCCCGCGGCGCAAGCCGGGACCAGGGAGCATACTGGTTACCGTTAACTAACGGGTTATCAGGCTTTTACATGAGTAACTTTCCGTGATATAACCGCCCGTGAGCACAAAAGTGGGCCAGAGCCCGCCGGGAGCTTGATTTGACGTTGGCCTCACATACAAACGAAACCATCATAACCGGCCAACATAGAGGAGGTACCGTGGGGGAAGAAGCACGGACCGGAAAAAGATTTCCGCTGGAACTGCCGATCAAGATTCATAAAGGTGAAACCGGAGACGCCAAGGGGGTCACGGGAAATCTCAGCGCTGCGGGCGTGTACATCCGCGCCGATGCTGCCATGGAGATTGGTTCGCCGGTGGAATTTGAGATTACGCTGCCCCCTGAGATGACGGGCGGTCAGGAACATGTGACCATTCAATGCAAGGGGCGAGTGGTGCGCGCCGATGAAACTGGGGAAGGCGGCGAAGGACGCGGCGTGGCTTGCGTGATCGATTCATACGAATTCGTGAGGAAGTCTTAAGATTTTTGAACTGGATTTTTGGGAGCGTTCACAACATGCTCAAACTGATTCTGGCGGATAACCAGGCGATCTTCCGGGCGGGCATCGCCAAAGTGCTGGCGGTGGAAGACGAGATGCGCATCGTCGCCCAGGCGCAGACTCCCGAACAGATGTTCATGGCGCTGGATAAATTCCGCGCTGCCGTTCTGGTGGTGGCTGCAGGATTCCACAATGACTTTGCTGCCATTGTGCAGGGCGCGAACAAGGCCAAGACGCGCGTGATCGTACTGGCCGATACCGGCGAAAGCGCTCAGAAACATATGTCCAACGGAGCGCATGGAGTCGTCTATCGCAACGTGACCAGCGCTGCCCTGGTCGACTGCGTGCGCAAAGTCGCGCGCGGCGAAACTTGGGTGCAAGACGTTGCCGTGCCCAGCGAGCTCACTGAAAACGATATGGTCGGATTGCGTGTGCGCGACCGGCTGACGGCAAAAGAACTGCGCATCGTCGCCCTGATCGTGCAAGGCTACAAGAACAAGGAAATCGCCTCGCAGCTCGGCACCACCGAACAAGTCATCAAGAATTATCTGCGCAATGTGTACGACAAGATCGGCGTTTCCGACCGGCTGGAGTTGGCGCTGTTTACGATTCACCACCGCATTCTGAACGAAGCTGCGGCGGCGACCACAGTCGGGACAGCTCCGCAGCCCCCCGCTGGCGTGGCCCAGTAAACCCTAATCAGCCTTGAAAAGCCGCCTCAGTCGGGCGGCTTTCGTATTTTTGCTGCAACCCTGCTTCTCAGTGGTCAGTAATCAGAAATAACTGCTGCGCTGGCCACTGAACACTAGCCACTGATCTCTTTTTCTAAACAGAGCCTTACTCCCCGGTGCTGGCGGCGGAGTGTCTTGGCCCAAACGTTGTCCCGAAGAAATCGCCTTTATTCCATTGCGGGGCGGCTTCGTGCTGCGCGATCTGATATCCGACCAGGAAATTCATGACCGCTCCTTTCGCCGTAGAGTCAAAGTCGATCGGCTGGTCCATGTTGTCGAGCGGCGTGTGATAACGCGTGACCAGCCATTTCTTGATCACGTCCAAGCCACTAATCTTGGGATCGGTAGCATGCACTCCATCTTCGACATCAACTGCTGGTACGCCCTGCAGCACAAACGAATACTGGTCGCTGCGAATGAAGCTGACTTCCTCTGGCATGGGATCGGGACTGACGTCGTAGCCCATCTCTTTGGCTGCAGCCGCGACTTCGTCGCCGATCGTGGAGTGCTCGGCTCCGAGGGCCACGACATCTTTCATCCCGAAATAGCTGCCGGGAGCGCCATCAATGTTGACGTTGGCGACGATTGCTTTCAGCGGCACGGTGGGATAATGCGCAAAATAATCTGAGCCGAGCAGTCCCATTTCCTCGCCGGTCACAAACACAAACAGTACCGACCGGCGTGGTGCCTGCGGCAAGCTGGCATAGGCGCGCGCGATTTCCAGAAGTGTAGACGTGCCGGAAGCATTGTCCAGAGCGCCGTGGCAGACGTTGTCTCCTGCGACAGCCGGACAAATACCGAGGTGATCCACATGCGCGGTGTAGACGACATACTGGTCGCGCAAAGCGGGGTCGGAGCCCTTGAGCTCAGCGACAATGTTGGAACTGTTGATGACCGAGTGCGCCGCGACCGTATGGATGCGCGCGCTCACGGGCAGAGTGAATGCCTGAGGCTTGCCGGCTTTGGCGGCGGCAAAGACCTGATCGAGAGTTTTGGGCGCTCCGGCGAAAAGCTTGTCTGCGCCCTGCTGGCTCAGCAGCACGTTTCCGCGCAACTCCGGAAAGAAATCGTGCGGCACGCCTTTCTTATCGAGCCAGTGCATCTCTCCAACCTGGATCTGCGGGACCAGCCATTCCCACGGATAACGTTTCCAATCTTCCGGAAGCATGATGGAGATCACGCCGATCGCGCCGTGCGCAACCGCATTCCTTGCCTTGACGACTCCATCGGAATAATAGGCGCGCTCCGTGGAGGGAAACGACGAGGGTGCACCGTAAATTCCAGCAACGATCTTGCCGTGTACGTCGACACCAGCGTAGTCGTCGTATTTCTGATCGGGAGCGGTCACGCCGAAGCCGACGAAGACGACTGGGGCGCTCACATCCGCTTCCACTTTGGAATCGCCATTGCTTGCCGGACTTGCGAACCAGGTAGAAAGAATGTAGTCCTTCGCATCAGTTAATTTTTGTTCTTTGCCGCTGGTCGTCAGAACGAAAGAACTTGCAGAAGCATCGGTGACAGCCTTTTCCAGCGGTACAGTTTGAAACCAGTTGCCCGCCTCGGCGGCAGGATGCAAGCCCATTCCCTCTAGTTCGGTCGCAACATAGCGGGCGGCGATGTCGTAGCCGGGAGTGCCGGGAGCGCGGCCTTGCAGCAGGCTGTCGGCAAGGAAGCGAATATGCGCGCGGATTTCGGCCGGGCGAATGGTCTTAGTGGCAACGTCAACGGCGGCGCGATTGGAAGAGTTCTGAGAAAAAAATTTGACGGAGAAGAGAACAAAATACAGCGACATCCACTTTCGGAGTTTCATTTGTTATCCCCTGGTTTGGTGCACACATTCAACAGCCGGAGAAATAATGTAGCGCTGGCATCCTGCCGGCTGTCGCGAAGGCGTCTCGCCCTCGCAGTGGCCGCGAGGACGCCGCCAACGACGAGATGGCGGCGCTATGATATTTCTAGATTTTCTCGCCGACGGATTTCGCCTGCGTGAACAGGTACAGATAATCCGGGCCGCCAGACTTGGAATCGGTGCCCGACATGTTGAAGCCGCCGAACGGATGCGCGCCCACCATTGCGCCCGTGCATTTGCGGTTGATGTACAGGTTGCCGACGTGGAACTCGCAGATGGCGCGTTCGATCTTGTCACGCGAACTGGTGTAGACCGCACCGGTCAGGCCAAATTCAGTGTCGTTGGCGATCTCGAGAGCATGGTCGAAGCCGCGAGCTTTGATCACAGCCAGAACCGGGCCGAAAATTTCTTCCTGTTCCAGCTTCGACTTCGGCGGAATGTCGGCAATCACGGTGGGCTTGATGAAAAAGCCTTCGCCGGCAGCGCGCTCGCCGCCAGTGATGAGGCGCCCGTCTTTCTTGCCCTGCTCGATGTAGCCGAGGATCGTCTTCATCGAGCCTTCGTTGATCACCGCGCCCATGTTGGCGTTTTCGGCGGGATCGCCGACTTGAATCTTTTCGACGCGGGTCTTCAGTTGCGAGAGGAACTTGTCATAGACACGCTCGTCGACAATGGCGCGCGAACAGGCCGAGCACTTCTGGCCCTGGAAGCCGAAGGCGGCCTGCGCTACGCCTTCGACTGCGGAATCGATATCCGCGTCGGCGTCGACGATGATGGCGTCTTTGCCGCCCATTTCGAGAATTGTGCGCTTGATCCAGAGTTGACCGGGCGCTTGCGTAGCAGCAGTTTTGTTGATGTTTAGCCCGACTTCGCGCGACCCCGTAAAAGCGATAAAGCGTGTTTTGGGATGCGCGACCACCGCGTCGCCAAACGTAGCGCCGGATCCCGGGCAGAAGTTGACTACGCCTTCCGGCATGCCGGCTTCTTCCAGTAGTTCCATGAACTTCGCGGCGATGGTCGGCGAATCGCTCGACGGCTTGAGAATGACAGTGTTGCCGCTGACGATCGAGGCCAGCGTCATCCCGGCCATGATGGCGCAGGGGAAGTTCCACGGCGGAATCACCGCGCCTACGCCCAGCGGAATATAGAGCAGGGTATCGTGCTCGCCGGGCAGTTGGATCGGCGGTTGCACTTTGGCGAAGCGCAGCGCTTCGCGCGCGTAAAACTCGCAGAAATCGATGGTCTCCGAGATGTCGGCGTCGGCCTCAGCCCAGTTCTTGCTGACTTCGAAGACCAGCCACGCCATGTATTCCATCTTGCGCTGGCGCAGCAAGTCGCCGACGCGAAACAGCAGGCTGGCGCGTTCCTCGACGGTGGTGCGGCCCCACGATCCGAAAGCCGCCAGCGCGGCCTTCATCGCGGGCTCGACGTGCTCTTTACCGGCCTTCTGGTGGAGTCCGACGATCTGCGACGGATTCGCCGGGTTCAGCGACTTGATCTTGTCGGCAGTCTTGACCCGCTTGCCGCCGATGACCAGGTCGTACTCGCGGCCAAGCTGGCTGCGAACTTTGGCAATGGCGGCGCGCATGCGGCGCGCGTTCTCTTCGTTGCGAAAATCAAAAAACGGCTCGGTGACAAACGGGCCTGCATGCAGGCTGGTGCGCGGCCGGACGGGGGCTTCCAACGTTGCCATGGGGGATCCTCTCGGTTTAAGAACTGGAAAATAATGGTGTTACTCCATTATTTTACACCCCGGGAAGCGGTAGCATGCGGAGGCAAATTGTTGTTAACAGTCCTTCTGCGGCGAACGTCTAACCTGTCATGGGAGTTCTGCGAGCATGGTGTCTACATCAGTACGCGGAATTGAAAGACTCCCTCGACGCGTGGGCCGCCCTCCGGTGAGTGGCCGGCAATCCACGCCTGAGATCCCGGAGGACGAGCGCATGGTGCTTGCGGCGCAGGACGGGGACCGCACCTCGTTTGGGCGTCTGTACGAAAGGTACGCGCGCATGGTGCATGGGGTGTTGCTTGCAAGAGTTCCAGTACAAGACGTTGATGACCTCACTCACGATGTCTTCCTGAGGGCGCTGCATCGGCTGTCGACGCTGCGAGAGATCGGCAAGTTTGGCGCGTGGCTGGCAGCAATCGCCCGCAACATGGCGAATGATTATCACCGGCACGCTGTGCCCAATGCGGCGCTGACGGACGAGGCGCCAGGCAACGACGCGAATCCTCCAGCGAGGGCTGCAGACGAAGAGTATGCAGCCAGAGTCCTCGAGGTCATCCGGAGCCTGCCCGACGCTTATCGGGAGACGTTGATCTTGCGGCTGGTCGAAGGCATGACCGGGCCAGAAATAGCCGCGCGTACTGGACTAACGGCCGGTTCGGTACGAGTCAATTTGCATCGCGGCATGCAGCAACTTCGAGCGAAACTGAGCCCGCAGACCGGCAATCAACCGGAACAGGAGGCATTGTAGTGATGGATCCGGGAAACAAAACCGAAAAGGGATCGCTCACCGAACGGGACGACTATTTGTGGGATGGGTCTGGCGAGCCGGATCCTGAGGTCCACAGGTTGGAGGCGGTACTCGGAAAGTATCGCCACAACCGTCCTGCTCCGGTATTTCCTGCGATCGTTCCGCACGAGCGATGGATATTTCGTTTATGGCCGCGGCGACTGTTTCCAGCTCTAGCTACAGCAGTCGCATTGCTGGCCATCGCAGTAGGAGCATTTCTGCTCTATTTCAGGAAGCAACCGACGATCGGGGGCCCTGGTTGGGATGTATCTAGTCTGGCAGGAACGCCTCGAATCGGACGGAAGATCATTCGCGAGAAGGAAGGGTCGAACCGTTTGGGTGTGGGCCAACTCCTTGAAACCGACAGCCAGTCGCGGGCCAGCTTGCAGGCTGAGGACATCGGCCAGATCGAGATGGGGCCAAGCACCCGCTTACGGCTGCTCACCATGGGCCCAAATCTGAAACGGATCGCATTGGATCGCGGAACCATTCACGCCTTCATCTGGTCGCCTCCGGGTGAATTCGTGGTCGACACACCCTCGGCGATGACGGTGGATTTGGGTTGTGCATACACGTTGCAGGTCGATGACTCGGGCGCCGGGCTAGTGAGGACAACACTTGGATGGGTTGGATTTAAGTTGAATGGGCACGAGTCATTTATTCCCGCGGGAGCGGCATGCGCGACCAGGCCCAAGGTGGGTCCGGGCACGCCTTACTTTGAAGATGCAGAGGCGGAATTCCGCAGTGCCCTGGCACGACTCGATTTTGAGGACAGTACATCGCAGGCGCGCGCCGAGGATCTGGCGGTGATTCTTGCTCGCTCTCGAAAGCGGGACGCACTCACGCTGTGGCATCTGCTGAGTCGTGTGGACGAAGCGGCGCGAGTCCGCGTCTATGATCGCTTAGCAAAACTTGCGCCTCCTCCTGCAAGCGTCACCAAGCACGGAATCTTGCAACTGGACCAATCGATGCTTGACCTATGGTGGAACGCTCTCGGGTTTGACGACATTTCGATCTGGCGCCATTGGGAGCACTCCTGGTCCGGAGCGGACATGCAGGTTCGCGAAAAATGATGTACCTGTTTCAGCGCCATTTCTCCGCCGCATCGGTTAACAGGACGTAGCGGGGGATGGCTTTCGGACACTTCAAATGAACATCACCGTGCCCCATTTCGACCAGACAGTTGCTAGGCGCTCGCGGGCCCGACTTCCGGCGTCACAACGTCTTCGTACGGGTTCTCGACATCGGGATTCCTGGGCCGGGATATCCCGCCGAAGACCGCTTCCTTCACGAGTTTGAAAATCGTGCGACGGTTCTCGGCAATCACTTTCAGCCACGCCAGGCGGCCCAGCATGGGGAAATAGATGCCGCGGAAGCACAAGCGCGCCAGGAAGATGTTGATGCGATAGCCGAGGGGCTGGTCGGCCAGAGAATCGACGGCGTCCGCCAGCGCTTGCGGGCTGTAGGCGTGGGCCCAACCGTAATTCACTTCGGCGTGAGCTTCTTCGATGCTCATCTTCAGCGGCGTGTGAGCCATCGCGAAGGGGATAAATTCCTGCCAGTGTTTGACACGCGTGAGGCGGCCAGCGGCTTCCAGGCGCTTGTACAGCGGGGTTGCGGGCAACGGCGTCAGCAGGCCGAAGATGGGAAGGCCTGGGGGCCAGGTGCGGACCTGTTCAAGCGTGCGCTCGGCAACGCCCACCGTGTCGTTATCCATCCCAAAAATAAATGACGTGATGGCATAGACGTTCCGTTTAGCCAACCGTTCCAGCACCGCGGCATACTCGCCGGGCTTGTTGAATCCCTTATTCACATCTTTGAGGTTGGCGGGATCGATGGATTCCATGCCGATGAAAACCCACTTGCCCCCCGAGGCTGCAATCAGGTCGACGAGTTCCTCATCGCGCAATAGGTTGGCGCTGATCTGGGCCACCCAGTTGACTTGGGCGCCGGCGGCAATGATGTCGCGAAGCAGAGACTTGGTGCGTTTCACGTTGATGGCGAAATTATCGTCGATGAAGAAGACCGCGATCTGGCCCTTCTCGCTGCGGGCGCGTTTTTTCAGCAGCAGCAGTTCATTTACGACGCTTTCGTTCGTGCGGAAGCGGATCGAGTCTCCGAAAAATCCGGTGACAGTGCAGAATTCGCAACCGTAGGGGCAGCCTCTTCCCGATTCGACGGGGACGATGCGAAACGTCCCCCAACCTTCTCCGACCTTGTCGAGCATCGGCGCGAAGACCTTGGGCACGAGATTGAACTGGTTGAGATCGATCGAGTGCCAGGGAATGACGGGGTAGTTCTTGAGAGAAGGCTTGTTCTCTTTGCCGGCTGCATCGACCGGCGCATAGATATCTTTGAGTTGGCCACGGACGGCGTCATTCACAATCACTGGCCAGGTTTCGTCCGCCTCGCCGAGGGCGACGGCATCGGCGTGCCGCGGGCCGCCATCGCGACCGAGGGCTTCGTCCGCCAGTTCGGTGACATGGGGGCCACCCATGACGACCGGCACTCCGGTGGCGCGGATGGCGTCGGCGATGCGGTAGGCCTTCGCGATCATGCGGGTCATCGCGCCGATGCCGACCAGTCCAATATTCTGGTCGCGTACGTATTGCGCGATCTGAGACTCGTCCATGGGCTGGGCGTTGCCGTCGATCAGCAACACCTCATTGCCGGGCGGAGTCAGCGCCTGCAGCAGAAACATCCAAAGATGCGGCATGAAATTGCGAGTCACGCCGTTGTCGGGGTTGTAGAGCAGAATTCTCATAGATAGTCGCTTCTAAAAAACAGGTATCCACCACAGTGTCGTCACGAGCGAAGGGTGAGAGACGGCGCGCCTGCTGATCTTGGTGATACCCCGGATATTTGGAATCGGAAGGATTGTTTATTGTACTCCGTTTAACGCGAGGCGAGGGGAAAATACGGCGGGGAGGACAACCGGCTACTCGCAGAGGCATTCGATAACGGGATTGACCAAGGAATGGGATGGAGAGTGAAGTCCTGATTCTGATGCCGCAAGAATACGCGACGTCAGGTGAGGGATTGTTTCCGACAGGTCTGCGACTTCTGGAGCTTGGAACCGGTGTCGGCGACAACCAGGTCATACCCGCCAAGGTTTCTGGTTTCCTATGAACGGCCGGATGGAAATGATTGGCTAAAGCAAGTGGAGCTGGTCGAGCGGAAATGGGCCTCGAGATTCCATTTGACATTTGATCCTGGAGAAGAGTACAAACCGCCTGCACAATAGGAGGTGCACCATGGGGCGTGTCAAATGTGAGATTGCGAGCGTTATATGCCTGGCGGTCCTCGCTGTCAGCGTGCCGGTGCGCGCGCAGGAGGCAGCGCAGGAGAAAAAACCTGCTCCGGCTCCAATGACGACAAAAACAACAAAAATCTGGGAGAAAGTTGCCGACGGAGTCTGGGAGGCAAAAGTCCCAAGATTTCCCTATGACAAGAAAGAAGAATACAAGCCGGAATTTGCCGTGATCCGGCTGACACCCGAGCGGTATGAGGAGTTCAAGAAAGATCGCAAGGAGTTCGTGAACAAGCACAAGGTTTTCGACAAAGAGGTAAAGAAGCAGGACCTCTTCTATGAAACGACACCGAAGAAAGAGGACCCTGACAACAGTTACTATTATCTCGTAGTCGTACACTGGCCGAGCAGCACGGCGGCGATCACATCGTACCCGGGATGGACTGACCCCAAGTAAGTGCGCGAGGTCACAACTTCATGCGGCGCTGCAGGGCTTGAAAACGAGGATCGGAGCGTAGCGGGTCCACGGCCGGATCGAACCTGATCCAGGCTAAGTAAAGGTCTCGCTCGGTATAGGCCTTTTCGAGCCAAACCAGCGCCTGATCGTTATCGTGCAGCGCCGTATAGAGTGTGGCGATGAAGTAGGGAGGGACGTAAGTGCGCTTGAACATGTCTTGTAGCTGGGCCAGAATCTTGAGCGCATTGGTGCGGTCTCCGGCCTGGGCATAGGCGCGCCCGAGCCACACCGCACGGACCGCATCGCCGCCGGAGAGATCCAAAGCTTTCTGAAACTCATTGATGGCTTGCGAGTACCTTCCGCTCCCCAGAAAGCTGTAGCCAAGGCAAGCATGCGCGCCGTCAAAGTTAGGCTCCAACTCCAGGGCTTTCTGACATTGTTGCGCGGCCTGTGTGTATTGACGCGCGCAGTAGAAGGTCCAACCGGCGGTAGTGTCGTTATAAGCGGAGAGCGGATCGAGGGCCTGGGCCGCCACGATTTCAATGTGTGCCTGATCGTAACGAGTCATCGCTGACAGAAAGACGGAGTAGATACGATGAGCCTCGGCATCGCTGGGATTTAAAGCAACAGCGCGATTGAACTCGCGGTCGGCCCCGTCCCAGTCCCAATCGCCATAAAACAGGATCGAGGCAAGGGCGGTGTGAGCTTGAGCCAGGGAGTCGTCCAGGGCAAGTGCCTTGAGGACGTATTGCTTGGCCTTGGGCATGACTTCCTGCGCCGGACGGTCGGGAGTCGACCAGTAATTGTCCGCTAAGCCGGCGTAGGCGGGCGCAAAGTTCGGATCGGCAGTGATGGCTTGCTCGTAGTACTGACGAGCTTTCTTGCGCTGGTCGTAGGTTCCGCCGTTCAGATAATTAGCCTTGAGATAGGCCTCCTGCGCAGCGGGGTCGACCGGACGTGGGGTTTTCAGGCGCTGCTGGTCCTGGGGAGAGAGCTTGACATTAATCTCGTTCGCGATCGTGAAAGCCAGTTCACGCTGAAGAGTAAGCAGATCGCGAAGCTCACGTTGATAACTCTGAGACCAGAGTTGGCTGTCGTTCTTGGCATTGAGCAATCGAGCGGTAACTTGTACGGTGTTTCCGGAGCGCAGAACGGAGCCTTCTACGATCGCGTCAACGTTCAATTGCCGGGCAATTTGAGCGAGAGGCTGGCGATCGGTCTTGTAGCGCATCACTGAAGTACGGGAGATGACACGCCGCAGCCCGCGAGTCTGGCCAAGGTCGGTAATGAGAGCTTCGGTGACGCCGTCGGCGAGATACTCCTGGTCGGGGTCATGCGATAAGTTCTCGAGCGGCAGAACGGCCAGAGACTCGATGCCAGTGCTACTCGTAGAAAACCAGTTGCCGCGCCATGCAATCAACAGCAGACCGGCAATCAGGACGGCCACTCCGGCCAAGATTCTCCAGTGGCGCTTGGGACGGGCTCGTTGCAGGACTATGTTGGAGGAAACTCCCGCGCTCAGGCGGCGAAGATCGACGAGCAGTTCACGGACCGACTGATAGCGGTTATCGACGTCTTTCTCCAGACATTTGAGGACAATATTTTCCAAGCCGGGAGAAATCTGACGATTGATGGCGCTGGGGGGCTTCGGCGGCTCGCGCAGGATGGAATCGATCAGACGGGTGACGTTAGTTTCGGGGAACGGACGCGATCCGGTCACACATTCGTAGAGGACTGCGCCGACTGCCCAGATGTCGCTCCGTTTATCAATTTTGTCTTCTCTCAACTGCTCAGGAGCCATGTAGGCGAGAGTTCCCATCAGGCCTTTATTGCCTTCGGGTGTCCTGGTGACTGCGGTCTCGGCAGCCGGGGCCACCAGCCTGGCCAGGCCGAAGTCAAGAATCTTCAAGCGGTTGTCCGGGGTAAGGCGAAGATTTCCCGGCTTCAGGTCGCGATGAACAAAATCGTGGCTGTGAGCAGCATCCATGCCCTCGGCTAACTGCATGCCAATGCTAAGCACCTGTCGCTCGGGAAGTGCGACCCCGGCGATCTTGGCGTCGAGGGTAACGCCGGGAATGTATTCCGTAGCCAGAAAGTCGGTGCCGTTGTCGGTTCCGAAGTCGAATACGGTTTCAATGTTGGGATGATTCAGTTTGGCAAGGGCGAGGGCTTCACCGCGAAAACGCCGGCGCGCCGTCTCGTCTGCCAAGGCACCGGGAGGCAGTACTTTCAAGGCAACGTCGCGGTCCAATTGCTCGTCGTGCGCTCGATACACGATTCCCATGCCCCCGGCACCAATCTGCTCGCGGATTGTGTAGCGAGAAAGTGCGGGTGTCTGCATGGAAGGACTTGCCCCAGTGAGTGGAATGTTACTCCTTCGAAGCGGGCGGGGGGAAGCCTGATTGGCTGCCAGTGACTGCCGATAAAGTGGCGGAGGGGACAGTCACTGATCAAGATGGAAGGCTCAAAGACGGTGCCGCCGCCTCTAGCCGCCATGGATTGCCGCTACAGGCAGAGGCTCCAGGTGTGCGGTGAAGTGGCGCAGGAAGGGAGCTTCGTAGGTCAAGCGCATGCCATGGATGCGTTCGCGGTTTTTCCAGACTTCGAGAATCACTTCGACCACATAATCAATGTGGCTCTGAGTATAGACGCGGCGCGGAATGGCGAGGCGCACCAAGTCCATTTGCGCGGCGCCGGCAAACATCAGCGTGCCGATTTCAACCGAGCGGATTCCGCCTTCGAGATAAAGTTCGGCGGCGAGAGCGACGCCGGGGAACTGGTCGGGCGGAATGTGCGGCAAAAAAGCGCGGGCATCGAGATAGATGGCGTGTCCGCCGGGCGGTTGCACGATGGGCACTCCTTGCGACGCGACGTGATTGCCCAGGTACGCGGTCGAAGCGATGCGGTAGCGGAGGTAATCTTCTTCGAGAGCCTCTTGTACACCGATGGCAATGGCTTCCAGGTCCCGTCCTGCGAGGCCGCCGTAGGTGGGATACCCCTCGGTAAGAATCAGCAGATCCTTTTCCTGCTGCGCGAGCAGATCATCATTGGTACAAAGAAAGCCGCCGATGTTGGCCATACCGTCTTTCTTAGCCGACATGGTGCAGCCGTCCCCGTAGCGGAACATCTCCTGCGCAATTTCCTTGGGGGTTTTGGATTCGTATCCTTTTTCGCGCAGTTTGATGAACCAGGCATTTTCGGCGAAGCGGCAGGCGTCGAAGTACAACGGGATCCGGTGGCGCCTGCAAACGGCGCTGACCTGGCGGACATTTTCCATCGAGACCGGCTGGCCCCCGCCGGAGTTGTTTGTCACGGTGAGCATGACCAGCGGAATGCGCTCGCGGCCTACGCGCTGAAGCAGTGATTCGAGGGCGGCCACGTCCATGTTGCCCTTGAAGGAATGGGTTGAGGCGGGATGCTTGCCCTCTTCAATCACCAGATCGACGGCCTCCGCTCCGCCGAATTCGACGTTGGCGCGCGTTGTGTCGAAATGCGTATTGTTGGGGACGACATCGCCTTTTTCGCAGGCCACGCCGAACAGGATGCGCTCCGCCGCGCGTCCCTGATGGGTGGGGATCACGTGGCGGTAGCCGAAGATTTCCTGGATGGAATCCTTGAAGTGGTCGAAGCTTTTGCTGCCGGCATAGCTCTCATCGCCTTCCATGATGCCGGCCCATTGATGCGTAGACATGGCGCCCGTGCCCGAGTCGGTGAGCAGGTCAATCAGGACGTCGTCTGCAGGCAGCAGGAAGAGGTTGTAATACGCTGCTTCGAGCAGTTGCTCACGCTGCTGCCGCGTGGTCCAACGGATCGGTTCGACGCTTTTGATGCGGAAGGGTTCGATGATGGTTTTGACGGGCATGCGGGCGCGTCCTCGGGAGTACTCCCAAGATCAGGGACAGCTTTATGCTATGCGGGGCAAGGCGAGATAGGGTGTGATCCGTCGCACGAGGCGACGTGCGTGGAGTCGCTGCACCTTAATCATGACGAGGCGGCTGTTCTTCGGCCGCCTCGTTTACTGCGGATGATCAGCGCCAGTCGTCGCGATCGTGCCCGCGGTAGCCGTCGCGGTCGTGGTAGTCGTAAGAACCGTAGCCGCGGCGATAGCCTCGTTCGTAGCCGTCGCGGTAGGCCCTTTTGTACTCGCCCTTGTTGCCCATCCAGTGCTCGAAGCCGCGGGAATCTTCCCAGTCATCGTTCTTAAATTTGAAACGGCGGCCGCGGTCGGCGTCGCTCTGGCCGGTGCGAAGGCCGTCGTTGTAGCCGTTGCGATAGCCGTGCTCGCGGGCGTCGGCGCGGCGATTGTAGGAGTCGTCATTATCGTAATATCTGCCGTCCTGGGCCCAGGCCATGCTGCCAAAAGCCAGTGCCGCGGTCGCGGCGAGCGCCGCCACCCTTACCCACTGCCATATCCTCTTGTGTCTCATACTCACCTCCGTCAACGAAATGGCGCGCTTGGTACATATCATCATCCGATGCGGTCTAGGAATGGCGTGATGCCTGCCAGAGAAACGGGGAATGTCCAGTGTTTTCGCGGGTTTTGGGGCAATCGCACAGGCCGCAACTTTTGAGTCGAAGGAGTGTTCCGGGGGCGTTCAGTCGCCGAAGCGGCTCCAGGGGTCGAAAAGGAAATCGCGGCGGCAGTCGAGGACGCCCGCCGGCGCTACCTGACGGGGTGGTAGACTCGAAGGTTTTCATTGAGGCGACGTTATGGAAATCAAACGTGTAGGAGTGGTGGGTGCGGGGACCATGGGCAACGGCATCGCTCACGTGTTCGCGCGCAGCGGGTACAGCGTGCTTTTGTGCGACGTGGAGCAGCGGTTTCTGCAGCGCGCGCTGGGAACGATCAGCAAGAATCTTGATCGCGAAGTGGCGAAGAACAAAATTACCGTCACCGACAAAGAGGCCGCGCTCAAACGCATTCAGACCATCACGGATCGCGCCCGGCTGGCCGATTGCGATTTTGTCATCGAGGCAGCGACGGAAAAATTCGAGATCAAGACGGAAATCTTCCGCGATCTCGACCGCCTGACGCGTCCGGAGATCATTCTGGCGTCGAATACCTCTTCCATTTCGATCACCAGGCTGGCCGCCCTGACCAAGCGGCCGGAGAAAGTCATCGGCATGCACTTCTTCAACCCGGTTCCGGTCATGAAATTGGTGGAGGTGATTCGCGGCCTGACAACTTCGCAGGACACGTTTACCACCGTGCGCGATCTATCGACCAAGCTGGAGAAAACTCCGGTCGAGGTGAACGACGCGCCGGGCTTCGTCTCCAATCGCGTACTCATGCCGTTGCTCAACGAGGCCATGTATGCGGTCATGGAGGGTGTGGCCACGCCAGAAGCGGTGGATGAAGTTTTCAAGCTGGGAATGGCGCATCCCATGGGCCCGCTCACTCTGGCGGATTTCATTGGGCTCGATGTGTGCCTCGACATCATGCGCGTGCTGCAGGCGGGCTTGGGAGATCCCAAATACCGGCCGTGCCCGCTGCTGATCAAAATGGTGGACGCGGGATGGCTGGGGAAGAAGAGCGGGAGAGGGTTTTACAAGTACTGAAGGTTAGATTGTTGATTGATGATTGTTGAATGAAAACCTCTGAGCTTGTGTCTGCTTCTCGAGGTGACGCGTTCTTTTATTTGCTTGCGGCGGTATGCGGGGTCGCAACCGGCTGGGCTGATGTCGTCATCAACGACTTGCTCTTCACGGCGTTGCTAGTTCTCATGGCCTGCATGTTGCTCGGGTTGCTGCGGCCACGATGGCCGTGGCGCTGGGTGCTGATGGTCGGCAGCTTCATCCCGCTGACCGAACTTGCCGCCTACCTTGTGCTGATCGTCAAACCGTCGCGGGCGCAGGTCTACGGATCGTTTCTGGCATTTCTTCCCGGCATCGCAGGCGCTTACGGCGGTTCGTTGATGCGCAGTGTTATTGAGAATCTGCGCCGAGGCGGGTAATCATCCCATAGCGAGTTCTGTCCATCCAGAAAAGGTCCCATTTCTCGCAAAGAAACACGAGAAGTGGTACCAAGATGAGCTGGCCGGGGCTTAGTGCCTGATTGCGAAGACGGCGCCTTCTCCGTTCTGCCCGCCACTATCGGTGGCGCCGAAGAGGTTTCCGAACGCGTCAAGAATTACGCCGCCATTGGGGTTGGTTCCGTCCGCGTCCTGCGTAGTGAAATTGTGCAGAATGGTTTCGGTCCAAGCGCCGCCAGTGGATCGTGTCAACTCGAACACCGTTCCTTCACCATCCGCGCCACCGGACAGCGTCGTGCTGTAAAGATTTCTGGCGGAGTCGAAGATAAGATTCGCCGAAG
The DNA here is from genome assembly GCA_035710825.1 of Candidatus Sulfotelmatobacter sp. Taxonomy (GTDB): domain Bacteria; phylum Acidobacteriota; class Terriglobia; order Terriglobales; family Acidobacteriaceae; genus Sulfotelmatobacter. The sequence continues at coordinate 17,535 of DASTCU010000260.1, forward strand.
GAGTGGCTCCGTCCCCAGGGCTGTTATTGAAATTATGCAGCAACTTCTCCGACCATTGGCCGCCGGTCGAGGGCACCAACTCGAAAACGATTCCCTGGTCAGAGTTGCCCCCGCCTGCCCCGGTGGTTCCATAAAGATTTCCCGAAGCATCAAAGACGAGACTGCCGTAGGGATAGTGCCCATCGCCGGCCTTCGCGCTAAAGTCGTGCAGGATCTTCCCGGTCCAGCCTGTGTTCTGGGTAGGATGGACCAATTCGAAGACGGTGCCGCAGCCGTACCTGCAACTGGTGGTGATGCTGCCTCCCTGATTGGTCATTCCGTACAGATTTCCGGAAGCATCAAGTATCACCCCGCCCCACGGGACCGAGCCGCCCACGCCGCCGGAAAAGTGATGCAGCGTTTTCAGACTCCAGGTTCCATTTTTGGCGGCGGCTAATTCAAACACCGTGCCTTCGCTGAATGTCCCACCATTGGCGGTGGTGCCGTACAGGTGACCGGCGGAATCGAATACCAAACCCGCGTGAGCTTGCCAGCCGTCGCCGCCATTAAATTCGTGGAGAATGGTTTCATTCCAGCCTCCATTGCCGTCAGGAGAGAGTTGGAAGACGGTGCCGCAGCCGAATCCCACACTGCAGTTGCCGCTGCCGCCAAATTCGGTGGTGCCGTAAAGATTGCCAGCGGAATCGAAGATCACTCCGCCAGTGGGGAAGAACCCGTCGATGCCGTCCACATTGAAACTATGCAGGATGGTTTCCTGCCAACCCGTGCTGGTCCGGATGAGTTCGTACACCATACCCATGCCATAGGCGCCGCTGTAGAAAGTCGTACCGTAGAGATTGCCGGAGGCGTCAGAGATAACGCCCGCTTGCGGCAGCACAGAGCCGCCACTGTCATAAAAGCTGTACAGAACCTTTTCCTGGCTGGCGGCGATTGTAGTTGCGACGAGGACCGTAGCCAGGACCGCCAGAGCGGACCGGTATCCAGTGCAGTGTGTCTGCTTTCCCATGAAGTTGTCCTCCGTGGAAATCAACTTGAACAGCTGATTCGGGGGCCGAAAGGCGCCCCCACGCTTTCGGGGCCGGAGCACTATAACACGCTGCGACCGATTCGGGAGATTGTGCCTATCTCGTGCTCTGAACCCCGCAAAGGTATCGGCTAACCAACAAGTAACTACCGAATCCACAGGATGGACGAGTATGCTGGCGGGCATGGGTGTAAGTGTCTCCATGCTGGCTTCGGGGAGCCGCGGGAATTGTGCCGTGGTAGCCAGTTCACAGACCAAAATTCTCGTGGATGCCGGAATTTCCTGCCGCGAGACTTTCAAACGCCTCAAGTCGCTGGGCGAAGATCCGCATTCCCTTTCCGCAATCCTGATTACCCACGAGCACTCAGACCACATCTACGGGCTGGCAACGCTGGCCAAGAAGCTGCGCATCCCAGTGTTCATGACGGGGGCGACCCACCAGGCCTGGGCGCGCGCCCTGCGCAACGAGAACGGCGAGCGGCCACAGTTGGAGAAGTTCGAGCGCTTCGAATCCGGCCATGGCTTCCAGGTGGGAGACATTGTCGTCAAGCCGTTCACGATTCCACACGATGCGGCCGATCCGGTGGGCTTTACCTTTCGCGCGGAGGGCATCAAGGTAGGAGTCGCGACCGATCTCGGATATGTTCCGCCGAGCGTCCGCGACCACTTGCGCGGCTGCGACGTGCTGGTCATGGAATCGAATCACGATCTGGAAATGCTGCGGGTGGGCCCCTATCCGTGGTCGGTAAAGCAGCGGGTAATGAGCCGCGTCGGGCACCTGTCGAACCTAGCCCTCGCGGATTTCTTTACCAGCGACTATGATAATAGTGCAACGTTTGTAGTGCTGGCGCATCTGTCAGAGCAGAACAACCATCCGGAAATCGCCCGGAGAGAAGCAGAACGAGCGCTCGCCACGCGGGGTGGATTGTTTTCCAATCGCGTGCTCCTTGCGTCCCAGACCGAAGCGTTGGAACCGATTCGCCTGTAGTTGGGCTCTGAGTGGTTGGCTGATTTCGTACCCCCATGAGTCAGCAGTGCATTGATCCAATCGTAGGTAAAATTTTAGCGGGCTGGAGATACGACATATCCGGCCTGGCGCCGGAGATGCGCGGCGACTACGAAAGCCATTTTGCAGCCTGCGAACACTGCCGCAGCCGTCAGCAAATTCATCGCATGATTGATGTGGGGCTGATTGCCCTGGCTTCCGTTTCCGCGGGAGTCTTTCTGCTCGCCTTCGCGGTGATTCGTTACCTTGGCCCGCGGCACGCCTTCTTGCTGGAGATTGCCGCTCTTTTTGGATTTGCGCTCTCCGCTTTGATTTGGCTCGGAGTGGCGGTAGCCACACCTGCGCCGGTGACCGTGTTGGATGCGGCGAAGCAAGGTGCCCGTCGCGTGCATGATCGGTTGCCGGAAGAAATCCGGCAGCGGCTGCCGGAAGAACTTCGCATCAAAATCACCGGAACCTAAATGCCAGGGTTCAGGGACTCCGGGCCTTTATCTCCATACGTGAAAAGAACCTTCCTTGCTGTCCTCTCTCTGACGACCATCATGCTGGCGCGGGCGCTTGCGCAGGACACGACTGCCGGCCACGCGGCTCAGGCTTATGCTGGAATGTCCTCACCCCAAGGCAATTCCATGGCCGGGATGCAAATGGATGAGCCGTCGAAATTGCCCTCGCCGCACCAGGCATCCGGAACGGCATGGCAGCCGGCATCAGTTTCCGCGCCGGAGTGGATGTGGATGCGAGGCGGATGGGACCTGATGGCGCACGGAGTTATATTCGCCGATTACAACCAGCAAGGCGGTCCCCGTGGTGTGGGCAAAGCCGAGTCGGTGAACTGGGGCATGCTGATGGAGCAGCACAAGATTGGCGCTGGTACCCTGCTTCTGCGCCAGATGTTTTCCGCCGAGTCGCTGACCTCGCCGCATCCGGGATTTCCTGAACTGTTTCAAACGGGAGAGACGTATCACGGCCAGCCGCTGATCGATCACCAACATCCGCATAATGTGTTTGCCGAACTGGCTGCGCTGTACACCCTGCCCCTGACCGAAAACATCACCTGGGAACTCTATGGCGGGCCGTCGGCGGAGCCGGCGCTGGGACCGGTGACTTATATGCATCGAGCATCGGCGGCAGAACTGCCAATGGCTCCGCTGGGTCATCATTTGCAGGACTCCACGCATACGAGTTTTGGCGTTGTGACGACAGGATTCGTGATCGATCGCATCAAGCTGGAGGCGTCTGCTTTTAACGGCCGAGAGCCCAATGAAGAGCGTTGGAGCATTCAGTTGGCCGCGCTCGATTCCTGGTCGGCGCGGGCGTTTGTGGCGCCATCGCGCAATTGGACAGCGCTGTACAGCTTTGGGCGTCTGGAACATCCCGAGGCACTGGAGCCAGGCAGCCAGTGGCGGCAGACAGCGTCAGTGGAATATAACCGCGGTTGCAGCCAGGGTGGCTGGGCGACCACACTGCTTTGGGGACGCGTGCACAAGATTGCAACTGATACGACATTGAATAGCTACTTACTGGAATCAACGCTCAATTTTCAGCGGCGGAACTATGCTTTCACGCGGCTGGAACTGGTGGATAAAGATGAGCTGTTTCCGCAGGCGTTGGTCCATCCTGCATACCGCATCGGAGCCTATACCTTTGGCGGTACGCGCGACTTGATCCAGAACCGGGCGTGGCAGGTTGGTCTGGGAGCGGATGTGACGTTTTATTCAATGCCCGGCTTGCTCGATCCTGTCTATGGAACCCTGCCGGTTTCGTTTCAAATTTTTCTGCGCATGCGTCCCGGCAAACCGGAAGTACAGCACCCGCACGGAACCTGAGACAGTAGTGTTTCCTGTCCTACAATGTTTGCTGTATTCCCGCCTATCCGAGTTCGCACGAGAATGCGCCATTCATGAATCAAACCTTGAAGACACTGCGGATGGTGCAGTGGGCTCTTCTGGCGAGCATAGTCCTCTATGCCGCCCTGGGTGTTGTGGTGCAGCCGATCCAGCGAGGCATCGACCCGACGATCAGCTACATATTTACGACGCTGGCAGTCGCGGTGGTTGGAGCGATCTTCGTAGTGAGGCGCACATTGGTGTTTCGTGCCGAGGCCAGCCTGGCGAACGATCCGAACGAAACCCTCAGCTTGAACCACTGGCGGACGGGATATATCGTGACGTATGTGTTGTGCGAAGCGCTGGCTTTGTTTGGGCTGGTGCAGCGCTTCCTGGGCGCCAGTGTGCAGCAGAGCGTCCCGTACTATCTCGGCGGATTTATCCTGCTGGTTTTCTTCCGGCCACGGCAGCCGGAAACTTCCCCTACTACTTAACGTGGCAACTGGCCAGGCCGCGCTTCTCCAGATATTGCTGGTGATACTCTTCCGCTGGATAAAACGTGACCGTGGGTACGATCTGGGTCGCAATGGGCTTGGAGTAGCGATGCGCTTTTTCCAGCGACTCCTTCGAAGCCAGCGCTTCTTTCTGCTGTTCTGGGGAATGAAAGAAGATGGCGGTGCGGTACTGCGTGCCCCAGTCGGGCCCTTGGCGGTTCACTTGGGTCGGGTCGTGGTTCTCCCAAAAGACCTTGAGCAGATCGGCATAGCGGACCTTGGCGGGATCGAACTCGACTTCGACGGCTTCGGCGTGGCCAGTGCCGTCGCCGCAGACTTCCTTGTAGGTCGGATTCTCGGTATGGCCGCCGATGTAGCCGACGCGCGTTGAACCGACTCCTGGGATCTGGCGGAAAGTGGCTTCCACGCCCCAAAAACATCCTGCTGCAAATGTGGCTTTTTCCATGGTGAATGACCTCTCAACATCATCTTAATCTTAACCACTGAGAGCGCGGGGGAGCACAGAGTGACCTTTATTTTTGCTTATAGGCGGCACTGTCCTTATGATTGGATGGCGAAGATTTAGGAAAGTTGCAGGGTCGTAAAATCGTTGTTTGTTTAAAGGACTTTCCGGAATTGACTGACCCTCCGAATCACGATAAAGTCCGAAAAGACTCTTTGCAGGAATTTCTAGTGGGTTTTCCAACCAGCCCCTTCCATGTCGTGCCAGGAACCGTGCGCAAAGCTGCGTGGTGGCTGCTGTTGGTTTTCGCTATCGCTCCGGTAGCCCTTGCCGTTTCTTCATTTGCTCCACAAAGCCGCCTTGGCTACCGCACGGGCGATCAGTGGGAGCCTGCCATGGCTGCCGACAGCCATGGGCATCTTTACGTTCTCTATCCGCAATACGGGGCAGTGCCGGATTGCCCCGCCTGTACCGCTCCCACGGTTGCGCTGCTGATCAGCGATGACAACGGGCTGACGTGGCATCCTTCGAAGGCGCTGGCGCCGTCTCCCACAGGCCAGTTCGATCCCCAGATCGTCGTGGATCCCCAGGATCACCAAACCGTCTACGCCTCGTGGATGCAGAACAACAAGCGGGACATTATTGTCGCGCGCTCGCTCGACTTCGGCCGGAATTGGTCGTTCTCCTTTGCTGAGCGGGGGTCGGCTGATGCCGATAAGCCGGTTCTGGCTGTGCGTGGAACGGACGTCTATGTGGGATTCAATCACGAAGAAAAATTCTTCGTCGCCTCATCGCACGATGCGGGACAGACGTTTACCGTGGCTAACGTCAATTCGAATGCGTCTCCCGGCTGGTCGCTCGCGGGAGGAGCTACGGTGGATCCCACGGGCAACGTCTTTTTCGGGTGGACGGAGTATGCGCGCTTCGACATGCCGACGCGGCCGGTGAGCGTTTATATCAGCCGATCGAGCGATGGTGGCCGCAGTTGGAGCACGCTGCTGCTGGACCAGTCCAGCGCACCTCCGGCATGCGAGGCGCAGAACTGTGAGACGGGCTATCTGGGAGCGCAGATTGCGCTGGCTTCCGATGCCGCGGGCGCGCTCTATGCGCTGTGGAATGCCGGATCGGTGAATGGCGGGCCGGAGCGCATCTACTTCTCGTCTTCGACTACCGCCGGAGCGACGTGGTCGGCGCGGGTGAGTGTCTCAGGCACGGCGGCAAATGTTGAGCACGGGTTCCCCGCACTGGTGGCCGGGGCCGCGGGCGATGTTCGCATCGCCTGGATGGATACCCGTGTCAGGCCGGCAGCGCATCCCAACCAGCCGCTTTGGAACACGTTCTATCGCAGTTCGACCAACGGCGGTGCGACCTGGAGCGCTGAGACGCGCCTATCCGGTCCAGCGCAAGGCTACGATTACATTCTTCCCGGCGGTTTCCGCTTTCCCTTCGGAGACTATTTCGGCCTCGCGATCGACAATGAGGGAGCGACTCATGCGGTGTGGGGAGAAGGGCGGGACTACAAGTCTCCTGGCTCCATCTGGTACACGCGCGGCCGTTAACTCACTCCCGGTTCTCTACCCAGCGATTATTCCAGCTGCATTCCGCCGATGAAGTCGGCGATGCGGGTGACGTGATGGTCGCGGCACCACGCCTCTAAGCCATCCACGATTTTTTCCGTAGCGCACGGATCCCAGTAGCTGGCGGTGCCGATCTGCACCGCAGTGGCTCCAGCCAGCATGAATTCGACAACGTCGGCCGGCGTCGAAATGCCGCCCATGCCAATCACCGGAATCTTCACCGCATGGGCCGCGTCGTAGACCATGCGCACTGCGATCGGCTTGATGGCCGGTCCAGAGAGCCCGGCGGTTACATTGGCAATGCGCGGCTTGCGGGTTTCTGGGTCGATTGCCATGGCCACAAATGTGTTGATCAGCGACAGGGCGTCGGCGCCCGCTTCCTGCGCCACGTAGGCCATTTGCGCGATGCTGGTTACGTTGGGCGATAGTTTGACGATCAGCGGACGGTTGGTCGTGCGCCGGGCAGTGCTGACTACCTCATCGAGCGAGCGGGGATCGCTGCCGAACTGCAGCCCGCCGTGCGCGGTATTGGGACAGGAAACATTCAGCTCGTAGGCCGCTATGCCCTCGCCCTGATTCAGAATTTCGATAGTGTGCTCGTAGTCCTCACGCGTGTAGCCGAAGACGTTGGCCATCACCACGATATTTTTCATCTGCCGCAGGTGCGGCAATTTTTCGTCGAGAAAAGCCTGGGCGCCGATGTTTTGCAGGCCAATCGCGTTCAGCATGCCCGCAGCAGTTTCCCAGAGACGCGGCGGGGGGTTGCCGATCATCGGTTCCCGCGAGAGTCCCTTCACGACAAATCCGCCCAGCTTGGCCAGGTGCACCACATCTTCGAACTCGACCCCGTAACCGAACGTGCCGCTGGCCGCGATGATGGGATTCTTGAGTTGAATCCCGCCAATGTTCACGCTGAGGTCAGGCCCCGACTTGTTGAAGGCCGCGCTCATGGCTGGCCTTCCTTCGAGTTAGCGGAGTGAGCCGTGGTGAGCGCTTCTGTGAGCACGCGTCCTATGGAATGGGTGGGAGCGTTTAGGCCTAACAGCGATGCCAGAGTCGGCGCCATATCGGTTGGCTCGACGCTGCTGCGATAAGTTCCCGGATGAAACGGCAGCCCGTAAAAGGCGAGAGGAACGTGCGTGTCGTAATTGTAGGGTGAAGCGTGGTCGGTGCCATTGGCCGAGCCCACTGCATAAATGTCGGGGACACCCATCACGTACCAGCTTCCTTGCGGAGAATAGCTATTCAAGTATTTGCGCCCCACTTCGGTGTTGGGGACTTCGCCCTCCGCCAGTTGCGACTTAGTATAGAAGTCGCGCAAACCCACCTGCTTCATGGCCTCGCCCACGGCATTTTCAGCATCGTGCTCCTTCACATGAGCAGCGGCAAAAAGATCTTCCTTGAGCCAGGCCAATGGATAGTCCAGTTTCACATAGGTTGCGGGATGTCCGGGAGAAAACTTCGCGGTGAGCTCGCGATTGATCTGGTCTTCGAGCTTACCGGCCCCCAGATTCGCTGCCGGAATACGCAACTTCTTCGCAACGTCCGGCAGCGCCGAAACGCCATGGTCGGCGGAGAGTGCGATCCATACGTCGGCGAGCCCGATCTGGTGGCCGAGAAAATTGAAGAAGTCGGATAGTTCGTGGTCCAGGTCGAGAGCCATCTGATGCATCTCTGACGAGTCCGGCCCCACGCCATGGCCAAGCATGTCGTTGGCCGACAAGCTGATCGACAGCAGGTCCGTAACCGGCCCGCGGCCAACATTCTCGTAGAGTACTAACTCTTTCGCAAACGCGAACTCGTATTCGTTGGCGAACGGGGTTGTCCCAACTACCTCGAAGAATCCTGTATCGCTTCCGTTTTTGTTCTTGCGATTCGCCGTCGAGCGCAGGACGACGCCTTGCGCATCCCTCCACTCTCGATCCCAATACTTCGCTGGCTGCGTGGAATTGAAGTTCTGCACCCAGGACGGAAGGTCGTTGCGATAGTAAGTGGACGTAATCCACGCGCCGGAGGTGGGCTCAATCCAGTAGGCTGCGTCCGCCGCGAAACCGCCGGGGAGAATGGCGGCGCGGTCTTTCAGCGAGATTGCAAAGACGCGAGCTTTGCCCTGAGTGCCCAGCTTGAGTTCGTCGCCCAGAGTGTCCGCAAGCAGATTGTGCGGCGATCCTCCGGCCTGGCTCCCTGCAATGCCGACTAGCCTTGTGCCCTCGTCTTCCACCGAGGTCACCATGCGCTGCTTTTTCTGGTCCCACCATTCGTTGTCGGAAATACCGTGCCCATTGCTGTAGGCGCCGGTGAAGAGGGTGGCGTGTCCGGGCGCAGTGCGCGTGTTGGCGTAGTTGTAATTGCAGTTGGGAAAGTAGGCGCCGTGATCAAGCAGCAGGCGGAATCCGCCTTCGCCGAACTGGTCGCGGTAGCGTTCAAGGTAGTCGCCGCGGAACTGGTCAATCGTGATCACGACGATCAGTTTGGGGTGGCCGTTGTAGGCAGAGGCCGAGGCAGGGACGGCAAGCGTTAGGGCGGCGAGAATTAAGGCTAGAAAGAAGAAAAAATGAGTAGACCTGGGGGACGATCTCATCGCGAAGGTAGTTTACACAGATGGGGGAAATACGCCAAAAGGGTCGGGTTTGCGCGAGCGCGGGGAGCGGCAACCACGCGGCAACCGGCCTGCTTGCCAGCGGATGGCTTTGTTGGTTCCGTTTGCAGGATGGAGAGCGGCTTTCCCGCTGGGGAATACCAAGGAAATGGAAGAGGTTCCCCTTCGTGCGACTTCGTGTCCTTTGTGGTGGATGAACTTGGAATTCCTCGCCTGATCCGCAGCGTGCATTCCGACGCGCTTTTCCGATAGAGTATTACTTCCTATGCTCGACCTGAATTTTGTTCGCGAAAATCTGCCGACACTGGAAGAAAAGCTGCGCCAGCGCGGCATGGATCCGGCCGCCGTGCTGAAGGATTTTCGCGAGGTAGACACCCAACGGCGGCAGGCAATTACCGAGGCCGAGACCAGCAAAGCGCAGCGCAACAAGGCGTCGGAAGAAATTGCCAAGCTCAAGAAAAGCGGGCAGGACGCGAGCGCGGCAATGGCGCAAACCAAGGAACTGCGCGAGCGGATTTCCACCCTGGAGAAAACTGCCACCGACCTCGATGCCCGCTTGCGCGACATTCTCGCCGGCATTCCGAACATGCCGCATTCCAGCGTGCCGGTTGGCCACAGCGCTGAAGACAACGTGGAAGTTCGCCGGTGGGGCACGGCCCCGAAGTTCGATTTCACTCCAAAAGCCCATTGGGATCTCGGCGCCGAGCTCGGCGTCCTCGACCTCGAGCGTGCGGTAAAGCTCACCGGCGCGCGCTTTGCTGTCTACTGGGATCTGGGTGCGAAACTCGAGCGTGCGCTGATGAACTTCATGCTCGACCTTCACACCCGGCAGCACGGATACACCGAAGTCCTGCCGCCGTATCTGGTCAACTCGGATTCCATGTACGGGACGGGACAGCTTCCGAAGTTTGCTGGTGACTCGTTCCGCGTGCCCCACGGCGACAAAGATTTGTGGCTGATTCCGACTGCGGAAGTCCCGGTCACGAATCTCTACCGCGACGAAGTCCTCGACCAGGCGCGGCTGCCGATCTCGCTGACCGCCTACACCGCATGCTTCCGCAGCGAAGCCGGATCTTACGGGAAAGATGTGCGCGGAATTATCCGGCAGCACCAGTTTCAGAAAGTGGAGTTGGTGAAGTTCGCTCACCCCGAGCATTCTTACGAAGAGCATGAGAAGCTGACCCGCGACGCGGAAGAGGTTCTGCAAAAGCTCGGCTTGCATTATCGCGTGGTCACCCTGTGCACCGGAGATATGGGGCCATCGTCAGCGAAGACGTATGACATTGAGGTGTGGCTGCCGGGACAGCAACTGTTTCGCGAGATCTCTTCGTGCTCGAATTTCGAGTCCTACCAGGCACGACGGGCGAACATCCGCTATCGTCCGGAAGGCAAGAATAAGACGGAATTCGTGCATACCCTCAACGGCAGCGGATTGGCCGTGGGCCGCACCTGGGTTGCAATCGTCGAGAATTACCAGCAAGCCGACGGCAGCGTGGTGATTCCCGAGGCACTCCGGTCATATATTGGCGCGGAAAGAATCACGGCGAAAAAGTTCTGAGTCCTAAGCTTTGAGTGGAATGGCATGTCGAACTCGAAGCTCATGCCTCACAGCTCACAGCTGAATTTGCCAAGAACAAGGAGTGGTCACTAGACTTGCAGAGAGCAGAAATCACCACCGTCGCACCCGGCGCGCCCCTGCCCATGAACGCCATCTGGCGAACAATCCGCGGATACATTCTGTGGCAGCACGAGCGGGGCACCCTCCATTACGACATCATGGTCACGTTGATCCTGATCTTTGTGCTGTTTTCGCCGCGTGTGATCAACTTCAACGACAAACCCATCCCCAGGAAACCGCATCCCACTGAAGTGGTGGTCACAGCCGACGCGGAGGGCCGCCTTTTTTTTCAGGTGGCAGCCAGCGAGGTTACCCCGGGCGACGATTCATCAATGCGGGATCAGTTGCTGCACATCATCGAGCCGATTTCAGGCGCAGTATCCATTGTGAGTTACGAGGCCGTTGCAGATCATAAAGGCAAGGTGCAAGGCTACAAAGTCCTTGCCAGGCGGGAATAGGGCGATTCAGAACATCACAAGAAAACCGAACCTCGGGATGAAATGCCTCTCGCACATCCTTGGCATTGCGCTTACTGCGGGTCTCATGGGCTTCAGCCAGGCGCCGCAGACGAAGCCTGCCGATCCGAGCAATCTGCAATCTGTGCTGCACAAAATGGATGAGGTCGCCGCCACTTTCCGCTCGGCACAAGCCAACTTCGAATGGGATACGTACGAGAAAGTCATCGACGAGGTCGATGAGGTTCAGACGGGAACGATTTATTACCGCCGGACCGGCAAAGACATTGACATGATGGCGGAGGTCAAAAAGGTCGGCAGCAACCTGGTGACGGTCAAGCCGGAACCGAAATATGTGCTCTACAGCCAAGGGAAGATCCGCTTATACCAGCCGAAAGCAGACCAGGTGACGGAGTTCGATGTGCACAAGGATCACTCCGATTATGAAAGCTACGTCGTGCTCGGTTTCGGCGGGAGCGGACAGGATCTGCAAAAAGTATTTGACGTCACCTACGAAGGCCCGGAAACGATCAATGGCGTGGCAACGGCAAAGCTGCAACTGGTCCCGAAGTCGGAGGCGATCCGGGGCACTTACAAGCAAATCTTTCTCTGGATCGATCTCGAAAAAGGCGTATCGGTGCAGCAGAAATTTATTTCACCGCAAGATGATTACCGGCTCGCCAAGTATTCGGATATTCAGGTGAACGGCAAAAAGATTCCGGACGAGGTTTTCAAACTCAAGACCACGAGCAAGACGCAGACGATCTCGCCCCGTGGTTAAGTTATTGAATCAAAAGGGCAAGAAATAGTTCCGAGATTTGCACAGCGGGCGCTATACTGACCGCACTTTCAGTTGGGTTTATTCATGGCCAAGGTCTTTACGATTACTGTCCCTCCTAAGCTGGGAAACAAACGCCGGGAACGCTCTGCTGATCCTCGTTACGTCGACGGGCAACGTCTGCTCGTGGAGGCCATGAAGTATCTGGCCCAGGAGGATCCGATTAAGAACCGTGGCGCGATCGAGCTCATTTCCGAGCACGTACGCACGCGCTTCCGCATGAGCGACTCGCCGCTGGGGTAAGGGCAAGGTAGTTCCTGCGCGTGTCCCGAACTCCAATGTCCCCCCCCGCGAGACGTCCCGGTTGGCCTCCTCACACATGTGTGCCGAGGGATCCTGCGCAGGCTACCCTAGAGAAGAATATGAAAAAAGGGCCGCGATTTTGCCGGAGACGGCCACTTTGGCCGTCCCTTCAGCCTCACACTTCGCGTTTTCCTAGAACGAGTAGCGGGCAGTCACCTGCATGACGCGGGGGGCGCCCTGAATGCCGATGAAGTTGGAGAAGTTGCTCGGCGGTTGATTCAGATTCGGATCCAACGGAATACCGAATCCACTGCGGCTGGGATCAAACGCCCCCATCTTCTGCGTGTTGCTCACGTTAAACACCTCCCACCGAAACTGGAGCAGATGACTCTCGGGAATCCTGGCCGAGAGCCCGCTGAGGTGAAATGTCTTTCCAAGTCCCATGTCCAGAACGATGTATCCAGGCACCCGAAAGACGTTGCGTTCGCCGGTTTCCCCAGGGTAGGCATTGCGGAAGTGCTGGAACGCATACACCGTATTGCAGCCGAATAATTTTGGTGTGCCCATCGGATCCCTGGTTGGGCAAGTGTTGAAGTTCGCCGTCCGGGTCGCATTGCTCTGAACTTCCCAGTTCGTAGCCCAGCGTGCGTCGTCGAAGACGCCGGTAGTGCCGTTGTAGAAGCCGACGGGCATGCCGGTGTTAAAGCGGAAGATACCGGTCAACTGCCAGCCACCGATGATGCCGTTGGCCACCTTGCTGGTATTTCCCAGCAGGGACTTCCCTTGACCAAAGGGGAGTTGCCAAACGACGTTTGCATTGATCTGATGGCGAGCATCGAAGTCGGAATTGGAGTACATGTCATGCTGGCGGAAGGGGTTCAGAATGAAAGACTCGCCGTTGTATCCGCCGCCGGTCTGCAGACCGGAGGAATCATCCAGCGAATGCGAGAACGTGTAGTTGAAGTCCGCGGTTACTGTGCTGGTGCGAACTTTGTACGAAGCGGCAAGCCCATGGTAGTTGGAATTCCCGATACTGCCCCAGGCACTCAAGGCTCCGTACTGGGGTTGATAAAAGGCATTCGCCCCAAGTGTCGAGATGCCATCGATGATCGCCTGGGTAGTTGTGTAGTCACCACCAACGTCGTTAATCAACTGGTAGATCGCCTGAGTTGACGAGAACGAAGGATCGTATCCGAGGTTAACAGCCGCTCCGGGAAACAGATTCTCGAAATAAGGAATCGCCGCAACAGAAGTGGTCGCTACTCCTTGACTTCTCTGTTTTGCCAACGCGGTCCCGGCTGTGTACCAGTCCATTTTGGATGCGGGATCCACTAAATTGATTGGTTGCATGATGTCGCGCTGGGCTAGCAGATGACGCCCTTCGCGCCCAAGATAGCTAACCTGGAGCATCGTATTCTTAGACAACGTGCGTTCGAAAGTTGCACTCCAGGAGTAGCTCTTGGGAGTGACGAGATTCTGATCAAGCGACGACTCGATTCTTAAAGAATTGTCGCCCGGCTGTGTCTGAGGGAACGAAATGGATTGCACCACCGGGGGGGCCGGGAGTACGCCACGAATGGGCTGGTCGGTAGCCGTGAAGAGTGGACCGAGATTCACCCCTGCCGGGCAAGCCCCGGCGCTTCCGAAATAACCCGATGCCGGATCCTGATACGGCGAACAACCCACGTCGTAAGTGTTCGGACCTACCGTAAACGACGAGCCAAACCCCAACGTGTTACGAACATCGAAGAAGGTTGCGAGGGCCTGCCCGAAGTAGTCGCCGTTGATCGCGAAGCCGCCGCGAATGACTGACTCTCCGTTTTTACCGAAGATTCCAGACATAAGGCTGGAACTGAAATTCGGGGACCAAGACACGCCGATGCGTGGCTGGAAGTTAGTTTTGTCCCAGTTGTACATCGGCGATTTGCCGTTGGCTGGTCCAGACAGGTTGACGCTGATGGGGTTGGTATAGTCAATTCCCTTCAGAGCATTTTGTGCCCGCAGCTGCAGGTAAGTGCCGAGCGGAACATCCGGTTTTGTCTCGAACCCGGTGACCTCGTAGACAGGTCGTGCCAAGCCATAACGAAGGCCCATGGTAAGGGTCAGGTTCTTTTTTGCTTTCCAAGTGTCCTGCACGTACCCTTCGTAGTCCTGACCGGCGAAGTTACGAATTGTTGGGGTTCCGGAAGGGGTTAACTGCAGGGCATGGTTGTAAGTGTAATCGGCGGTGTACTGGGTAAATCGGCCAATCAGGGCCGTCATTGCGTTCTCGGCGCTCGAACCATCGCCGGTGAACATAGCGAATCCGTCGTTGGCTAACACGTAATTGCTCAACGGCGCGCGCAGCAGGTTAGTAAGGTAGTACGAAGGATTCGTGATCGCCTGGTCGAAGGCGTTGGAATAGGTGGTTCGAATGTTGTTGCTCTTGGTTACGTTCGCACCGAACTGGAAGGTGTGATTACCTTTGACCCAGCTCAAATCATCAACCCAGTTGTGAACCGGAGTCATACGCGATAGCGAATACAGCTCGTTCGTCGGGTAGTAAACGAACCGGAAATCGATGTCGTTGTGGAATAGATCGCCACCCTTGGTAAACGACTGGCGGGTGTAGCCATACGTGAATTTGTTCACCAGGTTGTTGTGAATGGTCCAAGTGTGACCGACGGCAAACCCCCAGGGGTGATCCCATTCGTCAGGAGATGGAGTATCCGGATAGGCAGGAACTCCGCCCCATTTGTCATAGATCACGTTAGCACGAGCGAAGAGAGTTTGATGACCGGTCAAATTGAAATCGAGCCTGGCCGAATGCGAGTGCAAGCGAACTGGGGTACTCGCGTTGAAACGGAATCCGCCGACGTTCATACCGTCCCCAATGGTCGTATCGTTCGCAGGATATTTTGCCGCTGCCGCCGCCAGCGTCTGGAGACCGGCCTGGTTCAAGCCCTGAATGTCCGGGAAAATAGTACTTAGCTGCGTTGCGTCGAGCGTAACAATGGGACCCGGACTGCTGCAGGCTGCGTCGGCGCAAAGATGGAAGTTCAAAAGACCCTGCCCCATGCTTGGTAGAGGAACGGGGGATCCGTTCGCCGCTAAGATAGGTGTTTGGCTGGCATCGGTGCGCCCTTCGTAGCTATAGAAAAAGAATACTTTGTCCTTCACGACCGGGCCGCCGACCGCACCGCCGAAAGTGTTGCGAATCAAGGCCGGACGAGGAACGCCGGCGTGGTTGTTGAACCAATCGTTGGCGGTAAAAATCGTGTTGCGGTTGGATTCGAAGGCTGCTCCGTGCCAGGAGTTCGACCCCGACTTGGTAACCAAAGCAATCTGCGCGCCGGACGATCTTCCGCCGCCGGCTCCCGAGTTGAGCGTAGCGACGCGGAATTCTTCGATTGCCTCTGAGTTGAGCCGCAGGACTGGTCCCTTCTCAGCATTCGGGACAGTGCTATCAGTCTGGGCCGGCCCGATCGCGTTGCTGTAGGCCTCATTGATGTCTACGCCATCCAGCGTGACGTTCGACTGGTCAGCACGGCCGCCGGCAACGTAACCATCTTTCGTCACTCCAGGCTGCAGCGTCAGCAACGACAGCACGTTGCGGGCTTCCAGAGGCAGTTGCGTGATCTGCTCCGAAATGAAGTTGTTCCCTAGACTCGCATCCTGGGTATCAACCGCCACCTGTGCGGATTCGGCGTTAACGGTCACCTCCTCCGTAATCGCGCCCACCTGCATCTCGACGTCGATGGTGTTCGCCTTCGCGATCAGTACGTGAATGCTTTGCAGCATCTGCTTGCGAAAGCCGGCCGCCTGCACTTCTAGCTTGTAGTCTCCGGGAGTGAGCAGATCGAAGGAATAGTGCCCTTCCGGGCCGGTTTTCTGGGTGCGAGAGGTGGACGTGGCGGCATTCGTGAGGACGACCGTGGCGTTGGCAATCACGTTGCCCTGCTGATCCTTTACGACGCCGCTGAGAGAAGTATTGCTGGTCTGGGCAAACGCGAGAGCGCCGAGCAAGAGCACCAACAAGAAGCTTGCCTGTATGACGAATGTGCGAGAACGCATGGAAATCCCCCTTCGCCGCTCGAGGCGGAACCGTTTCCTATTACGTTTTGCCCAGAGTTGAACGTGTCAATGAGACCCTGGGGAACCTGATGGGGCGGTATTGTGCAACTTCGCGGGGGCAACTTTCAAGCTAAATTCACAAAAGATTACACGTATAAAACGTTTGAATAACGCGTCTTCCGTCTAAGGAGTCATCAGGAATTGAAAGCCGTTCGCTCGCCGTGGACCCATTGACGCTTCATCTGTGGCTGATGGCGCTTGCGGTCAGGAATACGGCGACCAATCCCAGCAGGAGCACGGCGACTTCCACGCGCGTTGACCACACATGGAGCGCGTCGAACTGTACGCGGGCGGGATTGTCGAGCGTGACTTTGGCGAAGTCGCCCACCGAGGCGCGCAGCGCGTCCATGCGCGGGATAATCCAGAACTGCGAGAACAGCGTCAGGCCTAACATTAGACAGATCAACACGTGACGCATGGCGAAGACATGCGCAGTGCCATCGGTCAGGCGGCTGTGGAGGAGGGAAGCGATCAGGAAAACGATGCCCGAGACGATGGCCATCCAGTGCAGTTTGCCGAGCGCGCGTCCGACAACGTTGCCGGCGAGATGCGTGTCGGGAAGAACCTGAAACGCCGTGGGCGCCAGCACGAAAGCAAAGAAGATCAATCCGCCGATCCAGACCACCAGCGAGAGAACCATAACGAAGCGCAGGAAGGACATGACGGCAGAATTATATGCTTCGAAGGAACGGAAAGCTGAACCGCAGGATCGGACGCGGAGAACGCAGAGAAAAACGGTGACGACTACTGAACAGTAACCACTGATCGCCGAGAGGTTGTGCTAAACGGGCACTGCAACGTTCTCGATGATCTCTTTCAGCACCTGGTCCGATTGCTCGGACTTCTTCAGCGTGGACGCGTACAGTCCATTGACTACCACGCGGTGGGCGAACACTGGCACAATCAATGGCTTGAGATCGTCGGGAGTGCAGAAGGTGCGGCCTTCCAGGAACGCCATGGCTTGCGCGGCGCGATAGAGGGCTTGCGATCCGCGCGGTGAGACGCCGAGCGACAGGAATTCAGATTCGCGCGTGCGGCGCACAATTTCCAACGCGTAGTTCACCAAGGAATCGTCCACGCGAATGTTCTTCACCGCCTGCTGCATCTCGATCACATCCGCTCCAGTCAGAACCGGCCGCACATCGTCCAAATGGGCCGCGCCTGCTTCGGAGCGCAGGATCTGGCGTTCGGCCTGAGCGTCGGGATATCCCATGCGCACGCGCATCAGGAAGCGGTCGAGTTGCGACTCGGGCAGCGGATAGGTCCCGTGATGCTCGACTGGATTCTGGGTTGCAATCACCAAGAATGGCTGCGGTAATTCGTAAGAATGCGCATCAACCGTGACCTGGCCTTCGTTCATGGCCTCGAGCAACGCGGACTGAGTTTTCGGCGTAGTTCGGTTGATCTCATCTGCCAGCAGCACGTTGGTGAACACCGGGCCGCGCTTGAATTCGAACTCCTGCTCGGCCGCGGAATAGACCGAGATGCCAAGCACGTCGGAGGGCAGCATGTCGCTGGTGAACTGCACGCGCTGGAAGGTGCAATCGATAGCGCGGGCGAGCGCCTGTCCGAGAGTGGTCTTGCCGACTCCCGGGACGCCTTCGATGAGCAGGTGTCCGCGGGCGAAGATGCTGACCAGGGCGAGGCGAACCACGTCGTCTTTGCCGCGAATTACGCGGCGCAGGGCCTTTTCCAGCTCAGCGGCTTTGTGCGAAACGGCGATGGCGGTCTCGGGAGACATTCCTATCGATTCTACTATCCGGCGCAGAGAGGGCGGAGTTACCGACGTACTAGAGCTTTGAGCTATAAGCTCGCAACTCACTACTGCATAAACTCAGGCGGCCTTCCAGTGAGGCGCTCGATGCGCTTGGCGATCGGCGGATGCGTCGAAAACAAGCTGCCGAAATTCATTCCCAGCAGAGGTTGGATAATGAACAGGTGCGCGGTCGATGGACTGGCCTGCATCGGGATACGACGCGAGTAGGCGTCGAGCTTTTGCAAGGCGCTCGCAAGGGCATATGGATTTCCGGTGAAATGCGCTCCGGTCGCATCGGCCTGGTACTCGCGCGAGCGCGACACGGCTAGCTGAATCAAACTGGCCGCGATGGGGGCGACGATCAGCATCAACAGCGCGGCTAAGCCTCCGCCTCCGCGGTCTTCGCGATCTCTTCCACCGTATCCGCCGAAGATCATGGCCCAACGTCCCATGCTGGCGAGCATGGTGATTGCGCCGGCGATCGTCGCAGCGACAGAGCTGATCAGGATGTCGCGGTTGTTGACATGTCCGAGTTCGTGGGCGAGGACACCTTCGAGCTCCTCGTCAGTCAGGAGTTGCAGAATGCCATGCGTGACTGCGACCGAAGCGTGGCTCGGATTGCGTCCGGTGGCGAACGCGTTGGGCGATTCGGTGGGGATCACATACATCTTCGGCATGGGAATGCCGATCTTCTGCGTGAGGCGCTCGACCGCTGCGTAGGCGCGGGGCAATTGCTCGCGCGTGACAGGCTGGGCGCGATACATGGCCAGAGCGATCTTGTCGGAATAGAAATAGGAGACGAAGTTCATGACGGCGGCGAAAGCCAGCGCCAGGAACATTCCGTTCTGCCCGCCGAAGGCGCGTCCGATGAACATCAGAAGCAGCGTGAGGGCGGTCAGCAGGAACGCGGTCTTGAAAGTGTTTCCCATAATTTTCGTAGAACTATTTCATTGGATGTTGCGGCGGATGGCGAGATGCAATGGTGCCATTTTGGGAAGCGCTGGTGTTTCGGGTGGGGTACCCCCCTCCCCCCTGGTCTATTGGAATCAAGGACTTAGACCGTGAAACTCGAATTAATCTATGGCGCTCTATGAGTTACAGGCAAAATATTCGGGAATAAGCACTTAGCCTCGCTGTAACCCGCCTGCCACGCTGGGATCATCGCGCTTTGGAGCTGCGGACGTCAAGGACTCTGGTCACACCAGTAAGGACTCGGGTCACATCAGTTCGGAGTTCGCGCACCCCTTTTGAAAGCTACGGCTGCAGATTAGCTCAACGCCGCGAGGGGGCGGACGCCCTCGCGACAGCCGGCGGGACGCCGGCGCTACGTTTGTTTGGCGGCTTCGCGTTTCAGGGCGCGCTGCAGGGTTTGATCCAAGGCGGCTTTGGTCTTGTCGTATTCCTGCTGGGAGATGCGGCCTTGTTTGTGCTCGACTTCGAGGTCGAAGATCTCGTCTTTGAGAGCTTGGAGCAGCATCGAAGGGCCGCCAGTTGCCGCTTGGGGCCGTGGGGCGGGCGCTCGCGGGCGAGTTACGGTTGCTTCGGCGATGGCGAACTCTTCGTCATCGTGCATGACGGAGAGACCTGCGCCGGCGCGGGCAGCGCGGTTGGCGGCTTGCTGGCGCGAGGCGATAATGATGCCGCCGATCGCGAGGGCTGCTGCGAATCCCGCCAGAATCCACCAGCGGTATTTCTGCAGAGGATCGGGAGCGTCGATCGGGGGGCCAAGTCCGCCGCCGGGACGGCTTTCATTTTGCGCGGATGCGCTCTGCCCGGATTGGCCGCCATCTTCGGAGGGCGCTTGCAACGTGCCTTCACCGGTGAGTTTGAAGGCCATGGACTGGCCCAATTGCGTGTTCGATGCGACTTCTACGTTGGCATCGGGCTGGCCGGGGAAGGGAGCGACCTGGTAGGTCGCGCCGGGTGCGGCCTGGAAGTTCATTGACTTCGGCGCGATCGCAACAAAGTGTTCCAGAGGATAGACACTCTTAGGATCGACGTTGGCGCTGCCGGTGTAGGCCACGGTGTAGACGACATTGAAACGCGTTTCGCCGGGGCGCAGCGGGAACAGGAACGCGTAACGGTTCTTGGCGTTGTCGCCTTCAGGCACGGGAGCGGACTTGACCGGCTGTCCTCCGGCAGTCATGGCCTGGGCTTCACCGATCTGCGCTCCGTCGGGCACATAGAACTCGAGGTTGTGCTCGTTCATCTGGGTGCGCGGAGGCTTGGAATTGTTTTGCACGGCGAAGGTGCGCTCGATCTGCAACTGGCCTTGGGCGGCCTGGAATCGCATGATGTCGGCGACGACTTCAATGCCTTCGACTTTCTTGCCGACGTCGTAGACTTCGACTTCGACCGAGGTGGTTCCCGGAGGGGCCATGCGGTGATAGGTGACGTCCTGGTGGATGACGCGTACCAGATGCGGGCCTTGGGCATTGTCAAGTTTGAAGGAGAAGTGGCCCTTGGCGTCGGCCTTGGTGCGTCCGGCTTCTTCCATGCCTTGACCGAGGCTGAGTAGGACGACCTCGTCGCCAGCTCCGGGTTTACCAGTGGTGGAGTTTTTGACCGTGCCAGTGAGCGTCTGGGCGGAGGCGAAGGCGGAGAGGAGAATGACAGTGAGCGGGATCAGCCACAATTTTGCGACATGCTGGTGATCCTTCGCTTCGCTCAGGATGACACGGTTTGGGTTCAAGTTCATGATCTCGATTTTCTTGGTGCCGGAAGGGCGCCGGATTCCAGTTGGGCGATTTCGGCCAGAAGAGCGGCGGCTTCATCTTGCAGGGACGACTTGAGCGACTGGTAATCGGCATCGGGTACCTTGCCGGCTTTGTATTCGAAATTCAGGTCGCGGAGATTTTCGTAGACGGCGTCTTTGCGTTCGCGGAGATATTGGGCGCGAGTCTTGTCCTGGCCGAGGTAGAGCTTGCTGGGCAAGTGAAAGACATAGAGCAGCGAGGCGGCGGTCACCAGAATGCAACAGATCCATTCGAAGGTCATAGGTCAGTCTCCTCGCCAGCTTGATCGCGGTATTTTTCGAGGTCGGCGGCCTTGATGGGGGCAACTCCACCTGCGGGTGCGGGTGTAGGGCGGTTCTTCCAGGCGCGAATGACAAATACGACTGCGGTCACGCCCAAGGCAAAGGCAACAAAGGGAAAGACCCAGGCGGCGCGATCGAAGCCGGAAGTGGTGGGGGCGGCGAGGACCGTGGGGCCAAATTCTTGCACGAAGGCTTGCTGGATGAGGTCATCATTGTCGCCGCGGGTGACGGCGGCCATCAACTCATTCCGCATGCGATCGGAGTAGGTGCATCCAACGTGGTTGCATTCCAGGAGGAGCTCGCCGCATGCTCCGCAGACGCAAACGAGGCGGTGACCGATTTCGTTGAAGCGGGATGCCGGATCACCGGCGCCGGAGAAGGCGATGACGGCGATGGCCAGGAGCCCGCAGTGGAGGGCGCGGCGAAAGACGGAATGTTGATTCGACATCATTTGTGTACGCTAGATTGCAGATTTCAGATTGAAGATTGCAGATTGAATTAGCAATCTGCCGATGGCCTTTGCAATTTGAAATCTGCAATCTGAAATCGAAAATCTGATGTTAGTCTCCTGTCGCTACGGGCGCGGCGTGTTCTACCAACTTGGGGACACGCACTGTGACCGGAGCTGGGGCGTTTTCCAAAAGTGCCAGCGCGGTGCCGAGGATCATCACCCAGGCGCCAATCCAGATCCAGATCACCATGGGATTCACGTGCGCCTTGATGATGGGCTGCCCTTTCTCGTTCTGGCCTTCGTAGACCAGGTAGAGGTCTTCTTTGAAACCCTGGTCGATATCGGGCTTGGTGGAGGCCTGCTGGCTGGCCTTGTAAAAGATGCGTTGCGGCGACATGGTGCGGACGAGTTGGCCGTTTTGATAGACGTCCATCAGAGCCCACTCGGTAAACTGATTGCCGTTTTCTTCCTGCGTATAGGAGCGGCAGACGAGGTCGTAGCCGCCGATGCTCATCTTGTCGCCGTAGCCCATCGCCATTTCGTTGTCCTGGTTGAGGGCGGAACCGGAGAATCCAATCATCGCCAGGACGACGCCGAAGTGGACGATGTAACCGCCGTAGCGGCGGGTGTTGCGATGGGTGAGCTGCACCATCGACGCGAACATGCCCTGCCCGGTTTTCTCGGCGATGACGCGGCCGCCCCGGTAGAACTCGGAGGCGACAGTGCAAGCAACCAGGGCGGAAAGAAAGATGGTCATCAGCGAATAGAAATAGCTGATGTCGTGCCAAGGCTTGAGGCCAAAGATCGATCCCCAGCGGGCGGGGGTGAACATTACGAACAGGGCGATGACAAGCGCAGCGACCGTGGGCCAGAGAAAGTTGCGCTTGAGGCTTTCAAATGAAGTTTTGCGCCATGCGAGCAGCGGGCCCAGGGCGGTGAGCAGCAAGAGAAGCAACGCCACGGGAATTGCGACGCGGTTGTAGAACGGCGCGCCGACGGTGACCTTGTTGCCTTGCACGAGCTCGGAAATCTTCGGGAACCATGTGCCCCAGAGCACATCCAGAGTGAGGAGAAGGAAAAGCAGATTGTTGAACAGGAAGCTGGATTCGCGGGAGACCAGCGATTCAAGCTTGTTCTCGCTGCGCAGATGGGAATTGTTCCTGACGAAGAAGAAGACGAATACCGCGAAGCTTATGGCCAGGAACCAGGCGAACCAGTTTCCGATGGAAGATTGCGCGAAGGCATGGACCGAGCTGATGATTCCACTGCGGGTGAGAAACGTGCCCAGGATTGCGAGCCAGAAACAGGCGAAGACCAGCCACATGTTCCAGACTTTCAACATGCCACGTTTTTCCTGCATCATGACTGAGTGCAGGAAGGCGGTGCCGACAAGCCACGGCATCAGCGAGGCATTTTCGACAGGATCCCATCCCCAGTAGCCGCCCCATCCCAGTACCGCATAGGCCCAATGAGCGCCGAGGAAGATTCCGCAGGTGAGGAATCCCCAGGTGACCATGGTCCAGCGGCGCGTGATGTGGATCCACTTCTCGCCGGGATACTTCATGATCAGCGCGCCGAGAGCGAAGGCGAAGGGGATGGTGAATCCGACGTAGCCCATATAGAGCATGGGCGGGTGGATGACCATCTCGGGATATTGCAGGAGCGGGTTGAGTCCGCTGCCGTCGGGACGAAGCGGGCCTTCCAGGAGACCGAAAGGATTCGCGGCGAAATTCACCAACGCCAGGAAGAAGATCTGAACCGCTGCCAGTACGACCGACGCATAAGCGAAGAGGCGCGGGTCGGTTTTGTAACGGAGGCGGAGGACGAAGCCGTATCCGGAGAGAAGCAGGCACCAGAACAGGATCGAACCTTCCTGTCCGGACCAGAGCGTGGCGAACTTGTAAGGACCGGGAAGATCGCGGTTACTGTGATGAAAAATGTAGGCGATGGTGAAATCGTCGCGGAAAGCAGAGATGACGAGGGCGAGGGCGGCGAGGAAAACTGCGCCGAAGATGACGACGCCGGCGCGGCGCGCGGTTTCGCCAAGACGATCCCAATCGGGATCGTTCTTACGCACGAGGGCGAACAGGCCGATTCCAAAGGAATAAATGCTCAACGCCAAAGCGAGGAGCAAGGCAAAACTACCGATCAGCGCCATTTGGGAGAACCCTAAGGTATTTTTTCAGAAAGTGAGGAGTAGGGCAACCGCAAGAGCATGAACGACCAGGGTCACGAAGGTACACGAAGAAATCTGATTGTGCTTTTGTGTACAAGAAATTCGACGAGATTGGCGTAAACGTTTCCGCCGGGAGGCGGCGGCCGGGGCTCGGCCGCCAGGCGGAATTGAGCGCTAGGCGCTCTGCTGGTGGTAGCGCTGGCGTACCTCGCGTTCGGCGGTCAGCCAGTCTTCGGTTTCGTGGCCGGGCTCGAATCCGCGACGCTCGGACAGCAGGTAGGCGAGGCGGCGGACTTCGTCTTCGAGATTGATAGGCACGAGGTTGGCGCGCGCGTCACTTTTGACGATCGACGGCTTCCTCGATGATGTGTTACTAGGTTCTGGGCTGGAAGCGGTAGTTGTTTCCGCAGCGGTGAACGTAGCGGAAGCGGGCTGAGCGGGCTGCACTCCCGCCTCGCCATTGGTTTTTTTGGGAACTCTGGGTCTAGCCATAGTGGGTACTCCTTTGCAAACTCCTAAATCTAGGAATGATTGGATTGATTGATGAAGGAACAACATCGAGGTCGCCCCCAACAAAAACTTTGCTACTGATGATGTGGGTTCTATGTTCCTACTATAGCGCTTGTTGTGCTGTGGAAGGGAGCGGGTTGCACAAAAATATTAGATGCGGAGGTTTGAAAATTCAAAACGGGAAGTAGAGACTCCATTCGGCTTGAGCGCGTCGAGGCACGCGGAAAGGGAAAGAAAGGCTTTGTTATAATCTAAGCTCGCCTCCGGGGCGCTATCGTCTAGGGGTTAGGACGGAAGATTCTCAATCTTCAAACCCGGGTTCGATTCCCGGTAGCGCTACCA